>NZ_BMHD01000001.1:2400000-3000000 GCF_014640535.1 Cnuibacter physcomitrellae
CCGCGATCGGGTGCGAGCGTGGTGTCGGCGCTGAACCCCGCCGTGCCGCCGTTCTTGAACGCCCACGCCGCGTCGATGCCGTTCGTTCCGGCAGGGTAGAGCTGCCATGCGAGGCCCATCTGGAAGTCGGTGACGGGCGAGCAGTCGTCGGGCGCCTGGCAGTAGGTCGTGATGGTGCTCTGCGGCTGCAGCGTGTCCTTCATCGTCTGGACGCCCTGGGGCGCATCCGCGGGGAGGTAGCCGAGGTGCGCCTTCGTCCAGGTGGCCATGTCGACGACGTCGGAGACGAGGCCGCCCTCGCCCGCGAGGGCGTTGGTGTCGTCCCAGTAGATGGTCGAGGAGCCGTCGCTCGCGTAGGGGGTGGCGATCCGCGGTCCGGTCCCGAGGGTCGTCGAGGTCATGCCGAGGGCGTCGACGAAGGTCTTCCTGATGACGGCCTCATAGGCGGGTCGCTCCGATCCCGACGGGGGCTCGACGAGATCCGCCAGGATCGTCCCGAGGATGCCGAAGCCGAAGTTCGAGTAGAGCCAGTTCGTCCCCGGCTTCCAGAGCAGCTGCGTCTGGGCCAGCCCCTCCCACAGCAGCTCGCGGGTGTAGTGCGGCTGGGGGTTGCACTCGCCCGGGACCCCGTCGCAGGGCGTCCAGTAGTTGAGCGCGGAATCGGGCAGCGCGGCCTGGTGGGTGGCGAGATCCCGGAGGGTGATCTGCGTCACCTGGCCCGTGTCGGGGTCCGTCCAGACCGGGACCGTGGTGCCGGCCGGCGCGTACTGCTGCACGGGATCGTCGAGCGAGACCCTGCCCTCGGCGACGAGCGACGCCAGCAGGTCCGAGGTGAACACCTTGGTCTCCGACCCGATCTCGAACTGCGTCGTCGGGTCGACCGAGAGCCCTGATCCGAGGGTCGGTGTCCCTGTCACGAAGGTCGTGACCTCCGGCCCCGTGCCGTCCGCACCGGGCATGACGACCGCGACCGAGATGCCCGGTGCACCGACCTGCGCCTGGAACTCGGCGATCCGCGCCTCGATGGCCTCGTGCAGCTGGGGCGTCATCGAGGTGGCGGCCTTCGCGGACTCGGCCGCCGCCGGCCCCGCCGTCGCCAGCAGCACTCCGGCTGCGGTGAGGAGAGCGGTGACCCCCGCCCTCCGTCGGCGCGTGATCAGCTGTGCGCTCATGCTCGTCTCCCCCTGCGCCGGCGTCGGCGCTCCGGCGTCAGAGTACGGGCGCGGCTCGAGCGGTGTCGACTGGGATTTCGTCCCAGTCCTCCCTCCTGTCCGGGACGTCGAATCGGTCGGGTCGACGTGCTAGGAGTGGACCTCGATACCCTAGGGGGGTACAGTACAGGCATGGATCAGCCGCGGAGAGAGCATCAGGGCCTGCAGACACCCGACCAGCGCGACCACGATGCGCACGATCACAGCGGACATGCCGAGCACGATCACCACCAGCATGCCGAGCATGACCACAGCGGGCACGCCGGGCACGACCACAGCGGACACGCCGGGCACGACCACAGCGGGCACGCGGGGCACGGCGGGCACGACCACCACGGGCACGGCGGGCACGCGGGGCACGTGGCGATGTTCCGGCGGCTGTTCTGGGTGATGCTCGCGTTCGCGGTGCCGACCGTGGCGTTCAGCGGCATGTTCGCCATGCTCCTCGGCTACCCGCTGCCCGACTCCGGCCCCGTCACGTGGATCTCGCCGGTGCTCGGCACCGTCATGTTCGTGATCGGCGGCCGGCCGTTCCTCACGGGCGCGGTCGACGAGATCCGGGCGAAGCAGCCCGGCATGATGCTGCTGATCGGTCTCGCCATCACGGTCGCGTTCGTCGCCTCCTGGCTCGCCACGCTCGGCGTCGTCGCGCACGACCTCGACTTCTGGTGGGAGCTCGCGCTGCTCATCGTGATCATGCTGCTCGGCCACTGGATCGAGATGCGCTCCCTCGCCCAGGCGGGCTCGGCACTCGACTCGCTCGCCGCGCTGCTGCCCGACGAGGCGGAGCGGGTCAGCGGATCCGACCCCGCGGCCACCGAGACCGTCACGCCCGCCGACCTGCGTGTGGGCGATGTCGTGATCGTGCGACCGGGCGGCCGCGTCCCGGCCGACGGCGAGGTCGTCGACGGCGCCGCCGACGTGGACGAGTCGATGATCACGGGGGAGTCCGCTCCCGTCGCCCGCACGGTCGGCGACCGCGTGGTCGCCGGGACGGTCTCGACCGACTCGGCCCTCCGCATCCGCGTCACCGCGACGGGCGACGACACCGCGCTCGCCGGCATCCAGCGCCTGGTGAGCGACGCGCAGGCGTCGAGCTCCCGCGCGCAGCGGCTCGCCGACCGCGCGGCCGGATGGCTGTTCTGGTACGCGCTCGGCGCGGGGATCCTCACCGCGATCGTCTGGAGCGCGATCGGCCGGCCCGACGACGCCCTGATCAACACGATCACCGTGCTCGTCATCGCCTGCCCCCACGCCCTGGGGCTCGCCATCCCGCTCGTGGTGTCCATCTCGACCGAGCGCGCGGCCCGCGCCGGCGTGCTCGTCACCGACCGCCTGGCCCTCGAGACCATGCGCACCGTCGACACCGTGCTCTTCGACAAGACCGGCACCCTGACCAAGGGCGAGCCCGCCCTGGTCGGCGTCGCCGCCGTCGCCGGGCGCGACGAGGATGCGGTGCTCGCGCTGGCCGCGTCCGCCGAGGCCGACAGCGAGCATCCGCTGGCCGTGGCGATCGTCGCCGCCGCGAGCGCCAAGGGCCTCGACGTCCCTCGCGCGTCCGGCTTCCGCTCCACGGTCGGCACCGGTGTCGGCGCCACGGTCGACGGCCGCGCGATCAGCGTCGGAGGGCCGGGCCTGCTCGCGGAGCGGGGTGCGCATCCGCTGCCCGCTACCGAGGAGTGGGCGAGCCACGGGCGCACCGTGCTGCACGTGCTCGACGGCGACGAGGTGATCGGCGCGCTCGCGCTCGCCGACGAGGTGCGGCCCGAGTCGCGCACCGCGGTCGCCGCGCTCGCGAAGCGCGGGGTCGAGGTCGTGATGGTGACCGGGGATGCGCAGACGGTGGCGGATGCGGTGGCCGCCGATCTCGGCATCACCCGCGTCTTCGCCGGGGTGCGGCCCGAGGACAAGGCGTCCACCGTGCGCGCTCTGCAGGCGGAGGGGAAGAAGGTCGCGATGGTCGGCGACGGCGTCAACGACGCTCCCGCTCTCGCCCAGGCCGACGTCGGCCTCGCGATCGGGGCGGGGACCGACGTGGCGATCGCGTCGGCCGGCGTGGTGCTGGCGAGCTCCGACCCGCGGTCGGTCGTATCGGTGATCGACCTGTCGAGCGCCAGCTACCGGAAGATGCAGCAGAACCTCTGGTGGGCCGCCGGCTACAACCTGATCTCCGTCCCCCTCGCCGCCGGGGTGCTCGCCCCGATCGGGTTCGTGATGCCGATGGCCGTCGGCGCGCTGCTCATGAGCGCCTCGACGGTGATCGTGGCGCTGAACGCGCAGCTGCTGCGCCGCATCGACCTCAGCCCTGAGAGGATCTCCGCATGAGCGACCACGCGCACCACGGCTACATCGCCGACAAGGATGCCTACCTCAAGCGGCTCAAGCGCATCGAGGGTCAGGCCCGAGGCCTGCAGAACATGGTCGACGACGAGAAGTACTGCATCGACATCCTTACGCAGATCTCCGCGATGACGAGCGCTCTGGAGTCGGTCGCCCTGGGCCTGCTCAACGATCACCTCGCGCACTGCGTGATGGAGGCGGTCGAGGAGGGCGGCGACACCGCCCGAGAGAAGATCGCCGAGGCCTCCGCCGCCATCGCCCGCCTCGTCCGCAGCTGACGGCGGGCGGCGCGCGCCGGAATAGTTCCGGGCGGTCAAGGTGTTTGCATGGAATGACGCCCGATGGTGCGCGTCGCCTCCCAGACCGTCCAGCAGGAAGAAGAGAGCGACATGAGCCTCGACACCACCTTCAGCCGCGCCGCAGAGACGAGCGCCCCCATCCTCGACACCCTCGCCGAGCGCTGGAGCCCGCGCTCGTTCGTGTCGAACGAGACCATCGACGAGCAGAAGCTGACAGCGGCGCTCGAGGCGGCCCGCTGGTCGCCGTCGGCCGCCAACTCGCAGCCGTGGCGCTTCCTCGTCGCGCGCCGAGGCACCGCCGCCTTCGATCGGATCGCCGCCACCCTGATGGGCTTCAACAGCGTCTGGGCCGGCTCGGCCGGCGCCCTGGTGGTGGGCATCTACGAGACGGAGGACGCCGAGGGCAAGCCGCGCCCGTGGGCGCAGTACGACCTCGGGCAGGCGATGGCGCACTTCAGCGTGCAGGCCCACGCCGACGGCCTCCACGTGCACACCATGGGCGGCTTCGACGCCACCGCACTGGCCGAGGCGTTCGACCTGCCCGCCACCCTGCGCCCGCTGACCGTCACCGCCGTGGGCACCCTCGCGCCGGCGGAGGAGCTCGGCGACGAGACCCTCATCGCGCGCGAGGGCGCTCCGCGCACCCGCCTCCCCCTCGACGAGGTCGTCCTCGTCTCCGAGTGACCCCGAGAGGGCGTTCCTCATCACGCAGAACGGGCAAGCCCCCTCGTATGTCGGGGGGCTTGCCCGTTTCACGTGACGAGCGACGCGGACACCCGTGTCGGGAGGGCCGCGACGGCTACTCGATGAGGTCGGCGACCACCATCGGCGACACCGTCAGGCCGTCGCCGTCCGGCGCGACGTCGACGAGCACGGACTCCCCGTCGCGCACCTCGCCCGCGAGGAGCGCGGTTGCGAGCCGGTCGTCGATCTCGTGCTGCATGAGCCGCCGCAGCGGACGCGCGCCGTAGATCGGGTCGTATCCCCGCTCGGCCAGCCAGGTGCGGGCATCCGGCGTGACCGCGAGCTGCAGTCGACGCTGCGAGAGCCGCCGCACGAGCCGGTCGATGTAGAGCGACACGATCTGCGCCAGGTCCTCCCGCGACAGCGCGTCGAAGATGACGATGTCGTCGAGGCGGTTGACGAACTCGGGCTTGAAGGCCTGCCGCACCATCGTCTGCACCCCCTCCTCGCGCTGCTGGCGCGTGAGGGTGGGATCGACGAGGAACTGCGATCCGAGGTTCGAGGTGAGGATGAGGATCGTGTTGCGGAAGTCGACCGTGCGGCCCTGCCCATCGGTGAGCCGGCCGTCGTCGAGCACCTGGAGCAGCACGTCGAACACCTCGGGGTGGGCCTTCTCGACCTCGTCGAGGAGGATCACCGAGTAGGGACGCCGGCGCACGGCCTCCGTCAGCTGACCGCCCTGCTCGTACCCGATGTACCCGGGAGGGGCGCCGAGCAGTCGCGAGACGGAGTGCTTCTCGCCGTACTCCGACATGTCGATGCGGATGAGGGCCTTCTCATCGTCGAACAGGAACTCCGCGAGCGCCTTGGCCAGCTCGGTCTTCCCGACGCCGGTGGGGCCGAGGAAGAGGAACGACCCCGTGGGACGCCCCTCATCGGCGATGCCCGCCCGGGAGCGGCGGATCGCATCCGCCACCGACCGCACCGCGGCCTTCTGCCCGATGAGGCGCTTGCCGAGCTCGGCCTCCAGGTGCAGCAGCTTCTCGGTCTCGCCCTGGGTGAGGCGGTCGACCGGGATGCCCGTCCACGCCGCGATGACCGCGGCGATGTCGTCGCTCGTCACCTGATCGTTGACCATGCGCTCGCCCTGGTCGACCTCGTCCTCGTTCGCCTCGGCCTCGCGCAGCTCGCGCTCCAGCACGGGGATCTCGCCGTAGAGGAGGCGCGACGCCTGCTCGAGGTTGCCCTCGCGCTGGGCGCGCTCGGCGCGCATCCGGGCGCGGTCGAGCTTCTCCTTCAGCTCACCCACCCGGTTGAGCGCCGCGCGCTCGCGATCCCACCGCGCCTGCAGCTCGGCGAGCTCGTGCTCGCGGAGGCGGAGCGTCTCGCGGAGGGTCGCCAGACGCTCCTTCGAGGCGTCGTCCTTCTCCTTCTTGAGGGCCAGCTCCTCGAGCTTCAGCCGGTCGACGCTGCGACGGAGCTCGTCGATCTCGACGGGCGCGGAGTCGATCTCCATCCGCAGCCGCGAGGCGGCCTCGTCGATCAGGTCGATGGCCTTGTCGGGCAGCTGACGTCCCGGGATGTAGCGGTTCGAGAGGGCCGCCGCGGCGACCAGCGCCGAGTCGGCGATGGACACCTTGTGGTGCGCCTCGTAGCGCTCCTTCAAACCGCGCAGGATCGCGACCGTGTCCTCCACGCTGGGCTCGCCCACGAACACCTGCTGGAAGCGGCGCTCCATGGCCGCGTCCTTCTCGATGAACTCGCGGTACTCGTCGAGCGTGGTCGCGCCGATCAGCCGCAGCTCGCCTCGGGCCAGCATCGGCTTCAGCATGTTGGATGCGGCCACCGACCCCTCGCCGCCGCCCGCGCCCATCAGGGTGTGGAGCTCGTCGATGAAGGTGATGATCTGCCCGTCGGACTCGTTGATCTCGGCGAGGACGGCCTTCAGCCGCTCCTCGAACTCGCCGCGGTACTTCGCGCCGGCGACGAGCGCCGACAGGTCGAGCGAGACGATCTGCTTGCCCTTCAGCGACTCGGCGACGTCGCCCGCGACGATGCGCTGGGCCAGCCCCTCGACGACGGCGGTCTTGCCGACGCCGGGCTCGCCGATGAGCACGGGGTTGTTCTTCGTGCGCCGCGTGAGCACCTGGCTCACACGGCGGATCTCAGCGTCGCGCCCGATGACCGGGTCGAGCTTGCCGCTCGCCGCGATCTCCGTCAGGTTGACGCCGTACTGCTCGAGGGCGCTCTTCTGCTCGTCGCCCTGAGCGCTTCCCGGCATTGCCATGTCTGTTCTGTCCTCCTCCGCCGTAGCGGACTACACCCCTCGATCTCGACGATCCGGTCGGCCGAGGGAAACTTGAGCTTTGTTGACTCAAGTTTAGCCGAGAGGAGCCTGGGGCGCCAGTACGAATCGTTATATTCCTGACCGGCGTCTCTTCAGTTCGGCATGATAGGCAGGTAGGGTGCATCTCCTTCCTCCTCGATGGCGCCTGCCGCTGGGAGTGATCGGATCGATCGGCATCGCCGCCGGCTCGCTCGGCGTGGGCTGGCTCGGCCCTGCATCCGTTCTTCACTCCTGGCCGCTGGTCGACACCATCCGCAACGCGCGGGTGGCGGAGGTGCTGTGCGCGCTCGCCGTCGTGCTGGGCGCCCTGCTGCTCCTGGCGGCCTGGATCTCCCTCGGGCTGTCCCTGCTGCGCCGCCGCGGTGAGCCCGCGCCTGAGGCGACGGGCGCCACGAAGCGCGTGGTCACGGCCGCGATCGCCTGGACGGTCCCGCTGATCGTGGCGCTGCCGCTGTTCTCCCGCGACATGTACGCCTACGTCGGGCAGGGGCGCCTCATGGTGGCGGGGAGCAACCCCTACCTCACCGGCGTCGCCGACATCCCCGGCTGGTACGGCATCGGCGTCGACCCGCTCTGGGCCGACACCTCCACGCCCTACGGACCGCTGTTCCTCTGGTTCGAGAAGATGGTCGTCACGGCCACCTCCGCCTTCCCGACCGAGATCGCGGTGCTGCTGTTCCGCCTCCTCGCCGTCGCGGGCCTGGCCATGATGGCGTACTACGCCTGGCGCATCGCGCGACTGCGCGGCTACAACGAGGCCGCCGTGCTGTGGTTCATCGCCGCGAGCCCGCTGGTCCTCATGAACTTCGTCGCCGCCGGGCACAACGACTCGCTGATGCTCGGGTTCATCATCGCCGGCGTCTACTACGCGATGCGCCACCGCCCGATCCTCGGCACCGTCCTCGTCGCGGCGGCCATCGGCGTCAAGCCGATCGCCCTCATCGCGCTGCCCATCATCGGGCTGATCTGGGCCGGGCAGCACGCCTCGTGGGGTGTGGTCATCCGCCGCTGGATCGCCGTCGCGGCGATCGGAGTCGGCAGCGTCCTCGTGCTGGGCTGGGTCCTCGGCGTCGGCGCCGGCTGGATCATCGGTCTCGCCACCCCCACCGCCGTCTCCAACTGGTACGCCCCGGCGAACATCATCGGGCTGACGCTCGGCGGCTTCGCCCCCCTGGTGCACATCGACGGCGGCATCACGCAGGCCGTCGTGAAGCTGCTGTTCATGGCCGCGGGCGCCGCCTTCGCGACCTGGCTGCTCGTCAAGCGCAGGAACCTCGACCCGCTGCTCCTGCTGTTCGGATGCTTCGCCGCGATCGTGCTGACCTCGGCCACCATCCACCCCTGGTACGGCATCTGGCTGATGACGCTGCTCGTGCTCACCGGCATCCGCCGGGCCTGGGCGGTGCGCACGATCGTCTACCCGACCGTGTTCTTCATGCTGATCGGTCTCGCCGAGCCGTTCAACCTGATCATGCGGCTCGAGAACGACCCGCTGCTCACGGTCCTCCCCCGCGCGGTCGCCTTCCTCGGCGTGGTCGGCATCATGATCTACGCCGAGCTGGTCACCCGCCGCCAGTACGCCTTCGACCGGCCCACGCGCATCCCGGCCCCCGCCCGCACCCAGTACATCTGACGCGGTCCGCGCATCCCACCCGCGTGCGCTCAGCGGCGGACGGACTCCGTGAGGGTGAACTTCGGGGTGCGGGCGATCTGCTCGGTGGGGCCGACGACGCGCTCGAGCTCGCGGCGGTAGCCGAGGCCGGAGTTCCACACGGCGACGAGACGGCCGCCCGGGGCCAGGATGCGCGCGGATGCCGCGAAGAGCTTGCTCGCGATCGCGGTGTGCACCGTGCCGCCCACATGGAACGGCGGGTTCAGCAGCACGAGGGCGGCCGACCCGTCCGGCAGCGCGTCGCCCGCATCAGCCCGCAGCACCTCGACCCGATCGGCCGCACCGTTTGCCTCGGCGGTGAGCCGAGCCGAGGCGACCGCCGCCGCCGACTGGTCGGTGGCGATCACGCGAGCGCGGGGCAGCGCGCGGGCGGCCGCGACCGCGAGGAGGCCCGTCCCGCAGCCCAGATCGACCACGGTGGCGTCAGGGCGTGTCGCGGCGGCGATCTCGGGCATCCGCTCGAGCAGCACCCGTGTGCCGATGTCGAGCCGGGCGCCGGAGAAGACGCCGCCGACCGCGCAGTTCCAGAGCCCGAGCTCCTCGATCCGCGCCCGCTGGTGGCCCGCCGCCGTCACCCCCTGGTGAGGACCGGATGCGCGCAGCACGCGCGCCTTCTGTCGCGCCAGGGATGCCTCGACGGTGTCGAACGCCCGTCCGAGGACGTCGTTCATCGAGCGGCTCATGTGCTTGAGCCGTCCGCCCGCGACGACACGCACCGCCGGATCGGCGTGACGCGCGATCAGGCGCGCGATGTCGTCGAGCGCTTCGAGGCTCCGGGGCAGCTTGATCAGCACCACGTCGGCCCCCTCGACCACCTCCGGCGCGAGGACGGGGAACGACCGGAACCGTGCGGTCTCGACTCCGACCCGCTCCGCGTTCGCGGCGAGCGCCCGCTCGCCGGAGAGCGCGTCCTGGTGCACGCGGACGATCGCGGCCGCGGGACCCAGCGCATCGGCCGCACCCAGCGTCAGCGCTCCGTAGTCGTCGCCGATCACGCTGACGCGTCGGCCCGCGCTCAGGAGCCCGGCGTCCGCCGCCTCGTCGAGGATGAGCCGGTCCGCAGCGTCGACCGCGACGAGCTCGGGCGCCTCCACGTCGGGCCACCGCCGCAGAAGGTCCCACTCGAGCGACGTCATCCCCACACGCTACGGGATGGGACGCCCAGGCGAGCGGGCCCGGCGCTGATGAGCAGAGAGTGCTCATCCCACCTCCGGCCGATCCCCGGATAGCGTCTCGGCATGCCGAGCAGATCTCTTCGCCGCCTCCTCGTCCTGCCGATGATCGCCTCCGCCGTCGTGATGTCGACCGCCCTCGCGCCAGCGGCGTCTGCGACGACTCACGGTTTCGTCGGCGAGCCCGAAGCGCTCGGCACGTTCTCCCACGTCGACGACGTCGCCGTGGACGCGGTCACGGGGAGACTCTGGTTTCAGGCCGACGGCGCTCTGACCGTCGTCGACGGCACAGACCTGCGCATCCTCACCCGCGTAGCGTCGGGATGGGATCTGCTTGCGATGGATCCGCTCAGTCGATTCGCCGTGGCGAGGGATGGCGACGATCTCGTCAGGATCAGCCTCGACCGGATGACCGAGACTGCTCGGGCGACCCTCCCCATCGGCGAGGTCGACATCGATCCCCTGCATCATCGCCTCGTGGGGATCCAACACGACACGACCGACGACTGCATCGTGGTCGTGGACGAGGCGACTCTGGCCATCACGGCTCGGCAGTGTTTCACCGAGGTGGCGCACGTGGAGTTCGACGTCCACGCCGATGCAGTCATCGCGACGGTGCTCACCGGCGGACGACGTGTTCTCGCGACCTTCGACTCGGCGACCGTGCTGAACAGAGTGGACCTGGTCTCGACGACACCTGACCTCCCTTTCGGAAGCGTCATCCAGACCTGGCACGTCGACCGCTCGACACGCACACTCGTGATGGAGATCACGGACCCGACGAGCGCGAGCTCGACGTACGTGGTCTACGACCTCCGCAGACGCGAGGCCGTGACCGCGTTCCCCCTCCGCGGAGCCATCGCCGCACCATTCCTGATCGGAGCAGACTCGACGATCATCCAGCTCACGGGCTCATCGGTATCGGTGATCGACACCCGTACAGGCGCGGAACGACAGGTCCTGCCACTCGCTCGGCGACCTCGAGGGGCTGTCATCGACGCTTCGTCCGGTGACCTGTACCTTCTCTACGCCTTCACACCCTCCGCGCTCCGCGTCGCCTGGAGCTGAGCATCTCGTCCTCATCTGCTGGGGAGCCTGCGCCCCCGCAGAGTCGAGGGTAGGGTCGGGCGGACACGGACGAGGAGGAGATCGATGGCCGACACCACCACCTGGATCATCGTCGCCGCCGTTGTCGTGGCCGTGATCGCGATCGTGTCGGGGTCGATCGTCGTGGGCCGCCGACGGCACAGGCTCGAGCAGAGCGTCACGGGGATCGACGACCACCCCGCGGCCCCGCCGACGACGGACCGCTCGCCCGCCGCCACCGAGGAGGCGATCGGCGACCGGAGCGAGGTCTTCCACCGCGCACGCCGTGGCTTCTGACCCCCTCGCGCCCGGAGTCGGCGTCCCCACCCAGGTCAGGCCGCGCGCGTCCCCGTGAGGCGGCCCCGCTCCGCGCGGGTCAACGGCGGGATCGACGCCAGCAGCGACTTCGTGTAGTCCTCCCGCGGATCGTCGAAGATCTGCTCCACCGGCCCGGTCTCGACCTCCTTGCCGTGGTACATCACGAGCACCCGGTGCGCGAGGTTCCGCACCACGGAGAGGTCGTGCGAGATGAAGAGGATGCTGAGGCCGAGCCTGTCCTGCAGGTCGACCAGCAGGTCGACCACCTGAGCCTGGATCGTCACGTCCAGCGCGGAGACCGGCTCGTCGCAGACGAGCACGTCGGGGTCGCGCATGAGCGACCGGGCGATCCCGATGCGCTGGCGCTGACCGCCCGAGAACTGGTGCGGGAAGCGGTTCATCATGTCGGGTTTGAGGCCCACGAGCTCCAGCAGCTCGGCGACGCGATCCCGGCGAGAGGATGCGGTGCCGACCCGCGCCACGGTCTGCGGCTCGGCGATGACGTCGCGGACTCGCATCCGCGGGTCGAGCGAGGTGTACGGATCCTGGAACACCATCTGGACCCCCGCCTGCGCCCCGGGCCGACGGCCTCGGGTGCGGCGCGTGACGTCGCGTCCGCGGTAGAGGACGGTGCCCTCGTCGACGCTCTCCAGCCCGACGATCATCCGGGCGAGCGTCGACTTGCCGCTGCCCGACTCCCCGACGATGCCGAGGGTCTCGCCCCGGCGGAGGACGAGGCCCACCGAGTCGACGGCGCGCACCTCCCGGCGGGCGAGAGCGCTCCCGGTTCGGAACGTCCGCGACAGCCCGCTGACCGAGAGCATGAGCTCCTCCCGCTCGGGCTCCGCCACGGCGAGCTCGCGCGGCGGCTCCGGTCGCGGCGCCGAGCCGAGCAGCGTCCGCGTGTACGGGTCCTGCGGGTCGTCAAAGACCCGATCCGCGTCACCCCGCTCGACGACGACGCCGTCGTGCATGACGACGAGTCGGTCGGCGACCTCCGTGACCACGCCGATGTCATGGGTGATGAGCAGGACACCCATGTCGAGCCGCCCGCGGAGGTCGTGCAGCAGCCGGAGGATCTGCGCCTGCACGGTGACGTCGAGCGCCGTGGTCGGCTCGTCGGCGATGAGCAGGTCGGGTTCCAGCGCGATGGCCATGGCGATGAGGATGCGCTGGCGCATCCCACCGGAGAACTGGTGGGGGTAGTCGTCGACGCGCGACCCCGGGTCGACGATGCCGACCATGTCGAGGAGCTCGACCGCCCGGGCTCGCGCCTGCTTGCGGTTCATGCCGCGGTGGACACGGAAGATCTCGCCGATCTGGTCGCCGACCTTCAGGACCGGGTTGAGCGACGACAGCGCATCCTGCAGCACCATGCTCATCCGATCGCCCCTCAGCCGGCGGCGCTCGTCGGCGGTGAGGTCGAGGAGCGACACCTCCCCCAGTCGCAGCTCGGCGGCGCTCACCTCGGCGGACTCGTCCTCCACCCCCATGATCGCTCGAGCGGTGACGGTCTTGCCCGATCCCGACTCACCGAGGAGCGCCACGAGCTCGCCCGGCCGCACGTCGAGGTCGACGCCGCGCACCGCGCTGGTGACCCCGGTCGAGCTCCGGAAGCCGATGTCGAGCCGACGGACGGTGAGGACCGGCGGGCGTGTCTCGTCGTGGTTCTGCACGGCACCATTCTGCACGGAATCCACCGCCGAAATGTTTCAGTCTCATAAACTCTGCGCCGAATCCTGCCATTTTGGTTGACCAAACAGCCGGAATAGTGGATCGTCTGCTGTCAACGGCGCCCGAGTCCGCCCTGTGGGGCGCGACCCGACCGCCGACGAACGACGAATGGAGATGCAACGTGCTCGAACCAGCTGAGCGCTACACCGGATACACGGCCTACGACTACCTCGAGCCGGGCGTCGACTACCGCGAGTTCGCCTACGCGAAGCAGATCGGCCGTGTGCCCGAGTACCAGGGGCTCGCGCTCAGCGACGACCAGGCGGAGCGCGCCGCACGACTGCTCCGCGAGGAGACGGTCATCTCGCTCCACGAGCACGTGCAGGTCTTCCCCGAGGACATGGGCCAGCTCCGCGACCACATCCGTCAGGGCCGCGAACCCACGGGCTACGAGGGCCTCTCGCGCTCGGGCCTCACCGCCGTGTTCGACAACGGGATGGACGGCACGTGCTGCATCTCGAGCGACGCCGGCTGGAAGTACCAGGACGTGCTCTTCGACCTCGGCGTGCGGATGGCCGACCTGGCCCACCAGGACTACGTCATCAAGGGCGAGACGCTGAAGGACATCCAGTACGCGAAGGAGACCGGACGCGTCGCCCACATCTTCGCGCTCGAGGCGGCGACGCCGATCGAGAACGAGGTCGACCGCCTCGACGTGCTCTACGGCTTCGGCGTCCGCCAGATGGGCATCGCCTACTCCGAGGCGAACTACCTCGGCAGCGGCCTCAAGGAGCGCGGCGACGGCGGACTCACCTACTTCGGCGAGCGCGCCGTGGCCCGCATGAACAAGCTCGGCATCGCGATCGACATCTCGCACTCGGGCGACCGCACCTGCGTCGACGTCATCAAGGCCTCCACCAAGCCCGTGTTCATCACGCACGCCGGCGCCCGCGGACTCTGGCCCACGAACCGCATGAAGACGGATGAGACGATCGTCGAGTGCGCGAAGCGGGGCGGGGTGATCGGCATCGAGGCCGCCCCCCACACCACCCTCTCGCCCGAGCACCCGAGGCACTCGCTCGAGTCGGTCATGGACCACTTCCGCTACTGCGTCGACCTGGTCGGCATCGAGCACGTGAGCTTCGGCCCCGACACCCTGTACGGCGACCACGTGGGCCTGCACCACGCCTTCGCCAGCCAGCTCTCGATCGGCCAGGCCCACGGGCACGTCGACTACGAGGAGGTCGAGTACGTGGACGGGGTCGAGAACCCCACCGAGGCCATGGCGAACATCATCGGCTGGCTGGTCAAGCACGACTACTCCGACGACGAGATCCGCCTCGTCGTGGGAGGGAACACCCTGCGGGTACTCGAGGAGGTCTGGGTCTGATGCGTCACAGAGGATTTGCGATCGGGGCGGTGGCGGCTGCGGCCGTGCTCGCCCTCAGCGCCTGCGCTCCGCAGGCGCCCGAGGAGGCCGCCACCGGCACTCCCACGGCCGGCGACGACACACTGACGATCGCCACCACCACCGATGTCGTCAACTACAACCCGCTCATCGGCAACAGCCGGAGCGACTACTGGATGACGAACCTCATGTACCCGCACCTGCTCTCCATCGGAGACGACGGGTCGAAGTCGGCCGAGCTCGCCACCGACTGGGGCTATGTGAACGACACGACCGGGTACTACGAGATCCGCGACGACATGACGTGGAGCGACGGCACGCCGATCACCGCGAAGGACGTGGCGTACACCATGAACGCGGTCAAGCGCGACAAGCCGTCCGGCACCTTCTACGGCCAGATGGCGAACTTCGAGTCGGCGACCGCGGTGTCCGACACCCGGGTCGAGATCACGCTCACCCAGCCCGACTCGTCGATCGTCGAGGAGATCGGGTTCTGGGGCAACGTCGTGCCCCAGCACGTGTTCGAGCCGGCCGGATCCGTCGCCGAGTTCCCGAACGACGGATCGAACGGCGGCTGGGTCAGCGCCGGTCCGTTCGTCATGGACAGCGTGCAGGTCGGCCAGTCGTACACGCTCGAGCGGACCGAGAGCTACCCGCTCGTCGAGGGCGGCACCCCACTGCCCGCGAAGATCGTGTACCGCGTCTTCCCCGACGTGAACACCGAGATCCTCGCTCTCCAGAGCGGCGAGGTCGACGTGATCGCGAACTCGCTCCCGCCGGCGCAGGTCAAGCAGCTGCAGGGCACCGAGGGCATCGAGGTCGCCGAGATCACCGGTCTCGGGTACTCGCACATGACCTACAACATGACGAACCCCGACCTGGCCAAGGTGGAGGTCCGTCAGGCCCTCGCCCACGCGGCCGACTACGAGGCGATCCGCAACGTCGTGCTGCAGGGTCAGGCGGTGTCGACGGGGTCGAGCCCGCTGATGCCCGTGCTGTCGAAGTACTACGACGACTCGATCACCGAGTACGAGTTCGACCCGGACATGTCGCGCGACCTGATGGAGAAGGCGGGCTACACCGCCGACGCGAACGGGATGTTCCCCGTCTCGTTCCGGCTGATCTACTCGCTGCAGGACCCGGTCACCAGCCAGTGGGCCCAGCTCGTGAAGGACAGCGCGGCCGAGGCCGGCATCACCATCGAGCTCCAGGGCACGGAACGCAACACCTACCTGGCGATGACCAACGAGGGCGACTTCGACATCTACGCGGGCAACTTCGCCATCATGGACGACCCGGTGACGAACTTCTCCCTGTCGTACCTGCCCGACGGAGCGATCAACTACACCTACGTCGACGACCCCGAGCTCAACGCGCTCATCGCGAAGGCCTCGCAGACGTTCGACGAGGACGAGAAGATCTCGATCATGCGGGACGCGGCGAAGATCGTGCACGACAACGTCTACGACAACATCATGTACACGCAGAACCTCTACGTCGCCTACAGCTCCGACTGGGCCGGATTCGTCTCCAAGCCGAGCGAGCTGCTCTCGATCGTGAACCCGATCTCGGTCGCGAGCGCGTACAAGGTCTCCGACTAGCCGGCGCTGGGCGTCGGCCCCCACCGACGCCCCCGTCGACACCCACCCACCAAGGAAGGGCCGCCCCGAGTGTCCATCGCCCTGTTCGTCCTCCGGCGCTTCGGCAGAGGACTCATCACGATCTGGTTCGCCGTGACCGTGACGTTCCTGCTGCTGCGACTGCTGCCGGGAGATCCCGCGCTCGCCGTCGCGAGCACGAACATGACGGAGGACACCCGGGCGGCCCTGCTCTCCCAGTACGGCCTGGACCAGCCGCTCATCGTGCAGTACGTGCTGTACCTCGGGCAGCTGGTCCAGGGCCACCTGGGCACCTCGTTCACCCAGTCCATCCCGGTCACCGACGTGCTCCTCCAGCGGCTGCCCTGGACGCTGCTGCTCACCATCACCGCGCTCGTGCTCACCGTCCTGATCGGCATCCCGCTCGGCGTGCTCGCCGCCTCCCACAAGAACCGCTTCCTGGATCGCCTCGTGCAGGTGCTCGGCGTGACCGGTCAGTCCCTGTTCGTGCCGAGCGTCGGCATCGTGCTCCTCCTCGTCTTCGGGCTCGCGCTCAGCTGGTTCCCCATCGGCGGCGCCTACTCGACCGGCGTCTACGGGATGGAGTGGTACGGCTCGGTCGCTCAGCACCTGGTGCTGCCCGTCGTGTCGCTCACCCTCATCCAGCTCGGGTCGTACGTGCTCACGATGCGCGGCACCCTCATCGACGCGCTCGGCGAGGACTACATCACGCTCGCCAAGGTCAACGGCCTGCCCTACCGGCGCATCCTGTGGAAGCACGCCCTCCGCAACGCGCTCCTGCCCGCGACCACCCTCATCGGCCTGCAGCTCGGCTTCGTGGTCGGCGGTGCGGTGCTCACCGAGACCGTGTTCGCCTACCCGGGCATCGGGCGCGGGATCTACGAGGCCGTCACCCAGCTCGACTTCCCGGTGCTCCAGGGTGCGTTCCTCCTCCTCGCCGTGACCGTGGTCATCGTGAACATGCTCACCGACATCGCCTACGGATTCCTCGACCCGAGAGTGAAGACCTCATGACCGCTCCCCTGCCCGAATCGGAGCTCGTCGGCCCGACGGTCGAGCCGGCGGGAACGGACGGCCGGCGCGCCAGCTCGGCGACGTGGCGCGCGTTCCGGCGGATGCCGCTGGGCATGGTGTCGCTCGGCATCCTGCTGGTCCTCATCCTGATCAGCATCCTCGCCCCGCTGCTCGCGCCGTACCCGGCCAGCTACGGCACCGACGTCCTCAGCCCGCCGAACCCCACGAACTGGTTCGGCACGGATGCGCTGGGGCGCGACGTCTTCGCCGAGGTCATCTGGGGCACCCAGCAGTCGGTGCTCGTGGCGGTGGCCGCCTCGGTCATCGCGATCCTGTTCGGCACGCTCGTCGCGGTCGTCGGCGCCTACGTGCCGAAGCTCGACACGGTCATCAGCGTCATCGTCGACCTGACGCTCTCGCTGCCCGTGCTGCCGCTGATGATCCTCGTGGCCGCCCTCGCCGGCCCGTCGACGTCGACGCTGATCCTCGTGGTGGCCGCGTTCTCGTGGCCCGAGGTGACGAGGCTCGTGCGGTCGCAGGCGCTGACGGTCGTGAAGCTGCCCTACATCGACGCGGCCCGGCTGATGACCCGGAACCACCTCTGGATCCTCGGCCGTCACGTCGTGCCCGCCGTCACCCCGGTCATCGTCGTCTCGGTGGTCGTCACCGCATCCCGAGCCGTGCTGTCGGCCGCGGGACTGTCGTTCCTCGGACTCGGCGACCCGACCACCTGGTCGTGGGGACGCATCCTCTACGAGGCGCAGCAGTCGGGCGCCATGGTCAGCGCGTGGTGGCTGACCCTCTTCCCGTCCCTCGCGATCCTCGCGCTCGTGCTCTCCGCGACGCTGCTGTCGATCGCCTACAACGATGCGAGGAACCCCCGGAACCATGAGCGCTGACACCGCCACGACCTCGGTCACGACCGCCGGCTTCACCCAGCGCCTCGCACCGGAGGTGTACGACCGCATCCAGCAGCGCATCCTGCCGCTGCTGGAGCGTGAGGGGCTCGAGGCGATCCTCACGGACGACCCGGAGGACGTCTCGTACCTGAGCGGCTTCTTCCACCACCCGGGCGAGCGGCCCGTGGCGGTGCTGCTCGATGCCGCCGGCCGGGCCGTGCTGCTCGTGCCCGAGCTCGAGCGCCAGCACGCCGAGGAGCAGCGCTCGCGGGCCGAGATCGTGACCTTCGCCGAGTATCCCGGCCTCGAGAACCCGTTCGCGCCTCTCGCCCGCGCGGCCGGGGCCCTTCGCGGTCGCGTCGGGGTGACCACCCAGGTGACCCAGCACCGGCTCGCGATGCTGCAGGCGGCGTTCGACGCCGTCGACTGGGTCCCGACCGAGCTCGTCACCCGCGCCCGGTACGTGAAGCTCCCCGAGGAGGTCGAGCAGCACCGGGAGGCCGCGCGCATCACGGATGTGATGCTGCAGGCGGGTGTGGACCTCATCCGCGAGGCCATCGACGAGGGCCGGCCGCTGCCCACCGAGGCGGATCTCGCCGGGCACGTCGGTCGCACCGGCATCGGCATCATGTACGGCGAGCACCGCGACGTCGTCGTCATCTCGTTCCTGGCCGGTGGGCTCGTGTACGCCGGGGCCAACTCCGCCATCCCGCACGGCCTGCCCTCCGGGTACCGCCTGCGCGACGGCGACACGTTCATGCTGTCGCTCGGCGCCGCCGTGGGCGGGCGCTTCGTCGAGGGCGAGCGCACCTTCGTGCTCGGCTCCCCCACCCCGGAGCAGCGCCGGTACCACGACACCGTCCGCGACGCGCAGGCGGAGGGGTCCCGCGCGATCGCGCCCGGCGTGCGCTGCGCCGAGAGCAACGCGCGCTGCCTCGCCGTCATCCGCGACGCCGGACTCGGGCAGTACCTGCGGCACCGCCAAGGGCACGGGATCGGGCTCGGGATGCACGAGCCGCCCTGGCTCGAGGACGGCGACCCGACCCCGCTCGAGGCGGGGATGATCGTGTCGAATGAGCCGGGGATCTACATCCCCGGCCACGCGGGGTACCGGATCAGCGACAGCATGCTCGTCACCGCATCCGGGTCGGAGCCGCTGACCCGCTTCCCGCGATCGCTCGACGACTGCGTGATCCCGCTCTGACCTGATCCCGCTCTGACCTGATCCACCGCTCGACAGCTCCACCGCGCGACAGTTCCACCGCTCCACCGCTCCACTGGAAAGGACCACCATGGCCGACGTCTTCCCCGAGTTCGCCCGGGCGACCAGCACCGCGCAGCGGGTGCGCATCAACGACAACGAGCTCGCCGTCGAGGTGCTCGGCCCCGAGGGCGCGCCCGTCATCATCGCCCACCACGGCGCGCCCGGACTGGGCTCGCGCGCGGAGCCGCGGGCGAGCTTCGGTCGCCTCGCCGACGAGTACCGGGTCGTGGTCTTCGACGCCCGCGGAAGCGGTGAGAGCGAGGGGTCCGGCGAGCTCAGCCACGAGCAGTGGGCCGCCGACATCGACGGCCTCCGCGAGTGGATCGGCGCGGAGCGGATAGCCATGGTGGGCGGGTCGTACGGCGGGTTCATGACGCTCGAGTACGCGACGCGCTACCCCGACCGCGTCGCCGCGATCGTGCTGCGCGACACGGCCGCCGACCACACCCACGGCGCGCTCGCGCGCGAGAACGCGCTCGCCAGCGACCGGGTCACGATCGACATGGAGAAGTTCGACCGCATCGACGAGGGTCGGGTGCGCGACAACGAGGACCTGAAGGACTGCTGGCGCGAGATCCTGCCCCTCTACGACTTCCACTACGACCCCGAGGCGACGGAGCGGAAGGTGGAGGCGACGCCCTATCGCTACGAAGCCCACAACCACGCGTTCTCCGTCAACCTGAAGACCTACGACGTGAAGCCCCTGCTCCCCTCGATCGGAGTCCCTACACTGATCACCGTCGGACGGACCGACTGGATCACGCCGGTGTCGTGCAGCGAGACCATCGCGGAGCTGATCCCCGGGTCACGGCTGGTGGTGTTCGAGCGCTCGGGCCACTCGCCCCAGATCGAGGAGGCGGAGGAATGGACGCGCACGGTGAGATCGTTCCTGCACGAGGTCTACCCGCCGGTGAGCCTTCCGGCCCAGTGAAGCACCCGGCACTCGACAAGCTCACCGACCTCGACAAGCGGATCGTCGTCGCGCTCCAGCGCGACGGACGGGCGAGCTGGCGGACCATCGCCGAGGTCGTGGGCGCGCCCGTCACGACGGTGGCGCGGCGCGGACAGCAGCTCATCACCGACGGCGTCATCCGCATCGCCGCCGTGCCCGCGCTCGGGGCGGAGGGGCCGTACGACTCGTTCTGGGTGCGCATCAACGCCACCCCGGGGAAGCACCTCGCCGTCGCGGCCGCGCTCGCCGAGAACCCGGACGTGCGCTTCTGCACCCTGGTGACGGGCAGCTTCGACGTCGTGGCCGAGCTGGTCGTGCGCGGCGGCGCCACCCGGTATCCGGAGCTGATCACCGACCTGCAGTCGATCGAGGGCGTCGCGCGCTGGCGCAGCGACCTCATCATGCACGTCTACAAGGTCAGCCTGGATTGGGGACGTCAGCTCTACGGCGAGATGTTCGGCAACGGCGAGGAGGTCCACGACCTCACCTCGGCGTCGCTCGAGGACTGCGCCCCGGAGCACTTCGACTCCGCCGACCGGGCCATCCTCGACGCCCTCCGCGTCGACGGGCGCGAGACCTTCAGCGCGATCGCGGAGCAGATCGGACTCAACGAGTCGAGCGTCCGCCGTCGGTTCGAGCGGATGCGCGCCGCGCGCTGCGTCGACGTGCTCGCCCTGGTGCCCTCCGCCGCGCTGGGGATGGGCGCCGAGACGCTGCTCACCGTCACGGTCGCGCCCGACCGGCTCGAGCAGGTCGCCCAGGAGCTCGCCCGCTACCCCTTCGTGCGCTACCTCGCCGCCCTCCTCGACGAGAACGCCCTGCTCTGCGAGGTGATCACCCCGACCGTCGCCGACCTCTACTCCTTCACCCGCGAGTCCCTCGCCCACCTCGACGGTGTCCGCGGCTGGTCGGCGAACATGGAGCTGCTCTACCTCAAGCGCGGCTTCGTCGAGACCCCCTGGTGGCCCGCCGAGCTCCCCGCCCCCGCCCCCTGAGCTCTCGCCGCGCCGCGTGGGCGCGGGTCTTCGCGCCCTCTTTGACCTTCCGCGTGCCCATTGGGCACGCGAAACGTCAGATCCCCGCGAAAACGGGCCCGACGCCGTCAGCGCACCCAGCGCCAGCCGAGCGCGCCCGCACCGACGGACAGGACCAGACCGGCGAGGCATACGCCGAGCCCGGGCGGCCCCATCCTGGTGAGCGTCTGCTCGAAGCCTACGAGCCCACCCGAGAACACCACCACGAGGCTCATCACGATCGCCGGCACAGCGAACACCGCCGCCGCGCGGGCGACGGCGACACCCGTCTCCGCTCTCGGATAGTCCGAACCGGCCTCACGGAGACGGCGGATGCTCACGACGATCCCCAGCACCGCGAGCCCGACGGTCAGAGCATCCGTGACCAGCATCGCGGGAGAGAACAGCGCAGCCAGCGCCCGAGAGACGTTCCGGGCGATCATCGCGTCGTACTCGATAGCAGTCTTGTCGGGGTCGTCAGTCCAGAACACCGTCAGCGCGAGGAAGAGCACCTGCGCGATCAGCCAAGGCACGTACACGCACAAGGGTGCGATGAGAGGGAACGTGGAGGCGCCGACGATCGTCCGAAGTCTCCTCTGCCGCCCAGCCGGGTCGGTCGTCAGAACCACGGGAACGGGGCCTTCACGTCCGACCAGCGACGACGTCGCGCGACGCCGACTCCTGTCAGCGGAAGGAGGACGACGACGTCGACGATGCCGGACGTGATCAGAACCGGCACGACTCGCGAATGATCGGGGTCCTCCAGGAGGATGGCGTAGAGGACGCCCCCGAACACGAGCATCGAGCCGAATACCCAGCCCGTGATCGCGATCCAGCGGCGAGCCAGCCGGGCCGCATCCGACGCGCCGGGCGAACCCCACGACGCTGCCAGCGACGCGATGCCCGCCACGCCGAGGCCGTAGAGCATCGTGGCAGCGAGCGCGAAGCAGAGGCCCGCGCCGCTGAGGGCGATCGGAAGCTCGAGGCAGATCGCCAGGAGCACCGTCGTCGCCCACGTCAGCAGGGCGAGCGCGAGCCCGCCCAGCCACCCGGCCGCCGTCCTCCGCGCCGACCGCGGCGGGCCGTCCGGCAGGGGCGGTCCGAAGTCGCGTACGTCATCCACGTCCGGTCACCCCGCGACGTCACATCGTGGTGAGGCGCCGCGCCAGGCGGAGCCAGATGACGGCGCCGACGACGACGGAGAGGACGAGCGCAGCGGCGACCGTCACGAGGACGTTCGCCGTGAGCTTCGCGGATCCGAGACCGAACCACTGCGCGACGGTCGACAGCGCGATGCGTGCGGCAGCCAGGAGCGCGGCGCCGATCCCGATGCCGGCCCAGGTGACGGCGCCACGGCGGTCGACGTCGGCGAGGCCGAGGATCACCACACTCGAGATGAAGCCCGCGAGAACGGCGATCAGACCGACGGCGGCGATGACCACGCCCACCAGGGGATCGGCCTCGATCTGCGGGATCTCCACGGTGACGGTCACGCCGGGCGGCGGCTGGAACCCGGTTGGATCGAACGACGACACATACGCCGCCGCGACGAGGCTCAGCCCGTCGCCGAGCGCGACACCCCCGGCGCCCATGAGCCCGAACCCGACCGCTCCGGCGATCAGGGCGCCCCTCGTCCGCTTCGCGCGCACCGCCTCTCGGGCGTCCTCCGAGATTGGCGCGTGGTCGATCGAATCCGTGTCCGCCATCGAACATGATGACTCCTCTACTTCCGTACGTCAACTCAGTCGGAAGGACCCCGTCGGGTGCAGACCGCCGCATCCCGCACCCACGTCGCCTCAGCGGCCAGGTCGGATCGCAGCGCGGCGGATGGCAGCGGCGTAGGAGTCGAGTACGTCCAGGATTCCGGGGTGCTGCCAGATCCGGTTCCGAGCCCTGCCGGTCCGCTCGACCAGGACACCCCGCTCCGTGAGCGCCGTGAGGGCTCGGAGGGCGGTCATCTCGCTGAGCCCGAGGGTGGCCTGGAGGTAGCGGGCGTTGACGACCGGCTGACCGATGAGGGTCGGGAGCACCCGCCACGCCGCGGCCTGCGAACGGAGTCCCTCCAGCTGCGATCGTGAGAGCTCGAGCTCGCGCCGGAGATCGTCGACGAGCACCCGGCCTGTCGCAGCGGCGTACCGCGCGGCGGCTGCGAACCGATGGATGATGGGCCCGGCGTCGCCTGCTCGGTACGCCTGCAGGTCGCCGAAGTACCCCTCGGCATCCGTCAGCAGTCCGGCCGAGAGGGGGACGGTCGCGTGAGCGGCCAGCCCCTTCGACCTCAGCATGGCCTGAGCCAGGGCTCGACCGGTTCGGCCGTTGCCATCGACGAACGGGTGGATCGTCTCGAACTGGGCATGCGCGACGGCGATCTGCACGAGCGCCGGGAGGTCATCCCGGGCGGCGAAGTCGAGCATGTCCTCGATGGCCGGCCCGATCAGCGGATGCTGCGGTGCGATGAACTCGGCACCTCTCGGGCCCGCGGTATCGCGGTTCCCGATCCAGACCAGCTCATCCCGGAATACCCCTGCATGCTCCTCGTAGCCCGGCTGAGCGAGAAGAAGCTCTCGCTGCATGGCGAGGATGCTCGCCGCGTCGAGCACATCGGAGAGACGCAGCGCGGCCTCCATGGCGCGCACGTTGCCGACGACGGCGCGGGCGTTCGTCCTTTCGCTCTGGTCGAGCTCCGCCAGCGCGAGCTGCCTGGCGGAGACCGTCAGCTGTTCGATCTGCGAGCTCGAAGCGCTCTCCGTCCTCAGCAGGATCGAGGCCATGGGGCCGAGAGTCGGATCCTCGGCCCCGAGCGCGGAGACCGTGTGCGCATCGAACGACATGAGAGCCGCCGACGCGTCCACCACGTCGGCCGTCAGGTCTGCGGGCAGAGCGGGCACCCAGGCCGCGATTCGCTGCGGGACGGCGGACCGGTAATCCCCCGTCTGCCGGGTGACCTCCGCCCGAGAGAACAGAGCAGGATGCTGTGGCCGCCAGTGGTGCGTCTCGTACTCGAGCGCGGGCACGGGCACGTCCTGCACCTCGCTCACCTCGAGATCTGTTGCCACGTCGTGATTTTACTAACAGTTACGCCCGTAAGTGTTAGTAAGCGTCCGTCCAGCTGTCACTTCTACTCAGTCGAGCGGGGGGAGCTCGGCGGGGTGGGGATGGGCGGCGGGGCGCCAGACGACGAGCTCGGTGCGGCGGGAGGTGCGGGTGCCGTGCCGGAGGGAGACGGTCTCGCCCTCGACGGACGAGGCGAAGACACGGCGACCGGGGCGGTTGAGCACCTCCTCGGCGAGCGCGGACTCGAGCTCCTGCACCCGGGCGGAGAGCGCGGACACCTGGTTCTCGAGCTGCAGGATGCGGGCGATGCCCTCGAGGGAGACGCCCTCGGAGGAGAGGCGGGCAACCTCACGGAGCTGTGCGACGTCGCGCATGGAGTAGCGGCGCGACTTCCCGGCGGTGCGTCGCGGTGAGACGAGCCCGATCCGGTCGTACTGCCGCAGCGTCTGCGGATGCATGCCGGCCAGCTCGGCGGCCACGGCGATCGCGAAGAGCGGGGAGTTCTCATCCATGCGTCACGTCACCTCCAGAACGACGGATGCGCCGAGTGGCGACATCCTGCCCCTCCCGGGGTGCGGGAAGGGCGGAAGGTCGCCACTCGGCGAGAGAGCGGGGCATGCCTACTCGTGCGCCTTCGCGAGCAGGTCGGCGCGCGGGTTCTCGTTCGGCTCCGCCTCGCGGAAGGCCTCGAGGGCCTCCCGTGCGGCCGGGGACAGGTGCGAGGGCACCGCGACCTGGACGACGGCGAGCAGGTCTCCCTTGCCCTTCGACGTCTCGACGCCACGACCCTTCACACGCAGCACGCGACCCGACGGGGTGCCCGGCGCGACCTTGAGCTTCACCGGAGCGCCCCCGAGGGTGGGGACCTCGATGGTGGCGCCGAGGGTGGCCTCGACGAACGTCACCGGCACCGTCACCCGGAGGTTGAGGCCGTCGCGTTCGAACACCGGATGCTTGCGCACCGACACCGTGAGCACGATGTCGCCGGACTCGCCGCCGTCGGGCGAGGGCTCGCCCTTGCCGCGCAGCTTGATCTTCTGACCGTCGGAGACCCCGGCCGGGATCTTGACGGTGATCGGCTTGCCGTCGGAGGTCTGCAGCTTGATCGTGTCGCCCTTCACCGCAGTGACGAAGTCGATCGTCGTACGGGCGGTGACGTCGCGACCGCGCTGCGGTCCGCCGTAGCCGCGGAAGCCACCGGTCGAGGTGCCGAAGCCCCCGCGACCGCCGAACAGTCCGCCGAGCAGGTCGTCGTAGTCGCCGCCCTGCTGGTAGCTGTAGCTCGTGCGCCCGCCGCCGCCTCCGCCGAACATGCCGCCGAAGACGTCCTCGAAGCCGCCCGCGCCCTGGCCGCCCGCGGTGAAGCGGGCGCCGGAGCCCATGGCCCGGATCTGGTCGTACTCCTTGCGCTGCTCAGGATCGGACAGGACCGCGTAGGCCTCGCTGATCTCTTTGAACCGCGCCTCGGCCGCCGCATCTCCGGGGTTGGAGTCGGGGTGGTACTGCCTGGCGAGCTTGCGGTACGTCTTCTTCAGGTCTGCCTCGGAGACGTCCTTCGACACACCGAGCGTCGCGTAGAAGTCCTTGTCGAACCAGTCCTGGCTAGCCATGGGGCACCGCCACTACGACCTTCGCGGCGCGTAGCAGCGTCGACCCGAGGTAGTACCCCGACTCCACGACGTCGGCGATCTGCGGCTCGGTGACGTCGTCACTGGGCTGCTGGAAGATCGCCTCGTGCTTCTGAGGGTCGAACGGCTCGCCCGCCGCCGCGAACGGCTTGAGGCCCACCCGCTCCACGCCGGACCGCAGCTTCTGCGCGATCGCGGTCAGCGGTCCACCCTCGACGAGATCGCCGTGCTTCTCGGCACGGTCGAGGTCGTCGAGCACGGGAAGGAGCACCTTCACGACGTCGCCGACGGCGCGCTCGCGCTCCACCTCGCGGTTGGCCTCCGTGCGGCGCCGGTAGTTGGCGTACTCCGCCGTGGTCCGCTGCAGGTCGGCGAGACGCTCGGCGGCCAGCTCCTCGGCGGAGCTCTGGCCCGAGAGGAAGCTCAGGTCGGCATCCGTCAGGGACGTCTCGACGTCGGGGCCCTCGGCTTCGATGAAGCCGGGCTCGCCGGACTCGGGGGCCTGGTCGGCCCCCGAGTCGGCAGGCTGACGAACCCGACCCGTCTCGGGGTCGATCCTGCGCTTGTCGCGGATGATCGGCTCCTCGCGGTCCTCGTTCTCGGGACCGGTCTGGTTCTCGTCAGTCATGATTACTTCTTCTCGTCCTCGTCCTCGACGACCTCGGCGTCGACCACGTCGTCGTCGTTGTTCGACGATCCGTCGGTCGCACCCTCAGCACCGGCGCCGGCAGCGCCCGCACCCGCATCCGCCTGGGACTGCGAGTAGATGGCCTGGCCGAGCTTGGTCTGCGACTCGTTCAGCTTGTCGAACGCCGTCTTGACGGCGGCGTCGTCCTCGCCCGCGAGCGCGGTCTTCAGGGCGTCGACATCGGCCTGGACGTCGTTCTTGACGTCCTCCGGCAGCTTGTCGGCGTTGTCCTTGATCAGCTTGTCGGTCTGGTACGCCAGGGTCTCGGCCTGGTTGCGGACCTCGGCGGCCTCGCGACGCTTCTTGTCGTCGGCGGCGTGCTCCTCGGCCTCGCGGACCATGCGCTCGATGTCCTCCTTGGGCAGCGACGAGCCGCCCGTGATGGTCATCGACTGCTCCTTGCCGGTGCCCTTGTCCTTCGCGGAGACGTGCACGATGCCGTTCGCGTCGATGTCGAAGGTGACCTCGACCTGCGGGATGCCGCGCGGAGCCGGCGCGATGCCGGTCAGCTCGAACGTCCCGAGGTTCTTGTTGTCGCGGGTGAACTCGCGCTCGCCCTGGAACACCTGGATGGCGACCGACGGCTGGTTGTCGTCGGCGGTCGTGAAGGTCTCGCTCCGCTTGGTGGGGATGGCCGTGTTGCGCTCGATGAGCTTGGTCATGATCCCGCCCTTGGTCTCGATGCCGAGGGACAGCGGGGTGACGTCGATGAGGAGGACGTCCTTACGCTCGCCCTTCAGCACGCCGGCCTGAAGCGCGGCGCCCACGGCGACGACCTCATCCGGGTTGACGCCCTTGTTGGGCTCCTTGCCACCGGTGAGCTTGCGGACGAGCTCGACCACGGCGGGCATGCGGGTGGACCCACCCACGAGCACCACGTGCGCGATGTCGTTCACGGAGACGCCCGCCTCGGCGATGACGTCGCGGAAGGGCTTCTCGGTGCGAGCCAGCAGGTCGCTGGTGAGCTCCTCGAACTTGGCGCGGGTCAGCGTCACGTCGAGGTTGGCGGGGCCGTTCTCGGTCAGCGACAGGTACGGCAGCGTGATGCTGGCCGACATGCCCGACGAGAGCTCCTTCTTCGCCTGCTCCGCGGCCTCCTTGAGGCGCTGGAGCGCGATCTTGTCCTTCGAGACGTCGACGCCGGTCGTGTCCTTGAAGTTCTTGATCAGATAGTCGACGATCCGCTGGTCCCAGTCGTCTCCACCGAGGCGGTTGTCACCCGCGGTGGCGCGCACCTGGATGGTGGAGAAGTCGTCGTCCTTCCCGACCTCGAGGAGGGACACGTCGAACGTGCCGCCACCGAGGTCGAAGACGAGGATGAGCTCGTCCTCCTTGCCCTTGTCGAGACCGTAGGCGAGTGCGGCCGCGGTGGGCTCGTTGATGATGCGCAGCACGTTGAGGCCGGCGATCTCACCGGCGTCCTTCGTGGCCTGGCGCTCGGCGTCGTTGAAGTACGCCGGGACCGTGATCACCGCGTCGGTGACCGTGTCGCCGAGGTACGACTCCGCATCGCGCTTCAGCTTCGCGAGGATGCGCGCCGAGATCTCCTGCGGCGTGTACTTCTTACCGTCGATCTCCACGGTCCAGTCCGTGCCCATGTGGCGCTTGACGCTGGAGATGGTGCGGTCGACGTTGGTGACGGCCTGGCGCTTCGCGGTCTCACCCACGAGCACCTCGCCGTCCTTGGTGAAGGCGACCACCGACGGGGTGGTGCGGAAGCCCTCGGCGTTGGCGATGACGGTGGGCTCTCCACCTTCGAGCACGGACACCACGGAGTTGGTGGTACCGAGGTCGATTCCTACTGCACGAGCCATGTTCGCTCTTTCTCTCTTTCCCGATGTTGCGTGAATCTGTCGAAGTCTTGTGGCGACTCAAACTTGAGCCGCATAGCCTCAATCCTGGCCCGGTCGCATCCGGGTGTCAAGGCCTCACAGTAAAACTTGAGTCTGCTCTACTCAACTTCTATCGGGGCGAGAGAATTCCGTCTCGGCCGGATCGGGTCAGCCGTCGAAGGGGTTGGCGCAGGTCTGCTCCGCGGCGGTCTGACCCTTGAGGCCCTCGATCACGTCGGGGGTGTCGGCCGCGTCGGTCGGAGCATCCGTGGCATCCGGGGCGCCGGCCGTCGCGGTGGGCTCGGGGGCGGGAGGCGCGGTGCCCGCCGAGGGGTCCTGCGACGATCCGGTCGCCGTGGAGTCGGCGTCGAGCGTGAAGGGCTGGTCGGTCGAGATGCGCTGGAACAGCTCGTCGGCGAGGTCCGGGATCGGCTGCACCTTGTTCGGGTCGTCCACGTAGGCGCTCACCGGGTAGGAGACGAACACCACCTTCGACAGGTCGATGTCCTTCAGCGAGAGGGCGAGGGACACCAGCGCGTCGGGGCTCTTCAGCGACGTAGACGGCGTGATGTTCTGGGCCGCCGCCTGAGCGAGGCCGTACACCTTCGTGGGGTCGGAGAGCGTGCTCGAATCGCGGATCTTGCGCAGCAGCGACGAGAGGTACTGCTGCTGCGAGCCGATGCGCGCGAGGTCGCTGCCGTCGCCGACACCGTGCCGGTTGCGCAGGAAGGCCAGCGCCTCGGCACCCTCGACCGTGCTGTACCCCTCCGGGATGTAGAGGCCGGAGTCGGGGTCCTCGATCGGAGCCGTGGCGCACACCTGGACACCTCCGACGGCGTTCGTCATCTCGATCACGCCGTTGAAGGAGGTGGCGGCCGCGTAGGGGATGTCGAGACCGGTGAGCTCGCGGATCGTGGCCGCCACGCAGGCGAGGCCGCCGCCATCCCCGCCGCGCTCCCACGAGGTGTTGAGCGGCTCGCTGTACACCTCGCCGGAGTCGTTGCAGGAGGGCTGGTCGATGACGAGGTCGCGGGGGAAGCTCACGACCACTGCGTTCTGGTGGTCGGGCGAGACGTGGACGAGGATGTTGACGTCATTGAGCGTCGCGTCGCGCTCGCCGAACGAGTCGCCCTGGTTGGCGTCGTTGTCGGTGCCGACCACGAGCATGTTGAACCCGCCGTCGATGGCGCCGAGGAACGGAGCCGGCTGCGTGGTGGCGTCGCCGCCGATGTCGACGGCCGCGTCGCTGATCTGCGAGGTGATGTCGTTGTACGCGTAGGCGGCGACCCCGATCCCGCTCACGAGGACCACCGCGGCGGCGACGGCGATCGACTTGAGGAGCAGGGAGGCCCGCGACGGGGTCTGCTGCCGTCCGTGGCGTACTTGTTCTGGCACCCGGTTCCCTCCACCGACGTTCGGGCTTGCGACCTGGCGACGGTACCGGCCCTTCCTGGACGAACGCGGCGACTCCCCTCGGAACGCGGTGGGCGGGGCGCCCGGCGGGCCGGTGGGCGGACCCGCTCCCCGCTCCCCGGGGGACGGCGGCGGTAGAGTGGCGCGGTGTTCGTGAAGGTCTGCGGGATCACCACCCCCGAGATGCTCGACGTCTGCGTCGACGCGAGTGTCGACGCCGTCGGCGTGGTGTTCGCTCCCCGCAGCGTGCGCTACATCGAGCCCGGCGACGCGCGGATGCTCGGCGAACGTCTTCCCCGGAGCGTCGAGTTCGTGGGCGTGTTCCAGGATGCGCCCACCGACACGGTGCTCGAGGCGGCGCACGTCGCGGGCCTCACGACGGTGCAGCTGCACGGCGTCGTCGAGCCCGGGGGCATCGAGGCCGCCGAAGCGGCCGGGCTCCGGGTGATCCGGGCGCTCGGCGCCGCCGAGTACGCGGCCGGAGCCGCGCACGACTCCCTCCTCCCCGCCGTGCGTCTGCTGCTCGACGGCCCCGACCCGGGATCCGGCGAGGCCGCCGACCCCGCCTCGCTCCTGTCGCGGCCGCCGGAGCGCTCCTGGTTGCTCGCCGGCGGCCTGACCCCGGACAACGTCGCGGAGCGCATCCGCGCCTACTCGCCGTACGGCGTCGACGTCTCGAGCGGCGTCGAGTCGAGCCGCGGCGTGAAGTCGGAGGACCTCATCCGCGCCTTCGTCGCCGCCGCCTGCAGCGCGTAGCGCGCCGCGGCTCGGCTCGGGCGGTTGAAGGCCGTCAAAAGGTCGCCTCAGAGCGAAGATGACCCCGTATACGGCCCATGTGTCCTCTCAGGCGACCTTTCAGCGGCCGTCCGGTGTCGCACGCAGGGCGACGACCGCCGCGACCGGGCGCTGGCCCCGTCCCGAACGCCGGTGCGTCTCGACGACCTCGAAGCCCGCCCGCTCGACCTCGCCCCGCATCCGCTCGGGCGACCAGCGGTACGCCTCGACGACGGCGTGGTCGAACTCCTCGACTCCCGTCCCGTCGGGCGCATCGAAGTAGCCGAGCACGAGCGACCCGCCCGGCCGCAGCACCCGCGCGAACTCCGCGAGGGGCACTCCGATCCGGCTCGGCGAGTGGTGGATCGTGGAGAACCACGACAGCACTCCACCGAGAGCCGCGTCGTCCTCGTCGATGCGGTCGATGCTCGCCCGGTCGAACCTCACCTGCGGATGCGCCCGGCGCGCGTGATCGAGGAACGGCTCGACGAGGTCGATCCCCCGGACGTCGAGCCCGCGGTCGGCGAGGTGCGCCGTCCAGTGACCCGGTCCGCACCCCGCATCGAGCACCCGCCCCGCGACGGAGCGAGCCCACTCGTCGACGAGGGCGAGGTCGGACGCGTGGACCGCCGCCATCGAGCCCAGGAGCTCCGTGTACTCCTCGGCTCGACGTGCGTACGCGTCGGTGACGTCGGGCATGGGACGACGGTTCCGGCGCTGCGGGCTCAGGCGAGCGGGGCCTCGCCGGGGTGGAGCGGCGCCTCGTCGACGGTGACGTAGATGCTGCCCGAGTCGTCGGTGCCCACGCCGCTGATGCGATAGGCGTGGCCGTCCTTGCGCAGGTAGATCCCGACGACGGGGAACGACTGGGGGCGCAATGCGTCCTTCTGGTGGGAGAGGACGGCGGCCGTGAACTCGACCGGGTCGGTGCTCGACACCATGGGTGTGAAGGCGATCGACGACTCGTTGTAGGTGTGCTCGAGCTCGGAGCGGAGGAGCTCCTCCGGCAGGTCGAGCGCGACGGTTCCGTCGGCGACGGGCACGTCGGTGTGGGCCGGTCCGTCGTGGGGGACGGAGATCAGGCCGTGCATGGCGACATCCTCTCGACGCGAGCGCGCCGCCGCAGGCCACCCCGGGCGGATGCCCCCCATACTAGTCACGCACTCGGGCCGCGCCGCGCTCATCGGCACGAGAGGCAGACGCTCACAGCAACGCTGCCGCCCACTCCGTCCGGCGAAGGAGCGCCTCGCGCAGGCGCTCGGTGAACGCCGCATCGATCTCGAGCGCGGCCCGGTCGAGGCACGCCCTCTCGATCGCCCGCGGCATGCGGTCGAGGAGGTCGCGGAGCTGTACGAGGAACCCATCGGGGTCGAGGCCGAGAGCGGCGGCCTGTGCCCGCCACTCGGCAGGTCCGATCTCGGCCATCCGGTAGCGCCCGTCGACCTTCTGAGCCAGCGACACCGTCTCGGGCGAGTAGCGGGGGAAGGGCGCGTAGCTCGCCACGTCGTACAGCGGCGCCATGCTCACTGCAGCTCCGCGGAGCAGGAGCGAGTAGTTCTTCGCGTGCGCGTCGGTGCCCGCGATGACCCAGTCGAAGGCGGTCGCGAGGAGGAGGCGCTGGGCGGTGGCGTCGGCCTGGCGGGCACGCTGCACACGCCTCAGGAGCTCGGTCATCCGCATAAGCCCAGGGCCTCCGTCGCTCTGATACTTCTGCGAGGGCATGACGGCCAGCGCCTGACAGAAGTCCTCCTGGTGCAGGCGCTCGATCCGATCGTCCAGACGGATGCGGTCGTACCGCTCCACGACGATCGCGACCTCACCGTCGAACGTCTCGATCGTCGACCGCGCGGTCGGCAGTCCGACCTCGGCCGCGATGCTCATGCACAGGTGCTCATCGAGCGCGGACCCGGGGAACTCGGGGATCCCCGGCTTGAGGATGTGCGTGGTGGGTGTCGCCCCCTGCGGCCGCCCCCAGCGCCCGTCCTCCTTCAGGAGAGCGAACTTCGCCTGCGCTCCGGCCAGGCTGAACCGGCCGCCCGTCTCGTCGAACGTCCACGCGTTCGGATCACGCCGGAGCGCCCGCAGCTGGTCGCCGATGTCCTTCTCGCTCAACCATCGAGTCGGCACCGGCTCGAACGCAGCACCGAACTCCTCCGGCGAGACGAACTGCACCGCTCCTGCGCAGTCGCGCCCGTAGTGCTCGAGGAGGGAGAAGGGGTTGTGCTCGTCCGCGGGGGGAGTGGCGAGGATCGCCCAACGCTGCAGCGTCTCGGGGTTGTCGGGCAGGAGACCCCAGAGGTAGGGGTCGACGACGCGGGACTCGAACACCCCCGGCCGCAGCGGCATCGAGAGCGACAGCGGTGTCGACCGCGGGTCGTGCACGTACTCGGAGTCGTACTCGAAGGTGCAGGAGCGCACCTCGCATCGGAGGGTGCCTGCCCGCCGCGATCCGAGGAGGACGACGAGCTCGCGCCTCATTCCTCGGCCCTGGCGAACGACCGCACATAGTCGTCGAGGTCGTCCTCGACGGCGGCCGGCTCCACCCGCAGCTCCATCTCGAGCTGGAATATCGTCCGCAGGAGAGGGTCGAGCTCGGCTCTCTCGTGGCCATGCTCGAGTCGGGCGATCCACTGCCGCGTCACGTGAGCCCGAGCCGCCAGCTCCTGCTGCGTGAGCCCGAGCTCGCGCCGTCTCGCTCGCACCTCGGCGCCGAGCTCCTCAGCCGTCCGCATGGTCCCTCCCGATGGCAGCGTTCGACGTCCTCGTTGGAAATGTCAGCGTACGCTACCACAGCTCCGCATGGAAGCGTTTGCTTACTTAAGAAGAAATGTCATCGATCGGCGACATTCGCGTACAATGGTGGGTGAGCCTGACGATGCCCCCACCGTGAGGAGATCGCATGATCGCCCTGCTGCTGCTGTTCGCAGTGATCGGAGCGCTCACGCCGGCCCTCACGCGGGTGCTCTCGACGAGGGTCTTCTACGTCGCCGCGCTCGTGCCGGCCGCCGCCTTCGTGTTCACGCTGACGCAGACGGAGGCGGTGCTCGCCGATCGCCCGCCGACCGAGCTCGTGCCGTGGATCCCGCAGCTCGATGTGGCGTTCTCCTTCCGGGTCGACACGCTCTCGTGGGTGATGGCGCTCATCGTCACGGGGATCGGTGCTCTCGTCCTCGTCTACTCCGCGCGGTACTTCAGCCGGGACGAGCCGTCGCTCGGCCGCATCGCCGCGCTCCTGCTCCTGTTCGCCGGCACCATGTACGGGCTCGTCACCGCCGACGACGTGTACGTGATGTTCATGTTCTGGGAGATCACGTCGATCCTCAGCTACCTGCTCATCGGCCACTACACGAACCGGCGCGAGAGCCGAGGCGCCGCGCTCCAGGCACTGCTCGTGACCACGTTCGGCGGCCTGGCCATGCTGGTCGGGCTCGTGCTGCTGCAGGTCGAGACGGGGACGAGCTCGATCTCGGCGATCGTCGACTCCCACCCTGAGGGCGCCCTCACCACCGTCGCCGTCATGCTCGTGCTCGCGGGCGCGCTGTCGAAGTCGGCGCTCGTCCCCTTCCACTTCTGGCTGCCCGCGGCGATGGCGGCGCCCACGCCCGTCAGCGCCTACCTCCACGCGGCGGCGATGGTGAAGGCGGGCGTGTACCTCGTGCTGCTGCTCGCGCCGGGGTTCGCCGACACCCCGGGGTGGGTGCCGGTGCTCGTGATCCTCGGCTCGCTGACGATGCTGGTCGGCGCCTGGCGCTCCCTCAAGCAGAACGACCTCAAGCTCCTGCTCGCCTACGGCACGGTGAGCCAGCTCGGCTTCCTCATGGTCGTCGCGGGCTTCGGCACGCGGGATGCGGCCCTCGCGGGTCTCGCGCTCGTCATCGCCCACGCCCTGTTCAAGTCGACCCTCTTCCTCGTCGTGGGCATCGTCGATCACGACGAGGGCACCCGCGACCTCCGCGCCCTGTCCGGCCTCGGCCGCCGGCGTCCGGTGCTCGCCACGATCGCGATCGTCGCCGCCCTGTCGATGGCCGGCATCCCCCCGCTCGTCGGGTTCGTGGCGAAGGAGGCCGCCTTCACCTCCTTCATCGAGGCCGCGATCATGGGCGACGGATGGGGATGGGTCGCCATCATCGCGACCGGCCTCGGCTCGGTGCTCACGGTCGCCTACACCGCGCGCTTCGTGTGGGGCACGTTCGGGCGGAAGCCCACTCCCACCACCACAACGGCGACGGCGAGCACGCCGACCGCGGCCGCGCATCCGCATGCCCCCTCGCGCGGCATCCTCGTCGCCCCCGCCGTGCTCGCCCTGGCGTCGATCGCGGGCGGACTGCTGGCGAAGCCGCTGCTCGACGTCGCGCTCGCCACGTACGCCGACGACGCCGGCGAGGGCGACTACCACCTCGCCCTCTGGCACGGGCTCGAGGCCGCGCTCTTCGTGTCGGCGGCCGTGATCGTGCTCGGGCTCCTCATGTTCCGGTGGCGAGCCCGCGTGCGCGACGTGCAGAGCGTGCTGCACCTGCCGCTCGACGCCGGCCGCGCGTACTGGCACGTCCTCAGCACGATCGACCACGTCGCCGCGCGCGTCACGATGTTCGCGCAGAAGGGCGGGCTGGCGCAGTACCTCGGCACGATCCTCGTGGTGTTCGTGCTCTCGCTGGGCACGGTGACCGCGATCAGCCGCCAGTGGCCCGACACCTTCGTGCTCTGGGACTACCCGGCGCAGGTGTTCGTGGCGGCGGCGATGGCCATCGCGGCCGTGATGGCGGCGCGCGCCCAGCAGCGGCTCGCCGCGGTGCTCCTCGTCGGGTCGACGGGGTACGGGCTCGTCGTGCTCTTCGCGATGCACGGCGCCCCCGACCTCGCGCTCACGCAGGCCCTGGTCGAGACCGTGACGATCGTCGTCTTCGTCCTCGTGCTGCGCCGCCTCCCGCGCCGCATCGCCCAGCACAACAAGCCCAAGCACAAGAAGCGCCGGGCCCTCATCGGCATCGCCTTCGGCGCGACCGTCGCGGTCGTGGGCTGGGTGGCGCTCGGCGCCCGCGAGGCCGGCGGCCTCGGTCCGGAGCTCGCGCGCCTGGCGCTGCTGGAGGGCCACGGTCAGAACGTCGTGAACGTGATGCTCGTCGACATCCGCGCCTGGGACACCATGAACGAGCTCTCCGTGCTCGTCGTGGTGGCGACCGGAGTGGCGAGCCTGCTGTTCGTGAGCGGACGGCACGAGCTCGTCCCGCGGCTGCGCGAGTCGCGGGACCGCCGCCGTGCGGCCAACCGCCAGAAGCTCGTCGACGACCCGCATACGCCCACCGCCCCGGCCGAGAACGACCGGCAGCACACCTGGCTCCTCGGCGGACGGACGCTCGCCCCCCGCGACCGCTCCCTCGTGCTCGAGGTGATCGTGCGCCTGGTCTTCCACCCCGCGATCCTGGTGTCGATCTACCTCCTCTTCGTCGGCCACAACGCCCCGGGAGGCGGGTTCGCGGCGGGGATGCTCGCCGGGCTCGCGCTCATCGTCCGCTATCTCGCGGGTGGGCGCTACGAGCTCGGGGAGGCGGCCCCCATCGGACCGGGGCCGCTGCTCGGCGCGGGCATCCTGCTCGCCACCGGCACCGCGCTCGCGTCGCTGTTCCTCGGCGCGGACGTGCTGACCTCGGCGTACTGGTCAGCGGAGGTGCCGGTGCTCGGCTACGTCTCCTTCGGCACCTCCACGATCTTCGACATCGGGGTGTACCTCGTGGTCATCGGTGTGGTCCTCGATGTGCTGCGCTCGCTCGGCGGCGAGGTCGACCGGCAGCTCGCCGAGGACGACGAGGTCAGCGGCGCCCCCGACGCCCACACGGTGTCCGAGGAGCAGGCCGAGACCCAGGCCGCCCAGGCGGAGGGCCACCCCGAAGCGCCCGCGTCCGCGGGGGGTGGTGCGCGGTGAGCGCCTCGATCACGCTGCTCGTGCTCTCCGCCGTCCTCTGCGGCACCGGCGTCTACGTGATGCTCGAGCGGAGCCTGACGCGCATCCTCGTGGGCTTCCTGCTGCTCGGGAACGGCATCAACCTGCTCCTGTTCCTGATGGCGGGCCGATCCGGGCAGGCGCCGTTGATCGGCGACGCCAGTGAGGCCGATTCGATCGTCGACCCGGTGCCTCAGGTGCTGATGCTCACCGCGATCGTCATCAACTTCGGCATCACGGCCTTCCTCCTCGCGCTCATCTACCGGTCGTGGTGGCTGGCCAACCTGGGCGACGAGGGCGACACGGTCAGCGACGAGCACGAGGAGGACGAGCGCGAGCTGGAGGACGCCGAGCGGATGAGCGTGTCGATCGAGGAGGATGACGAGGCGATGCGCGCGGAGCTCGCGTCCGAGGTCGAGGACACCGCGCACGCCGTGCTCGACGCCGCCGACAGCGCCACCGGCGCGACGGCGGCCGTCGGCGAGGGCTCCGCGGCCGCGGGCTCCTCCCCGTCGGGCTCCTCCCCGTCGGCCTCCGCCCGCGACTCGTCGCGCGACGAGAGGGACGTGACCTCGTGAGCGTCGTGTCCCTCATCCCGCTCCTCGTGGTGCTGCCGCTCGTCGGCGCCGCGCTCGCGCTCGTCTTCGGCCGCCGCCGCCTCGTGCAGATCGTCATCTCGATCACCACGCTGACGCTGGTCACGGCCATCGCCTCGATCCTGCTCGCGGTCGTCGACGCACAGGACGCCCCGCTCGTCATGAACGTGGGCGGATGGGCGCCCCCGTTCGGCATCGTCCTGGTCGTCGACCGACTGTCGGCGATCATGGTGCTGGTGTCGGCGCTGATGCTGCTCGGCGTGCTCCTGTTCGCCATCGGCCAGGGTGTCGCCGACGGCGATCGCGAGACGCCGGTGTCGATCTTCCACCCGACCTACCTCATCCTCGCCGCCGGCCTCTTCGACGCCTTCATCGCGGGCGACCTGTTCAACATGTACGTCGGGTTCGAGATGCTGCTCGCGGCCTCCTACGTGCTGCTCACCCTGGGCGGCACCGGTGCGCGCATCCGGGCCGGCACGACGTACATCGTGGTGAGCCTGATGTCGTCGCTGCTCTTCCTCGGAGCGATCGCGGTCATCTACGGGGCGACCGGCACGGTCACGATGGCCCTGCTGGCGGAGCGGATCGGCGCGCTCCCGCTCGAGATCCAGGCCGTGCTCTGCGTGGCGCTCCTCATCGGGTTCGGGGTGAAGGCGGCCGTGTTCCCGATGTCGTTCTGGCTGCCCGACTCCTACCCGACGGCTCCGGCGCCGGTCACGGCGGTGTTCGCCGGCCTGCTGACGAAGGTGGGCATCTACGCGATCATCCGCACCGACCAGCTGCTGTTCATCCAGGTGCCGTTGCAGATACCGCTCCTGATCGTCGCGCTGCTCACGCTCGTCATCGGGATCCTCGGCGCGATCTCGCAGGCCGACATCAAGCGGCTGCTGTCGTTCACGCTCGTCAGCCACATCGGCTACATGCTGTTCGGGGTGGCGCTCGGCAGCGAGATCGGCGAGGGTGCGGCGATCTTCTACATCGTGCACCACATCATGGTGCAGACCGCGCTCTTCGTGACAGTGGGGCTCGTCGAGAGGGTGGGAAGGTCCACGTCCGTGACGAAGCTGGGCGGACTGCTGAAGACGGCGCCCTTCGTCGCGGTGCTGTTCTTCGTGGGCGTGCTGAACCTCGGGGGCATCCCGCCGTTCTCGGGCTTCCTCGGCAAGGTCGCGCTGTTCGAGGCGGGCGCGGCCGCGCCGAACCCGCTCGTCTACGTCCTGATCGGGGCCGGGGCGCTCACCTCGCTGCTCACGCTCTACGCCCTCATGCGGGTCTGGAACCTGGCGTTCTGGCGGCCGGCGGCCGAGGTCGCCGACTACGAGGGCCGCCTCACCGACCGGCTGCAGGAGCACGCGGATGCGGAGGGCTCCTCGTCCATGCTGTCCACGACGCCGCGGCTCATGGTCGTGGCGGCCACCGGGCTCATCGCGCTGACGGTGTGCCTCACCGTGTTCGCCGGACCGCTGTTCGCGCTCACCGAGCGCGCGGCACGGAACGTGGTCGAGCCTCAGGTGTACATCGACGCGGTGTTCCCGGACGGGTCGTTCGATGCCGGCACAGAGTCGCCGGCCTCCGGGTCGCCCGCCTCGGGGTCGCCGGCCTCCGGGTCGCCGGACTCGGGGTCGCCGGCCGCGGAGTCGCCGGGCTCGGGGTCGAGCGGGGGTGAGCGCTGATGGCGCCGCGCAGCCGGGGGTCGGTGATCCGGGCGCGCATCCTCAGCGGCCTGCTGCCCTTCCTCGGGCTCATCCTGCTGTGGATGCTGCTCTGGGGGCAGTTCACCTGGCTCGCACTCCTCACCGGCGCCGCGCTGGCCGCGATCGTGTCGATCGTGTTCTACCTGCCGGCCGTGCGCTTCAGCGGCCACCTCGACCCGCTCCGGGCGATCTGGTTCCTGGTGCGGCTCGCCGTCGACATGGTCGTGGCGTCGATCCAGGTCGCCGGGATCGCCCTCGGACCGAAGCGGCTGCAGCAGAGCGCCGTGATCCAGGTGGCGCTGCGCACCCGATCCGACATCGTCATGGTGTTCACGTCCGAGGCGCTCTCGCTCGTACCGGGGTCGATCCTCCTCGACGTCGACCGGGAGGAGGCGACCCTCCTCATCCACACGATCGGCGTGCGCGACGATGCCGCGGCGGAGCTCGCCAAGCGGAAGGTGCTTGAGACCGAGCGGCGGATCATCCTCGCGTTCGGATCGCGCGACGACAGGGCTCGACTCGATCAGGAGGCGACCACGTGATCATCGTCGTCATCATCGCCGCGGTGCTCTTCGGCGCCGCCGCCATCGGCGCCCTGTACCGGATCATCAAGGGGCCCAGCGCACTCGACCGGATCATCGCCTCCGACGTGCTCGTCGCCACGGTGATGTGCGCCCTCGGCGCCGAGATGGCGATCAACAAGCACACCGACACGCTGCCCGTGCTGCTGGGGCTCGCGATCTTCACCGTCGTCGGATCGGTGAGCATCGCCCGCTTCATGGCCACGAAGGACGACACATGACCGGCTTCGACCTCTCGGACCTGGGCGGATGGGGTCCCCGCGAGATCATCACCGCCGTGCTCGTGCTGCTCAGCGCGTTCCTCTGCTTCGCCGCGGCCGTCGGGCTCATCCGCTTCCGCGACGTGCTGACGCGACTCCACGCCGCGACGAAGCCTCAGGTGCTCGGGCTGATCGCGATCGTCGTCGACGTGGCGGTCTCGATGCCGTCGGTCGCGACGGTGACGCTCGCGGTGGCGATCATCGGCTTCCAGAGCCTCACCGCGCCGCTCGCCGCCCACATGGTGGGCCGCGCCGCGTACCGCACGAGGCACTACGACCCCGCGCTGCTCCTCCGCGACGAGAACCTCGATCCCCCGCGCTGAGCCGCTCGCGCCTCTCCCATCTTGCGGTTTCGCCATACCCAAGCTGCTCCGCCACCTCGATCGGTGTGGCGGAGCAGCTTGGGTATGGCGGAGCCGGGGGGGGGGGAGGGATCAGGCGGCGGGGCCCTGGATGAGGGTGACGGCGGCCGTCTGCGACGTGCCGGAGGCGGTGGTCCAGGTGAGGGTGACGACCTCACCTGGCTCCATCTGGCCGACGATCTTCGTGAGGTCGTCCGCGCTCGAGACGGGCGTGCCGTTGACCGCGGTGATCACGTCGCCCGCGGTGAGGCCCGCCTCGTCGGCGGGGGTGCCCTCGATCACGCCGCCGATCGTGGCGCCGGACGTCGCGCTGCCGGCCGATGCGCCGCTGCCGGAGCGACCGGTGGCGCTGCCGTAGGCGGATCCGTACCCGGTCGGGGTCTGGGCGAGCTCGACGCCGAGGAAGCCGGGGTAGCCGATCTCGATGGTGTCGGTCTCCGTGCCCGCCTCGATCTGCGCGGCGATGTCGAGTGCGGTCGAGATCGGGATGGCGAAGCCGGTGATGTCGGCGGATCCGCTCGAGGCGGCGGTGTCGATGCCGACCACGTCGCCCTGGGCGTCGAGCAGGGGTCCGCCCGAGTCGCCCGACACGATGTCGGCGTCGACCTGGATCAGCCCCGAGAGCGTCTCGCCGTCCACGCCAGCCTCGCTCTGGGTCGTGATCGTCTGGTCGACCGCGGCGACCGTCCCGGCGGCGGCGACGAGGTCGCCCGTGCCCCCGGCGTTCCCGACGGCGGTGACGGCGTCGCCGACCGCGGCGGAGTCGGACTTCTCCAACGACGCGGTGGTCAGGCCGCTCGCATCCTGCAGCTGGAGCACCGCGATGTCGTGCGTCTTGTCGGTGCCGACGACGGTCGCCTTGTAGGTCTTGCCTGTGGTCTCATCCGTCACCTGGGTGGCGGTCGAGCCCTCGACGACGTGGTTGTTCGTGAGGATCAGGCCATCCGAGGTCAGGATGATGCCGGTGCCCGCCGACTCGGCGCTCTGGTAGCCGAGCTGCGACACGATCGTGACGACACCCTTCTTCTGCGCGGCGCTGGCGGCGACGGCGTCCGTGCTCGTGTCGGTGCTCGTGCCGCCGCTGCCGTATTGGCCGTAGCCGCTGCTGCCCTGTCCGGGGATGAGGAGGTACGGCGAGTTGCCCTGGCCGGATGCGCTGCCCCCGGACCCGGTGCCGCTTCCGCCGCTCGTGCTTCCGCTCGCGCCTCCGCTGCCGAGGCGGGAGTCGACGGCCGCGGTGGTCGAGGTGCCGAAGGTGGAGCCGAGCGCGTATCCGCTCGTGCCCACTATCGCGGCGAGGGCGAGCCCGCCGGCCACGGCGAGCGTGACGGCGCGACGGCGACGCATCGCCGCGCGGCGATCACGGCGCGGCGGCTGCCCGGGCTGGAGGCCGTAGCCGGCAGAGGGATCCTGCGGCCCGCCGGGGCCGGCCGGTCCGCCCGGAGCGCTCTGGCCGGGGAGACCACCGGCCGCCTGCGCCGGCCAATACGGTGACGGGGCCGAGGCCGGTCTCGTCCGCGCGAGATGCGCCTGCCACGCCGCCCACTGCTGAGCCGCGGCCTGCTGCTGCGCCGCGGCGAGCCGGGCGGCGTGGTCGGCGGCCGCGGTGGGGACGGCGGGGGGCGTTGCGGGGACCCCTGCTCCGGACGCGCCGGACACCAGGTGCGATCCGACGCCTGGCGCCTGGGCCGGGGTCTGGGATTGGGCCGGGGTGATCGTCCCGTGGCGGAGCGGGTCGGCCGGACCGCTGGAGGCGGGGCCGGTCCAGCCCTGGCCATCGTGGTGCATCCGGATCGTCTCGTTCGTCGGGGCCGTCTCGTTGATCGGGGCCGCCGTCGGCGCATCCGCACCGTGTGCGGGCGTGATGCCGTGCGTCGCGGCGGCGGTCTCGTCGGCGAGAGGCTGGGTGGGGGTCTGGTCGCGGGGCGTCTGGTCGTCGGCGCCGGTGGGCTGCTGCATGGTGGGTCCTCGGATGTCGTGCCTGCTGAAGTCACTCCATGTCACGACCCCCCGCCGTGCGTGGGCTTTCGCCCACCTATGGCCGACCTATGACTGCCTTCGCACCCGCTGTGAGCCTCGGCGCCGGGCGGGGCTGCTGCGCCGCGGCTCGGGCGCTCCTCCCGACGAGGAAGGAGGTCAGGTGAGCTCCCTCCTCTGCGCGACGAGATCCTCGCTGCGGTCGAGCGCCATGATCAGGCGGGCGGCATCGGGATCGACGTATCCCGCCACACGCACCATGCGATCTCTCGTACGGACCAGATCGGTCCGGTAGATGGGCTCGTGGTGGGCGACCCGGTTTCGAAGGATGCGGAGGTCGTCGATCTCCCGATGGATCTGCTTGCGGCGCACGGTTCCCGCGTAGCGGAAGGCCCCAGCGAGCCGTGGCTGCCAGAGGGCGGTCTCTTAGCTGAGGTACGGGTCGCGAGGCACGCCGCCATCGGTCAGTCCTGTCCACAGACCGAAGGTGGTCGCAGCGACGACCTGATCGGGCGAGGGTCGCGGGATCCCCCGCCTCACCAGTCCCGCGATCGCGTCGTCGATCATGGATCTCTCTCGGGGCATGAGACGCACGGACGGATCGTTCCACCAGTCGTCTCGTCGCCGTGAACGGAGCGCGTCGTGTAGGGCGTTGCGGATGACGACCTCGAGGATGGCCAACGGCCCCCAGAGTGCCGAGGATGCCTGGATGTTCCACAGGTAGAGCCGCACGGCCGTCTCGGGCGCGCCGGAACTCGCTCGCAGATACGTCTCGAACCGGGGGCCGCTGATGAGCCTCGGCAGTGCCTCGATCATCTCGGAGTGGATCACTCGCGGATCAGGAAGACGTGCGCCCCAGGAGTCCGGCGATCCGAATGGTCCTGGGGCTGTACATGAGGAATCCTATCACGCTCACGGGAAGGCGGAGGAGGGGGCGGAGGCGCCGAGGCCGGAGGTCTCCGTGCGGTCGGTGAGGGTGTGGTCGGGGGCGAAGTGGAAGCCGATGACCGACCACGAGGAGACCTCGAGGAGGAGGCCGCCCTCGGTGCCGCCGCCCTCGAAGTACCAGACGGGTGCCGCGGCGAGCTCCTCCGGCGTCGAGATCTCGCGCTTGCCCGAGGTGAGGTAGCGGTACTCGTGCGGAGGACGGTCGAGGCAGATCGCGAGCTTGTCGGCACGGAGCACCGCACGGAACGGGGCGAGGAGCGCCTCCACCTCGTCGCTCTCGCCGCGCAGGAACCGCTCGGCGAGCGCGATCAGCTCGTCGAGCTCGCCCGCGGCCGCGGCGAGGTCGAGGTCATCGGGCTCCGACGCCCGGAGGGCCGTGATCCGCTCGCGAAGGGGGAGGAAGTCGCTCAGGGCGTAGTCGACCTGGTCGTGGTCGAGGGACCCGCCTCCCGCGGCGAGGTCGTCGCGGTACGTGCCCACGTGGGTCTGCACCGACTCGATCGCCGCCCGGGCCTCTGCTGACGACCCGGCCGCGTCGTTCGAGCCCGTGTCGTCGCTCCCGCCCTCGGAGCCGAAGTCGAGGAAGCGCTCGTACCAGGACCGCACGTCGGTCGGATGCGCGACGACGCCACCCCAGACCGGCCGGTCGTCGGCGAAGAGCACGAGGTCGCCGGCGAGGTCGAGCTCAGCGGGGCCGCCCGTACGGAGGACGCCGTCGACCACCGAGAACTCGATGGTCGACCCGCCCACCTCGAGCGCGTACTCGCCCGGGTTCTCGAACAGCTCGTGCCACTCGTCGGAGTCGGAGTAGTCGGCGAGGAGCCACGCGCGGAGCGCGGGCGACTCCACCCGGACCCGGGACGCACCTCCCGCGAGGCGGACGGAATCGACCTCCAGCGAGACCGGGAGCACGTCGCCGTCGTACCGCAGCCCGGCGTAGACCGAGTACTCGTCGACCTCACCCGGCACCCATGCCGTCGCCGCCACCCAGGGTGCGTCCTCGTCGGCGGATGCCTGGACCAGGAGGTGACCCGCCGGCAGGGCGGGTGGCCGCACGAGCCACGACCCGTCGTCCGACACGTCGATCGCGCCCGCGAAGAGCGTCTCGCCCCGCATCCGCAGCTCGAAGGGGAGCGCGCCCGACACGGTGATCACAGGCCCCTCGGGCAGAAGCTCTCGGGTGGACACCCCCTCGCCCGACGGCGAGGTGGGGATCTCGTACGACCGGTCGGCGATGACCAGCGTCAGCGGCCCGGAGCCCTCTCGCACGTCGGCTTCGACGAGCGGCAGCCATCCCGCCACGTCATCTCGAGTCGCGGGATGCGACCGGATGAGCAGGGATGACACGACGAGAGCGACCACGGTTCCTCCTGAAAGACGAGCAACCCTCATCATAACTGAGGAATGGTCACGAGCGGACACCTCCACTAATCAACAGGTGTAGGGTTGACGTCGGCCTCGCGCCCGTGGGGCCGGACTCGCCGCCCGTTGAAGGACCTCGAGCCCTCCGCATCCGAGCCACACTGGAGGCTGCACCATGTCCACCCGTTTCACCGACCGCGTCGTCCTGATCACCGGAGCCGGCTCCGGACTCGGGCGCGCCACCGCCGTCCGCCTCGCCTCCGAGGGCGCGAAGCTCGCCCTCGTCGACATCTCCGAGAAGGGCCTCGAGGAGACGGTCGCCGCCGTCAAGGAGGCCGCGACCGACGCCGAGGTCCTGGTCGCCACCGCCGACGTCTCGCAGGAGGCGGATGTCGAGGGCTACGTCGCGAAGACCCTCGAGGCCTTCGGCCGCATCGACGGCTTCTTCAACAACGCCGGCATCGAGGGCCGCCAGAACCTCACGGAGTCCTTCACCGCCGAGGAGTTCGACCGCGTCGTGTCGATCAACCTCCGCGGCGTCTTCCTGGGCCTCGAGAAGGTGCTGGCCGTGATGCACGAGCAGGGATCCGGAGCGATCGTCAACACGGCGAGCGTCGGCGGCATCCGCGGTGTCGGCAACCAGTCGGGGTACGCCGCCGCGAAGCACGGCGTGGTGGGGCTCACCCGCAACTCCGGCGTCGAGTACGGGCAGTTCGGCGTCCGCATCAACGCCATCGCCCCCGGCGCGATCTGGACGCCCATGGTCGAGGGCTCGATGCGCCAGCTCGACCCGGAGAACCCCCGCAAGGCCGCGGAGCAGTTCATCCAGGGCAACCCCACGAAGCGCTACGGCGAGGCTCCGGAGATCGCAGCCGTCGTCGCGTTCCTCCTCTCGGACGACGCGTCCTACGTCAACGCCGCGGTGCTCCCCATCGACGGCGGCCAGTCGGCCAAGTACTGACGCGCCCCCGACGGTGCGCGGAGGGCGGGCGCTGAGCGTCCGTGTTCAGGAGAACCCCGCCGCGACGCCCCTTCTCAGGATGAATCGTCCTGAGAAGGGGCGCAGCTCCTGAGAACGGCCGACCACGCGGCGGGCTCAGACGGGGGTGGACTCGGTGGTGAGGGGGTCGCGGGAGCGGGCGTCCGCGGAGGGGGAGCGGACGGGGATCAGCAGGAGGAGCCCGACGAGGAGCACGAGCACGATCCCGAGGATGCCCCAGTACTGCGTGCTCGAGCCGGCCGGCAGCACGGCGGTGGCGATGCTGATGGCCACCGCCCACATCGCCGGCGTGAGAAAGGTCGCGGCCTTCCCCGTCGTGGCGTAGAGGCCGAAGATCTCGCCCTCCCGCCCTTCGGGGATCTGCCGGGCCAGGAACGAGCGGGATGCCGACTGCGCGGGCCCGACGAAGGCGCAGAGGGCGAGGCCGAAGATCCAGAAGGCGGTCTGGCCGCCGTCGTGGAAGACGAACACGAGCATCCCGAACAGCAGGAGGCCGACGAGCGAGCCCACCATCACGGGCTTGGCCCCGACGCGATCGTCGACGAGGCCGACGAGGACCGTGGAGATCCCCGCCACGACGTTCGCCGCGATCGCGAACACGATGACCTCCCCCGAGGAGAACCCGAACGAACCCGCCGCGAGCACCCCTCCGAACGTGAACACCCCCGTCAGCCCATCGCGGAACACCGCGCTGGCGATGAGGAACAGCACCGTGTGGCGTCGCTCGCGCCAGAGCGCGCGCACGTCGCGGAAGAGCACCACGTACGACTGGAGGAACCCGATGCGCGGCGACGCGACGGCCGACGGCTCGTGGTACTCGGGGACGGCGAGCAGCACGGGCAGCGCGAACACCGCGTACCAGAGCGCGGCGACGAGCACGGTGGCGCGGATGGGGAGCCCGTCGGTGTCGGGGACGCCGAACAGCGCGCTCCCGCCGATCGGCTCGATGAACCCGAAGTAGACGATGAGCAGCAGGACGATGCCGCCCACATAGCCCATCCCCCATCCGAAGCCCGACACGCGTCCGATCGTGCGGGGAGTCGACACCTGCTGCAGCATCGCGTTGTAGTTCACGCTCGCGAACTCGAAGAACACCGTCCCCACCGCGAGCAGGACGAGCCCCAGCCAGAGGAACTCCGGCGCCGGCTGCACGAAGAACATCAGCGCCGTCATGGCGACGACCACGTACGTGTTCACCGCGAGCCACAGCTTGCGGCGCCCTCCGCGATCCGATCGCTGCCCGGTCACGGGCGCGAGCAGGGCGACCACCACACCCGCCCCGGCCATCACCCAGCCGAGCGCCGTCGAGCTCGCGCTGGTGTCGCCGAAGGACGACGACGTGAGGTAGACGGTGAAGACGAACGTGGTGATGACCGCGTTGAAGGAGGCGGACGCCCAGTCCCAGAGCCCCCACGCGATGACGTGGCCCCGGGAGGTGGTGGCAGACATGTCCTCACAGTAGTGAGGCCCGGTGAACGGACGGTAGCGACTCGTGCGCAACCCCCTGCCGGATGCGGACGGTCGGCCTAGCGTGGGGCGCATGAGCACAGCGGATGCGGTCGCGGGCCGGACGATCGTGATCACCGGCGCCTCCAGCGGGTTCGGAAGGGGCTCGGCGGTCGAGCTCGCGGCCCGAGGCGCACAGGTCGTGGTCGCCGCCCGGCGCGGCGACGCCCTCGAGGCCCTCGTCGCCGGGATCGAGGCCGACGGCGGATCCGCCGAGGCCGTCCACGCCGACGTGAGTCGGCGGGAGGACGTCGAGCGGATCGCCGCGAGCGCGGAACGCCGCTTCGGCGACATCGACGTGTGGATCAACAACGCGGGTGTCGGCGGACTCGGCCTGTTCTGGGAGATCCCCGTCGAGGACCAGGCGCGGATCGTCGACGTGAACCTCAAGGGGGTCCTCTACGGCTCGCACGTGGCGCTCCAGCGGTTCACCGCCCGGGGTCGAGGCGTGCTCGTCAACGTGGGCTCCGTCGACAGCGAGGTCCCGCTCGCCTACCAGTCCACCTACGCGGCGACGAAGGCGGCGGTGCTCAGTCTCGGGCGCTCGCTCGAGGAGGAGCTGCGCCTCGCCGGACTCGACGAGGTGAAGGTGGCCACCGTGATGCCCTACGCGATCGACACCCCGTGGTGGACGCACGCCGCCAACTACACGGGCCACGCACCGCGGATGGCCATGATGGACGACCCGCAGCTCGTCGTCGACGAGATCGTGAAGGCGTGCACTCGTCCGAGGACGCAGATGCCGGTCGGGCCGAAGGCGCGCGGCGCCACCGCCTCGCACCGCTTCCTGCCCGGCGCCACCGAGCGCCTCACCGGGCAGCTGGTGGAGAGGGAGGTGGAGCGGGCATCCGCCTCCCCGACCGGGCCGGGTGCGATCTACGAGCCGATGGCCGGCACCCTGGGCGTCGACGGCGGCATCCGCGCTCGCATGCGAGCCGAGGATGCGTCGGAGGCGGGGAGGTCGCCGGCGGCCTCCGAGTGAGGCCGTCCGGGTCCAGACCCCGGGTGGAGCCGAACGGGTCGCGGCTCCACCCGGCTGGAACCCGGGTCTCCACCAGGCTGGCGGGGCGGAGACCGCATCGATCTCACCCGTCCGGATGAGCTTCTTGACACCTGGGGGTGAATTCCCGCCCTCGCCCGACCATGATGGGAGGGTGACGGACGGGGATGACGAGGATGCGCGCAGCGTCATCGACGAGCTCGCGACGCTCACCCAGCGGGCCGTCGAGCTGAGGCGCTCCGGGCGCTTCGCGGCCTCCGTCGACCAGGTGCGGGCGTGCCACCGCCTCCTCGAGGGCGTCGACGCCGACGAGGTCCGCTCGATGGAGGCGGCCTTGGTCGACCTCCGGCGCGAGTGGGCGATCTCGCTGTCGCTCGCGGGCGACGACATCGCGGGCCTCCGGGCCTGGGAACGCGTCTGGGACACGGCTCAGGCGACCGGACGCGAGGTCGAGTCGGTGCTGGCCGCGGCCACTGTCGCCTACATCCACGCCGTGCACGGAGACAGGCGGTACGCGGGGCTCTGGGTCGGTCGGGCCGACGCCATCGCCGACCATCCGCTGGCGACCGCGGCGCGCGCGATGCTCGCGATCGACTGCCTCGACCTCGACGAGGCCCAGCGCCTCGCCGACGCGGCCCAGCCTCTCGACGGGACGGAGGCCTGGGCCGTCCTGGTGTGGCTCGACGCCCGCATCGCCTCCCTGACGGGCTCGACGCGAGCCGCGATGACGCGGCTGCGCGCCACCTGCCTCGCGCACTACCCGAAGCAGTGGGAGAGCGGGCTCAACTGGTACGTCATCGCCCTGGCCACGCACCGCCTCACGCGCGAGGACCGCGGCGCCACCACCCTGCGGCTCGACGTGGGCCGTGCCGGGGAGATCGCCGTCGAGACGAACCATGTCGACGCGGCTCTCGCTGCGGTGGAGAAGGGCGATCCCGCGGCCGCACGTGCGTTGACGGGTCCGCTGCTGAACGACCCGGATCTCAGCATCCGCGCCCGGGTGCTGATCGAGCTGCTGCACGCCTCGGTGGCCGAGGACGCGGCCGAGGCGGAGGTCCTCGTCGAGGCGGCGCTCGAGACGATCTCGCGCGAGCAGATCTACACCGCGCTGCTCGACGTGCCGGTCGCCGGGTTCGAGCCCGCGATCGTCAGGCGCGCGGCCACCGACGACCGCCTCGCGAGACTGCTGCCGCGCATCCTGGGCGAGGCGTCGGATGAGCTCCCCGCTCTCACGCGGCGCGAGAGGACCGTCTGGTGGTACCTCGCGGAGGGTCTGAACCTCAACCAGATCGCGGCCGCGGAGTTCCTCTCCCCCAACACGGTGAAGACGCACGTGCGCTCGCTCTACCGGAAGCTCGACGTGAACACCCGCGCGGCCGCGGTCGAGCTGGCCCGCACGCACCCGAACGGGCCCCTGCCTCCCACGTCCTGACCCGCGCGGCCACCGGTGCAGTCTCTGCACCTTTAGGCTTGAGGGGATGGAGTTGGGCGTCTACGCGGTCCTCGCCGTCGCGGTGATCGTCGCGGTGGCCGCCTTCGCGAGGAAGCTCGGCATCGCCGCCCCCATCATCCTCGTGGTCGTCGGCGTGGGGCTGTCGTACCTGCCGGGTGTGCCCGACGTCGAGGTGCCGCACGAGATCATCCTCGACGGACTGCTGCCGCCCATCCTCTACGCGGCCGCCGTGAGCGTGCCGATCATGGACTTCCGTCGCAACCTCGCGCCGATCGCCAGCCTCTCGGTGCTCCTCGTGGTGGTCACCGCCTTCGCGACGGGGTTCCTCCTCTTCGAGCTGCTCCCCGACCTCGACTTCGCCGCTGCGGTGGCGCTGGGCGCGATCATCAGCCCGCCGGATGCGGTGGCCGCCACCTCGATCGGACGACGGCTGGGCCTGCCCCCGCGACTGCTCACCGTGCTCGAGGGCGAGGGACTCGTCAACGACGCGACCGCCCTGGTGCTGCTGCGGTCGGCCGTCGCCGCCTCGGCCGGCCTGCTCGCCTCGCCCTGGGCCGGCGTGGGCGACTTCTTCTACGCGGTGATCGCCGCCGTGGTGATCGGCCTGCTCGCCGGGATCGTCACGGTGTTCGTGCGCTCGAAGCTCGACGACCCGGTGCTCGACACCGCGCTCTCGCTGGCCGTGCCGTTCGTCGCGTTCATGCCCGCGGAGGCGCTGGGCGCATCCGGCGTGCTCGCCGTCGTGGTCGCCGGGCTCTACACGGGGCACGCCGCCCCGTCGCGGTTCTCCCCGCAGTCGAGGATCAGCGACCGCATCAACTGGCGCACGATCCAGTTCCTGCTCGAGAACGGCGTGTTCCTGCTCATCGGGCTCGAGATCCGCACCCTGGTCGAGGACGTCGACGACTCGGTGCTGAGCGTGGGGGCGTCCGTGGGCATCGGCCTGATCGCGACGCTCGCGCTCATCCTGCTGCGGTACCTGTGGATCGGGCCGCTCGTCTTCGGGCTGCGTCAACGGGAACGGCGGGCGGAGAGACGGACCTACCGGTCGCTGCTCGCGCTCTACTACTACCGGACGCATCCGGTGACGACGAAGCGCCAGGCCCGCGTCCGCGACCGGCTGGAGCACGACTACGAGCGCCGCCGCGCCGACCTCGAGCAGCAGCGCCAGGAGGGCATCGACTGGCGCGGCGGCGTGGTGCTCGGCTGGTCCGGGATGCGCGGGGTGGTCACGCTCGCGGCGGCGCAGTCGCTGCCCGACACCACGCCGTACCGGCCGCAGCTCATCCTGATCGCGTTCACCGTCGCGGTCGCGAGCATCGTGCTGCAGGGCGGCACCCTGCCCGCGCTCATCCGCCTCCTCAAGGTGCAGGGGGTCGACGCTCGGGAGGACCGGAAGGAGCTCGCGTCCCTGCTCGAGACGATCAGCGGGGCCGGTCTCGATGCTCTCGACGACCACGTGTCCGAGTCCGGCGACGAGGTGGACCCCGACGTCGTCGAACGGGCACGGCAGACGACGTTCCTCCGCACCGAGGCGGCGTGGGAGCGAGCGGGCCGCCGGGAGCTGCAGGATCAGACGCCGCACCGGCAGTTCCGCGAGCTGCGCCTGCTCATCGTCGCCGCCGAGCGCGAGAAGATGCTCGAGCTGCGGTCGCTCGGCAGCTACTCCTCGCGCGTGCTCGCCGAGGCGCAGTCGCTGCTCGACCAGGAGGAGACGCGGCTGCGCCGCCGCCCGGGCGGAGGGCACTGAGCCTCGGATCGTCGGGTCAGTTCTCGAAGGAGCCCGTCGACGCCTTGAGCTCGGCCACGGTGGTGGCGCTCAGCCGGCGCCCGCGAGTCTCCCCGACGACCAGCACCGACACGATCCCGAGGATGCAGGCGGCGATGATGAACACCGACACCAGCCAGGTGGATCCGCCCGCTGCGGCAACCAGGGCGACGGCGATCAGCGGCGTCGTGCCGGCGGTCAGCGCCCCGGCCAACTCCCTCGAGAAGGCGAGGCCGGTGAAGCGGGACCGGCCGGTGAACAGCTCCGCGAAGTAGGCGGCCTGCGGTCCGAACATGGCTCCGATCCCGATGCCCAGGCTCAGCACGATGGCGATCGTGATCGGGAGAGGAGCCCGGCCGCCTTCGATGAGCCAGAAGTAGGGGAACGCGAACAGCGCCGAGAAGACCATGCCGATCAGCATCACCGGGCGTCGGCCGATCCGATCGGAGAGCAGTCCGAACAGCGGCAGGCAGATCATCGTCACCGCCGTGCCGAGCGTGGTCGCCTGCGGACCGACGGTGTTGGCGAGCTGGAGGTTGCCCGCGATGTACGCGGTGATGAAGGCGAGGTTGATCGACGAGACCACGTTCTGCGGGGTCTGCGCCAGCACGAGCGAGAGCATGCCGCGCTTCTCGTTCGCGAACGCATCGCGCACCGGAGTGGGCTTGTGCTCCTCCGCCGCGACCTCCTCGAACACGGGCGTCTCCGCCAGACGCAGGCGGATCACCAGGGCCACGATGATCACCACGACGCTGAGCAGGAACGGGATCCGCCAGCCCCAGGCGAGGAACTGGTCCTCCGGGAGCTGGGTGACGATCGCGAACACCCCGGATGCCAGGAGGAGCCCGAGGTAGACCCCGGCCGACGGCCACGACCCGTGCAGCCCTCGGCGGCGCGGGTTCGAGTTCTCGACGGCGAAGATCGCCGCCCCGCCGAACTCCGCCCCGGCGCCGATGCCCTGCACGAGCCGGAGGACGATGAGGATGACGGGAGCCCAGATCCCGACCTGATCGTAGGTGGGGACCAGACCCATCAGGATCGTCGCGCCGCCCATGATGAGCAGCGTCAGGATCAGGATCCGCTTCCGGCCCAGCAGATCGCCCAGTCGCCCGAAGATGAGACCGCCGAGCGGCCGGATGAAGTATCCGAGCGCGAAGGTCGCGAAGGCCGCCAGGGTGGCGACCGTCGCATCCGTGTTGACGAACACGATCCGGTTGAAGACGAGGGCAGCGGCGGTGCCGTAGAGGTAGAAGTCATACCACTCGAGAGCGGAGCCCACGAGTGTGGCGGCTCCGACTCCGAGGGTGGAGTTCCTGCGGGGCAGGGCCGTCGCGGGGGCCCCGGGGGTGCTGTTGGGTCGAGACATCGTCGTCCTCCTTCGGTGATCGTCGATCCTATAGGATCTATGATCAGCGGCAAGAGTAGCATGAACGCATGTCGGCAGAGACCCACGCACTGCCGCCGCGGAGGGCCCTCGCCGACGACGTCTACGACGCCGTGCTCGGCATGCTGATGGACCAGACCATCGAGCCCGGGAGTCGCGTGAGCATAGACGGGATCGCCCGTCAGCTCGACGTGTCGCCCACTCCGATGAGGGAGGCGCTCGTGCGGCTGGAGAGCGAGGGACTCGTGGTCTACTCCGCCCGCAAGGGATACCGGGCCGCCGAGCTCCTCGACGCCTCCGAGCTCCGCCAGCTGTTCGAGGTGCGGATGCTCCTGGAGCCGCCGGCCGCGGCGCTCGCCGCGTCGCGCATCGGGCCGGACCAGCTCGCCGCCCTCCAGTCGCTGGTCGACACCGCCGACGACGGCACGGACGACGCGCACTACGCCGGGTACCGCTCCTTCGCCGAGCGGGACGCCGCGTTCCACCGCCTGATCGTCGAGAGCGCGGGCAACGACATGCTGACGGAGTCGGTCGTGCGGCTCCGTGCGCACACCCATCTGTACCGCCTCTACTTCCACCACGGCATCGCGGCCGACACCGCCGAGGAGCACGACGCCGTGCTCGCCGCCCTCCGAGAGCACGACGCGCAGGCCGCGGAGGCCGCGATGGCCGCGCACATCGAACGCTCCTACCGGCGACTCGCGGAGCACGTGCCCCCGGAGTCCTGACGAGCGGGCAGGGTGCGCGGGCCGAGGTGATGCGGGTTCCGCCCTCCCTGCGCGTGCTCGACCCCGCAGAGCGGCGTCACCGCGCGCAGAGGGGGCGCAACCCGCATCACCGGGCGCAGTGTCAGAGGCTCGAGCCGAGGAGGTAGCCGGCGAGGGCGAGCGCGACCGAGGCGGCGAGCATCCCGACGCCGTTCGCGAGGGCGGCACCCCAGCGGCGCTGCTGCGCCAGACGCACCGTCTCGAGGCTCGCCGTGCTGAACGTGGTGTACCCGCCGAGGAAGCCGGTGCCGAGGACGAGCCGCCAGTCGTCGCTCACGAGGTGCGAGAGGGCGAGCCCCGTGACGACCCCGAGCAGGAGGGACCCGGAGAGGTTGATGAGGGTGGTGCCCACCGGGTAGCTCGTCCGCACCAGCGACTTGACCGCGCCGTCGAGCACGAAGCGGGCGGCCGCTCCGACGCCGCCGGCGAGCGAGAGGAGCACGAACAGGAGGGGGGTCATGCCGCTCCCGTCCTCGGGCGGCGGGGCGAGGCCAGGGCGATCCCGGCGAGGGTCGCGCCGGCGCCCAGCACCACCGTCGCGAGAGCGTAGACGACGCCGAGCCACGCCTCCGGGCCGGTGAGCAGCACCGCACTGTCGGCGGCCAGCGCGCTGTAGGTGGTGAATCCGCCGAGCAGGCCGGTCCCCAGTCCGAGCCGGAGGAGCCGCCGACGACCGGTGTCGGGCCCGCGCCTCGACAGCGCCTCCAGGAGGAAGCCGAGCACGAACGCGCCGACGAGGTTGATCCCGAAGATCGCGAGCGGGAAGCCGCCCACGATGGGGACCGCGAGGCTGATCGCCTCCCGGAGCCCAGTCCCGAGCGCGCCTCCCAGCGCCACGAGCAGGATGAGCGCCGGGCGCAGGTGCACTCCCCGCGGCGGTCGCAGCGACCGCGGCTCCACGAGGTCGGCGTCGACCGGCAGCTCGCGCCGCTCCTCCCCCTGCTGCGGATGCGCGCCGCCGGACTGCGGAGGCGCGCCGCCGGGCGAGGAGGGGTCGCCCGGGGGGCGGGGGTCCTCGTCGGGTCGGCGGCGCGCATCCGTCACGGTCGGATCCTATTCGCCCGTGGTGTCACGCGGCGGTGCGCCCGTCCCCGGTTCGTCGGCGGGGATCCGCCGCCGGCGGGCCACGAGCAGCGCGATCGTCACGATGGCGGCCAGCACGAGCAGTCCGCCCGCCGTGACCAGTCCCACGAGGACGGGCGGGAACCCGCCGGAGGTGGTCGCCTCCATCCCGCTCGCCCCCGCGGTCGCGGACGGCGAGGGGACCTCGAAGGCCGGCGACGGCGTGACCGTGGGCACCGACGACGGGACGGGAGTGGCCGGCGCCGAGGGATCGACGGTCGCCGCGGCGACCGGACCGGCGTACGTGAACGCGAACGTCCCGGAGACGGTGTGCCCGTCACCCGAGACGTTCTGCCACTCCACCTGGTAGGCCCCCTGCGTGGTGGGGGTCACCGCGATGGACAGCGTCGAGTCCGTGATCGACACCGCGCCCTGGGAGACGACGGCACCCGAGGGATCCGAGACGCGGATGCCGATGGCGGCGCCCGCGTCCGAGAACGGAGGCTCGTTGAACGTCAGCGACACCGTGCTGAGCGGCTCCGACACAGTCGAGTCGCCTGCTGGGCTCGTCGACACGAGGTAGTCGTGGGCCGAGGCCGGGGCGGCGACGCCGACGGCCGCCGCCCCCGCCAGGAGGGCGCCGGCGATCGTCGCGGCGAGGAGGGGCAGGCGCCGGGTCACCGCGACGCCCCGTTCGTCCGGGGTCGGCGCAGCAGGGCGATCAGCGAGACCACGAGGGCCACCGCTCCGAGCGCGAGGCCGCCGATCCCGAAGCCGAGGCCGAGACCCGCATCCGACGAGGCGGTGGCGCCGGAGCTCGAGGCCGCCTCCGATCCCGCGGACGCGACCGTGACGCTCGCCGCGTCCTCGTCGGCCGGCGGGGCGGCGTTGACGTAGACGACCGGCGCCGGATGCTCGGGCTCCTCCCCCGAGGCGGGTGTGGGCTCGTTCCAGTCGACGACCGATCCGTCGGAGTAGCCCTGGTGGGCCGGGAGGGTGATGCTGTCGACGTCGGGCAGCGGTCCGACCTGGACGGGGAAGCGCTGGAACTGCGCCTTCCCGATGCCCACGCCGTCGTCCGCGGTCCACACCACCTGGGTGGGCGCCTCGGTGATCGTCACATCACCCTCGGTGACCGGTGTGGGGAGGGTGCTCGTGACGACCTTGGCGGTCCAGCCCGGCACGGGCTCGGTCGCGACATAGGTCACGGGGGTGTCGGTGGGCAGGTCGACGGTCAGCGACGAGGTCGTCGCCGTGTCGGACTCGTTCGGCACACGGAACGTGAGCACGGCGTAGCCCCCCGCCGAGGCGGTGTCGGGCTCCACGTGCACGTGGGCGCTGGCGGCCAGCGGCGCGGCGAACAGCACGCCGCCCGCGACGGCGAGCGCAGCGGCCGCGCTCGCCAGGACGGTGGTCTTCTTCAGGGTGGTGCGTCTCTTCACGATGTCTCTCTTCACGAGGTCTGGTGTCCGGCGCGCGCGGAGTCGCACGCGCCGTGTCGTCATGGATGCGCCCAGCGATCCCGATGACGACGACGGACCGCGGAGGAGACCGTGGGTCGTGGCGTGGGGAGGCTCAGGCGAGGGAGGAGTGGAGGGCGAGACGCGCGGGCGGACCGCGGTGACGCATCCGCCCCAGGAGGAGTCGGGCGTGCGGTGCCCACTCGGGGACGGTCGCCACGACGGCGGCGCGGACCCCGGGAGTCTCGACGGGCACGAGAGAGGCCGCACGCCTGACGACGAGGCGGAGACCCAGGTCGACCAGGGCGGCGAGAGCCCCGAGCGCACGCGCACCCCAGCGGGCGGCCACGATCGTGGCGGCCGCAGCGACGAGGTGCGCCATCCACATCCAGGCCCCGTCGTGCGCCGCGTGGACGGGCGCCTGCACCGGTGCGGCGATCCCCAGCGGAAGGGTGCCGACGACCTCGCCGTGGTGGCCGAGGTGCTGCGACCAGTCGATCCGCGGATCGCCCGCCCCCACCCCGAAGAGCAGGTGGAACAGGGCCTGACTCGTGAGCACGCCCACGACGAGGCGAGGAAGGGACAGTCGGCGTCCGGCGAGCGCCGTGCAGACGAGCAGGGCGAACGCGAACGCGATGACCACGCCCACGGCCCCCGGTGCGGTCGAGCCGGCGACGGCGTGCGAGAACGCGGCGAAGAAGGTGGCGAAGGATGCGGCGGCCGCTCCGCGGCCCACCCGCGCCCATCTCTCCACGTCGCCCTGCTCTCGTGAGTGCTGTCCGTCCAGCCTATTCGACGGTTCGCCGGGTACCGTCGCGACCGCATCATCACCCCCTTTCGAGGGGCGGGAGCGGACCATGGCACAGAAGATCACGGCGTGTCAATCCCAAGGTTCCCCATTTTGGGTTACAGAGATAACTAGCTAGCCTGTCTAACGAGCCGGGATGCTCACACCCTACGGAGGATGAAGATGTCAAACTCAGTAGCAGTCCACGAGACGCACACCGAGGCCGCCGAGCCTGCCCCCAGCCTCAACATCAGGGGGGCATCGGAGGACCCGGTGAAGGACTACCTGCGACAGATCGGGCGCACCGCCCTCCTCAGCGCGGAGGACGAGGTCGACCTCGGCCGCCGCATCGAGGTGGGCGTGATCGCCGAGGAGAAGCTGGCGACCACCGAGATCGACGACGCCGCACTCAAGCGCGACCTGCAGTGGCTGGTGCGTGACGGCAAGGCCGCCAAGCGGAAGCTCATCCAGGCCAACCTGCGCCTGGTCGTCTCGATCGCCAAGCGCTACCTCGACCGCGGTCTGCCCTTCCTCGACCTGATCCAGGAGGGCAACATCGGCCTCGTCCGCGCGGTCGAGAAGTTCGACTACCAAGCCGGGTTCAAGTTCTCCACGTACGGATCGTGGTGGATCAAGCAGGCCATCAACCGAGCCCTCGCCGACAGCGGACGCATCATCCGCATCCCCGTGCACACCTCGGAGAAGATCTCGTCCATCACCCGCATGCAGCGTCGCCTGATGATCGAGCTCGGCCGCGAGGCCACGATCGAGGAGGTCGCGGTCGCCGTCGACCTGCCGCCGGCGAAGGTCCAGGAGCTGCTGCGCCACGGCCGCGAGACCGTGTCGCTCCACACGCCCGTCGGAGAAGACGACGCCGAGCTCGGCGACCTCATCGAGGACTCGACCCAGCCGCAGCCCTTCGACGCGGCCGCTCTCCAGCTGCAGCACGAGGACCTCGCCCGCCGCCTCGCCACGCTCCCCCCGCGCGAGTCGCGCGTGGTCGCGATGCGCTTCGGGCTCGACGGCGAGGACCCGATGTCGTTCGACGAGATCGGCGAGGTGCTCGGCGTCTCGCGTGAGCGCGCCCGCCAGATCCAGCGCCGCGCGCTCGGCATGCTGCGCGAGGAGTACCTGCACGACTACCTCATCGCCGGCTGAGCCGGAGGGGTCGTCCCCCTCTGGTCCCGGCTCGGGCCCCGGTCGCTTCGGCGCCGGGGCCCTTTCCGTGTCTCCGGACGTCGTCGCGCACTACTGGTGACTACCTACTGGTGTCCATCTGAGTAGTCCTCGGCCTTGACGACGTCTCACCACGAGCGTTTCGTGGGATGACCAGACATCCATGGGATGGGAGGTGATGCGCTGTGGCTCTCGAGCCGGCTCTGCCCGCCGAGCGATCTCGCGCGCATCACTGGCTGCGGATCGGGCTCGCCACGGCGGGCGCCTCCGCGGGTCTCGTCCTCGGCGGTCTGCTCCTCGGCTCCCAGCCCGCTCACGCGGACGAGGGGTCCGGTCTGGGCGGTGCGCTCGGCGGGACCCTCGACGCCGTCACGCAGGTCGTGGACACTCCGGTCTCCGGCGTCACCGACGCCGTCTCCTCGCTCGTGTCGGGCACCGCGGATGCGGTAGTCGCTCCCGTCGCCGCCGCCGCGGAGCCCGTCGTCGCCGCTGTACCGGATCCGGTCGCCGACGTGGTCGAGCCCGTCGCGGCTCCCGTCGTCGACGCGCTCCCCGAGCCCGTCGCGGAGGTCGTCGAACCCGTCGTGGACGCGCTTCCCGCCCCGGTCGACGACGTCGTGGCCCCTGCGGCCGCGGCGGTTCCGGGTGTGCTGACGGAGGCGTCCGGAGCCCTGGGCTCCGCTCCCGTGGCCGGCCTCACCGACCCTGTCGTCGGGGCCGTCGACGGTGTCGTCAACGGCCTCCCGGTGGTCTCCGACCTCCTCGGAGCAGACCCCGTCTCGACCATCGCCGACCCGGTCGTCGGGGCGGTCGAGAGCAGCCTGGGCGGGGCCGTCTCCGGCGTCGTCCCGCCAGTCGCGGGGGCGGTGGAGCCGGTCCTCGGCGGCATCGGCTCCGGGGCTCCGGTCGTGTCCGTCCCCGGCGTCCCCTCGGTTCCCTCGACCCCCGTCCGTCCCGGCATTCCGGGCGTGCCGGGGTCGGGCTCCTCTCCCGGTGACGCGACGTCCGACGGCGTGCTCACCCTCTCGACTCCGGCCGTGGATCGTGCCGACCGCGCCCTCCTCGCCGCCTCGGGTGACGGCGTCGCCTCTGCAGGCGCGGCTTCTGCGGCCGCCACGGCCGTCCCCTCGTCCGCTTCCGTGCCGGCTCCCGCTCCCGCTCCCGCTCCTGCGGCTCCCGCGGTCCCGGCGCCTGTGTCGCCCGCGCTGCCGACCGGCGGAGCGGGCTCGGGCGGCGCCGCCTCCGGTGCCGCGGGCGCCGCGGCGTCCGCCGTGGACCTGACCGGCGCCGCGAGCGCCTTCCTGGTGACCGGCCTGAGCGGCACCTCCTCCGACGATGACCTGCCGTCGGCCCCGGTGTACGACACCGACTCCTCCCCCGACTGAGTCGAGGATCCGGGACCTGATCGCGACGCTCCCGTCGCCAGGGTCCAGACGAGATCCCTCAGCGCGATCCACATGACCGTGTGCGCGCATCCGACTCAACACCTTGAAGGGGTGAGAAGCACCGTGAACAAGTACCTGTCACGAGGACTGTGGTTCGTCCTCATCACCGGCGGCCTGACCGCCGCAGGAGCGGGCATCGCGAACGCGGCCGAGACCAGCGGAGACGACTCCGTCGCCGCCGGCAACCAGGCCATCGTCAGCGTCGAGCTGCCCATCAACGTCAGCGGCAACGGCATCTCCGTCCTCGGAGACGCCGGCAGCAGCGACGCCGGCACCGCACCGGAGTCCGCTCCGGCACCGGCCGAGGCGGCTCCGTCCGCCGCGGTCGACACCAGCGGCTCGGACTCGATCCTGGGCGGGACCCAGGGCATCGTCGACGTGTCCGTTCCGATCGACGTCTCCGGCAACGCCGTCTCGGTCGTCGGGGATGCGGAGTCGGAGGATGCGTCGAGCGGCTCGGCCGCCTCGTCCGACCCGGCTCCGGCTCCGGCTGCGGCCGCTCCCGAGACCAGCGGTTCGGACTCGATCCTCGGCGGGACCCAGGCGCCCGTCGATGTGTCGATCCCGATCGACGTCTCCGGCAACGGCATCGCCGTGATCGGGGATGCGTCCTCCACCGGATCCACCACCGGCGGCAGCGGCTCGGCTCCGGCTGAGCCCGCAGCCGGTTCGGATGCGGAGACCAGCGGTTCGGACTCAGTCCTCGGCGGGACCCAGGCGCCCGTCGATGTGTCGATCCCGATCGACGTCTCCGGCAACGGCATCGCCGTGATCGGGGATGCGTCCTCCACCGGATCCACCACCGGTGGCAGCGGCTCGGCTCCCGCTGAGCCCGCAGCCGGCACCGGCGCCACCACCGACGGGGACGACTCCCTCGCCGGCGGCAACCAGGTCCCGGTCGACGTCACCGCCCCCATCACGGTCGGCGGCAACGGCATCGCGGTGATCGGGGATGCGTCCTCGTCCGGGTCCACCACCGGCGGCTCGGCTCCTGCTGAGCCCTCGACCGGCACCGGCACCACCACCGACGGAGACGACTCCCTCGCCGGCGGCAACCAGATCCCCGTCGACGTCACCGCCCCCGTCACCATCGGCGGCAACGGCATCGCCGTCATCGGCGACGCATCCTCCACCGCATCCACCACCGGCAACGGCAGCTCCGCTCCCGCTGAGCCCGCGACCGGCACCGGCACCACCACCGACGGAGACGACTCCCTCGCCGGCGGCAACCAGATCCCCGTCGACGTCACCGCCCCCATCACCGTCGGCGGCAACGGCATCGCCGTGATCGGCGACGCATCCTCGTCCGGATCCACCACCGGCGGCAGCAGCTCGGCTCCGGCTGAGCCCGCAGCCGGCACCGGCACCACCACCGACGGGGACGACTCCCTCGCCGGCGGCAACCAGATCCCCGTCGACGTCACCGCCCCCATCACCGTCGGCGGCAACGGCATCGCCGTGATCGGCGACGCATCCTCGTCCGGATCCACCACCGGCGGCAGCAGCTCGGCTCCGGCTGAGCCCGCAGCCGGCACCGGCACCACCACCGACGGGGACGACTCCCTCGCCGGCGGCAACCAGATCCCCGTCGACGTCACCGCCCCCATCACCGTCGGCGGCAACGGCATCGCCGTGATCGGCGACGCATCCTCGTCCGGATCCACCACCGGCGGCAGCAGCTCGGCTCCGGCTGAGCCCGCAGCCGGCACCGGCACCACCACCGACGGGGACGACTCCCTCGCCGGCGGCAACCAGATCCCCGTCGACGCCACCGCCCCCATCACCGTCGGCGGCAACGGCATCGCGGTCATCGGCGACGCCACCTCGGAGGACTCGAGCACCACCGTCCAGCCCGGCTCGGGCACCGGCGGAACCGGCACCACCACGACCGGTGACGACTCCGTCGCCGGGGGCAACCAGGTCGGGCTCGACCTCGGAGCTCCCGTGACGGTCGGCGGCAACGGCGTGGCCGTGGTCGGCGACGCCACCTCGACCGGATCCACCACCGGCGTCGTCCCCGGCACCGGCGGTACCGGTGAGGGCGCCACCACGGACGGCGGCGACTCCGTCGCCGGAGGGAACCAGGTGATCCCGGTCGTCGGCGTCCCGGTGACCGCGGGCGGCAACGCCGTCTGCGTGATCGGCGACTGCAGCTCCGAGGATGCGACCACCGTCGTCACCCCGGGCACCGGCTCGGACGACCCCAGCACCGACGGTGACGGATCGATCGGCGGCGGCAACCAGGTGATCCCGGTGATCGGCGTGCCGGTCACCGTGGGTGGGAACGCGGTCTGCGTGATCGGCGACTGCACCACGGACACCCCGTCCACGCCCGGGACCCCCGGTACTCCTGGCACCCCCGGTACTCCTGGCACCCCCGGTACTCCTGGCACCCCGGGTACTCCTGGCACCCCTGGAACGCCTGGAACTCCCGGCACCCCCGGAACCCCCGGCACCCCTGGCACGCCCGGCACCCCCGGAACCCCGGGCACTCCTGGCATCCCCGGAACCCCGGGGACCAGCGGTAGCGGCGCCGTCAGCGTGACCGCCTCCGTCGCCGGCAGCTCGCCCGCCGGGATGACCGCCGGCACGGGTTCGCTGCCCAACACCGGAGCCGACATCGCTCCCGCTGCGGGCACGATGGCGCTCCTGCTCCTGGCGGGGCTCGCGCTCCTCGTCCTCTCGTCCACGCGTCGGAAGGCCCAGCGCTAACCGCCGCACCCAGCCGGGGGAATCACCGCCGGGCGCCTCTCACCGGGGCGCCCGGCACACCCCTGCCCGCACGGCACGGCCCGCGTCCGAGATCGCGGATCTGACACTCGTGGCGGTCTCCCGGGCGCGAAAGGCACCACGACTGTCAGGTCGGGACATCAGCGTGACGCTCGTTCACCCGGCCCGCGGATCTGACACTCGTGGCGGCCTCCCGGGCACGGAAGGCACCACGACTGTCAGATCGGGACATCAGCGTAAGCCTCGGCCTGCGGATCTGACACTCGTGGCGACCGCGACCACGCGGAAGTCACCACGACTGCCAGATCGAGTCATCAGCGTGAGCCTCCCTCGCGCACACGGCAGGCACGCTCGCTCGCCCGGCCTGCGGATCTGACACTCGTGGCGACCGCGACGACGCGGAAGCCACCACGACTGCCATATCCGCGACCCTCGCGATGGGCCCACCCACCGCGTGCTCGGCACTTTCGCCCGCGCGGAGTGCTCACTCTTGGCGCTGCTCAGAGTGGGATCGTGCTAGAAGTGAGCATCCGAACCCCTGCAGCGCGAGTGAAAGCGCAGCGAGCAGCGAGCGGAGAGCAGAGAGCAGCGAGCGGAAGAGCCCACTGCTCACCATCCGCACCATCCTGACCCGGCGGGCACCCGAAGTGAGCACTCGATCCCCACCCGGGCGCCCGAAGCCCACTCCTCACAGAGCGGGCGAGGGCTACGCGGAGATGGCGACGGGGTCGGCGAGGACGTCGAGGCCCACGCGGTCGCCCGGGGCCGGGCGGACGGACGCACCGTGCTGGGCGAAGACGACCTCGCCGGCGTCGGTGCGGAGGGTGGTGCGGCGGAGGGCGCCGAGGAAGCTCGTCGCGATCACCGTCGCGGGGATGCCCGAGCCGACGGGTCCGATCACCATGTTCTCGGGGCGGACGAGCGCGAGCGCGTCGCCGTCGGGCGCGGAGGGGTCGAGCAGGGGCAGCACGATGTCGCCGATGAGGGCGCGGCCCGCCCGGACGGTCGCCGCCATCGGGTTCGACAGGCCCACGAACGTCGCCACGAAAGGGGTCGACGGATGCGAGTAGAGCGCCTCCGGGGATCCGATCTGCTCGATCCGCCCCTTGTTCATCACGGCGACGCGGTCGGCGACGGCGAGCGCCTCCTCCTGGTCGTGCGTGACGAAGAGGGTGGTGATCGCGAGCTCGGTCTGGATGCGGCGGATCTCGTCGCGGAGGGAGGCACGGACCTTCGCGTCGAGAGCCGACAGCGGCTCGTCGAGCAGGAGCACCCGCGGACGCGTCACCAGCGCACGCGCCAGGGCGACACGCTGCTGCTGGCCGCCGGAGAGCTGGTGGGGATAGCGCTCCCCGAAGGACTCGAGTCCGACGAGCGCCAGGGCATCCCGGGCTCGAGCATGCCGCTCGAGGGCGGCGACGCGACGCATCTGCAACCCGAACTCGACGTTCCGCAGGACGGTCATGTGGGGGAACAGCGAGTACGCCTGGAAGACCATCCCCATGTCGCGCTTGTTGGCCGGCACCGCGGTCACGTCGTCGCCGTCGATCGTCAGAGCACCGGCGGAGATGCTCTCGAGGCCGGCGAGGGAGCGCAGGGCGGTGGTCTTGCCGCATCCGGACGGACCGAGCAGCGCGATGAACTCGCCCGGCTCGACGTCGAGGTCGACGCCGTCGAGCGCGCGCGCGTCGCCGTAGTCCTTCACGACCGAGCGGAAGCCTATGCGGGCGCCGCGCGTGGCGAGGGTGGGGGCCGGGGTGGTCATGGAGCGGAGCCTTCCGAGGGACGGACGGGAGAAGAGGACGCCGCCGAGCCGGACGGACCGGCGGCGGTGGGGGCCGCGGACGACGCCGGGCCGAGCCCAGGAGTGGGCGCAGGCCCGGCCGCAGGCGCGGCTGCTGGAGCGCGTGCGGGCTCCGACACCGGCGCAGGAGCGGCCACCGCCGCACCCACCACGCGAGCCGGACGACGGGCCCGCCCGCCCCGCGCGCGGCGCCCGCGACGCCCCGCCGTCGACACGCGCCCGATCACGAGCAGCAGCACGAACACCAGGGCGAGCGCGAGCAGCGCGAAGATCACCGCGACGTACGGGTCGCTCTTCGACACCTGCACCAGCGCCGTCTGGAGCGTGTTCCGGTTGAGCAGCGACGCGATGGTGTACTCGCCGAGCACCACGGCCACCGTGATGATCGACGCCACCAGGATCCCGCGTCGGATGTTCGGCACGATCACCCGGAAGAACACCGAACCCCAGGATGCACCCAACGAGCGCGCCGCCTCCGACAGGGTGACCACATCCACCCCCGCGAGGTTGGACTGGATCGCACGGTACGCGTAGGGCAGCACGGTGATCCCGTACGCGAACGCGAGAGTCCACGGTGCGCTGCCGAACACCCGCACGACGACCGAGTAGACCGGGGCGAGACCCACGACGAGGACGATCGCCGGCACCGTGATCGGGATGATGCAGACGAACTCGAGCGCCCGGCGCAGACGCGGGGCGCCTACGGCGACGATGACCATCGCGGGCACGAGGAAGACGAGCACGATGACGACGGTCGCGGCCGCGAGCACGAGCGAGTTCCTCAGCCCCTGGAACAGCACGCGGTACGCGCGCTCCTTCTCCGGATCGAGGATGGCGGCCCAGTGGCCGAGGTCGTAGGTGCCGGCCACCGCCCCACGGAGGGTGAACTCGATCATCGCCAGGATCGGGATCGCGAACAGCGCCCCCACGATGCCGAGGACGATCCACCGCACCAGCAGCGACGGCGCCGCGCCGACCGGCCGCTTCACCGCTGCCACCGCTCGGTCCGCGACTGCAGGAGCGAATAGGAGTACATGAGCACGACCATCACGATGATCATCCCGAGGGCGAGCGCCCCCGCCATGTTCTCGCGCCCGAGCACCGTCTCGCTCACCAGCGCGGCACGGATCTGCAGCGGCACGATCTGCGACCCCTGGCTGATCAGCGCGGCGGCGGTCGCGTACGACGAGAACGCGTTGGCGAACAGCAGCAGCAGACTGCCGAAGAACGACGGGGCGAGGATGGGGAACGCGATCCGCCACCAGTAGGTGGCCCGGGATCCGCCCAGCACCGCGTTCGCCTCCGCCCACTGCGGCTTGAGCCCCTCCATGGCCGGCATGAACGTGATCACCATGAGCGGCACCTGGAAGTAGAGGTAGGGAAGGAGGAGTCCAGGCACCTGGTACAGCCAGACCCCATCCGCATAGATGTCGAGGCCCCAGCCCTCGAGCAGCACGGTGACGACGCCCTGGATGCCGATGGTCGCGATGAACGCGAACGCGAGCATCACTCCGCCGAACTGGGCGAGCACGCTCGACACCGAGTCGACGACGGCCCTCAACGCGCCATCGGGTCGGGTGCCGAGCAGCGCGTAGCAGACCAGTGCTCCCACGACGGCGCCGATCACCGCCGTGACGGCGGAGACCCAGAAGGAGCTGCCGAAGGCGCTGAGCACCGCCGGGTCGAGGAGCCCCGCGACGTTCGCGAGGGTGAACCCGCCGTCGGCGTCGAAGAAGCCGGTCGCCACCGCGAGCACGGTCGGGATGGCGAGGAAGAGGAGGACGTAGGCCGCGAACGGGGTGAGCCCGAGAAGCGCGGCGGGCACACGCATCCGACGCCTCGGCGCACCGGGGGTGGTCCCGGTGGCGAGGTCGCCGGACGCGCGTGCTGCCGTGGCGGTGGTCACTTGATCGCTGCGGCCCAACTGCTGGCGAGCAGCGCCGAGGCGTCCTCGGTCTGCTTCGCGGTGAACTGCACGACGTCGGCGGGCGGGGCGCCGACGGCGTCGAGCGCGTCCTTGTCGACGGTGCCCGCATCCTGCATCGCGCTCAGGCGGACCGGGTAGGCACCGGCCGCGAGGAAGAGGTTCTGCGCCTCGTCGCCGTAGAGGAACTCCTGCCACAGGCGCGCCGCCGCGGGGTGCGGGGCGTCGACGTTGATGGCCTGGTTGTAGTAGCTGCCGAGCGCGACGCCCGGCAGGATGACCGTCTTCCACTCGCGGCCGCTCGAGGCGTCGACGGCGCTGAGGTTGTTGTAGCTCCAGTCGAAGACCACCGGGGTCTCGCCCGAGGCGATCGTCGCCGGGGTCGGGTCGACGGTGAGGAAGTTCCCCGCCTCGTTCAGCTTCGAGAAGAAGTCGATGCCGGGCTGGATGTCGTCGGCGGTGCCCTTGTTCTGCAGGGCGGCCAGCTCGACCGCCGCGATGGCCGCGCCGGCCTGCGTCGGGTCGCCGTTGATGGCGACCTTGCCCTTGTAGTCGGCGCCGAGCAGATCCTGCAGCGACTTCGGGGCGGGGACCGCCTTCGGGTCGTAGCCGATCGACATCAGGCCCGTGTAGTCGTTGACCCAGAGACCGGTCGACTCCTTGTTGTCGGCGGGGATGTCATCCCACGTCTCGACCTTGTACGGCGCGAACGTGTCGGTGTTCGCCAGCGCGACGGCGGCGCCGAGGTCGAACACGTCGGGAGCGGTGTCCTGGCCCTTGAGGTTCTGGGCTGCCTGGATCTCCTCGGCGCTCGACACGTCGGGGTCCGCCGAGTTGACCGTGATGCCGTACTCGTCCTCGAAGGCGGAGATGATCTTGCCGTAGTTGGCCCAGTTGTCGGGCAGGGCGATGACGTTGAGCTGGCCCTCGGCCTTCGCGGCCTCGACGAGCGCGTCCATCCCGCCGAGGTCGGCGGCGCTCGTGGCCGTGGCCGCGTCGCCGACGGCGGAGCTGCTGCCCCCGCTGGCGTCGGCCGAGCCGGAGCAGGCGGCGAGGGTGAGCGACAGCGCGACGGCGGCTGCTCCCGCCGCGAGCGCGGCGCGACGGGGATGCGGGCGACGTCCGGCGCGGAACGCGCTCATGCCGTCGGTGGTCGGGGTGGTGGTGTTCACGGGTCTCCTCCGATGCTGTGGGCCGGATGCGCGTGGCGCGCGGCACATCCACTGGAGGACGGTATGCACCCCGCCCGACCGCTCGGGGTCGCGCCCGTGAACCGGGCGTGAACACTCGTGTCCTGCGCGACGCTCGGGGTCAGGCTCAGCTCGCGCGGTGAGAGACGATGTACTGTTCCAGGGCCTCGCGTGCGATGACCGACAAGCCCCGGCCCTCTCTGCGGGCGAGCTCCTCGGCCTCCTCTCGCAGCTTCGCGGGCAGTCGGAAGTTCACCGAGGGGGAGGTTCCGCGGGCTGCCCCGAGCGAGGGACGACCACCCGCTCGCTTGCGCTCGACGGTGTACGCCTCAGTGTTCTCCTCGGTGATCCTGGTGCCATCCGCGTACCGGTACTCGTTGCCCTCGAGGTCCGCGTCGCCGTCGACGATCGGGGTGTTCTCGGTCACGACGTACTTGTTCGGATCCATCAGCCCTGTCCCTTCTCGAATGTCGTCGGCATCACGTGGATGAACATCGTGCTATAACCGAGTATGTCTCAGTATGCGGTGGCGCCGCGGAGGATGAACGGGCCGGGGCTCGCGTCGGTGATCGTGGGCGGGGTGGGGGTGCTGGCCGCGGTGCCGATCGTGGTCGTGATCGTGGTGCTCGTGGCGGTGGTGTGGGGCGAGCTGGAGCTCGATGACTCCGCTCAGTTCGACGTCTTCGTCGGGCTGCTGTCGTGGTTCGTCGCGGCTCCCCTCGCCGGGCTCCTCGGGCTCGGCGGGTCCATCACCGCGATCGTGGGGCTCCTCCGCCGACCCCGCACGCTCGCCGGGATCGGGCTCGCCCTGTCGCTCGTCGCGCTGCTCAGCGCGGTCGCGGCGATCACGCTCGCGTTCCTGTTCAGCGCGACCCTCCAGTCGTTCGAGCCCCTCCTCGGCACGGGCACGTGAACGGACGCGGACAGACCAACCCTTCGTCGATCGGTCTCGCGGCGCTCGTCTTCGACGCTCCTCCGTTCGTGGCCTGCGCGTTGGCGGTGCTTCCAGGTGGCGGTCCACCGGCTGCTGCGCTCGGGGTCGTCGCGATGCTCCTGACTCCGGTCTCGCTCGCGGTGTCCGCTGTCCTGACGGTGTGGGCGCTCACGGTCGCGGTGAGGAGGCGGTGGGTTCACCGCTCTAGCGACTCTGATCTCGTCAAGGAGGTCGGACTCCCCCTGCTTGCGGCCCTCACGGGCGCAGGCGGAGCAGTCGCACTCTGGATGATCCTGAGCACGGCGTCGTGACCCACGTACAGCGGCTGGCGACGATGGGCCCCTGACGTGACCACGTGAATCGGCGGGTGGACGGGCGCGGGTAACATCGAAAGCGCTCCGACACGTGCACGACCGAGAGAAGAGCCCGAGACGATGACGTTGCCCACTACATCACGCCCCGCCGACGACGCTGACGAGGTGTCCGCCGAGATCGCACGATCCTGGCTGCTGGTGTCCGCCCGCCGCACCGACGAGTTCGACGTGGCGCACCGCTCGCGGGCCGACCAGATCGTGCTCGACATCGAGGACGCCGTCGATCCGAAGCTCAAGCCGCAGGCCCGCGAGGATGTCGCGACGTGGCTCTCGAACGGCGGCAGCGCGTGGGTGCGCATCAACGATCGCACCACCGACTTCTGGAGCGGCGACGTCGATCACCTCAAGGGTCTGCCGGGCCTGCGCGGGGTGATGCTGGCGAAGACCGAGTCGGCCGCCGACGTCACCGAGACGTTCGACCGGCTGGGCGGATCCACCCCTGTGCTCGCCCTCATCGAGTCGGCGCTCGGCATCGAGGAGGCCGTGTCGATCGCCCGTGCCCGCGGCGCCTTCCGTCTCGCGTTCGGCAGCGGCGACTACCGCCGCGACACGGGCACCAGCGCCGACGACATGGCGATGGCGTACCCGCGGTCCCGCCTGGTCGTGGCCTCGCGCATCGGAAAGCTCCCCGGCCCGATCGACGGCCCGACCGTCAGCTCCAGCCACCCGATCCTGCGCGAGCAGTCGGAGGTGGCGGTGGCGCTCGGGCTCACCGGCAAGCTGTGCCTCGATCGCGACCAGCTGCCGGTGATCAACGAGGTCATCTCCCCCACCAAGTCGGATGTGACGTGGGCGCGCGACTTCCTCGCCGACTTCGAGGCGCGGGGCCGCGTCATCCGCGACGGGTCCGACCTGCCGCGCCTCGGCCGCGCGCAGAAGATCGACAAGCTCGCCCGCGCCTTCGGCGTCGAGCCGCTCTAGCGCGCTTCGGCCTCGGCGGCTGCGCCGTGCGCCGCCGCGCGGCCGGGCGCGAGCGCACCCAGAAGGCGCGGCTCTGCGCGCCGGGAAAGCGCTCTTTCTGGGGGCGCTCGGGAACTGACGCGGGGCGCGGGGGGCGTGGGGCAGCTCAGCGGGTGACGAGCTCGATCTCGACGAAGGCGAACTCGCCGGGGTTGTGGTTGACGACGTTGTGGCGGGCGCCGGGCTCGCGGCTGTAGCTGCGGCCGTGGACGTACTCGAACACGGCGTGGCCGCCGTCCTCCTGCTCGACCGCGAGCGTCCCGGTGGAGAGCGGCACGACGACGTACGGGTGCTCGTGCGTGTGCCATCCGGTCTCCGCACCCGGCTCGAACCGCCACTCCGTCACTCGGAAGGTGCCGTCGTCCACCTGCACGGTCGGCACCGCTGATCTGCGCTCCATGCGTCCACGCTATCCCGTGCCCCGACGCATCCGAGACGGATGGCGACGACCGCCGAGATGGGGTACCCGCCGCCGCGGTCCGGCTACGACTACAGCCAGCCGTTCGACTCGGCGATGCGCGCGGCGTCGGCCCGGTTGCGACCGCCGGTCTTGCCGATGGCGGCGGACAGGTGGTTGCGGACGGTGCCCTCCGAGAGGTGCAGCATGCGGGCGATGTCGGCGACCGAGCCGCCGGTGCGGGCGAGGGCGAGGGCGTCCGTCTCCCGCTCCGTCAGCGGGGAGTCGCCCTGGGCGAGCGACTCGGCCGCGAGGGTGGGGTCGAGCACGCGCTCGCCCCGATGGACCCGGCGGATGGCGTCCGCGAGCTGGGTGGCCGGGGTGTCCTTCACGACGAACCCGGATGCGCCCGCCTGGATGGCGCGCTTGAGATACCCGGGGCGGCCGAACGTGGTGACGATGATCACGCGACAGGACGGCATCGCGGCGCGCAGCTCGGCAGCGGCGGCGATCCCGTCGATGCCGGGCATCTCGATGTCGAGCATCGCGACCTGCGCGTCCGCCGCTTGCGCCGCCCCGACCACCTCGTCGCCGCGGCCCGCCTCGGCCACGACCTCGATGTCGGGCTCCAGCCCGAGCAGAGCGGACAGTGCGCCGCGCACGAGCGCCTGGTCATCCGCCACCAGGAGCCGGATGGACCCGCCGCCGCCCGCCGATGCCGCGGCGCCCACACCCGCACCCGCACCAGCAACCGCACCCGCGCTCACAGCACCACCCGCAGGCTGAACCCGCCGAGATCGCTCCGCCCCACGCTCATCCGCCCGCCCGCCGACTCGACGCGTTCCCGCAGACCGGCGAGCCCGGTCGACGTCGCGGCGGAGGCGGTGGGCCCGATGCCGTCGTCGGCGACCTCGACCTCGCCCCCGCGGAACGATATGCGGCAGGTCGAGGCGCCGGAGTGCCGGATGACGTTGGTCACGCCCTCTCGCACCACCCAGCCGGAGAGCTCGCGGCGGTCTGCGGGGATGACGTCGGTGGAGGACGGCAGGTCGGCCGCGATGCCCGCCGCCGCCAGCGCCGACCGCGCCGCCGCGAGCTCGGTGCTCACGTTGACACCGCGGAACCCGGCGACGGTCGCGCGCACGTCGGCGAGCGCACCCCGCGCCAAGCCCTCGACCTCGGCGATCTCGGTGCGCGCTCGCTGCGGATCGGCGTCGATGAGCCTGCCCGCGAGCTCGGCCTTGACCGTGATGACGGTGAGCGAGTGGCCGAGGATGTCATGGAGGTCGCGGCCCACGCGATTGCGCTCGCGCTCGACGGCGAGGAGCTCGAGCTCCACCTGCGTGTCGCGCAGCTGCGCGATCGTCGCGGTCGTCCGCGCGAAGGCCGCCATCATCGCCGAGATCGACAGGATGATGGCGGGCAGCCAGAGGATGTCCTCGCTCCACCCCTCCGTGACGCCCAGCGCCACGAGCGCGACGGCGGCCAACCCGACGATCACCGGCCAGGTGACCCGCCACGGCAGCAGCCCCATCCCGACCAGCACGCCGACGTAGGTCCACGTCCCGACCACGCCCCAGTGCACCCACGGGAAGAGCGTGAACGACAGCGCCAGGAGACCGGCGGGCACGAGGAGCCGGAGGCGGAGCGGCAGCGACCAGGTCAGGGGCGCTCCGGCGAGGAAGGCCGCGCCGAAGAGCACGACGAGCGCGACGCCGCCGATCGCGGCCGGGACGGAGCCGGAGTGCTCGACCGCATCCTGAGCGATGCTGATCAACCAGATGAGCGCGATCGCCGCGCCCACGTACCAGCGCCGTGCCCCCGCCGACACGAGGATCTCCGCCCGGGAGAGTCGGCCGAACGACGTGATGGACGAGGGACGGACGGGCCACCCCGGCCCGCCGTCCACTCGTCCGTCCACCATGGGGATCACTCTACGGTCGCACCCACGTCAGACCCGCTTGGTGTCGCGGCGGAAGGCCCAGGCCGTCCCCCCGACGAAGATCGCGAGCCAGACCAGGGCGTTGACCACCCAGAGCAGGTCGACGCTCTCGCCGGTCAGCGGAGCACGGGCGATCTGGCTGATGCCGTAGACGGGCGTGAAGGAGGCGATCGTCTGCATGAAGTCGGGCATGCTGCTCACCGGGTAGAAGAGTCCGCCCAGGAAGGCCAGCAGGACGATCGCGAGGCTCGTGATCTGAGCGGCGTTCTCGCCCGGCACGAGGTAGCCGACCATGAGGCCGAGCGCGGTGAACACGGCGGCCGCCAGCACCCACGCGACGAGGCCGGTCGTGATCCACTGCCACGGCTCGAGCTGGATGCCGCTGATCGCGCCCGCGGCGAAGGTCGCCACCACGGCGAAGAGGCCGAGCAGCATGCCGGCGATCATCTTGATCACGACGTTCACGAGCGGGTTGATGGGGGTCAGCCGCAGTTGCCGGCTCCACCCCTGGGCGCGCTCGACGCCGACGGCCGCGCCGGTCTGCGTCGCCGACATCATCGCGCCGTACATCGCCATCGACACCATGATGTACGCGGCCACCGACGGGCCGCCCTGGTCGAGCGGCGTCGCCGTGAGCGGTTCGTCGCGGAGGGGCAGCCCGATGATGACGAACATCACGATCGGGAACGCGATGGTGAAGACGAGCGTGCGCCGGTTGCGCAGCTTGCGCTTCAGCTCGATCCGCAGGTACGTGAGGTTGAAGCCGCCGAAGGGCGGCACCCTGCGGTCGAGGGCGACCCGGTCGGATGCGGTTGCCGCCTGAGCGGGAGCGGATGCGGTTCCTGCCTGAGCGGGAGCGGATGCGGATCCGGATCCGGATCCGCCGGTGGTCGTGGTCGCCGCGGTCATGAGCGGTCCCCCTTCTGCTGGTCGTCCGCGGGCGGCTGGGCGCCCGTCTCATCGGAGGTGAGCGCGAGGAAGACGCTCTCGAGGTTCTGCGGGGTGATCTCGACGTTGCGGGCGTCGGTCTGCGTGAGCAGGTATCGCGCCACCGCATCGGAGTCCTTCGTGTGGAGGACGACGCGGTCGCCCTTGACCTCCACGTCGTCCACGCCCGGGAGCGCCGCGAGCGACACCTGGTCCGCCTGCGGCAGCGTCGCCTGCACGACCCGGCCCGACACGAGGTTCTTGATCTCGCTCGTCGTGCCGTCCGCCACGATCCGACCGCGACTCATCAGCACGATCCGGTCGGCGTACTCGTCCGCCTCCTCGAGGTAGTGCGTGGCGAACAGCACCGTCCTGCCGCGGGCGGCGTCGGCGCGGATGGCGCTCCAGAACGAGCGGCGGCCCTCGACGTCCATGCCGGTCGTGGGCTCGTCGAGGATGAGGAGCCCCGGGTCCGAGAGGAGCGCCATCGCGAAGCGCAGCCGCTGCTGCTGACCGCCCGAGCAGACGCCCACGCGACGGTCGGCGATCTCCGCGATGCCCGCACGCGCCATCACCTCGGCCACCGGCCGGGTGTCGGCGAAGAGACTCGCCGTGAGCTCGAGCGTCTCGCGCACGGTGATGTCCTTGAGGAGCCCTCCGGTCTGGAGCACCGCCGACACGAGGCCGTGGGCGATCGCCGCTCGGGGCGCCTCGCCGAAGACTTGCACGCTGCCCTCGTCCGGCGTGGTGAGGCCGAGGAGCATGTCGATCGTGCTCGTCTTGCCCGCGCCGTTGGGCCCGAGGAAGGCCACGATCTCGCCCTGTCGCACGTGCAGGTCGACACCGTCGACGGCGCGGACCGTGCCGAAGCGCTTGACCAGCGCCGTCGCGTCGACCGCGGGGCTGAGGGTGGTGGCGGCGGGTGGCGCCTGCCGGGAGGGTGTCGTCGTCTGCATGTCTCCAGCCTGGCGTCGACGCGCATCGAGGTCCTCGGCCCTGCGTCACGACCTCGCCGTGACATTCGTCACGGTGACCCAGCGCGCCTCCCCCGTCTCCACCGGTCGCGGCGACCCCGCGAGCCCGCCGGACGAGGTCGCCGACGGGAGGATCCGGCTCCGCCCGGTATCCTGCCCGGATGGGGAACGCGACGGAGCGACCGGCCCGAGGCGGCCGTCGCGTGTTCGCTGCGATCGTCCTCACTGTGGTGCTGCTGATCGCGGTCCCCGTCACCGCGGGCGTCGTCGAGATCGCCGGCCGTCTCGCGGAGGGCGCCGCCTCTGCGGGCGATCCCTCGTTCTACACCCCGCCCACGCCGCTCCCGGCCGGGCAGCCGGGTGACGTCATCCGCACCGAGCGCCTCGACGACGGCCCCGAGGGCGCCCTGGCCTGGCGGTTGCTCTATCACTCGACGGATGCGTCGGGCGCCGACATCGCCGTCTCCGGCACCATCATCGCCCCCGTCGATGCAGCGAAGGAGGGCGACCGCACCGTCGTGTCGTGGGCGCATCCGACGACCGGCACAGCACCGCGCTGCGCCCCTTCGATCGGTGTCGATCCTTTCGACCTGATCGAAGGGCTCGACCGGCTGCTCGCGGCGGGCTACGTGGTCGCCGCCACCGACTATGCAGGGATGGGTGCGCCCGGGTCTCCGTCGTTCCTCATCGGCGACACCGAGGCCGCGAACGTGCTCGACATCGCCCGTGCGGCACAGCACGTGGACGGCACGGGAGCGAGCGACCGAGTCGTGCTGTGGGGCCACTCTCAGGGCGGCCACGCCTCGCTCTTCGCGGCGGCCCGCGCGCCCGCCTACTCCCCCGACCTCGAGGTACAGGTGGTCGCCGTCGCCGCTCCGGCCACCGATCTGGCGAGCCTGCTCTCCGCCGACATCGGCGACGTGTCGGGCGTGACCATCGGCGCCTACGCGTTCGACTCGTACGCGACCGCCTATGCCTCATCGCTGCCCGCCGATCCGCTCGCGGCGATCCTCACCCAGGCCGGCGCGGACGCGGTCCCGGGGATGGCGGACCTCTGTCTGATCGGCCAGAACTCGCAGCTGCACGACATCGCGGATCCGCTCATCGGGAGCTTCCTCGCCCACGATCCGACCACGGTCCCGGGGTGGAAGGACGTGCTGGCCCAGAACGCCGCTCCCACCACCCGGCTCGACGTCCCGCTCTTCGTCGCGCAAGGCGCTTCCGACACCCTCGTCCGCCCCGCTGTCACGGCCTCCTACGTCGTCGCCCAGCAGGCAGCCGGAACGGACGTCACCTCGGAGACCTACCCGGGCGTCGGCCACGGCGAGATCGCGCTGAAGGTGCTGGACACCCTCCTCCCCTGGCTCGCCGACCGCGCACCCGCCTCGCGATGAACGCGGCGCCGGTCGTAGCCTCGTCGGTGTGAGCGACACACCTCTGCAGCGCGCATCCGTCGACGGGCTCCCGGTCGTCTTCGTCACCCCCGCGCCCGCGAACGACCGCGGCCGTCTGGCTCTCTTCCTCCCCTTCCTCGGGGGCACGAAGGAGACCGTCGCGCCCCAGCTCGCGCGACTGGCGCACGACGGCTTCACCGCGGTCGGCCTCGACCCCTTCAGGCTCGGCGAACGCGGCGACGGCGACGACCGGGCGGTCGTCGCGTCGGTGTTCGCCCACTTCCGACGCGACATGTGGCCCATCCTCGGGCAGACCACGCTCGACGCCGTCCGCGTCCTCGACTGGGCCACCGCACGCTTCCCCGTGGCTGCGGACGACATCGTGGCCGGTGGGCTCTCGATGGGGGGCGACATCGGCGTCGCTCTCGCGGGGATCGACCGGCGCGTGACCCGGGTGGCCGCCGTGGGCGCGACGCCCGACTGGACCCGGCCGGGCATGCGACACGTCGGGAACCCGGAGGAGGTGATCCTCCAGGGCGATCCGACCGCCTTCGGGCAGTGGATGTACTCGCACCTCGACCCGATGACCCACCCCGGCGGCTACGCTCACGGCCCGGCGATCGCGTTCGAACTGGGCGCGGACGACACGCACGTCCCGCCGGAGGCCGCGACGCGGTTCCGCGAGGCGCTCCGCGCGGCGGCACCCCTCGCCGCGGAGCGGATGCGCGTGACCGAGCACGCGGGACTGGACCACCTCGGCGCGATCCGCGACACGCGTGTGGTCGAGTCGGCGCTCGCCTGGCTGGCGGACCCGTCGTAGGAGCGGGGCGCGCCCATCGCAGGAGCGGGTCGGGCCCGTCGTAGGAGCGGGGCGCGCCCATCGAAGGAGCCCGTCGGGCCCGGATCAGGGCGTGAGGATCCAGGTCCAGATGAGGAGGAGGGTGACGAGGAAGCCGGTGACGAAGTTGAGCAGCAGGAAGCGCCGCCAGCCGCGGTTCGCCCCCTCGGCCTCGGCGTCGGTGATCGACCAGAACGGCAGGATGCTCACCGCGTAGGGCAGGGCGAGCAGACCCGCCAGCGGGCCGGGCCACGGCGTCAGCAGCATCAGCGCTCCGCTCACCAGGTACGCGACGAAGGCCAGGCGCACTGTGGCGCGAGCGCCGATGACGGTCGCGACGGATCCGATGCCGGCCTCCCGGTCGGGGACGATGTCCTGGACCGCGCCGAAGGCGTGGCTCGCGACACCCCAGACGAAGTAGGCCGCGAGGAGCGCCACGAGGGCCGGCGTCACGGTCGCACCCGCGAGGGCGAACCCGTAGACGGCCGGGCTGACGAAGTGCGTGCTCGAGGTGAGGGAGTCGAGGAACGGGCGCTCCTTGAAGCGCAGCACCGGCGCGCTGTACGCGATCACGGCGAAGACGCTCACGGCGAGGACGAGCCACGACAGGGGCGAGCCGGCCAGCACGAGGACCACGAGGAAGGGCACGTTCGTGATGACCACGCCCCAGAGGGTGATCCGGTGCAGGGACCGGTCGAGCACGGCGCCCTCGACGCCGCCCTTGCGCGGGTTGCGCAGGTCGGACTCGTAGTCGAAGACGTCGTTGATGCCGTACATGGCGAGGTTGTAGGGCACCAGGAAGTAGATCGTGCCCACGATGAAGACCCAGTCGACCTCGCGCACGGTCAGCAGGTACGCCGCCGCGAACGGGTACGCGGTGTTGACCCACGACAGCGGGCGCGACGAGAGGAGCAGCTGGCGGATCATCGCGGCTCCTCCCCCGGCTCCGGCGCGCGCGGCGCCACCCGTGCCCGAGGCGCCACACGCGCCCGACGCTCCAGGAGCACCCACAGCGACGGCAGGAGCACGGCCGCTGCGATCGCGTAGGCGAAGTCCTCGACCGGCGCGATCCCGATGAAGGCGCCGCTGATGCGATCCGGGGCATACGCCACGAGGCCCACGGCGATCATCACGTTGTCGAACACGGCCGTCATCACGAGCAGCACGCCGAGGCCGAGGCCTCCCGCCGCCAGCGAACGCCTCAGCACGGCGCCCGACCGACGAGCGAGCACCACCACCGCGATGATCCCCACCCCCGCGGTGACCGCGAGGAAGAAGGAGTTGAGCGCCCAGTACGTCATGCCCCCTCCCCCGCTCCCGCCCGAGACCCGGTCCGGCGACCCGCAGCGGCGAGCATCCGACGGGCGCCGCAGAACAGCACCATCGTGAGGTAGCAGAGCAGCAGGAGGAAGAAGACCTCTTCCACGGGCAGCTCGGGAGCGATCACCAGGCCCGTCATGAACGCCGTCTCGCCGCGGCAGAACACGCCGAGACCGATGCCGAAGAGGTCCCAGACGAGGAAGAACACCACGCCCGTGACCAGGACCACGACCGCGCGCACGGGAGCCCCGGCGAAGACGAAGAGCCGGAACCGGACGTCGAGCGTGACCATGCCGCCGATCGAGATCAGCAGCGCGCAGAGGTAGAGGACGCCCATCCGCGATCGGTCAGCTCCTGCCGCCGGACGGTGCGCCGGGCACCATCCGGTCGACCGTGTCGAGGGGTTCGAGCGGCTCCGCGAGAGGCGTCGTGGAGACGTCACCGCGCAGGCGCTTGATCACCAGCTCGGCGCTGATGAGGCACATCGGCAGTCCCACTCCGGGCATGGTGGACGCCCCCGCGTAGTAGAGGCCGTCGACCTTCGAGCTCACGCCCTTCGCCCGGAACATCGCGCTCTGTCGGAGCGTGTGCGCGGGCCCGAGGGCGGTGCCCTTCCAGGCGTGGAAGTCGTCGGCGAAGTCGGCCGGCCCGACCGTCCGGCGGACGAGGATGCGAGAGGCGAGGTCCGGGATGCCGGCCCAGGCCCCGATCTGCTCGATGGCGGCGTCGGCGATGGTCTCGATGCGCGCGTCGCCGTCCCCGTCCACTCCCCCGCGTCCGAGCGAGACGTCCGGAGCGATCGGCACCAGCACGAAGAGGTTCTCCTCGCCGTCGGGCGCCACGGCAGGGTCGGATGCGCTGGGTCGGCACACGTAGATCGACGCCGGGTCCGGGACGGCCGTGCCGGGCGGGGAGTCGAAGATCGCGCGGAAGTTCGACCGCCAGTCCTTCGTGAAGAACAGCGTGTGGTGCTCGAGCTCGGGCAGCTCGCCGCGGACGCCCAGCAGGATCAGGACGGCGGACGGACCCGCGGTCCTCTTCTCCCAGTACGACTCCGGGTAGGTCTGGAGCTCGGGCAGCAGGAGGTCCGTCTCGCTGTGGTGGAGATCGGCGGTCGAGACGACGAGGTCCGCGTCGATGGAGTGGGCGCGACCCTCCGCATCCGACCAGTTGACCCCGCCCACGTGAGGGAGCTGGCCCTTCGCCGCCTGCCGCGGCGCCTCGACCGCCGCCGGCACCGTGGCGGCCGGCTCGTATTCCCCTCCGAGCATGCGACGCAGCTCGTCGCGGTCGAGCACCGTGGTGTCGAACTCCGTGGTGGGGTAGTCGTACGGATCCGCCGGCTTCGTAATGGCCTCGGCCGCCGCTTCCGCCTCGACTGCGAGCACGATGCGGGTCGCTTCGGCCCCCGTGATGATCTCGACGCCCTCTCGGCGGGCGATCCGCTCGAGAGCGTGGATCACCGAGGTGAACCCGCCGCGCGGGTAAAGCACGCCGTCGGCGAGGTCGAGGTGGCTCATCAGGTGGTACATGCTCGGAGCGGAATACGGCGAGGTACCGAGGAAGACGCCCGGGTAGCCGAGGATCTTCTGCAGCCTGTCGTCGTGGACCGTCCTGCCTGCGAAGGACATCAGGTTCTCGGTGAGCAGCCGGACCAGCTTGGGGAAGCGCTTCAGCACCGGCCCGACGAGCAGCGGTCGGACCTGGTCGAACGTCGAGTAGAGGAAGTGCTCCTTGGCGAGCCCGTACGTCTCCGCGGCGGAGTCGAGGTACGCCTCCATCCGCGGTCCCGAGCCCGGCTCGAGCGACTCGAACAGCGCGATGTTCTCCTCGCGGCTCGCGGCGATGTCGATCGGCTTCGGGTCGCCCTCCGTGTACACGCGGTAGCCCGGGTCGAGGCGCACCAGATCGAGCTCCTGGTCGGCGCTCGTCCCCATGAGCTTGAAGAAATGGTCGAACACCTCGGGCATGAGGTACCACGACGGGCCGGTGTCGAAGCGGAAGCCGTCCTGCTCCCAGCTGCCCGCCCGGCCGCCCAGGCTCTCGTTCTTCTCCAGGAGCGTCACCTGACGTCCCTCGCGGGCCAGCAGCGCCGCCGTGGCCAGGCCGCTGATCCCTCCTCCGATCACGACCGCTCTCGACGTCACTCCGCTGCTTCCTTCTCGACCGCCCGTGGCAGCCGCCCGACGGCGGCCCCTGCAGCTATTCTCGCCTTCACCGGGTTGGGAACGCGGATGCGGGTCGTCATGAGCGTGGCGGCGGGCGTGTCGCGAAGTCGTGTCGCCAACTCCTCGAAGAGCCCCTGGGCCAGGGCCACCGCCCTCCGCGACGACGGCGGGAGCCCGGGCAGACAGCGGGCAGCGCAGGCGAGGTCGTCGTCGATCTCGGCCAGGATCTGCGCCTTCTGGGCCTCCGTGAACGACTCGACCGTCACATCCGGGAAGTAGCTGCGCCCGAGGGAGCGGAAGTCCGCGGCCAGGTCGCGGAGGAAGTTGATCTTCTGGAACGCCGCTCCGAGGTGCTTCGCGCCGGTCTCGAGACGCGCTCGCTCCGACGGGGTCACGTCGACTCCACGCAGGAACGCCGCGAGGCACATCAGGCCGACGACCTCGGCCGATCCGTACACGTAGTCGTCGAACGACGCGCGGTCGTGGGCCGTCCGGGTGATGTCGGCGCGCATGGACCGGAAGAACGGACGCGTGAGGTCGGTTCCGATGCCGACCTGCCTGGAGGTCAGCGCGAAGGCGTGCACGATGAGGTTGGTGCTGTATCCGACGCGGATGGCCTGCTCGGTCTCCGCCTCGAGCGCATCCAGCCGCTCGCGGATCCCGTCGGCGTCGAGGTGCGCCGACTCCCCCAGCCCGTCGACGACCTCGTCGGCGATCCGCACCAGCGCGTAGATGTTCTCGACGTCGCGGCGCACCGTCGGACCCAGCAGACGCGCGGCCAGACCGAAGGAGGTCGAATAGCGGCGGATCACGATCGCCGCCGTCTCGACGGCGACACGGTCGTAGAGCGAGAGCTGCGACTCGCGCGCGGCCTCGGTCATCGGACGCGCTCCAGCACCCCGGCCACCACGGGGCGGAACTCGTCGCGGACACGGCTCGTGAGCGCCGGTGAGGCCAGCGCCTCCCAGGCGCGGTTGGCGTAGTCGCGCGCGAGCGCCTCGGCGAAGCGGCGGGAGCCGGTCGCCTCCAGCACGGCGCGGATGCGGTCGGCCTGCTCGAGCGTCAGCGTGGGGTCGCCGACGAGGTGGGCGACCTCCTGCCACTCGGGGCGGGTCACCGCGTGCGCGAGGAGCACCGTGCTCTTCCCCTCGCGGAGGTCGCCGAGGTTCGACTTGCCGGTCGCCTCCTCGTCGCCGAAGACGCCGAGGAGGTCGTCGACGATCTGGAAGGCGATGCCGATGCCGCGGCCGAAGTCGCCCAACGCGACGACCGCCTCCTCTCGCGCGCCCGCGAGGAGCGCGCCGGCCCGCAGCGGACCTTCGAAGGAGTACATCGCCGTCTTCAGGCGCTCCATCTCGACGATCTCCTCCACCGGCGGGACGCCCGGGCGGATCGAGAAGTCGACGTCGTAGAGCTCGCCCGCCGCGGAGAGGAACATCGACTCGTCCAGCACGTCGACCACACGACGGCGTACCTGCTCGGACAGGCCTCCGGAGTCGATCAGCCGGTAGGCGTAGAAGAGCGCGAGATCGCCGGCGATCACGGCCACCGACATCCCGCGGTGCTCCGCGATCGGGATCGGGATGCCGGCGGTGGTCGCGATGTCGCGGTAGCTTCCCGACACGTTCGGGCTCCCCCGCCGCACGAAGTCGCGGTCGATGACGTCGTCGTGCACGATGAGCGCCGTGTGGAGCAGCTCGAACGCGGCGCCGACGGTCGCCGCCGACTCGAGGTCCTGCCCTCCGAGAGACTCGTAGGCCGCCATGACCATGCGCGGACGGAACCGCTTGCCGCCCGCAGAGTTGCGTTCGAGCGTCTCCCAGAGTGTGCTGTAGGCCTCGCCGATCCCCCGGGCTCGGCGACGTTGCTCGGCGAAGAAGCGCTCGAGCACCTCGTCGACCAGGTGCGTGCGCCGTTCGGAGAGAGCCAGGAGGCCGTGTGCGTCCACCTGCTTCACATTACATGGCAGTCTAGTAATAAAGGAGGTCAACGATATGGTGCAGACGACCGAGCAGGTGGTCCTCCTCTCCGACGACGGCGAGGCCATCGGCACCGCCGACAAGGCCACCGTGCACACGGAGGACACCCCGCTGCACCTCGCCTTCTCGTGCCACGTCTTCGACGACGAGGGCCGGATGCTGGTCACCCGACGCGCGCTCCACAAGCGCACCTGGCCCGGAGTCTGGACGAACTCGTTCTGCGGACACCCGGCGCCGGGGGAGGACATCGTCGACGCCGTCCACCGCCGCGCCGCCGACGAGCTCGGCATGACGCTCGAGGGCGTCGAGCCGGTGCTGCCCGACTTCCGCTACCTCGCGGTCGACGCCTCGGGCATCGTCGAGAACGAGGTCTGCCCTGTCTACACCGCCCGCGTGTCGGGCTCGTTCGACCCCCACCGCGACGAGGTGATGGAGTGGCGCTGGGTCGACCCGGCGGACCTCCGCGTCGCGGTCTCCGCCGCGAGCTGGGCGTTCAGCCCCTGGCTCGCCCTGCAGCTCGACCGCCTCCACCCCGACCCCGCCCAGTCCGTCCCGGCCCTCTGACGCGCGCCGCGCTCCGGGGGAGGATGGCCGCGTCCCGGGGGAGGATGGGGGGATGAGCGAGCTGCGCGTCGGTGTCCTGCCCGAGACGAACGACAGGGTGGAACGCGCCGTCCGCGAGGCGGGAGGGAGCGTGGTCGAGGTCCGGGAGGGGGAGCGGCTCGACGGGCTGGTGGTCTGGTTCGGGACCCGCCCCGACGACCTGGAGCGCACGCTGGAGGCGCATCCGGAGGCGTCGTGGGTGCAGCTGCCGAGTGCCGGGATCGAGAAGTACGCCGGGTCGCTGCGCGCGCATCTGGAGCTCGCCTGGACGAGCGCGAAGGGCGCGTACGCGGAACCCGTCGCCGAGCACGCGCTGGCCCTGACGCTCGCGCTGCTGAGACTGCTGCCCGAACGGGCGCGCGCGACGAGCTGGGGCGAGGTGGCCGGGACGAGCCTGCACGGGCTGGAGGTCGTCGTGGTCGGCGCCGGGGGAGTGGGGCTCGAGATCGTGCGGCTGATGAAGGGATTCCGGACCACCGTGACCGTCGTGCGCCGCAGCGACGCTCCGGCCGAGGGCGCCGACCGCACCGTGACGAGCGACCGCCTCGCCGAGGTGCTCGCCCACGCCGACGTGGTCGTGGTCGCCGCCGCGCTCACGGACGGCACCCGGCGCCTGCTCGACGCCGACGCACTCGCCCTGCTGCAGCCTCACGCGGTGGTCGTCAACATCGCGCGCGGCGGGCTGATCGACACGGATGCGCTGGTCAGCGCCCTGCGGGAGGAGCGGATCGCGGGCGCGGCGCTCGACGTGACGGATCCGGAGCCGCTGCCCGACGGGCATCCGCTGTGGACCGAGCCGCGCGCGCTCATCACCCCGCACACGGCGGACACGCCGGCGATGATCGAACCCCTCCTCGCCGACCGCATCGGCCGCAACGTGGCCGCGCGCCGGGCCGGCTCGCCCCTCGAGGGTGTCGTCGACCCGCGCGCGGGCTACTGAGGGCCGCGCGGATCTGACACTCGTGGCGGGCTGACGGCTCGCGAGCCCACCACGACTGTCAGATCCGCGTCTCGAAGAGAGCCCGCGGCGCGCGCGTCAGGAGGACAGGGCGCGGAGGCGCGGGGCGAGGTCGCGCTCGAAGAGCTCGAGGAAGCGGCGCTGGTCCTGGCCGGGCGCGTGGAACACGAGGTGGTTCAGCCCGGCGTCGACGTACTGCGCCACCTGGGCGACGACCTCGTCCGGGTCGGCGCCCACGATCCAGCGCGAGGCGATCTGCTCGATGGGGAGCGCATCCGCCGCCTTCTCCATCTCGACCGGGTCGGTGATGTCGTGCTTCTGCTCCTTCGACAGCGCCAGCGGGGCCCAGAACCGGGTGTTCTCGAGCGCCGTGTCGTAGTCGGTGTCGTAGGAGAGCTTGATCTCGATCATCCGATCGATGTCGTCGAAGTCGCGGTCGGCCTTCGCCGCGCCCTCCTTCACCGCCGGGATGAGGTCGTCGGTGTACAGCGACATGCCCTTGCCCGAGGTGCAGATGAAGCCGTCGCCCGCCCGGCCGGCGTAGCGCGCCACGACCGGGCCGCCCGCCGCGACGTAGACCGGGATGGGGGAGGAGGGCCGGTCGTAGATGGAGGCGTCGTGGGTCGAGTAGTACTCGCCCTGGAAGTTCACGCGGTCCTCGGTCCACAGCGCCCGCATCAGCGAGATCGCCTCACGCAGGCGGGCGAACCGCTCCTTGAACTCGGGCCAGGTCTGCTCGCCGGCTCCGCGGAACCCGGTCGCGATCTCGTTCAGCGCCTCGCCCGTGCCCACACCGAGGAAGATCCGTCCGGGGTAGAGCTCGCCCATGGTCGCGAACGCCTGCGCGATCACCGCGGGGTTGTAGCGGAACGTGGGGGTCATCACCGACGTGCCGATCCGGATCGACGACGTCCGCTCGCCCACGGCGGCCATCCACGTCAGGGAGAAGGGCGCGTGCCCGCCCTCGTGCCGCCAGGGCTGGAAGTGGTCCGAGACGGCCACCGACTCCATCCCGTGCGCCTCCGCGGCGACGGCGATCTCCACCAGCTCCCGCGGGTCGAACTGCTCAGCGCTGGCCTTGTATCCGAGTCGAAGCGTCATGTCCCTATTCTCTTCCCGTCCCGCGCTCGGTGCGCGTCGCCATCCGTGCGCTCAGCGCGCGACCTCGTCGGGTGCCGCGTCCAGCAGCACGAGCTCGTCGCGCGTGGGCGCACCCTCCCAGTCACCGCGGACGGTGACCGCGAACGCCCCGGTCCGCGCTGCGAGCGCGAGACACGCCTCCGGCGACTCGTCCGCGCACAGTCCGGCCAGGTATCCCGCCGCGAACGCGTCCCCGGCACCGACCGAGTCGATGGCGGTCACCGGGATCGGCGGCACGACGTGGTCCTGCCCGTCGATCACCGCGACGGCTCCGAGCGAGCCGCGCTTCACGATGACGGCCGACGGCCCGAGCCCGCTCAGCGCACGGGCGAGGCTCACGGCGTCCGAGCCGTCGACGATCATCGACGCCTCCGCCTCGGTGGCGAACACGATGTCGGATGCGGCGACGAGCTCCCGGTAGACGGGAGCGGCGGTGGCCGCATCCCAGAGCGCGGAGCGGTGGTTCACGTCGAGGGACACGAGCACCCCGGCGGCGCGGGCGTGGGTCACGGCCGTGAGCACGGCGTCGCGCGCCGATGCGCTGAGGGCGGCGGTGATGCCCGACACGTGCAGCACCCGCGCCGAGGCGATGGAGGCCTCGTCGACGTCGGCCGGCGACAGCCGCGATCCTGCGCTGTGGGCACGGTAGTAGACCACGCGTGTGGCGCGCGACATCCGCTGCTCCTTGAGCATCAGCGCGGTGGGCCCGTCGGGGTCGACCACGGCACGCACGTCCACGCCCTCGCCCCGCAGCGTCATCGTGATGAGGCGCCCGAACTCGTCGTCGCCCACACGGCCGATCCAGCGGACGGATGCGCCCAGTCGCGCGAGCCCGATCGCCACGTTCGACTCGGCGCCCGCGATCCCGACGGCGAGCGAGTCGGCGTGGCGCAGCAACCCCACCTGGTGCGGGGTGAGCAGCGCCATGGTCTCGCCGAACGTGAGCACGTCGGTCATGCTGCCCCCTCCGGGGCGGCGGCGGCGAGGATCGCCGACGCCCGCGACCTCAGGCCGGCCAGATCGCCCGTCGAGAGCGCATCGCCGATGAGCGGCGATCCCACGCCGACGGCGGAGGCTCCCGCGCGCAGGTAGGCGGGGATGTCCCCGGCCGACACGCCGCCGGTCGGGATCATGAGGACGTCGTCGAGCGGCGCCCGCACCTGCTTCAGGTACTCCGGCCCGCCCGCGGTCGCCGCGGGGAACACCTTCACGGCGGTGGCGCCGGCGTTCCAGCCGGTGACCATCTCGGTCGGGGTCAGGGTGCCCGGGTACCAGGCGAGCCCGGCCACGGCGGCCGCCGCGCCGACGCCGAGGTCGAGCGACGGCGACACGAGGAACGCGCCGCCCGCGTCGACCGTCTGCGCCACGTGCTCGGCCGTCAGCACGGTGCCCGACCCGAGATCCACCTCCGCACCGTACCGCGAGCGGAGGGTGCGGATGCCGTCGATCCAGCCCGGCGTGTTCGTCGTGATCTCGAGGCACCGCACGCCCGACTCGATGAGCGTCTCGCAGACCGCCAGCAGGTGCTCCGACGAGCGGCCCCGGACGATCGCCACCACCCGGCTCGCGAGGAGCACGTCGCTGAGGGGCAGCCGGGCGGTCATCGGAAGTCCCCGATCCGTCGGACGCCCTCGAGGAGGTCGTCGGTGTCGGCGGCGAGCGAGAGGCGGATCCACCCCTCTCCGACCGGTCCGAACGCTGTGCCGGGCGCGACGGCGACGTACTCGCTCTCGAGCAGCCGCACCGCCCAGGTCGCGACATCGCCGTCCGTCCGGTCGCTGACGTCGAGCCACAGGTAGAACGCGCCGTGCGGGGTGAGGTAGTGGATGCCGAGCGTGTCGAGGGCCGCCATCACGGCGTCGCGACGTGTCCGGTAGACCTCCCGCATGGCGACCACCTCGTCCTGGGGGCCGGTCAGCGCGGCGAGGGCGGCCGCCTGAGCGGGCGCGTTCACGCACGCGATCATCGGCTCCTGCAGCTTCGCGAGCGTCGGCGCGAACTCCGGCGCCGAGACGAGATAGCCGACCCGCACCCCGGTCATCGCGTACGTCTTCGAGAAGCTGAACGCGCTGAGCACACGACCCTGGCCGTCGAAGCGAGCGGGGGAGGTGTGCACGGCCTCGTAGGTGAGCGCGTCGTAGCACTCGTCGGAGAGCAGCCAGATGTCGTGGCGGTCGGCGAAGCGCACGAGCGCCTCGACGACCTCGGCGGACATGACCGAGCCGAGCGGGTTGGACGGCGTGTTCACCACGATGAGCCGCGTCCGCGGCGTGACGAGTCGCTCGAGCTCCTCGAAGTCGGGCATGAACCCGTTCTCCGGCCGCAGCGAGTAGCCCACCGGGACCGCCTGCAGGAGCCCGACCGCCATCGTGTAGTTGGGCCATCCCGGGTCGGGGATGAGCACCTCGTCGCCGGCGGTGAGCGTCGCCGTGAACGCGACGTGGAGCGCTTGGGCGCCGCCCGCCGTCACCACGACCTGGTCGGGGGAGACCTCGAGCCCGTTGTGCGACCGCAGCTTGTCGGCGATGGCGCTGCGGAGCGCCCCCACGCCCGCGTTGGGCGTGTAGTGGGTGTCACCGGTCTCGTACGCCGCCTCCGCCGCGGCGACCACGTGGGTCGGCGGGTCGAAGCTGGGCTCCCCGACATGAAGGCCGATGACCGGTCGGTCGAGCTTCCATGCGGCATCCATGACCCGGCGGATGCCGGATCTCGGCATCGCGTCGGCCGCGGGTGCGAGCTGGGGCATTGTGTCTCTCTCTCGTCGTGCTGGTCGGTGGTGGAGTCGTGGGGCGGAGGCGGCGGCCGGGGGCCCGCGCCAAGACGGCCCGGTCGGACGGGGCCGATCCGCGGATCGCCTGCGGGGTCAGGCGGGAGCGAGCGCGAACAGGCGCGAGGCGGTCCCGCCCAGCACGGCCTCCCGCTCGGCGGCGGAGGAGCCGGCCTCGTCGAGCGCCGAGCCGATCGCATCCAGGAGGGCGCTGTATCCGGGCGCGGCGGCGGGCCAGGGCATGTCGGACCCCCACATCACCCGGTCGGCGCCGTAGGCCTCCAGGTACCTCGTGGTCGGTCCGCGCAGGTCGGAGTAGGGCGCGTCCTCCTGCGAGACGGCGTAGTGACCTGAGACGAGTACGTGCATCTGCGGATGCGCGGCCAGCGCGCACACCGCTTCCACCCGCTCGTCGGGGAGGCGCGAGGCGAACCAGGGCCGCCCGTGCGCGTCCACCCTCATGTCGGCGGGGGAGAAGCCGAAGTGGTTGAGCGCGATGGCGAGATCCGGCAGCTCGCGGGCCACCGCCTCCACCAGCGGGAACTGGTCGGGCGGCAGGTAGGCCCAGAGCACCACGCCACGGTCGGCGCACCACCTCAGCATCGGCAGGGCGGGCGAGTCGCGGATGTCCTGTCCGGGCTCCCCGAGCCAGGTCGTGCGCAGGCCGCCGAAGCGGAACCCGGCGCGGCGGCGGTCGAGCGCGTCCGAGACGGACTCCGCATGCCGGCCACCCGCGCGGCCGCGCTCGGCGTCGGAGGACACCGCGACGGCCGCGAAGCGCTCGGGATCGGCGTCGAGGCACTCGCGCACGTAGTCGTCGTGCTCGTCGAGCGGCACCAGGACCGCGCGGCCCACGCCGTGGCGCTCGAGCTCGGCGACGAACGCCTCGACGGGGGCGTCGCGGTCGTCCGGCGCCAGCTCGTCCGTTCCTCGCGGCGACACCGCGGCGGGCCGGAACACGTGGGCGTGCGCGTCGACGCGGGTCATCGCTTCGCCTTCACCACGAACAGCGTCGCCGCGATGACGATGACCGCGCCTCGGATGAGGTCGGTGAGCGTCGACGGCATCTGCAGCAGCGTGATCGAGCTGGAGACCAGCGCGAGCAGCAGCACGCCGCCGAGCGTGCCGAACAGGCTGCCGCGGCCGCCGAGCAGCGAGGTGCCGCCGATGACGACGACCGTGATCGCCGAGAGCTCGAGGCCCTGCCCTGCGGTCGGCGAGCCGATCGACGAACGGGCGGCGAGCATGATGCCCGCGATGGCGGCGAGGATGCCCGAGGCCACGTAGACCCAGACGAGCACACGGTCGGCCTTGATGCCCACGGCGCGCGCCGCCTTGAGGTCGCCGCCGACCGCGTAGACGTGCTTGCCCCAGCGGGTGCGGGCGAGGAGGTAGCCCACGACCGCGACCGCGATCACGACGACGAGGAACGAGTACGGGATCGGCCCGAGGCTGCCCAGCGCGAAGTTCTTGAGGTCGGACGTGACCTTGCCCGCCGGCACGCTCGACACGGTGAGGGCGATGCCCTGCACGATGTAGAACGACGCGAGCGTCACGATGAACGCGGGCAGCTTGGCGAACGCCACGAAGGCGCCGTTGAACAGACCCACGAGTGCCCCGAGCACCACCATCCCGAGGAGGACGGGGATCACGCGGATCGGATAGGCGTCGATGAGCACCGCGGTCAGGAGCGCGGAGAGCGTGGCCGTCGATCCGACCGAGAGGTCGATGCCGCCGGTGAGGATGACGAGGTGCTGGCCCATGGCCACCAGGCCGAGCACGACGGTCGCCGTGAGCACCGTCGAGAGGTTCGACGGTGTCCAGAACGCGCCGCCCTTGACGATGCTGAGGGCGACGACGAGCGCGATCACGACGACCCAGACCGCGAAGCCGCCGCGTACGAGGGCGGCGAAGCCGAAGCGCTTCGACCTCTCGGGTCGCGCGTCGACGGTGGCGGTTGCAGTGCTCATCGGTTCGTTCCCATCGCGAGGTGCATGACCTCTTCCTCGTTGCCGAGACCGCCCGGCAGCTCACCGGCGATCGAGCCGTCCCTGGCCACGAGCACACGGTGCGAGAGCCCGAGCACCTCGATCAGCTCGCTGGACGCGACCACGACCGCCAGGCCCTGGGCCGCGAGCTCCGAGATGATCTGGTAGATCTCCGCCTTGGCTCCCACGTCGACCCCACGGGTGGGCTCGTCGAGCACGAGCACCGTAGGGCCCAGCTCGAGCCACTTGGCGATGACGATCTTCTGCTGGTTGCCGCCGGAGAGCAGTCGCGTCTCCTGGTCGGGACCGGATGCGCGGATGCCGAGGCGCTCCTGCTCGGCCGACCACCGGTCGCGCTGCACGGCCCGCCGGATCCAGCCGAAGCGGGCGATCCTGCCCAGCACGGCCATCGTCGTGTTCTCGGAGACGGTGAGGTCGAGCACGAGCCCCTCCGTCTTCCGCTCCTCGGGCACCAGGACGACACCCGCGCGGAGGGCCCGGCGGATGGATCCGCCGATCGGCCGGCCGGCCACCTCGATGCGGCCCGCGGCGAGCGGATGCGCGCCCGCGATCGTGCGGAGCAGACGGCTGCGGCCCGAGCCCACGAGCCCCGCGACCCCGACGATCTCGCCCGCGCGCACCTCGAGGTCGATCGGCGCCGGCCGACGGGTGCGGCTGCGCGGCACCACGCCGGTCAGGCGCAGCACGACGTCGCCGGTGAGCTCGCCCGGCTCGGGGAACACCGCGTCGACCGTGCGGCCGACCATCTCGCGCACGATGCGCTCGGTGTCGAAGTCCTTCTTCTCGCCCTCGGCGACGGTCGCGCCGTCGCGGAGGATCGTGACGTCGTCGGCCAGCTCCTGCACCTCGTCGAGGAGGTGGGTGATGTACACCACGGCGGTCCCCGCGGCCGCGAGCTCGCGCACGACCGCGTGCAGCGCATCCAGCTTGTCGCCGGAGAGCACCGCGGAGGGCTCGTCGAGGATGACCACGCTCGCCCTGCGGATGAGGGCACGCGCGATCTCGATGAGCTGCTGGTTCGCGAGCGAGTAGTCGCCGGCCTGGGCGCCGAGGTCGATGTCGGCCAGGCCGACGCGGGACAGGGCGTCGCGGGCGATGGAGCGCTGCTGCGACAGGCTGAGCGAGCCCGCCTTCGTCACCTCCTGGCCGAGCATGACGTTGTCGAGCACCGTCATCGCCGGGAGGACGGTGAGCTCCTGGTAGACGGCCATCACCCCGGCGTCGAGCGCCTCGCGGGGGCTGCCGAAGTCCCGGGTCTCGCCGGCGACCGTCAGGGTGCCGGTGTCGGCGCGCTGGTTGCCGGTGAGGATCCCGACCAGGGTCGACTTCCCCGCGCCGTTCTCACCGAGGAGGGCATGGACCCGTCCGGCGCGCGCGGTGAAGTCGACTCCGGAGAGGGCCCGGACGCCCGGGAACGACTTGGTCAGTCCCCGGGCCTCCAGAACCGTGTGCTGCGTGGGCATGACTAGCTGCAGAGCCCCAGCTCCACGAGCGTGGCGTCGTCGAGCGTGGACGGGACGAACAGGTTGTCGCCGCAGTCCTTGCGCACGTACTGGGCCGCGTCTTCGTTGGTGAACGACGGGGAGTCGATGAAGACCTTGTTCAGCACGGGCTCGCCCTTCAGCACCGACACGGCGGTGTCGAGGCAGTCGGCGCTCATCTCCGGCGGGAAGGTCGACAGCGCGAACTGCACGTCGGTGCCCTCGGTGGCCTTGAGGAAGGCGTTGCTCGAGTCGCCGGTCAGCGGAGGCACGGTCTTGCCGGCCTCGGTGTACGCCTGCACGACGCCGAGGTCGCCGTATCCGGAGTCGCTCCAGATGCCGTCGAGGTCGGGGTACTGGGTGATCAGGTTGTCCGCGACGGTCTTCGCCACGGTCGGCGACCACTCGGTGTACTGCTGGGTGACGACCTCGATGTCCGGGTACTTCTCGAACACCTTCTTGGCCGCGGCCGCCTGGTACTCGGCGGTCGGCACGCCGGCGAGACCGCTGAGCATCGCGACCTTGCCCTTGCCGCCCAGCTTCTGGACGAGCCACTCGGCGTACGCCGAGCCGAGGAGGTCGTACTGGCGGGTCACCGTCGAGACGGCGCCGCTGTCGTCGGGCAGGATGCCGGAGCAGAGGATCACCGGGATGCCCTGCTCGGTGGCCGCCTGCACCTGACCGGTGATGCCCTCGCCCATGGGCACGACGACCATGGCGTCGGGCTTCTGGCTGGCGAGCTGCTGGATGTTGTCGACCTGCGTCGTGGCGTCGCCGTTGGCCGACGCGTAGAGGGTGCTGACGCCGATCTCGTCCGCGTGGCGCTTGAACGCCTCCTCACTGAGGGTGCCCCACGAGTTGATCGGGCCCTGCGCGGCGAGGGCGATGGTGTAGCCGCCCGCCGGCTCGTCCTTCTTGTAGGACGCGGTGTCGATCTCGCACACGGTCTCCTCGACCGGGGTGAGGTCCTGGATGCCGAGCTCCTCGGCGGTGGTCGACCAGGCCTTGGTGTAGCTGTCCTGGGCGGCAGCGGCGTTGGAGCAGTCGGCGTTCGCAGCCGAGGTCGAGGACGACCCCTCCTGCTCGGAGCTGCAGGCCGCGAGTGCGATGAGCACGCCGGCGCTGGCCACGATCGCGACCGCGGAGCGGCCGCGGGCGGACCGGAATGGACGGAAGGACATGAGCGGGTCAGCCTCTCTCTGCTGTGGTGGTTCTACGGGTCAGATGACGGATGGTGCTGAGGGTGAAGCGTCCGGACTGCAGCCAGACCGCGCCGAGGATGACGATCCCGGAGACGATGAGCTGGGCACCGGCGCCTGCTCCCAGCTGGACGAGCCAGGTGAGCAGGACGGCGAGGAGGACGACGCCGACGACCGTCTGGCCGATGCGTCCCTTTCCTCCGGTCAGGGCCACGCCGCCGATCACGGCGGCGGCGATGGAGTTGAGGTCGAGGCTGCGCGACAGCCCCGCGTCGACGTAGCCGATGTATCCGGCGTTGATCAGCCCGGCGAGCACGGCCGTGAGCGCGCTGGCGAGGTAGGCGCCGGTGACGATCCACCCGGTCGGGACCCCCGAGAGGCGGGCGGCACGGGGGTTCGCGCCGGTGGCGTACACCCGACGGCCGAGGGTGGTGCGCACGAGCACGAGGCCGACGACCACGGCGAGGACGGCGAACACGACGGCCGGCACCGGGATGAAGTCGAACAGCCGGCCGATCCCCAGCCAGCGCATCGCGTCGGGGATGGCGCCGGACGGCGCACCACGGGTCCAGGCCACGATGATGCCCTGCACCAGCACGAAGGTCGCGAAGGTCGCGACGAAGGGGGGAACGCTCCGCAGCTGCACGAGGGCCGAGTTGGCGGCTCCGACGGCGAGGCCCGCGAGGACCGCGAGCACCACCGCCACGAGCAGCGCGCTGTCGTCGCCGTTCGTCGTCGTCGCCACGATCACCGTGGCCAGCGTCATCACGGCGCCGATCGACAGGTCGATCCCGCCCACGAGCAGGACGAGGGTCTGACCGATGGCCGTGACGCCGATGAGCCCGATCTGGAAGAGCACCAGACGCAGGACGTCGACGGTGAAGGACCCCGGGGTGGTGATCGCCGCCGCGACGAGCACGACGATCAGACCTGCCAGCGGTGCCAGCGTGCGCCCGCTGCGGGCGAGGAAGGCGGACGCGTTGCTCATGCCGACACCTCCACGCGCTCCGCGCAGAACGCCGAGACAAGCTCGCCGTAGAGCGGGACGGCCTGTCTCAGCGCGTCGACCGACACCCACTCGTCCGCCCCGTGGCACCGCGAGAGGAGCCCGGGGCCGAGAGCGGGGAGCGTGGGGATGCCGGCGCGATCGAACCAGGTCGCGTCGGTGGTGCCCGGGAAGGCGGCGAGCGGGGGTTCGACGCCGAGCGCGAGCACCGAGGCGCGTCGCGCCGCCGCGACGACCGGATGCTCCGGATCGACGGACGTCGCCGCGAGGAAGTCGTTGGGTGCCGCGTCGAAGTCGATCTCGACGTCGGCGTCGCGGAGCCCCGGGTCGGCGGCCACCGCCGCCACGAACGCGTCCCGGATGTCCTCCTGGCGCATCCCCGGGAGGGTGCGGACCTCGGCGGCCGCCGAGATCGCGTCCGGCAGCACGCCGTAGCCGACGCCCCCGGAGAATCGCAGCGCGGGGTTGATCGTCGCCTGCCAGTCGACGAGCCCTGCGGTGTTCTCCGGGATGACCAGCTCGGCGCGGTCGGCGATGGCGACCAGGGCTCGAGCGGCGTCGACGCCGGCGTTGCGCGTGCCGAGGAGCCCGGAGAGGCTCGAGTGGCCCTGACGGGCCGACGCCGTGACGAGCATCCGGGCGATGCCGTGGCTCACCAGATGGAGTCGGTCCCAGTCGTCGTGGATGCCGCCGGGCTCGCCGATGACGACCGCGTCGGCCTCGAGGTCGAGGGTCTGACAGAGGTGCTGGGCGCCGTACTCGGCGCCGTTCTCCTCGTCGGCGACGAGAGCGAGGGTCACGCGACCGGACGCCGGCTCCTGGTCGCCCACCAGCCCGGCGACGGCGAGCATCATCGCGGCGATCGCACCCTTCATGTCCGCTGAGCCGAGACCGTAGAGCCGGTCCCCGTCCACATCCGCGGCGAGCGGGTCCACCGTCCAGACGGCGTCGCCGACCGGCTTGGTGTCGATGTGGCCCGCCAGCACGAGGTGACGGCCGCCGGGGCCGAAGTCGATCGTCGACACGAGGTTCGGCCGATCGGCGGTCTTGGCGACGGTGCGGGGGAAGGGCAGGCCGAGATCGAGCATCGCATCCGTGATGACGGCGGCGACGGCGCGCTCGTTGCCTCCCGGGTTCGGGCTCGGCACGCGGATGAGCCGCTGGGCGAGCTCGACCACGTCGGTGGGACGGCTCATTTGTAGCGACCCGCCCAGTCGTTGCCCTGCCAGGTCTGCATCTTCACCGGATCCAGGCGGATGAGCCACCGCGGCTTGTCGAGAGTGGGCTCGAGATACTTGACGCCGTTCTCGCCGAGGTAGCGCACCGACATCCGCTCGGCCACGGGAACCCACGCTCCGCCGACGTTGGGCTCCTCGACGATGACCGCCCGGAACTGTCCGGTGACCTTGCGCTGGGCGCCGGACTCGTCGATCGTGAGCGCGCAGCGCTCGTCGTTCTGCAGGAAGCGCGCCCAGGCCGACTTCTGGCGGGCGACGAGCCAGAACGCACCCTCGCGCCACTCGTGCCACATCGGGACGGCGTAGGGCCAGCCCTCGAGGTCGAGGCAGGCCAGGCGGGCGATCTGCGGCTCCTCGAGGAACGCCTCGATCGCCTCGTCGTCGAGGGCGCCGACCTTGCCGCGCCAGCTCTCGTCAGTCATCGGTGTCTCCCTTCGTGGCGGCGAGCTGGGCCTCCGGCTCGTCCGCGGATGCCTCGGTCGTCGCGGTCGCGGCGCGGTCGCGGTATCCCAGTCGCGCCGACAGCTCGGACGTCGCGGCGACGACGGTGGGCGCGAACTCGAGCACGTCCTCCCGCGTGAACCGGTAGGCCGGCGCCGACACCGAGATGGCGGCGATCACGTTCCCGAGGTGGTCGCGCACGGGTGCCGCCACGCAGCGCACGCCCTCCTCGTTCTCGATCTCGTCGATCGAGTAGCCGCGCTCCGCGATGGCGTCGAGCTCGGCGGCGAGCGCGTCGCGATCGGTGATCGTGTTCGGCGTGCGACGCTCGAGCTCGCCGTCGCCCAGCAGCTCCGCCCGCTCGGCGGGGGTGCGGAAGGCGAGGATCGCCTTGCCGATGCCCGTGCAGTGGAGCGGGTTGCGAGCACCGATCCGTGCCGCGGGCCGCACCGGCTGCGGGCTGTTGACGGCGGAGATGTAGAGCACCGAGCTCCGGTCGAGCACGCCGAGGTAGGACGTCTCGTCGCTCTTGTCCACCAGGCCCTCGATGATGTCGAACGCCTGACGGGTGAGGTCGAGGCCGTCGAGGAAGGCCTGGCCCCACGCGGCGACCCGGGGACCCAGCTCGTACAGTCCGCGCGACTCGATGCGGAGGACGTCGAGCTCGACGAGCGACTCGAGCAGACGGACCGCGGTGGGGCGGGGGAGGCCGCTCGCCTCGACGAGGTCGACCTGGCGCAGGGGCTTCGCGCTGGCAGCGACGATGTCGACCAGGGCGATCCCCTTCACGAGACCCTTCGCGGATCCCGCGGAAATGGACGTGGCGTCCATACTGCTTTTGGGCATGACGTCCACTTTGGAGCACGGAGATGTCGCGGATCAACCCCGAATGTTTCGATCGTGTTACTTCTGCGGCCTTCCTGGGCCCGCGGGATCGGCTATCCGCGTGTGCGCAGCCGCGCACGCGCGCGTCACGTCAGGGTGCGCTCCCGGATGGCGGTGGCGAGCGCCCGGACCGGCTCCACCGGCGCGATCGGGTTCTCGAGCAGCGTGAACTCGACGTCGCCGATCGGGGGGAGGCCGAGCCGCGGCCCGACCTGCACGAGGTCGCCCGGGATGAGGCGGCTCGGGAGCGCCGCGAAGCCGAGACCGGCGCGCACGGCCGCGAGCACGCCGTTGACCTCGCGGGTGTTGCAGGTGATCCGCCACGTGCGCCCGGCGCCCTCGAGCGCGCGGATGGCGAGCCGACGGCTGATGCTCGGCGCGTGGTACGTGACGAGCGGCACCGGCGCGCCCTCCGCGATCGCGGCACCCTCCTCGCCCGCCCACACCAGCTCGTCGCGCTGCACCACGGTGCCGTACTCGGGCAGGCCGCTCTCGTCTCCGGGCACCTGCTTGACGAGGATGAGGTCGAGATGGCCGCCCTTGAGCCTCCGGTACAGCGGCCAGCTCTGCCCGACGGTGAGCTCGAGGTTGATCTGCGGGTACAGCCGCCGGAAGTGCCGCAGGATGCGCGGCAGCTGGGTCTGCGCGAGGTCGTCGGCCGCGCCGAAGCGGAGCCGTCCCCGCATCGCCGAGCCGCTGAAGTACCCGTCGGCTGCGGCGTGCGCGGCGAGGATCGTCCTGGCGAAGCCCGCGAGCGCCTCGCCGTTGTCGGTGAGCGCGACCTCCCTGGTGTCGCGCGCCACCAGCATCCGGCCCGTGGCCTGCTCGAGCTTGCGGATGTGCTGGCTCACGGTGGGCTGGCTGATGCCGAGCTGCGCCGCCGCCCGCGTGAAGCTGCCGGTCTCGGCGACGGCGAGGAAGCTCCTCAGCATGACGGGATCGAGCACGGCGCCTCCTCATTACGAAACGTGATGGGAATAATAGCCCCTATCCGGTTCCGCAATGGATACGGCGAGCGTAGCGTCGAAGGATCGTGACGACCGCAGCTCCACCCTCCCCGCCCACCGAACCCATCGCCGTCCTCTCCTCCTCGCCGCCCTGGCGCCAGACCTTCGTCTCCCTCGGGGTGCGCAACTACCGTCTCTTCGCCTCCGCGAACCTCATCGCCATGTCGGCCGTGTGGATGCAGCGGATCGCGCAGGACTGGCTCGCCCTCGAGCTCACCGGCTCCACGGCCGCGGTCGGCGCGATGTCGGCCCTGCAGTTCGGCCCGATGCTGCTGTTCGGCCTGCTCGGGGGGCTCATCGTCGACCGGTACCGCACCCGGACGCTGCTCGTCATCACCCAGAGCCTCTCGTTCCTGACGAGCGCCGTGCTCGCCGTCGTCGTGCTCCTCGGGGTCGCTCAGATCTGGCACGTCTTCGCCGCCGCCCTGGTGCTGGGATTCGTCACCGTGGTCGACAACCCGGCGAGGCAGGTCTTCACCGGCCAGCTGGTCGGACCGCGCCTGCTGCCCAACGCGATCAGCCTGAACTCGTCCGGCTTCCAGCTGGGCGGCATCATCGGCCCCGCCGCGAGCGCCGTGCTGCTGGTCAGCGTGGGCGCCGGCTGGTCGTTCGCGATCAACGCGCTCGCCTGCGCGTCGACCGTGGTGGCCCTCACCCGGCTCCGCAGCTCCGAGATGCACCCTGTGCCGAGGGCGCCGCGGCGCAGGGGACAGCTGATCGAGGGCCTGCGGTACGCCGCGGCGAAGCCCGCCATCCTCTGGACCATCGTCATCATGGGTGTGCTGGCGGTGTTCTCGCAGAACCTCCCCGTGCTCCTCGCCGGCTTCGCCGACCACGTCTTCGGCACCGGAGCGGGCGGCTACGGCGCGTTCAACACCCTGGTCGCGGTGGGCGCACTCACCGGGGCGATCCTCTCGACCCGTCGACGCACGGTGCGGCTGCGGACCGTCGTCCTGTGCGCCCTGGGATACGCGGCGGCGCAGTCCCTCACCGCGCTCCTGCCGACGGAGACGGCGTTCGGCGCCGGTCTCGTCGTCACCGGTCTGGGCTGGCTGCTCTTCATCACCTGTGCGAACACGCTCGTCCAGATGTCGTCGAACGCCGCCATCCGCGGACGCGTGATGGCCCTCTACGTGCTGGTGCTCCTCGGCGGCCAGGCCCTGGGCGGACCGATCATGGGACAGGTCGTCGAGAACGTGGGCGCGAGGGCCGGGATGCTGCTCTCGGGCGCCGTCCCCGTCGTGGTCATCGGCGTCATCGGGCTCGTCCTCGCGCGTCGGAGCCGATCACCGCGCGGCAGGATCGCGGGCGGCTGACGTTCACCTGGAGGACACCCTCGCGCGCTAGTGTCGCTCGCGATGACGCCTCAGGTGCATGTCCGCTGGGTTCCTCTCCCCTCGGGGGAGGACCTCGGGGGGATGCTGTCCCTGCTCACCGAGGAGGAGCGCGGCCGTCACCACGCGATGAGCGACCAGGAGGCCGCTCGTCGGTTCGTCACCGGACGCGTCGCGGTGAGAAGGCTGGCGGCCGAGCTCGCCGATCCGCCCGTCGATGCCGCCGACGTCACCGTGTGGGCGATCTGCTCGCACTGCGGGGGTCCGCATGGCCGGCCGAACGTCGACGTGGCGCGCCCGAAGGGCCGTCGGCTCAGCGTGAGCATCGCGCACTGCTCGGCCGGCGTCGCCGTCGCGGCGAGCTGGAGCGGGCTGGTCGGCATCGACGTGGAGCCCGTCGACACGTCGGTCGAGGCGGTCTCGGCCATCGCGGCCCTGGTCCCGCCCACCTCGCGCCCCGCCGGTCGGACGTGGGATCCGGTGCAGCACTGGACACGCCTCGAATCGGTGCTGAAGGCCGACGGGCGCGGCCTCACCGTCGACCCGTCCTCGGTGCTCATCACCGCGCAGGAGGGCGCCATCTCGGCGACGATCGGATCCGACCCGGAGGCACCGCGCTACGCTCTGGCGGACGTGCGACTCGATCGCCGAGTCCGAGCCAGCGTCGCGATCGCGCCGCGCAAGACGAGCAGGAAGCGAGTGGTCCCGGTGGTGAGCTGGCGGAGCCTGGAGCTCACCACAACGGCAGGGCAGGGCGACTGAGCCACTCGTCGAACAGCGCCCGCAGCTGATCGCCCGACACCTCCTCGGCGAGCCGGACGAACGCCTCGGTCTCGGCCACGCCGTGCCGGTGCTCCGTCGTCCACCGTCGCAGCAGCCCGAAGAAGTCGTCGTCGCCCAGGCGTCTGCGCAGCTGGTGGAGCGTCAGAGCGCCGCGCTTGTAGACCCGGTCGTCGAACATCGAGGCCGAGCCCGGGTCGCCGATCACGATGTCCTCGGGTGCGGCGCGCAACCTGTCGTAGTGCTGCCGGGCGAGCACGTCGGCCGAGGCGCCGCCGCGCTCCTCCGACCAGAGCCACTCCGCGTAGCAGGCGAAGCCCTCGTTGAGCCAGATGTGCCGCCACGACGACAGCCCGACGCTGTTGCCGAACCACTGGTGGGCGAGCTCGTGCGCGATGAGGCGCTCGGAGCCGTGCTCGCCGTCGACGTGGTTCTCGCCGAACACCGCCATCGCCTGCGCCTCGAGCGGGATCTCCAGGGTGTCGTGGGTGATCACCACGCCGTACCGGTCGAACGGATAGGGCCCGAAGGCCTTGGAGAAGTAGGAGATCATCTTGTCGAGGCGGCCGAAGTCCTTCGCCCGCCGCTTCTCGAGCTCGAGCGGGTACGCGTAGTCGACGGGCACCTTCTTCCCCTCGGTCCGGCGCGCGTACCGACCCACCTGGACCGTCGCGAGGTAGGCCGCGGTGGGCGCCTCCTGGTCGTAGACCCAGGTGGTCCGACCGCTCCGCGTCGACGTCTTCGTCAGCTCGCCGCTGCAGACGACGGCGTAGTCCTCCTCGGCGGTGAAACGGATGCGGTAGGTCGCCTTGTCGCCGGGTCGGTCGTTGCAGGGGAACCACGTCGACGAGCCCATGGGCTGCGACGCGACCAGGACGCCGTCTGCGAGCTCCTCCCACCCGATCGGACCCCACGGGCTCCGCCGTGGACCCGGACGACCCGCGTACTCGATCTCCAGGGTGAAGGCCTTGCCCGCCGGGATGGTGGCCGGCGACCTCACGGCGAGCTTGTGCCCGACGTGCGACACCCCCTGCACGCGCTTCCCGTCGAGCTTCACCTTCGACGCCTTGAGCTTCGACAGGTCGAGCTCGATGCGGTCCAGGTCGACCATCGCGACGGCCTCGATCACGGCGACCCCGTCGAGGCGGTTGGTGGGCACCCGGTAGTCGAGGTCGAGGTCGTACGAGGACACCCGGTACGACCAGGTCCCCACACCCGGGGTGTAGGGATCCCCTGAGAACGCGACTCCGCGCCCCGTCATCGCGCGCCGCCGGCCGCGCGGTACTCGCGGGTGCGCACCTCGCGCCACGGCCCGATCGGGTTCCCGCTCCAGCGGCTGCCGAGCGGTACGAGCTCACCGCGCATCACGAGCGACGCCGGGCCGACCGTCCCCTGCGCCGCGATGCGGGCGGCGGGCAGGATGACGCTGTGGGGGCCGAGCGTGGCGCCCGCGTCGAGGGTGACGGTGTCGAGGCTCATGATCCGATCATGGAACAGATGCGTCTGCACCACGCATCCGCGGTTCACGGTGGAGGCGTCTCCCAGCTGGACGAGGTCGGCCTCGGGGAGCCAGTAGGTCTCGCACCACACGCCGTTCCCGATCCGGGCGCCGAGGCTGCGCAGCCACCAGACGAGCGCCGGGGTGCCGCTCGCGGCCTGCGCGAACCAGGGCGCGGCGACGAGCTCGGTGAAGACGTCGGAGACCTCGCTGCGCCACACGAAGCTCGACCAGAGGGGATGCTCACCGGCGCGGATGCGACCGATCAGCGCCCACTTCGCCGCGGTGCTCACGCCCGCCGCGACAGCACCGGCCGCGAGCATCACCGCGCCGCTCAGCACGACGGCGAGCCACAGCTCGATCGAGGCGAGCGCCGCGAGCGCGAACACGACGCCGAGGCCGATCGCGCAGGTGACGACCACCGGCACGAAGCGGCACAGCTCCCACAGCACCCGCGCGACACGCAGCCCGGCAGGGGGAGCGAACGTCCGCGACTCATCGGTCTCCGCGGGCGCTCGTCGCAACCGCACCGGGGGAGACCCCAGCCACGACGAGCCGGACTTCGCCTTGCGGGGAGCGCTCGAGAGCACCGCGACGAGCCCGTCGCGCGGAACCCGGTGGCCGGCCGCCGCCATGCCCGAGTTGCCCAGGAACGCCCGGCTGCCGATCTCGGCGCGGGCCACGTGCATCCAGCCGCCCGCCAGCTCGTAGGAGCCCACGAGGGTGTCGTCGGCGAGGAACGCGCCGTCCTTCACCCGCGTCATCGCGGGCACCAGCAGCACCGTCGAGGCCTCGACGTCCTTGCCCACCTCGGCCCCGAGCATCCGCAGCCACACCGGGGTGAACAGCGCCGAGTACAGCGGGAAGAGCAGGGTGCGCGCCATGTCGAGGAGACGCTCGGTCGACCAGACCTGCCAGCCCACGCGGCTGCGGACCGCGTGCACGCCCTCCGTCATCCGGAGACCGAACAGCCGGGTGAGCAGCAGCACCAGCGCCGTGAGAAGCACTCCCGCGACGAGGGTACCGGGCACCAGGCCGACGGCGGCTCGGCCGACGGCCTCGCCGAGCGTCGCCGACCAGCGTGCGAACGCGGCGACCACGGCGGCACCGGCGGCGAGCGAGACCAGCGGCAGGAGGGAGAGCACCACGCTCGAGGCGCCGTACGCGACGAGCCAGCGCGATCGACGCGGCGGGCGTTCCTCGGGCCACCAGGTCCGCGCCTTGCCCACGCGCTGGGCGGGCGATCCGGCCCAGCGCTGCCCCGAGGGCACCCGCCCGAAGACGCTCGATCCCGGCGCGATGGCCGCGCCCCTGCCGATCTTCGTGCCCGGGAGGAGCGTGCTGCGGGCGCCGATCGAGCTGCCGGCGCCGATGCGCACCTCGCCGATGCGTACGGTGTCGCCGTCGACCCAGTAGCCCGAGAGGTCGACCTCCGGCTCGATCGCCGCGCCCCGGCCGATGCGCAGCAGCCCGGTGACCGGCGGCAGCGAGTGCAGGTCGACGTCGTCGGCGATCCGGGCACCGAGCGCGCGGGCGTAGTAATTGATCCACGGCGCGCCCGCGAGGCTCACCGCACCCACCTGGTGTGCGACCTGCTCGGCGAGCCAGAGCCGCAGGTGCCAGGATCCGCCGCGGGGGTAGTCACCGGGCTCCAGGCCCCTCAGCAGGAGCCGCGACGCCACGACCGACAGCGCCATCCGCCCGAAGGGGGTCGCGAACAGCACCAGTCCGATGACGAGGAGCCACCAGGGCGCCGTCGGCAGGAACCCGAAGCCGTCCATCGTCTGGAGGATCGCCGAGGCGGTGAGCAGGTACACGAGCCATCGAAGGCCGGAGAGGATGAAGAGCGGGGCGCCCAGCAGGGTCTGCAGGATGCGCATCCGCCGGGGTGTGGCGACCACGGGGCGGGCGGGCGCGCGGGTCTCGCCTCCGCTCGCGCCGCCGGGACCGCCCGCGTCCGCGTCGGGCAGTCGGGCGGCGAGCTCGGCCGAGAGGGAGCCGAGCCGGGGATGCGCGTAGACGTCGGCGACGGTGAACTCGGGATCGATCTCACGGATCCCGGCGACGAGCTGCGCGGCCGAGAGCGAACCTCCGCCGAGGTCGAAGAAGTTCGCGTCTTGGTCGGTGACGGCGATGCCTAGGACGCGCGTCCACAGCTCGGCGAGCCGTGCGGTGAGCTCGTCGAGCGGGGCGGCGTCGGGATCCTCGTCCGCGACGTCGGAGGGCAGGGGCCAGGGGAGGGCCGCCTTGTCGACCTTGCCGGAGGTGCGTGTCGGCAGGTCGTCGAGCACGGCGAGCAGCGGCACGAGGGCGGCGGGGAGCTCCTCGCGGAGGCGCTGCACGGCGAGCTCGCGATCGAAGCCGGCCCGATCGGTGGCGACGACGTACCCGACGAGGACGGTGTTGCCCGCCGCGGTCGTGCGCACGGTGACGGCGGCGCCGGAGACGCCCGGCAGGTTCTGCAGCGCAGCCTCGATCTCGCCGAGCTCGATGCGCCGTCCGCCCACCTTCACCTGGTCGTCGGCGCGGCCCTGGAAGACCAGGCCCTCCGCCTCGAAGCGCACGAGGTCGCCGCTGCGGTAGGCGCGCTCCCAGCCGAGCGACGGCATCGGGGCGTACTTCTCCGCATCCTTCGCCGGGTCGAGGTACCGGGCGAGACCCACCCCGCCGATGATGAGCTCGCCGACCTCGCCCTCCGCGACCCGGGCGCCGTCCGCGTCGACCACGGCGAGAGTCCAGCCGTCGAGCGGGAGGCCGATCCGCACCGGTCCGTCGCCACCGAGGGGCGCCGCGCAGGCGACGACGGTCGCCTCGGTCGGCCCGTAGGTGTTCCACACCTCGCGGCCGGCGGTGGCGAGGCGCTGACCGAGCTCGGGCGGGACCGCCTCGCCGCCGAAGATGAGCAGGCGCACGTTGTCGAGCGACTCCGGCGGCCACAGCGCGGCCAGCGTTGGCACCGTCGAGACGACCGTGATGTCGCGGGTCGTCAGCCACGGACCCAGGTCCATCCCGCTGCGGACCAGCGAGCGCGGAGCCGGGACGAGGCACGCGCCGTGGGCCCAGGCGAGCCACATCTCCTCGCAGGAGGCGTCGAACGCGACCGAGAGCCCCGCGAGCACACGATCGCCCGGCCCGAGGGGCTCGTCCTGGAGGAAGAGACGCGACTCGGCGTCGACGAAGGCCGCGGCCGACCGATGCGAGACCGCGACGCCCTTCGGCGTGCCGGTCGAGCCCGAGGTGAAGATGATCCAGGCGTCGTCGTCGGGGGTCGGAGGAGTGATGACGGGGAGCGCGGACGTGCTGGCGTGCGGGGCCGGACGGCCGGTGCGGAAGAGACGCCGGTCGGCGCCGCCCTCGTCGGCGTTCGCCCTGCGGGGGGAGTAGACGCCGGATCCGCTGATCACCCCGACGACGTCCGCCTCGCCGAACACGAGGGCGGCACGCTCATCGGGGTCATCGACGTCGACGGGGACGTAGGCCGCACCGGCGGCGAGCACCGCGAGGATCGCGACGTACAGCTCACGCTGGCCCGACGGCATCCGCACGCCCACCCGGTCGCCCCGGCGGACACCCGCCGCGTGGAGCTCGGCGGAGGTCGAGATGACCTGCGCCATCAGCTCGCGGTAGCTGAGCGAGCCCGCGGCGTCCTCGAGGGCGGATGCCTCGGGCGAGGCCTCGACGGAGGCCCGGAGCACGTCGATGAGCGTGCGCGGATGCGCCGCGGCGCCGCCCCGGTCGAGGACGGCCTGGTCGACTCCCCCGGCGGCTGTGCTCACTTCGAGGTGGCGGACTTCTTCGCCTTGAGGGCGTCGCGCTCAGCGCGCAGCGACGCCAGGGTGTCGTCCGGGAGCTTCGGGTCGACGATGTCGGTGAACGGGCTCTCGGTGTGGGCCTTGGCGTACGTCACGGAAGCGTAGGTCGTGGCGGCGCTGCGCACGCGGGCGGCGGCTCGCACGACCTTCTGCTTGCTCGCCGAGCTGTCGGAGACGGCATCAGCGTGCTTCTCGAGGGCCTTCACAAGAGCCTTGAGGGCGGCATCGATCTTCTTGGACATGGGGGTCATTGTGCACGATGGACGTTAACGGGCGAGTCGACGACGTCTCACGCGCTGTTCATCCGATCCGGTCAGTGGAACTGGGGGATGATCAGGTAGAGGCCGTAGAGCACAGCGGCGACCCCGATCGCGAAGCAGACGAAGGCCCCGGCGGTGGCGATCGCGGGCCGGTGCTTCGCATCCGCACCCGTGGCGAGCAGTCGGAGCCCCACGGAGTACGAGGTGACGATGGCCACGGTGGCGGCGAGCGCCACGGCGAACACCAGCACGAAGGCGCCCCAGTCGATGTCGATGCTCATGCCCTCGCTCCCGCCCGCTCGTCGTCCCTCTGGTCGCGCCTCTGGTCGTCTTTCTGACCGTCGCCGGGTTCGTCGTTCACGTTCTCGTGGTTCACCGGGTTCCTGCGGGAGAGCAGGTAGAACGTGAGGATGGCCGCCGCCGCGAACGCGATCACGACGAAGAGGCCGATGACGCTGGTGCTCGCCGCCCAGGCGGCCACGCCCCCGACGAGGGCCGCGGCCGGCAGCGTCACGAGCCAGGCCACACCGATCCTGCCGACCACACCCCAGTGGACGGACGCGAGCTTCTTGCCCAGGCCCGCCCCGACGACCGCGCCCGAGGTGACCTGGGTGGTCGAGAGCGCGAAGCCGAGGTGTGAGGAGACGAGGATCGTCGCGGCCGAGCTGGTCTCGGCCGAGAAGCCCTGAGGCGACTGGATGTCGGTGATGCGCTTGCCGACGGTGCGGATGATCCGCCAGCCGCCGAGGTAGGTGCCGAGCGCGATCGCGAGGCCGCAGGCGAGGATGACCCAGAACTGCGGCCCGCTGTCTCCGCCCTGGTAGCCGGCGGCCACGAGGGTGAGCGTGATGACGCCCATGGTCTTCTGCGCGTCGTTCGTGCCGTGGGCGAGGCTGACCAGCGACGCAGAGATCGTCTGTCCGTGCCGGAATCCGGTCTCGGATCCGCGGGCGCGGGCGTTCTTCGTGATCCGGTACGCGAGGTAGGTGGCCACGAGGGCGATGAGGCCGGCGACGACGGGGGAGAACAGTGCTGGGAGCACCACCTTCGAGATCACGACGCCGAAGTTCACGGCGTCGAAGCCTGCACCGATGATCGCGGCCCCGATGAGTCCGCCGAAGAGGGCGTGGGTGGAACTGCTGGGCAGTCCGAGATACCAGGTGGCGATGTTCCAGATGACCGCCCCGACCAGTCCGGCGAAGATCATCACCGGCGTGATGTCGAGACCGTTCGGTCCGGTGTTGATGATGCCGCCCGAGACCGTCTTCGCCACCTCCGTCGACAGGAACGCCCCCACGAGGTTCAGCACCGCCGAGATGCCCACCGCCACGCGGGGCTTGAGCGCGCCGGTCGCGACGGACGTGGCCATCGCGTTCGCGGTGTCGTGGAACCCGTTGGTGAAGTCGAACACGAGCGCCAACGCGATCACGAGGATCACGGTGATGAGCACGTCGTCCACCGCGCCACCTCCCCTTCCCGTGCGGCGGCCGCCGGCCGTCCGGTCGACCGGGCCGTCGCGACTCGGCGCGACCCGCACGAGAACCTGCCTAGCCCTCCCGTCGGCTCGCGGCCCCCGAACGGACGGTGAACACCCGGTGTCGACCTGTGGCCGCCCCCACCGCTGCCGCGCCCGCGGAGGAGAGCACGAGGGCGAGCGCTCCTACCGCGAGCTGCGGGGCGCCGCCCGGCCCGGTGAGCCCGGTGCTCGCGAGGGCGCCCGGTCGCGTTCCCGTCACGGCGCCTCCGGCGCCCCCGCCACCAGCTGCGGCGCCTCCCGATGCTCCCGGTGTGGTCCCGCCCCCACCCCCGTTGCCCGGCGTCACCGCCAGCGGCTCGACCGTGATGCGATACTCGAGCGACACCTCGCCCCCTGCGTTCGTCGCGGTGAGCGTGAAAGCGGCCGGCCCCGCCGAGATCGGCGTCCCCGAGATCCGGACCCCGGTGGCCGTCCGCCCGAGCGTGAGCCCCGCGGGCAGCGATCCCGCCGTGACCCGCACGTCGACGGGCGCCGTCCCGGTCACGGCGATGGACGCGTCGAAGGGATCGCCCACCCTCGCTGCCGCCCAGGTCGCCTCACCCAGCGTGGGTGCGACGGGTGCGGGCGGTGGCGCGGTCACCGAGATGCGGTAGGCCTTCGAATCTCTGCCCGCGGCATTGGACGCGGTGATCTCGATGTCGGTGTCTCCGGCCGCCGTCGGCGTGCCCGATATCGTCACCGTCCGTCCGGCTGACATGAGCGCGAGTCCCGGAGGGAGCGTTCCCTTGCTCACCGCGAACGTCAGGGGCTCGTCGCCGGTCGCGGTCAGGGTCTGTGAGAATGGCGTGTTCACCTGCACGGCGGGCCAGGAGGCCACGGGCAACGTCGGGGCGACCGCCGCTGCAGCCACCACGATCCGGTAGCTCTTAGTACCGGCTCCCGCGGCGTTCGTGACCGTCAGCGAGAACGTGTAGGTGCCGGCGGTGGTCGGTGTCCCGGACAGTGTCGCCACCCTGCCGGAGGCCGTCAGAGTGATGCCAGGGGGAAGGGTGCCCGACGTCAGCGCGAAGGTCATCGGCTCATCACCGGTCGCCGTGACGGAGGCCGCGTAGGCCGCCCCTGTCACCGCCGCGCCTGACTCGACGAGGCCACCGAGCACGGGCGGACCTGCGGGCGACGGTGCGACCACGATCCGATAGGCTCGCGTATTCGATCCATCCGCGTTGGTCGCCGTGATCTCGAAGTCGTAGGTTCCGGCCGTGCTGGGCGCGCCGTTCAGTGCCGCGACCCGTCCGCTCGTCGCCAGAGTGACGCCCGGCGGCAGGGATCCGGAGGTCACCGTGAGCGTCATGGGCTCCGCGCCCGTGGTCGTGACGGTCGCGAAGTACGCGACTCCGGCCACGGCTCCTCCGCTCTCGACGAGCGGGCCCAGCACGGGCGGCATCGCGGGCGCCGGGGCGATGGTGACCACGCAGCGCTTGTCGTACGCGGCCTCGCGCATCCCCATCGACCCCGTGACGCGAAGCGTGAAGACGTGCGTACCCGCGACGGTCGGCGTACCGGACAGCGCGCCCGTCGCGGTGTCGAGTGTGAGGCCAGGAGGAACCGATCCGACCACCGTCGAGAACCGCTTGGGGTCGCTCCCGGTGGTGGGAAGAGCGCCGGACGAGTACCCCGTCCCCACCGTTCCCGTCGGCGTCGGGCAGGCGGTCAGAGTGGGGGGCACCAGGAGCTCCATCGCGGCCAGGTCGTCCATTCCCCCCGACATCCACAGCTTGCCGCCGATCACGGACAGCTCGTCGAGCTCGACCCCGGTTGAACCGAAGTCGACGGTCGCTCCATCGGAGAACACCGCGAAGAGCGAGTCTCCGTTGTAGCTGGCCCACAGCGTACCGTCTGGTCCCAGTTCGAGCGCCCGGACGTACATGGTCCCGGGTACCGAGAACTTCTGCCATGTCGACGAGGTGCCCATCACAGTGACGTGATAGATGTCCGCTCCGGACGCCACCCACGCTGAGCCGTCCGGAGCCGCTGCAACGAATCCATTCAGTCTCGAGCCGTCGGGATTCGGCACCCGGGTGTAGAGCTTCGTCGCAGGATCGACGAAGCCGACGTACTCCGTGAGGATCTCACTGAACCAGACCCTGGACGCAGAGGGGTGCGCATCGATGTCCAACACTCGCTCGGGAAGATCGATGAAGTCGAACGCTCCTCCGGTGGCGACCTGAACCACTCCCTGGAATCCGCTCCCCGTTGCCATCCACAGCGACCCGTCACTGCTGGTGATCGCTGTCGGATCGACGTCGCCGCCCAGAGGAGCGGCTCCACGCAGATCCCACGAGCCGGTCAGAGCACCCCCACTCGCTGCGCCGACGTGCGTGGACGAGATCATCCACAGCCGTCCGTCGGGTCCGAAGATGGTGTCGGCGATCGTGCCGAATCCGGCATAGGGGCCGTAGATGCTGTCATGTTCCCCGCCCGCGGTGTATCTGTGCACGTAGCCGCCGAGGTGCTCCGCGACCCAGATCGACCCGTCGGGCGCTTCTCGCACGGCCCCGGGGCCTGTCCCGGGTAGGACGTCGGTGTACACGCGGATGTCGCCGGCCGCGGCGTGGGCAGGGACGGAGGCGACGAGGGCGACGGCCGCGACGAGGGCACCGGCGAGCACGGCGGAGAGGGCACGGGACGGTTTCACGACAGATCCTCGCTTATCGGTGAGTGATCGTCAGGTTAGCCGACACCTCCGATCACGGGCAAGTCGCGCGGACGGAGCGCTCAGCGCGTCGCGGGCGGCCAGACGTAGGGGAGGTCCGGGGGTACCTCCGGGAAGAGCGGCCCGTAGAACTCCGGGTCCTTCCGCACCAGGTTCGAGCGGTGGCTGCGATGGACAGCCTCGTCGCCGATCCACGGCGGCAGCTCGAGATCCGCCTGCGCGACCCCGTCGACCTCGGGCGCGAAGGCCAGCAGCTGCGGACGGACGGTGTCGGCGTAGCCCGCCTCGATCCAGGCATCCGTCACCGCGAGCGAGTACGCGGTGAGCGCCGGAACGTATCCCCGCCACATCTTCGCGGCGGGATGGTGGCGCCAGCCGTAGTCGGGCACCGTGATGGCGCGCAGCACCTGCAGCGCCTCAACCCGCTGCTTGCCGAGCCGGCGGGGATCGAGCACGGCCGCGCTGGCAGCGAATGAGGCGTGGGGGAGGAACGTCTGCACACCCCCAGCCAACCCCGGTTCCCTCCCCAGAGCACCGATGCGGATTGAGGATTGCTCGATCGAGCGCTACGGTCGTCCCACGATCCGAAGGAGGCGCACCATGGGAACCCTTCCCCCGAAGCCGACCAAGGACTGACGTCCGGTCTACAGCCCCGGGAGCGGGCGTCCGAAGTGGCGGGCGAAGTGCTCGTCCTCCATGGGCGGCGAGTCGATCGCGGTCGAGTCGTCCACGGGCGCGGCGTCGCCGATCCAGGCACGCAGCGCCTCGCCCTCGACGACACGCGGCCCCGCCTCGCGCGCTCCTCCCGGGGACTTCAGGCCCTCCAGCACGGCGTCGAGCGGTCGGGCCGAGGCGACGAGCACGACGTTGCCGAGCTCGGTGTTCGACGCCATCCGCGGTTCGATGAGCGCCGCGACCGACGGGAGCAGCGAGGCGAGGGTGGCCGCCTGCGACCGCGTGTACTCGAACCCGGGGCCGTCGAGCAGGTTCACGACGAGAAGTCCGCCCGGCGCCAGGCGCTCGGCGACGAGGGCGTAGAACTCGCGACTGGCCACCCGCGCACCGATGAGGGCCCCGCTCCAGAGGTCGACGATCACCGCATCCGCTGCCTCCGGCCAGCCCTGCGTCGCGGCCTCCGTGGCGACGGCGCGGGCATCCCCGTACGCGATCGTCACGTCGGCACCGTCCGGAAGGGGCAACGCGTTCAGCACGCCCTCGAGCAGCTCCTGTTCACGCTCCACCACGAACTGCGGCGACCCGGGGCGAGTGGCGGCCACGTACCGGGGGAGGGTGAGCGCCCCCGCACCCAGGTGCACCACGGTGAGCGGGTCGGATGCGGGAGCGGCCGCGTCGAGGATCCTCCCGATCCACTGGGTGTACTCGAACGCCAGCGTCCGGGGTTCGACCAGCGAGATCCTGGACTGCGGGATGCCGTCGACCGAGAGCTCGTACACGTCACGGCGTCGCCCGATCCGCTCGAGCGCCGCCACCGCGTCGCCCACCTCCAGGACGAAGACCACGTGTCGCATCCGTCGATGATAGTGAAGGAGGCTCACGCGCCGATCCGCCGACGGCTCACCCGTATGGGGTGGTGCTCACTCCCTCCCGCGCGGGCGCCCCGCTATGGGATGATGCGCGGATGGACGCCCACCAGATCCGCAACTCCTACCTCGCCTACCTCAAGGACAGAGGGCACGTGATCATCCCGCGCGCGAAGCTCGTCCCGCAGGGAGACCGCTCGACCCTCTTCACGGGCAGCGGGATGCAGGCGCTGCTGCCGTACTTGCTCGGGGAGGAGCACCCCGCGGGCGTGCGCCTCGCCGACAGCCAGCCCTGCGTGCGCGCCCAGGACATCGACGACGTGGGCGACAACCGGCACACGACCTTCTTCGAGATGCTCGGAAACTGGAGCCTCGGCGACTACTTCAAGGAGGAGCAGATCCGGCAGTTCTTCGGGTTCCTCGTCGACGTCGTCGGGCTCGACCCGAACAAGCTGTACGTGACGGCGTACATCGGCGACGAGTCGCGCGGCATCCCGCGCGACGAGGAGGCCGCGCACATCTGGCAGACGGTGTTCCACGAGCGCGGCATCGAGGCCGAGATCGTCGCGATGGGCAGCCAGGCGGATGGCGACGCCCGCGGCGTGAACCCCGGCGAGCGCATCTTCTACTACGACGGCGGCGAGAACTGGTGGTCGCGGGGCGGCTCGCTCGAGGGCACCCCGATCGGCGACCCCTGCGGACCCGACAGCGAGGTGTTCTACGACTTCGGCCCCGAGCACCACGATCCGTCCTTCGGGAAGGCGCACCCCGCATCCGACAGCGGGCAGTTCATGGAGATCGGCAACGAGGTCTTCATGCAGTACCACCGCCTCGAGGACGGCTCGTTCGAGGAGCTGACGCGCCGCAACGTCGACTTCGGCGGGGGTCTCGAGCGCATCGCGGCGGCCGCCATCGACTCGCCCGACGTCTTCCGGATCAGCCTCATGTGGCCGATCGTGGCGAAGCTGCAGGAGCTCACCGGGCGCTCCTACGAGGACGAGACGGTCGCGATGCGCATCATCGCCGACCACCTGCGCGGAGCGACGTTCCTCGCGGTCGACGGGGTGCGTCCGTCCAACAAGGAGCAGGGGTACGTGATGCGGCGCCTGCTGCGCCGCGCCATCCGCCAGGCGCTCGCCCTCGGGCTGAGCGAGAACTTCTTCGGCGAGATCGTGCCGGTCATCGCCGACCTGTACCAGGACGACTACCCCGAGGTGGCCGAGAGCCGCGACGAGGTCATCGCGGTGCTCGTGAAGGAGGAGACCTCCTTCCGGCGCACGCTCGAGGCCGGGCTCGAGATGGTCGCCGAGTACGCGGGCACCACGATGACCGGACGCGACGTGTTCCGCCTCTCCGACACGAACGGCTTCCCCAAGGAGCTCACGCTCGAGGAGGCCGGACGCCTCGGCATCGCGGTCGACCCGGAGTGGGAGTCCGAGTTCGAGGCCGCGCTCGAGGAGCAGCGCGCCCGCTCGCGCGGCGCGACCACGCTCGGCGCCGCGGGCCTCCCCGGCGGCGCCTCCGCGTAGCGCCCACCCCGCCCCTACCCGGGGTTTGTCCACCTTTCCGTCGCGAATCGCGCGATCGGCGACGGAAAGGTGGACAAAGCCTCAGATCGAGGGGGAGTCCGAGCTCGAGGGCGGCACGACCGTGCGGTGGAAGTTCTGGAACGACCGGCTCGCGGTGGGGCCGCGCTGACCCTGGTACCGCGACGAGTACTCCGCCGATCCGTACGGGCGCTCGGCGGGGCTCGACAGCTGGAAGAAGCACATCTGCCCGATCTTCATGCCGGGCCAGAGCATGATGGGCAGGGTCGCGACGTTCGACAGCTCGAGCGTGACGTGCCCCGAGAACCCGGGGTCGATGAACCCCGCGGTCGAGTGGGTCAGCAGTCCGAGCCGGCCGAGCGAGCTCTTGCCCTCCAGACGCGCCGCGATGTCGTCGGGCAGCGAGACCAGCTCGAGGGTCGACCCGAGCACGAACTCCCCGGGGTGGAGGATGAACGGCTCGTCACCCTTGGTCTCGATCAACCGCGTGAGCTCGGGCTGGTCGACCGCGGGGTCGATGTACGGGTACTTGTGGTTGTCGAACAGCCGGAAGAAGCGGTCGAGGCGCACGTCCACGCTCGAGGGCTGCACCATCGACTCGTCGAGCGGGTCGAGGCGGATCCGTCCGTCGTGCAGTCGGGTGCGGATGTCGCGGTCGGAGAGCAGCACGCGCCCAGCATAGCGAGGCGTGTCGGGCCGACTCGCACACGCTCCGCTCGTCTCCGCTAGGATGTGGAGACCGCTTCGGCGGTACGCGGATGTAGTTCAATGGCAGAACTTCAGCTTCCCAAGCTGATAGCGCGGGTTCGATTCCCGTCATCCGCTCCACGATCCTGGTCCCGCACCAGCGCCGCACCGACGCGATCCGCAGGAGGTGCCCCGTGCGAAACCCGGTCTCCGCCGCCGCCGTCACCGGCCTCGTCATGATCGTCCTCGGTGCCCTCGTGTACGCGGTGTTCTCGTCGCTCGACCTCGAGGACTACGCGATGACCTGCACCAGCGGGCTCGGCTGCGTGAGCCGCGATCCGCTCCTGTTCACCCTGCACGGGGCCGCGCTCGATCACGTGCAGCCGCTGTTCCTCGCGGGTGCGGTGAGCGCGTCGGCGTCACTCGCCCTGGCGGCCGTGCGCCCGCTGCTGCCCACCCCCACGAACGCGAGGAGAGCCGCCATGCGCCCCACCGTCGTCCTCTGGTGCGTCGCCGCCGTGCTGATCGTCGGCGGATCGGGGTACGCCGTCTGGTCACGGACGCCCGACGTCACGAACTCGACGATCCAGGAGTGCACACCCGGGGTCGGCTGCAGCCAGACCGTCGTCTACACGCTGCAGCAGCTGTCGTACGTCGTCGTCCCCGCGGCGCTGACGGCCGGCTTCCTCACCCTGGCCCTCGCCCTCGTCGTCACGGCGCTGCGACGGCGGCGCCCGGCCCTCGACCCCGACGCATCCGTGGAGGCAGACGACGACACCACCGGCGTGGGAGGCGGAACGGCCACGAGAGACCGCGACACCGTCTGGGGCGGCAGCGACCTCACGCCGTTCATGCCCCCGCCCGACCGGTCCGCCGAGCAGCGCCGCTGACGCCGCGCCCCCGACCGCCGCCTGGACGATGGCGACGACAAGGGCCGACCTGCCAGAATGCTCCCCTCGAACCAACACCCACACCGAGGTGGGCAGAGGAGGAAAGCCATGTCGGGCATCCGCATCCGCGACTTCCAGGTCGATGACCTCGACGGCGTGCTGCACCTGTGGGAGCAGGCGCACCCGGCGGAGCCGGTCTACGCCCTCGGCGAGGTGATCGCGAGCTGCCAGAAGGACCACGCCATGATCGCGGTCGACGGCGAGCAGGTGGTCGGCGCCGCCGTGGGACGCGCGGCGCACGCGCAGGGGTGGATCGTGTTCTTCGGCGTGCTGCCCTTGTACGCCGAGCGGAACGACGGCCTGGGCGCGCGCCTGCTGTCGGCGCTCGAGCGGCGGATGGCGCCCCTCGGACTCGGCAAGCTCTCCGCGCTGCTGCCCGCCACCGACCAGCACCTCGACGACTACCTGAGCGCGTCGTTCACGCTGAAGCAGGACCTGCACTACGTCGAGCGCACGGTCCCGGTGCGGCGCGAGACGCTCGCCGTGCTGCAGGAGCTCGGCGGCCGGATGCCCGCGCCCGGGCTGTGGGACCGCGTCGGCGGCATGACCCGCGAGAAGGAGCTGCTCGAGCTGCGGCTCGTCACCCCTCTGTCGCATCCGGAGGTCGCCGCCCGCCACGGGGTCGTCGCCCCGCGCGCGGCGATGCTGTTCGGCCCACCCGGAACCGGGAAGACCACGTTCGCCCGCGCGGTGGCGAGTCGTCTCGGATGGCCGTTCGTCGAGGTGTTCCCGTCGCGCCTGGCGGGCGACCCGCGCGGCCTCGCCGGAGGTCTGCGGGAGACGTTCGCCCGCATCGAGGAGCTCGAGCACGCCGTCGTCTTCATCGACGAGGTGGAGGAGATCGCCTCCCGCCGCGGCGGCGAGCCGCCGAGCGCGACGCAGGGCGTCACGAACGAGCTGCTGAAGCTCATCCCCGAGTTCCGCGAGCAGGAGGGACGGCTGCTGATGTGCGCGACGAACTTCATCCGCGCCCTCGATCCCGCGTTCCTCCGGCACGGCCGGTTCGACTACGTGATCCCGATCGGGCTCCCAGATGCGGCGGCACGCGCCGCCATCTGGCGCGGACACTTCCCTCCCGCGGCGGGTGACATCGACCTCGACGCCCTCGTCGACGCCACCGACGGCTTCACGCCCGCCGACATCGAGTACGCCGCCCGCCGAGCCGCCCAGGCCTCGCTCGAGCGCGCCCTCCCCGCCGAGCGGGACGGGGCGACCGCGGACGCGTCGCCCGACCCCACGCCGTCCGACCCCGACGGCCCCACGACCGGCGACTACCTCGCCGCCATCCGCGCCACCCGCCGCACGGTGGCCGACGACGTCGCCGCCGACTTCCTCGCCGACATCGACACCCTCGCCCGCCTCTGACTCGGGCCACCGCGTCAGCTCGACACCGAATCCGCTCCAGCCCCGCGATATCCGCGTCGGTCCGACCGATTCGGTGTCGAGATGACGCGGCATCCCGGTCGCTCATCACGGGATACGAGCAACCGACCCGCCATACGCGGTCGGTGGGCCGTATTCCGTGATGAACGACGGTCCCGGCGCCGGAACAGCGCTCAGGGAACGCGGAGCAGCGGCGGAGCGGCTGCTCGGGTGCGCCGCGTACGTTCGTGCCCATGCAACGAGTCCGCGCCCGCGCGCCCCGCCTGCGGCGCGCGCTCGAGCGGCTGGCCGATCTCGGTCGGCCCCGGCGCGTCCCGGTGTGGATGTGGCGCGGGCTCATGCGCGCGCTGCGGCGCAGCGAGCTCGCCCGATTCAACGCCGATCCGGTGACCGACGTCGACTACCACCTCGACCTCGACTTCGTCGGCGACGGCATCCGCGCGCACCGCCTCGACGTGATCACGCCGAAGAGCGCCCGTGCCGCAGAGGAGCCCCTCCCCGTCTACGTGTACTTCCACGGCGGCGGCTGGACGAGCGGCGACAAGGATGCGCTGACGAAGTACTGCGCGTGCCAGGCCCGCCACGGCATGGTGGTCGTGAACGTCAACTACCGCCGGGCCACCCGATTCCGGATGACCCACATCATGCACGACGCGGATGCGGCGCTCGCCTGGGTCCGCAGGCACATCGCCGACTACGGCGGCGACCCCGACCGCCTCGTGCTGGGCGGCGACTCGGCGGGCGGGCAGATCTCGGCACTGCTCACCGCATCCGCCCACCACCGCACGCTCGCCGGGCACTACCGTCTGCGGGCCGCGCCGCTGGCCGGGGCCGCCGGGGCCATCCGGGGTCTCGTGCAGCACTGCAGCGTGGTCGATTTCTCCGTCCTGTTCGAGCGCGGCTTCATCATGGGCCTCGGCTTCGTGCGGATGCTGCTGCCGGGCGGCGCGCGGAACGCGACGCGCGCGCAGCTGCGACGCGCGTCCGCACCGCTCTCGCCGATCGAGTGGGTCGACCGGAGCTTCCCGCCCGTCTTCGTCAGCACCTCCGAGCGCGACTACTTCTACCGCGCGAACCTGAACTTCATCGAGCGCCTGCGCCAGCACGGTGTGCGGGTGCGGTCCCTCGTCTACGACCGCGCCACCCCGAACACGCTCCACACCTGGCAGCAGTTCGACGGGTATCCGCAGTCGCAGGAGGTGTACCGCCGACTCCGCGAGTTCGTGCACGAGGTCACGCACGTCGGAGCTCGCCCGGCGCCAGGCAGGGCAGCGTCCGGCACGGCAGCGGTGGGCACGGCAGCGCCGGTACATTAGGGCGAGTGGCACACCGCATCCTGCTCGACGTGGACACCGGCATCGACGACGCGATGGCGATCCTCTTCGCCGTCGCCCATCCCGAGATCGAGGTGCTCGGCATCGGCTGCGTCGCGGGCAACGCCCCGCTGCCGCAGGTGGTCGCCAACACCCTCCGGGTCCTCGACGCGGCGGACGCGCCGGCGATCCCGGTCGCAGCCGGCGCGAGCCGCCCGCTGATCGAGCCTGCTCGCCCCTCGCACGTGCACGGCGAGGACGGCCTCGGCGGCCTCGACCTCCCGCCCTCCTCGCGCCAGGTCGACCCGCGTCACAGCGTCGACCTGTTCCGCGACCTCATCCTCCAGGCCGCAGCCGACGGGAACGGCAAGGCGACCATCGTCGCGCTCGCCCCGCAGACGAACATCGCCCTGCTGCTGCGCCAGTACCCCGAGGTCGCGGAGGCGCTCGAGCGCATCGTCTTCATGGGCGGTTCCGCCTCGGGCGGCAACGCCACGGCGGTCGCCGAGTTCAACGTGTGGCAGGACCCCGAGGCCGCCGCGGTCACGATCGGCTCCGGGGCGCCCACCTACATGTACGGGCTCGACGTGTTCAACGCCGTCGAGATGCCCCGCGCCGAGCGCGACCGGCTCGCCGACAGCGCTCGTGTGGGGGAGCAGGTGGTCGCGCAGCTGCTCACGCATCCGATGGCCGACCCCGACCCCGAGAACCCCGACGGATACTCCGGCCACATCGGCGACGCCGGCGCCGTGGTCGCGCTCGTGGACCCCGAGGCGCTGCTCACCCGGGTGCACCCGGTGCGGGTGGAGCTCGAGGGCGCAAGCCGGGGCCAGACCGTGGTCGACCGCAGGGTCCGCCACGGTGAGGATGCGGTGCACGGCTCCGCGGCGACCGCCCATCCGGTCGAGGTGGCGCTGGGCGTCGACACCGCGCGCGTGAACCGGGTCTTCCTCGAGACGATCGCCCTGCTGCCGTGACCGACGAGGTCGCGCCCCCGGCCCTCAGCGAGGCGGAGCTCCGGGCGTCGGCCTCGCGCACCGCTCCCGCGTCCGAGGATGCCGGGGGCGGGATCTCCACGGTCGCCCTTCCCCTGCCGCCCGGCCCCAATGTGCCGTACACGCTCGCGTACCTGGTCGCCGACGGCGACGGCGCTCCGCACCTGATCGACACCGGATGGGACTCCCCCGACAACCTCGAGCGTGTCGAGCGCGCCCTCGCCGCGCGGGGATGGCGGCTCTCCGATCTGTCGTCGATCGTGGTGACCCACCTCCACAGCGACCACCTGGGGATGGCGGCCGCCCTCCGCGAGCGCACCGGCGCCCCCGTCCTGCTGAGCCGCGCCGAGCAGGCCTCGATCGACGCGCTCGTGGGCTCGGCGCCCACCTGGGTCGAACGTGCCCGCGAGAGGGCGGGCGGATGGGGTGTGCCCGCTGACAGGATCCCCGAGCTCCTCGAGGTGGCCGAGCGGGCGGCTCACGTCACGCCGTTCCGCGCCGACGCGCTGGTGGACGACGGCGACACCCTCCCCATCCCCGGCCGCTCCCTGCGCGCCGTCGTCACGCCGGGGCACACCCCCGGCAGCCTGTGCCTCGTCGACGACCTCGACGACTCCGTCGGCCCCGGCAGCCCCGGCAGCCTCGACGGCTCCGGCGGTTCCGGCGTCGTCTTCACCGGCGACCACGTTCTGCCCACCGTGTACAGCGGCCTCGGGCTGGGCGGGCCCTCGCCACGCAACGCGCTCACCGCCATGCTCGACTCGCTGAGCCGCATCGCGCAGTACGACGCGCTCGACGTGCTCCCCGGACACGAGTACCGCTTCCGCGGCCTCGCCGACCGGTGTGCGCGCATCGCGCGACACCACCTCCGCCGCAGCGAGGAGGTCGCCCGTGCCCGCGACACGCTCGCCGACCCGACCGTCTTCGAGATCGCCTCCCGCGTGAGCTGGTCGCCGGGATGGGAGAACATGCGCGGCTTCGTGCTCCAGTCGGCGCTCCAGCAGACGGCGATGCACCTCGAGCACCTCATGGAGGAGGATCGTTAGCATGGCCGAGTTCGTCGACATCCCGTCGCCCGGGTGGCCGCTCACCTTCGGCGAGGAGGGCAGGCCCGGGGTCGTGATCGTGCACGACTCGTACGGACGGCTGCCCTACCTCGAGGCCTACGCGACGGCGCTCGCCGCTCAAGGGTTCTTCGTGGCCGTGCCCGACCTGTTCGACGGCCTCGCCACGGTCGATCCCGCCGGCGCCGACGAGCTGCTGCAGCGGATGGACGCGGGCTTCGCCATCGCGACCCTCGACGACGCGATCGAGCTCACCCGCGGGGCGGGCGCCGCACGGGTCGGCGTGATCGGGCTGGGGGTGGGCGGCTGGCTCGCGCTGCGCGCGGCGCAGAGCGGATCGGTGGATGCGGTGGTGTCGTACTATGCCGGGCTCGCCGACGACGAGGTGGGCATCGTGCCCGCGCCCGTGCTGGTCCATCGATCGGAGGCGGGCGTGTGGGAGAACGGGGCCGAGACCGACCGCTTCATCACACGTCTCCGCGAGCACGGCACGCCCGTGACGCAGCACACCTACGTAGGCACCGGCGACGGCTTCGCCAACGCGACCATGCTCGAGCTGCTCGACAAGAACGCCGCCGCGCTCGCGTTCGCCCGGTCCGCCTACTTCCTGCAGTCGCACCTGCTGGACTGAGCGGCCGCCTCCTCCTGCACTACCGTCGAGGCATGAGCGCTTTCGATCCCGACGTCGTGCAGGCCATCCTGCGGCACATGAACGGCGACCACACCGACGACAACATCCTCATCGCGCGGGCCTTCGTCGATCCGTCCGCAGAGGCATCCGTGATGACGGGATACGACGCGGACGGCGGAACCTGGGAGGTGACCACGAGCGGCTCGACCCGGAGCGCCACGGTCGCCTGGCCGAACGGCCCGATCGCCGAGCGTCCGGACGTGCGACGCGAGATCGTGGCGCTGTACGACGAGGCCTGCGCCGTCCTCGGCGTCGAGCCGCGTCCTCATGCGTGACGTGAGGCGATCGGTCCGCTAAGTTAGGTGACACTAACCTAACTTGGGAGTGACGATGGCCACTGTGATCCCCTTCTCGCAGGCGCTGCGCGAGCGCACCTGGAGCGGCCACAGCGACAGCGAGGGCGCCGGCTTCATGACCGACCTCATGAGCGGCAAGGGCACCCGCGACGACTACGTCTCGCTGGTCGCCCAGCACTGGTTCATCTACGCCGCGCTCGAGGCGGCGGCCGAGGCGATGAAGGACGACCCGGTGGCCGCCCTCTTCATCACCCCCAAGCTCACGCGTCTGCCCGCTCTCGAGGAGGACCTCCGCTTCCTCCTGGGCGACGACTGGAAGGACCGCATCCGACCGCTGCCCACGACCGAGCGCTACGTCGCCCGGATCGACGAGGTCGCGGCCACCTGGAACGGCGGCTTCATCGCCCACCACTACACGCGCTACCTCGGCGACCTGTCGGGCGGGCAGATCATCCGCACGCTGATGCAGCGCCAGTTCGGCTTCGAGACCAACGGCGTCGGCTTCTACCTCTTCGACGAGATCGCGAAGCCCAAGGAGTTCAAGGAGCACTACCGCACCCAGCTCGACGCCGTCGGGTGGGACGAGGCGGAGCGCGACCGCGTCATCGACGAGGTGCTCGTGGCCTACCGGTTCAACACGGAGCTGTTCCTCGACCTCGCCGCGGCGAAGGCGGCTGCGGTCGCCTGAGGGCGCGAGCGCTCCTTCACCGGAGCGTCATCCGTCGTTCATCGACGCGGGAGCCGGATCGTCCTACCGTGGGGCGCGAGGAAGTTCACCGGTGTGAACTTCCCTCCCCTCGAGAGGAACCCGACATGCGCATGCCCTCCGCGCGATCCCGGTTCGCGCGCCCGCTCGCCGCGACCGCGTTCGTGACCGCCGCCCTCGTCGCCATCCCGGCGGCCGCCCACGCGGCGCCGACGCCCCCCGATATCGTCCCCGCGCTCTCCGGATACAGCGCCTTCTGGGTCCCGGACTCGCGCGTCTCGCCCACGGTGCAGCAGGGCACGGTGGAGAACCCCGACGTGATGGCCTACGACGATGAGCTCGCCGTCTGGATCAACCGCTCCGCCACCGACGCGCAGCGGTTCACCGCGCTCCAGGACGCGGAGTACGACAACACCGGCACCGCCTACGACCAGTCGATCACCGTCGGAACGGGCCTCGGCGCGACGCTCGGCGCGCTCTACATCGCTGGCCGCAACGACGGCTCGCTGCCGCTGACGTCGGCCCTCATCAACAGCGAGACCGGATCCGCCGGCGCCTTCGTCGGCACGGGAACCGCGAAGAGCTACTTCAGCCACCCGCGCCCCTACCTCGCCACCGACCCGAACACCCCTGCCACCCCGGGCGACGCCGCCGCCTGCGCCCCCGACGTCACCAACGCCGGCTCGCTGAGCGCCGACCGGGTGGGCCGACCGTGGGCATCCGCGGGGGCGAACACTCAGGGCAACCTCCTCATCGAGCGCGTGCCCGACACCGTCGACACCACCCACCAGTTCTCGCCGAACGACGTCCCGCTGAGCGCCGGATACGGCTCGACCGGCATCTGCCAGGGCGGGTCGTTCCCGAGCGGTCACACCACGACGGCGTATCAGGCGGGCATCACGCTCGCGACGCTGCTGCCCGAGCTGGCGCCGGAGATCCTCTCCCGCGCCTCCGAGAACGGCAACGACCGCATCGTGCTCGGGGTGCACTACCCGCTCGACGTGATGGGCGGCCGCATCGCCGGCGAGCTGGCGCTCTCGACGCTGTGGTCGGATGCGGACTACCGCACCTCCGTCCTCGAGCCCGCCCGTGCCGAGCTGGTGTCGTACCTCGAGGCGAAGTGCGGCGACACGCTCGCGCACTGCATCGCGGAGCAGACCGCCGCCGGCGGGCAGTACCAGGCGGACCCCTACGGCGGCCAGGCGTTCTCGGCCGACTTCGGGGCGCAGCAGGTCACCGACCGCGCCTCCGCCGTCGCCGCCTACCAGCAGCGGCTCACCTACGGCTTCGGCCAGGTCGGCACGCCGGGCCTCGCCCCCGACGTCCCCGCCGGAGCGGAGAACCTGCTCCTCACGACCTTCCCGACGCTGACGGATGCGCAGCGCACCTCGGTGCTGGCCCAGACCCAGATCGACTCCGGCTTCCCGCTCGACCTCACCGGGTCGGGCGGCGGATCGTGGCAGCGCCTCGACCTCGCCGCGGCGATGAGCGCCACCGTCGAGCTCGAGTCCGACGGCTCGGTCCGCGTGCTCGCGACCGGCGGGACGGCGCAGGTGGTGACGCCGGCGGCCCCGACGACGCCCGCCACCCCCGTCGCCCCCGCCGCCGCGGGCACTGCGGGCACGGGCTCGCTGGCCGCGACGGGCCTCGACGCCGGCGCGATCGGCGGCGCGGGCGCGCTCGTCCTCGCCGCGGGCGCACTCCTCCTCGTCGGCCTCCGCCGCCGCCGCGCCACCCGCTGACCGCCCGCCGCCGGCCCCGCCCGCGACCGCGGGCGCGGCACCGGCACCGCCCACGACCGCGGCCGTTTTCAGGAACTACGCCCGTACTCAGGACACATCGTCCTGAGTACGGGCGTTTCGGTCCTCTCCTCCTGAGAACGGGCGCAGGCTAGACTCCGTCCACGAGGTTCCAGGGGGAGCGACGATGTCGGGTGGACGAGCACCCCTGCCCGCGTGGGGATGGGCACTGATCGTCGTGGGTTCCGTGATGGCCCTTCTCGCTCTCGTGGCCGTGGTCGCCGCGGTCGGGGTCGTCGCCGCCCTCCTGGTCGTCTTCGTAGGCGGTCCGCCTCCTGCGGCCGGGGCGGGGTGACCCGCTCTCACGAGTGCGGTTGCGGGCAGCGGCCCTCGCGATCCTGAGCGACGTCGCTTCGACACCGGATGTGACGCACCCCGGCGTATAAGGAGAGACATGCCCGGAATCGGTGTCGAGGCGACGGGGCGAGCCCCCGTGGCCGTCGCTCGTCACGGAATACCGCACCACCACCGCCTCTACGCGGGGAGCTTGCACGTCTGACGTGACGAACGACGGCACACGCGCGCCCGCGCGCGCACCGCGGCCACGTCGACGCCCGCGCCGGACGGCGGGGCTCAGCGGCGCTGGGGGCGGGCGGAGATCAGCCCGAGGCCGACGCTGATGCGGTCGGCGGTCTCGATGAGCTGCTCGGCGAGCTCGTCGCGGTCGAGCTCGCGCACGAGCGAGAGGCGGCCCGACACGGAGATGCCCGCGACGATGCCGTCCGCGTCGCGGATGGGTGCGGCGATCGAGAGGCGGCCGAGGGCCAGCTCCTGGTCCTCGAGGCAGTAGCCGCGCAGCTCCGACTCGGCGAGCACCTCGGTCAGCCGGGCGTGATCCGTGATGGTGTGCGCGGTGTAGGCGGGCAGGTCGTTCCCGAGGAGGGAGCGGCGCCCCTCCTCGTCGAGATCGAGCAGGAGGCACTTGCCGAGCCCGGACGCGTGGAGCGGCTGGTGCATCCCCACCATCGTGTGGGCCTTCGGCGCGAGCTCGCCCTCGAAGTGGCAGAGGTACACCAGCGACGCGCCGTCGCGCACGCCCACGTTGACGCTCAGTCCGATCCGGTGCGCCAGCTCCTCCGCCGCCGCCCGCGACTCGCGGTGCACCGGGTTGTGGTTGAGCCCCTGGCTCGCCAGCTCGAGGATCGCCGAGCCGATGGAATACAGCTGCCCGTCGGAGCGGACGTACCGCAGCTCCTCGAGCGAGGTGAGCAGACGGGCCGTGGTCGACGCACCGAGCCCGATGGCCCTCGCGATGTCCGAGGCGCGCAGCGCTCCCGTCTTCGACTCGCCGAGGGCGGTGAGCACGGCGGCCGCGCGACCGATGCCCTGATGCACCTCGCCCGTCATGTCCGCTCCGACTCCCTCGCGCACGCTCTCGCCCGCGGGCGCGGGCTCAGTTCACCGTACCGGAGCCGCGAGCACCCCCGGCGTCCGACCATGGCGCGACGCGGCCGCTGGGCTCGGCATACGCCTTCAGCGCGTGCACCGACACGAACGGCGCACCCGCCGTGGCGGTGCACACCAGACGCAGCTCGCTGGTCTCGACGGGCTCGACGTCGTGGATGCGGTGACGGTGCCGGTTGCCGGACTCCGCCGCGAGCACCCGCCACTCGCCGTCGACGCAGGCCTCGATGCGGTAGTCGGTCACCAGTTCGGGCACGACGTCGAAGTTGGTGCGGTGATGGTGGAGGTTCACGAGGTCCTCGTCGACGTCGTCGTTGAGCACGACGCGCACCGAACGGATCGTCACGGGCGCGTCCCAGCGCGCGGTCAGCACCTCGGGATGCTCCGCGAACGACGCGAACGACGCGAACGACGCCCGAGCTCCCGGATCCCGCATCTCCGACGACCACAGGTGCGGCCCGCCGTAGGGCCGCTGCAGCCCGTCGGCCGCGTGCGAGGCTGCGTAGGCCGTGGTGGCGGGCTCGACGGCCAGCGCGAACGACCGACGGCGGAGGCCGCGCGCCACCCAGTCCGTCGCGGGCTGATCGTGCTCCTCGGGGATGTGGTGGTCGAACGGGGCGTCGTCGTGGCGCCGCCCGGCGAGCGCGAGCAGGCCGTACGGCCGCCCTTCGCGCAGGGCGAGCCGCGCCCCCTCGTGGGCCCGCACCACGACGACCCCGTTCTGAGGCTCGTCCGGGGTCCAGTCGAAGCGCGCGACCGCCTCGCCGCACCCGGCTTCGACCGTCGCCGTCACCGTCGCGACGTGCTCGATCGGCGCGTAGTTCTGGGGCTTGCCCGTCGTCCAGAGCTCGATCTGGATCTCGCCCGCCGCCTCCGCCTCGACCTCGAACGTGACGCTGTCGAGCGAGGGCTCGACGGGGATGACGACCGCGAGGTCCCGGTCGAGGTCCACCATCCCCGCCGACGGCAGGGCGCGGGTGTCGATCGTCTCGAGCGTGGACGACGCCGAGAGGCGTGCCGACCGCACCAGGTCGTCGGGGTCGTCCGACCGCACGCCCACGAGCGGCGCGTCCTCGCGGAGGAGCGTCGACTGGAGCAGCGCGAGCCTGTCGCGTCCGAGCTCGCGGGGCGTCAGCCCGTGACGGGCCGCGAGCGCGGCCGCCGTCCCGGCCGCCTGCCCCTGGGTGGAGCACGTCGCCATCACGCGCGTCGACCCGAACGCGACGTGCGAGGCGGAGATGTCGCGCCCGGCGAAGAGCAGGTTGTCGAGATCGGGGGAGTAGAGGGATCGGAACGGGATGTCGTAGGTGCCGGGGCTGTAGCGCTGCTGCGCCCCGGCCCGATCGGCGTAGACGCCCTCCACAGGATGCAGGTCGATCGACCAGCCGCCGAAGGCCACCGCATCCGGGAACGCGACCTGGTCGAGGATGTCGTTCTGCGTCAGGGTGTGGTCACCGACGAACCGCCGGTACTCGCGCTTGCCCGGGACGGACCCCACCCACTCCAGCGTCAGGGTGTCGGCGTCGAACTCGCCGGAGTTCTTGATGTGGTCCCAGATGCCGAACACGACCCCCCAGAGCTCGTCGCGGATCCGCTCGTTCTCGGCGACCGTGTCGAGCTCTCCGCCCCATTCGATCCACCAGTAGTCGCATCCGTTGTCGCCGGTGCGGATGATGCGGTTCTGCACGATCGGCGTCTGCGTGATGTCCTTCGCGATGCTCGGGGCGACGTACCGGGACGGACGACCGGTGTCCTTCGTGTAGAAGAAGAGGGAGCTGCCGAGCAGCTCGTCGTCGGCCGTCTCCGGCGCCCACTCCTCGCCGTACTCGTCGCGACCCTCGCGCCCGACGCGGTAGGAGGCTCCGGCGAGATGGCCGATGAGGCCGTCGCCCGTGCAGTCGAGGAACATCGGCGCCTCGAACGTGGTCTCGATCTCGCTGCCCATCGTCCACCCGGTCACCGAGCGGATGCGTCGGCCGTCCTCGCTCATGGCGAGCGTCCGCACATCCGTGTTGAGGTGGAGGGTGACGCCCGGCTCGGCGCGGACGAGGTCGAGCACCACCTGGTCCCAGTAGTAGGGGTTCCCCTCGGCGTTGCGGTACTGGTTCTCGAGGAACAGCTCGCCCATGATGCCCGTCTCGCGGGCGAACTTCTGCGTGCCGTGCGCCGTGGCGCCGACCACCCACACCCGCACCTCGCTCGAGGAGTTCCCGCCCAGCACCGGGCGGTTGGTGACGAGCGAGACCCTGGATCCGAGGCGAGCCGCCGCCACCGCGGCGGAGACGCCGGCGAGTCCGCCCCCGATGACGACGACGTCGGCGGTGGTGGTTCGCTTGAGCATGGGTCTCCGATCAGCGTCGATCCGCGTCGGCGGTGGTGCCGGCGTCGATCCTCGACAGTACCACTTGGTGATCACTTTCTACCGTTCAGTGGTACATCGGTTGCGTCTGGTGATACAATCGCCATCAGACCGAGCCCCGACAACGATGTGGGAGACACCATGACCGTGACCGACCCGACCGCCGCGAGCGCGGCGACGCCCCTCGACGACCATCAGCGCTCCCGCCGCATCCGGAAGGTGATCCTCGCCGCCGGCGCCGGCCACTTCGTGGAGTGGTTCGACTTCGGCCTCTACGGCACGCTCGCGACGGTCATCGCCATCAACTTCTTCCAGCAGGGCGACCCCGGAGCCGCACTGCTCTCGGCGTTCGCGGTCTTCGGCGCCGGGTTCGTCATGCGGCCCCTCGGCGGGCTCTTCTTCGGCTCCCTGGGCGACCGGATGGGCCGCAAGTCCACGTTGGCCACCGTCATCCTCGTCACCTCGGGCGCCACGGTGGTGATGGGCCTGCTGCCCACGTACTCGATGGTGGGGCTGTGGGCGCCGCTCCTGCTGGTGCTGGTGCGTCTCGTGCAGGGCTTCGCCGCGGGCGGCGAGAGCTCGGGCGCGACGACGCTCCTCGCGGAGTACGCGCCGTCGAACCGCCGCGGCTTCGTGTCGAGCTTCGTCGACGTCTTCGGCTTCGCCGCCTTCGTCGTCGGCGCCGGCCTGGTGCTCCTCTTCACCTCGACCCTGGGTGCGGATGCGCTCAACAGCTGGGGGTGGCGCATCCTGTTCCTCCTGGCGCTGCCGCTCGGCCTCGCCGGGCTCTACCTGCGCTGGAAGCTCGAGGACACCCCGGAGTTCCAGGCGATCGAGAAGAAGGGCGAGGTCACGAAGTCGCCGCTGCGCACGTCGCTCCGCACGTCGTGGAAGGCGCTGCTGTTCTGCGTCGGCTTCGTCGTGATCAAGGCCGTCGGGCACTGGATCCTCCAGACCTTCATGCCGTCGTACCTGCAGACCACGCTCCACTACGACCAGACGACGAGCTACGCCGTCACCACGATCGGGCTCCTCGCCATCGCGGTCCTCGTGCCGTTCATGGGCCTGCTCAGCGACAGGATCGGACGCAAGCCGGTGATGATCGCGGGCTGCATCGGCTTCGTGGTGCTCACGTATCCGACGCTCATGCTCATGAACGCGGGCAACTTCTGGGCGGCGACGGCCGCGATGGTGCTGCTGGGCGTCTTCATGGCCGCCTACGACGGCGCCTCGAGCGCGGCGATGGCCGAGCTGTTCCCCACGAACATCCGCTACGGGTCGATGGCGATCGCCTACAACGTGTCGGTCGCGATCTTCGGCGGGATCACGCCGTACTTCGCCGCCTTCCTGATCACCGCCTCCGGGAACCCGTTCGCACCGGCCTTCTACGTCATGGCCGCCGCCGCCGTGTCGCTGGTGGTCGTGCTGCGGGCTCGCGAGACGTTCCGCCTGCCGCTGCGGCAGCAGGCCTGAGCGGGGCGATCGGATGCGCATCGCCGTCACCGGAGCCTCCGGCCGCGTGGGTCGGGCCGTCGCCGCCGAGCTGAGCTCGCGGGGTCACGACGTCGTCGGGCTCGACCTCGTGCCGCCGCGCACACCTCTCGACGGGGTGGAGTACCTCGTCGGAGACCTGTCCGACCTGCCGATCGCCGATCCCCGGCTCGCCGGCGTCGAGGCGGTCGCCCATCTCGGCGCGTTCATGTCGTGGTCGCCGGCCGACGCGGAACGCATCCTGTCGGCGAACACCGACGCCACGGTGCACCTCGTGCGGGCCCTCGAGGGCTCGGCGGTCCGCCGCTTCGTGCTCGCCAGCACGGGGGAGGTGTACCCGGAGAACGCGCCCCAGTACCAGCCGCTCGACGAGGACCACCCCGGCTGCCGACCACCTGGTACGGCCTCAGCAAGGTGCTCGCGGAGGAGGTCGTGGCCTTCGCGGGCCGCACCCTCGACTGGTCGACCGTCGTGCTGCGCTTCTCGCACACGCAGGATCCGGCCGAGCTGCTCGACCCCGATTCCTTCTTCTCCGGGCCCCGGTTCTTCGCCTCGCGGCGCCTCGCCCGAGAGCGGGCGGCCGGGCACGCCGCCGTGGTGGCGGCGCTCGAGCCGTTCTCCGACGACGACTCGACGCTGCTCGTCGCCTCCCGTGAGGATGGTGCCCCCGTGCAGATGGGCATCCTGGGCACCCCCGACCTGGCCCACGGCGTGGTGCTCGCCCTCGAGGCGGAGACGACGGGGCACGAGGTGATCGGCCTCGGACCCGACGAGCCGCTCGACCTCGGCGCCTTCGCCCGCGACCTCGCCGCGGCGGCCGGCCTCGGCACGGTCGACGTGGTGCTGCCGGTCTCGGCGCCGAGCTACACGACGTCCAACGCCCGCGCGCGAGAGCTGCTCGGCTTCGAGCCCCGCCTCTCGCGCGACGACCTCATCCGCCTCGCGGTCGCCGCCCGCGCCGAGCGCCTCGCCGCCGCCCGCCGCTGAGCGCGCCGCGGCGGGCACCCCGCGTCGCTTCAACACGGAAAACGCGCAAGTCCCCCCGTATACGCGGGGGCTCCGCCGGAATCCGTGACGAAGCGCCCGGTCCGCGCGACCCGGGATCCCGCTGACGGGCTGCCGGCGGCTACCCGACGTCGGCACCGGCCCGCGGACGTCCTCCCGCCGCCTCATCACGGAATACGCGCAAGTCCCCCGATACACGCAGGGACTCCGCCGAAATCCGTGACGAAGCGACCACGTGAGCGCCTTCCAAGGGCGGGGCGACACCTCCATCGGCGCATATCGGTCCGGGCCGGGCGGCGCGGTGCCAATGCCGTTTTCAGGAGCGGCGGCCGTATTCAGGACATATCGCCCTGAAAGCGGGCGATCCGGCCCGGATCTCCTGAAAAGGGGCCGCCGCTCCACGTCACAGACGGCGGTGGGCGGCTGGTCTGCCGGGCGCGCGCGAGGCGGCCGGACACTGCGGACGCCCAGGCTGGCAGCAGGCGCCGGGGAAAGCGCGAGGCGGCCGGACCATCCCGGCCGACGCAGGCTGATGTCATGCGCCGGCGGGCAGGCGCGAAGCGGCACGGACCGCGGCCTCCCGGGGCGGCGGTCAGGCGCCGGAGGGCGCCGGGGGAGGAGTGGTGAGGCCGCGGGACCCGTGGGGACCGACGACCGTGCCGGGGGTACGCGGGCCGTCCGCCGGGGGTGTCGCGGCGCGCTCCGCGTCGCGCGGTGCCGCGGGCGCGGGCACCGCTCCGGAGACCAGGTCTCGCGACCGGGCCCGAGATGCCGCGACGAGGGCGAGCACGAGCCCGATGAGCGCGAACACCAGGAGCACGAGGGCCTCCTGCAGCACCGACAGCAGCGAGCCGCCCGTCGCGAGGAGCTGCATGCCCGTGATGGCATGCGACAGCGGCAGCACGGTCGCGAGCCCCGTGTAGGCGGGCGCACTCAGCCCCGCCGGGATCACCACCGCGGCGGCGACCACCTGCACCACGACCAGGGCGAGCGACAGGATGCGCCCGCCCTGCCCGAGCAGCGCCACGAGCCCCTGGTGCAGCATCACGAACGACACCGCCATCACGAAGGCGAACACGACCGATCCGACAAGATGCGCCGGACGCACGCCCACCACGAGCAGGACGCCCGCGACGAGCGCCGCCTGAGCCGCACCGAGGAGCAGCGGCCACCTGAGCGCCGACACCACGACCCGCAGGGTGGATGCGGTGGACAGCAGCGCGGACCGCGTGAACGGCATGAGCACCAGGTACAGCACCAGCGCCCCGATCCACAGGGCGACCGGAACCGCCACGGCCGAGATCGCCGCGCCCGCGCCGGGCAGCGCGGACACGTCGGACGTGCTCGTCACGACGGGCTGCGCCACGACGGTGGCGACGGACTTGGCCTTGTCGGGGGTGTAGGTGGGGATCTGCGCGACCGCCTGGTCGAGGCCGTTCGCCAGGCCGGTCAGGCCGGTCGAGATCTGGCTCGCCCCGCCCGCGAGCTGGTCGGTGCCGGTCGCCAACTGGCCGAGTCCGTCGGCAAGCCCCGCCGTGCCGGTGGCGATGCCCGCGGCACCTGTGGCTGCGTCCTGGAGACCGGTGGACAGCAAGGGGAGATCGTCGGCGAACTCCTGCGCACCGCCCGTCACGAGGCCCGAGCCGTACTCGAGCACGTCTCCGCCGAGCGAGTCGAACACCAGCCCGCCCGAGATCAGGGCGGCGCCCGCGGCCGTGCCGTCGATGTCGTCGGCGAGGTCGTCGAGCTTCTGAGCTGTCGCGGGGTCGCTGACCCCCTTGGCGATCTCCCTGAGCTGCGCCGCCTGCGCCGCCTGATCGGAGGCGAGCGTGCCCACCTGCTGCGACTTCGTCGTCACGGCGTCGCGCATCAGGCCGATGCCGCTGGTGACCAGCGAGCTGCCATCGGCCAGGTACCCGGCGTAGGTGGGGAGGTCGGTGGTCGCCGAGGCGATCTGCTGCATGATGCCGGCGTAGGCCTGCGCACCCGTGTTGAGCTCACCGGCGCCATCGGCGGCCTTGTGGAGGTTGGTGGCCAGTTCGCCCGCACCCGAGGCGAGCGTGCTCTGGTACCCCGCCAGCTCGCCGGCGCCGCTCGCCGCGGGCTGAAGGGAGCTCTGGATCGAGGTGAAGCCGCCGAGCGTGGTCTGGACGAACTGCTCGGTCACCGTGCTCGACAGCGCCGCCTGCAGGTTCACCGAGAGCGCCGAGGCGAGGAGCTCGCCGACGTAGCTGCCCGCGCCGTTCGTCTGCACCTGCAGCTGCGCCTGCACGGGATCGCTGCTCGAGAGCGACACGTACGACTTCGAGAAGTCGCCGGGGATGGTGACGACCGCGCTGAACCGGCCCGAGGCGAGACCATCGGATGCGGTCCCCGCGTCGGTCACGGTCCAGTCGAATCCCGTGGCCGAGCCGCTCGAGGTGAGCTGGCTGACGAGCAGCTTGCCCGCGAGCACAGGGGTCTGGGTGCCGTTCTGATCGACGTTGACGAGCTGGTCGTCGTTGACGATCGCGGCCGGGAGCACCGTGGGGCTCGACGCCGATCCGCGGTCGGATTCCTGGATCGCGGAGACGGAGACGCCCGCCACCACGAGAGGCGTGAGGACCGCCAGCACGAGGACGACCGTGCGGGCGAACGGCGACAGGGCGCGGAGGTCACCGCGTCGGGTGAGTGCCTTCAACCGGTTCACGCGGTCACCTCCTCTCTGCTGTCGTCCGATCCGATCCTGTCCTGCGCCCGCCCTTCACCTGGTGGGGCGGAGCGGATCTGTGGAGAGCTCGACGGCGGAGGGGTCAGGTGCAGGACTCGCACCTCGCGTCCCGGAACGCTCCACCTGTCGGCATCGTCCGCTCTGGTCGCGACCACGACGGTGGTGGCGAGCGACACGGCCCGGTCGATCGCGGCGAGGTCGAGCCCGGACCCTGAGCCCGCCGGACCGGTGAGGTCGACGGCGACCAGGGCGGCTCGCCTCGGCACGGCGCTGAGCACGTCCGTCTCGCGACCGGGCCGCCCCGCGTCGCCGGGGTCGGACAGCAGCAGCGCCGCCTCCCGCCGCAGGCGGCTCGCCGAGTAGGGGAGGGGGTGGCCGAGCACGACCGCGTGACCCGACTCGACGTGCTGCCGTCCGGTGAGGGCAGCGGCCACGGCGAGCGGATCGGTGCCCGCGGGTCCGGTCACGAGGACCACGTCGCCGGGGCCGGCCGTCACGGTCAGCGGACCCGCGCCCGAGCCGGCGACCACGGCGTCCTCGAGGGCGATCACGAAGTCCGGCTGATCGTGCGCGATCGGCTCGAGTCCCGCCTCGTCTCCGAGGAGGAGTGCATCGATGCCCTCGGGCGCCCCCTCGTCGGCTCCCTCCCGCTCCACTCGCCCCTCGCCGGCAGGAGCACTCGTACCCGCCGCGCCCGCACCGGCAGCACCCGCACCCGCCGCACCCGACCCGGCAGCACCCGCACCCGCAGTACCCGCGCCCGCCGCACCCGCACTCGCGCCCGAAGCACCGGCGACGCCCGCACCCGAAGCACCGACGGCACCCGCGCCGCCCCCGCCGGCAGCGGTACCCGCACCCGCACCCGCGGGGCGCCACGCCGCCGCGGCGAGCATGTGCCGCACCCGCTCACCCTCGAGGTCGACGTCGGGCAGCCGTCGCGCGAGCGGCGCGGGGAGCGCCCACGCCAACCGCCCGAGCAGCATCATGACGGCCGGGATGAGCGTCATCCGCACCACGAACGCGTCGAGGAAGACCCCCACCGCGAGCGCGAGCGCGATCGGCTGCAGGATCGCGTTGCCCCCGGGCACGAACGACGCGAACACGGCGAACATGATGCACGCCGCCGCCGTCACCACACGCGCCGCGCCCGAGAACCCGTCGACCACCGCGCGGTGCGCGTCGCCGTGCTCCACGAACTCCTCACGCATCTTCGACACGAGGAACACCTCGTAGTCCATCGCCAGCCCGAAGAGCACCGCCATCACGAGGATCGGCATGAAGCTGATCACCGGGCCGACCTTGGCGACGGTGAGCGCATCCGCCAGCCAGCCCCACTCGAAGATCGCGGTCGTCACACCGAAGGAGGCGACGACCGAGAGCAGGTAGCCGACAGTGGCGGAGAGCGGAACCGCGAGCGAGCGGAACACGATGGTCAGCAGCACGATGCACAGCCCGACCACGACGAGCGCGAAGGGGAGGAGCGCATCCGACAGCCGCTGCGAGACGTCGATCCCGAGCGCCGTCTGGCCGGTCACCTGGTACGGGAAGCCGTTCGCGTCCTCGAACGAGCCGGCCTTGTCGCGGATGGACTGCACCAGCTGGACGGTCTGCTCGCTGTCGGGCGACGAGTCGGGGATGATCGACACGATCGCCATGTCGGCGGTGGCGTTGGGGATCGCCTGGCTGACCGACGCGACGTCGGGCAGGCCGGCGAACTCGTCGTGCAGGGCGGTGAGGGCCTTGCTGATGTCGAGCGTCTTGCTGATGTCGGCGGTGACGAGGAGCGGACCGTTGAAGCCCGGTCCGAAGCCCTGCGAGAGCAGGTCGTACCCCTGGCGCGACTCCGAACCGGGCGGGTTGTAGCCCGCATCCGGCAGCGTCAGGCGCATCTGCGTCGCGGGCACGGCGAGGATGAGGAGGCCCAGCACCGTCGCGACCACGGTGATGATGGGACGGGCGGTGACGAGGCGCACCCACCTCCGGGCAAGGGTCGGACGCCCGCCGGGGCCCGCGAGCTCGCGGCGGGCGGCCCGCGAGGTGGGCTTGGGGATGAGGAGCCGTCCGAACAGGGCCAGCAGCGCAGGCAGGAGCGTCACCGCCACGATGACCGCGCACACCACGGCGATCGCCGCGCCGATCCCCATGACCGTGAGGAAGGGGATCTGCACCACGGCCAGCCCGAGCAGCGCGATGATCACGGTCAGTCCGGCGAACACCACCGCGCTCCCCGCGGTCGCCACCGCCATGGCGATCGACTCCCTCACCGGGACCCCGCGTGCGAGCTGCGATCGGTGGCGGGAGACGATGAAGAGGGCGTAGTCGATGCCCACCGCGAGACCGAGCATCGTCGCCAGGAGAGGAGCCGTGGAGGAGATCGTGGCGAAGCCGGACGCGATGGTGATCGACATCGACGCCAGGCCCACGCCGATCAGCGCGGTGACCAGCGGCATCCCGGCCGCGAGCAGCGATCCGAAGGTGATGACGAGCACGACGAACGCCACGACGAGACCGATGGCCTCGGTGTAGTCGACGCCGGCCTCGGGCGGATCGGTGACCCCCGCGAACCCGACCGTCACGCCGTCGGTCGAGGCGACGTCGCCCGCCGAGATGATCGCGTCGGTGTCGTGCTCGGTGAGCGAGGTGGAGGGCACGTCGTACTGGACGTTCGCATAGGCCATCGAGCCGTCGGAGGCGATCTGCGCGTCCGCATCCTTGTCCCACGGCCCGGTCACCATCGACACGTGGTCGAGGGTCTTGAGCTGGGCGATCGAGTCGTCGATCTGCGACTCGAAGGCGGTGATCTGCTGGCCCTGCGGGGCGACGTAGATCACCTTGGATGCGGCGCCGCTGGCCTGCGGGAAGCGCTGCTCGAGCATGTCGAGCGCGTTCTGGGACTGGGTGCCGGGGATCGAGAAGGACGACACGAGCGTGCCGCCCAGCAGCTGGGCCCCGCCGACGGCGAGTCCCAGCACGATCACCCAGCCCACGATGACCAGGATGTGGAAGCGTGCGGCGAACGCGCCTACGCGGTAGAGCAGTGTCGCCATCGGATCGGGTCCCTCCGTGTGGCAACAGTAGCGGGTACGCAGACGCCCCGTCGGGCGTTGACCCGAACGGGGCGTCTGCGATCAAGCGATCAGGCGCTGATCAGTACGTGCTGTAGGTCGCGGACGAGGCGACGAGCGCGATGGCTGCGATGATGTAGATGATCGTGAAGGCGATGGCGACGAAGCCGATGATGATGCCGGCGATCGCGAGGCCGCGACCCTTCTCGCCCGTCTTCTTGATCTGCGACAGGGCGATGAAGCCCACGATGATCCCACCCAGGGACACGAAGAACGACAGGATGAACCCGACGATCGCGAGGGTGTTGTACTTCGGCTCGCCGTAGGGTGCGGCGGCACCGTACTGCGGCTGGTTGTAGGCGGGAGGCTGCTGCTCGGTCATGTCGTTCCCCTTGTCTGGCCCGCATCGGGCTCATCGTCACGCCCGGATGGGCCGAGCATCACTATGGCAGGGGTGATGTGCGACCCGCAACGGAGCATGACACTCCGAGTCTCGTCCGCGTCAGCTGGGGTAGCCGTAGCTCCCGACGGCCACGGCGAAGAATCCGATGGCCACGATGAGGACGAGCAGTCCGATGCCGGTGACCACGAAGCCCACGATCGTCCCGGCGATGGCGAGCCCGCGACCCCTGTTGCCGGTGCGCTTGATCCGCGAGAGCGCCACGAGACCGAGGATCGCGCCGACCACCGCACCGACGGCGAGGAAGGTGAGGAAGAAGCCGAGGATGGCCGCCCCTCCCGCCACGCTGATCGACGCGATCGCGAGCGGCTCGTACGGCGGCAGAGCCGGGTACGGAGACGGGTAGCCGTACGGCTGCGGCTGACCGTAGGGCTGCTGCTGCGGGTAGGGCTGGCCGTAGGACGGCGGCGCGGGGGGCGCCGGCGCGTAGGACTGCGGCTGCCCGTACGCAGCCGCGGGATCAGGCTGGCCGTAGGGCTGCTGACTGTACGGCTGCGGCGAACCCGACGGCGGCACCGGAGCCGCGTACGGCTGCGATCCCGACGGCGGTGCCGGCGGAGCTGGCGGCACGGACGGCGCCGGCGGCACAGGCGCGCTCTGCGGTGCCGGCGGTACGGGCGGCACGCCCTCCATGGGCGGTGTCGGCTCCCCGGTACCCTGCTGCTCGTCGCTCATCGTCATCCCCCTGACTCACGGGCCCCGGATCGGGCCGGTTCGCAGACTAGCACCGCCCCCGGCCCGCTCTCGTGAGCACGGCGGTCAGGTCGCCGCGCCCTCGCGGGATCGGCGCATGAAGTCGAGCACGTCGCGGTCGACGATGATGTCGCTCGGCCGCAGCGGCCGCGTGAGGTAGAGCCCCTCGAGGGAGGTCAGCCGACTCAGGGCCACGTAGGTCTGTCCCGCGCTGAAGACACGGTGCCCGAGGTCGACCACGGCCTTCTCGTAGGTCTGCCCCTGGGACTTGTGGATGGTGACGGCCCACGCCAGGCGGAGCGGGAACTGGGTGAACTCGCCGACGACGTCCTTCGTGAGCTGCTTCGACTCGGTGGAGTACGAGTAGCGGTACTTCTCCCAGGCGACGGGCTCGACCTCGTGCTCCTCGTCGTCGACCTCCACCCGCACCTTCGTGCCGTCGATCCTCGTCACCGTGCCGACGGTGCCGTTGACCCATCGTGAGTCGGCGTCGTTGCGGAGGAACATCACCTGCGCCCCCGTCTTCAGCTGCAGCTCGACGTCGGCGGGGTAGGCCCGGCCGCCGAACTCGCCGCTCACCTCGGCCTTCGCCGTGAGAGCCCGTCCCGGCAGCCGCTCGAGCGACGCCTTGTTGATGCGGTTGACGGCGTCGTTCCGGGTCGCGAGGGTCATCGTCCCGTCGTCGGGCGGGGTGCGCGCACCGGCCTCGTTGAGGACGTCGGCGATGTCCTTCGTCACCTGCCCGAATCGCACCGCGTTCAGCATGTACCGGAACTGGTCGTCGTTCTGACGGTGCACCTGCGTGAGCTCCACGATCCGCAACGGCGTCTGCTGCCAGACCACGGCGTCGAAGAACCACATGGAGCGGTAGCGGTCGGCGAAGTACGCCCGTTCCTCGCTGTCGCCGGGCACCGGGGGGAGCTGGTACGGGTCGCCGAACAGGACGATCTGCACGCCGCCGAACGGCTCCAGCTTGCGGTGGCGGGCGATGCGGAGCGACCGGTCGATCGCATCCATGAGGTCGGCGTTGACCATCGAGACCTCGTCGATGACGAGGGTGTCGATGGTGTTGAGCACCTTCCGGACGTCGGCGCGGAGCTCGATCTCGTGGTCGGCGATGAGCCCGATCGGGAGTCCGAACAGCGAGTGGATGGTCTGGCCGCCGACGTTGAGCGCTGCGACCCCGGTCGGCGCGCTGATCACGATCTGCTTCTCGGTGTTCCACGAGAGGTGGTTGAGGAGCGTCGACTTCCCGGTTCCGGCTCGGCCGGTGACGAGCACGTGCTCGCGGGTGCCCTCGATGAGGTCGAACACCCGCTGCTGCTCGTCAGACAGGGGCGGACGATCCATGACTGGCCTTTCGGGATGCGAGTACCCAGGCTACCCGCCCGGGGGGCTGCGGCGACCCGATTCCCTAGACTGTGGACATGAGCTTGTCGTCCACAGGCGAGCAGGGTGCTCGCCGACGCACGCTGCTCATCTGGGGCGGCATCGGCGCCCTGCTCCTGGTCGCCTTCGGCGCGTCCGTCGGAGCGATGGCGCGCGAGACGTACAGCCCCGAGGCCTTCGTCCGCGAGTACCTCGACGCCCTCGCCCGACACGACGTCGACGCGGCGCTGGGCATGCCCGGGGTGGTCCTGACCTCGAGCGACGAGCCGGGCACAGGGGCCGCAGCCCTGCTGCAGGCGGATGCGCTGGGCACGCTCACCGACGTCTCGCTCGTCAGCGACGCTCAGATCGCCCCCGACCGGTATCGCCTGGTCTTCAGCTACAGCCTCGTCGGCTCCGACCGTCACGTCACAGACGGACGCTCCGAGTTCGACGTCGTCCGCACGGGCTCCAGCGCGCTCGTCTTCCCCACCTGGGCCTTCGCGAAGTCACCGATCGCGTCCGCCACGATCACGGTCGCCCACGCCGCGTCGTTCACCGCCGGCGCAGCGGAGGTCGAGACGGCGGACCCGTCCGCGTTCCACGCCAGCGGCTCGTACGAGGTGCTGGTGCCCGGCATGTACGTGCTCTCCCACAGCGGTGACTTCCTCGGCGCCAAGAGCATCGGCATGGCCGCGACGGCTCCGCTCAGCTCCATCAGCGCGATCGTCGACGTCCAGCCCAAGCTCGCGCTGGTGAACGCGGTGCAGGACTCCGTCGACACCTTCCTCGACGCGTGCGCGGCGCAGACCGTGCTCTACCCTCCCGGATGCCCGTTCGGCCTCGCCGTCGACAACCGCATCACGAGCTCTCCGCAGTGGAGCATCGAGCAGTACCCGACCGTCTCCATCATCGCGGGCCAGTCGTCCTGGGTGGTCCCCTCGAGCAGCGGATCCGCACACGTCACGGTGGGGGAGCGCTCGCTCTTCGACGGCTCCGAGACCACCGTCGACGAGTCCGTCCCCTTCACGGTGACGTTCACTCTCACCATCCAGCCCGACGGCACAGTGACCTTCGCCCAGCGCTGAGGGTCAGTCCGGTTCCAGGCGGCCCGTCACCACCCGGGCGGTGCGGCGAACGCGATGAGGCCCGCCTCGGTCAGCAGCCGGGCGAGCTCGATCGTCGAGCGGTCGCCGAGGCGCGGACCCACGATCTGCGCGCCCAGGGGGAGACCGGCGCTGTCGAGTCCCAGGGGCACGATCGTCGACGGCACCCGGAGCGTGTTCACCAGCGCGCTCCAGGCCGAGGTCACCGGCCCGGCCGGCATCGACACGCCGTCGAGGTCGTAGCGTCGCCCGCTCTGGGGCCCGTCGTCGAGAAGCGGCGCGCTGCCGAAGGTCGCCGGCGCGATCACCAGCGCTCCGCCGAGGCGGTGCGTCCACTGCTCGGAGAGCTCGAGCTGTCTCTCGACGTCCGTCCACGAGGCGGGCGACCCCGCGGTCCCGTACGTCAGCTCGCCCGCGACCAGCCGGCCGAAGAGCTCGACCACGTCGCTCCACTCGGTGCGCAGCTCCTCGACCCGGGCGCCCGCATCCGACACACCCACCGCGAGCCGTGCCACCGCATCCGACTGCTCGCGCGTGGTGGGAGCAGCGGCATCCGTCCAGACCAGCACACGCGCACCGCGCAGCGAGCTCACCGCATGGGGCGCCGGCGTCGGCGCTCCCTCACCGGGAGTGCCGGGCCCCGAGAGCACCTCGAGCAGCAGGGCGAGATCGTCCGCCGAGCGAGCGAGGGGACCGCTCATCGACAGCGGCGGCTCGAGCCTCGACCCGAGCGGACGCGGCAGATGCCCGCGCTTCGAGATCAGCCCGTGGCTCGGGACGTGTCCGAACGTCCCGCTCCAGGCGCTCGGCACGCGGATGGACCCCGCGAGATCGCTGCCGAGGTCGGCGACCGAGAGGCCCGCGGCCACGGCGGCGGCGGATCCGCCCGACGACCCGCCCGGCGTACGAGTCGGATCCCACGGGTTGCGCGTCACCCCGTACAGCTCGCTGCGCGTCTGGTGATCGCCCAGCTCGTCGGGCAGGTTGGTCTTGCCGACGACGATCGCGCCCGCAGCCCGCAGCCGCCGCACGGCGGGAGCATCCTCGCTCGGCGTGGACAGAGAGGAGCGCCGACCATCCGAGGCGGGCAGCCCCGCCACCGCGAACGAGTCCTTCACCGTCATCGGAACGCCGCCCAGGACACCCGGGTCGCGGCCGGATGCGCGTGCCTCGTCGACCGCGGCGGCCTCCGCGAGCGCCCGGTCACGGTCGACGACCACCACCGCGTTGAGCTCCCCGCCACGGCGCTCGATGAGGTCGAGGTGGGCCGACACGAGCTCCACGGCGGAGATGTCGCCGGCGTCGAGCATCCGCAGCGCCGTCGTGGCGTCGGGGACGATCACCGGCCGCCGTCTCGCGCCGAGAGCTTCTCGAGCATCGCGTTGTACTCCGCGAGCTCGGCGTTGTTGGTGCGGTCGGCCGCGCGATCCTTCCGCGTGGCCTCCTTCTTGTCGCTCATGCTCCACTGCACGGCCACGACGACGGCGAGGATGAAGGTGGGGATCTCGCCCACGCTCCACGCGACTCCGCCGCCGTTCTGCTGATCGACGAGCGCGCTCGGTCCCCACGTGCGGCCCATCGCCCCGAACCAGTCGGCCATGAGCAGACCCGTGCCGCTCATCAGCGCCAGGCCGAAGAAGGCGTGGAAGGCCATCGTGGCGAGCAGCAGCAGGAGCCGGAACGGGTAGGGCAGCTTGTAGGGCACCGGGTCGATGCCGATGAGCGCCTGCACGAAGAGGTACCCGACGATGAGGAAGTGCACGATCATCCACTCGTGACCGATGTGGTCGACGGTGGCCCAGCGGAACAGCGGCGTGTAGTAGAACGCGACGAGCGAGGTGGCGAACAGCACGCCGGCCACGATCGGGTTGGCGATCACCGTCGCGACACGCGAGTGCACGGCGAGCAGGATCCACTCGCGGATGCCGCGGGTGCCGTCGGACCGCTTGTCGATCGCGCGGAGCGCCAGCGTGACGGGACCGGCGGGGACCAGCAGGAGCGGCACCATCATGCTCAGGGTCATGTGCCCGAACATGTGCACGCTGAACAGGTACTTCTCGTAGACGTTGAGCCCGCCGTTCGTGACCCAGAACAGCAGCAGCATCCCGGCGACCCAGAGCACGCTCCGGTACCAGGGCCACGCGTCGCCACGGCGGCGCAGCTTGATCACCCCGGCGAGGTAGAAAGCGATGCCGAACCCGCACACCAGCACCCACAGCAGGTCGAAGTTCCACGACGTCAGGTAGGTGAGGAAGGACGGCTCGGGCGGGAGCGGCTCGCCGGTGAGGATCTGCGCCGGCGTCTGCACCACCGGGATCTCCTGCGACACCGGCGTCGCGGTGCGCCCGAGCGCCGCCGCGAAGCCCGTGGCGATGCCCATGAACACCATCTCGACGGCGACGAGCCACCAGAAGTACCCGCGGTGCCCGGTCCGGTCGAGGCGACGGACCAGGAAGGTGCGGTGCAGGGCGCCGATGACCCCGAGGGCGAGCAGAGCGCCCACCTTCACCAGGACCAGTGCGCCGTACGCGCTGGCCAGCTGGTCGAGGGTGCCGATGCGCAGCTGGGCGCTCACGTAGCCCGAGAGGGCCACGACCACGAAGCAGATCAGCGCCACCGCGGAGTAGCGCGACACCGCCGCGACGAGGTCGAGCGTCTCGAGGCGGCGGCTCAGGAGGGCCAGCACGAGGAGCCCGCCGAGCCAGGCGGCCGCGAAGATGATGTGGAGGGCGAGCGCGGTGACCGCGGCGTCGTGGCCCTCGGTGCCCGAGGCGTGGCCCTGCTGCGCCATCGGGATGAGCGCCGCGGCCGAGAGCAGCCCCACGAAGAACAGCGCCGTCTGGTTGCGCACGGCGAAGCACAGCACGGTCAGCACCGCGCCGAGGAGCGTCGTCCAGAGCCAGGCCTGGCCGAGGGCGATCTGCGTGAGGAACTGGCCGAGCCCCTGGGAGAAGCTGTCGTCGAGGCTGACCGTGCGGGCGGTGACGCTGAGGTAGTTGAAGAACCCCGTCACCGCGGCCGACACCGTGAACAGAGCGGACGCGGCGGCCGCGATGTCGAGCGTCTTGCCGTACTCGTCACTGCCGGCACGGAACACGAAGAGCGCCATGCCGAGAGCCCCGATCATGCCGGCGGCGGCGATGTTCACGATCATCTGCGCCACGGGGAGCCCGTAGCGGACGACGTCGCCCGGGTCCTGCAGGAGCTGCGGGGCCGCGGCGCCGCCGACGGCGAGCGCGATCAGGAGTGCGGCGAACGACGCGACCACCAGCGCGGCGGGCGCGACGATCCTCACGACTCGTGTCACCCGACAAGCGTACGCGCCCCATCCTGAGCGCCGCCCCTCGCTCGGCACGCGCCCGGTATGCAGAAAAGGGCGCCGACCGTGAGGTCGACGCCCTTCCTACAGAAGTCGGGGACTTACTTGGCAGCAGCCTTCAGCTTCGAGCCCGCCGAGATCTTGACCGAGTAGCCGGCCGGGATCTCGATGGTGGCGCCGGTCTGCGGGTTGCGGCCGGTGCGGGCGGCACGCTCGGTGCGCTCGACGGCGATCCAGCCCGGGATGGTGACCTTGGTGCCGCTCGAGACGGAGTCGGCCAGGGTCGAGAACAGACCGTCGAGCACGTCGTTGACAGCGGACTGGGTCTGACCCGAAGCGGCGGCGACGGCTGCGACGAGCTCGGTCTTGTTGAGTGACTTATCAGCCATGGGTGTCCTCCTCGGACCTTCTTCGCTACCGACCGGTAGCTCCCTAATTGATACAGGCGGTCGGGAACGACCGCCTGTAACCTACCAGCTGGACTTGGTGATGCCCGGCAACTCGCCACGGTGCGCCATGTCGCGGAAGCGCACACGCGAGATGCCGAACTTCGTCAGCACTCCACGGGGACGTCCGTCGATGGCGTCGCGGCTGCGGACGCGAGCCGGCGAGGCGTTGCGGGGGAGCTTCTGCAGGCCGAGGCGGGCGGCCTCGCGCTCCTCGTCGGTGCTGCTCGGGCTCACGAGAGCCTTCTTCAGCTCGGCGCGACGAGCCGCGTAGCGGTCGACGATCACCTTGCGCTGCTCGTTGCGCGCGATCTTGCTCTTCTTGGCCATTGTTTACCGCTCCTCTCGGAAGTCGACGTGCTTGCGGATCACCGGGTCGTACTTCTTGAGGACGAGACGGTCGGGGTCGTTGCGACGGTTCTTCTTCGTCACGTAGGTGTAGCCGGTGCCCGCGGTGGAGCGGAGCTTGATGATCGGCCGGATGTCCTGCTGCTTAGCCATCAGATCTTCTCCCCACGCGCCAGGATGTCCTTGACGACGGACTCGATGCCGCGAGCATCGATCACCTTGATGCCCTTGGCCGAGACGTTCAGGGTGACGTTACGGCGAAGCGACGGGACGTAGTAGGTCTTCTTCTGCACGTTCGGGTCGAACCGCCGCTTGGTACGACGGTGCGAGTGCGAGATGTTGTGACCGAAGCCGGGAACGGCTCCTGTCACCTGGCACACTGCTGCCACTGTTCCTCCATTTGGTTACCGTGAAGACGAGCGTCTTCACCCAAGATGACTTGTCGGCGAACCGGGCTGTGCCCGGTCCACAATGGGCGGAGGCTCCACCCAACCTTCCTAGAGTACGCGACGGATGCGCATCCGCCAAGTCAGCGCTGGGGCGGGACGCAGGCTGAGCAGAACCCGAAGATGTCGACCACGTGCTCGGGCCGGCTGAACCCGTGCAGCTTCGCCGTGCGCTGCGCCCACTCCTCGACCTCGTCGGCCTCGATCTCCACCGTCAGGCCGCAGCTGCGGCAGATGAGGTGGTGGTGGTGCGCCAGGGAGCAGGCCCGGTACAGCGCCTCGCCCTCGGGCGACTGCAGCGAATCGGCCTCACCCTCCTGGGCGAGGTCGTTCAGCGCGCGGTACACGGTGGCCAGGCCGATCTGCGATCCGGAGCCCTTGAGCGAGGAGTGGAGCGTCTGCGCGCTGACGAAGCCGATCTGCGATCCGAGCGCCGACCGCACGGCCTCCCGCTGCCAGGTGTTGCGCTTCATGCCCTCTCCGTCCTCTCCTCCCACGGTAACGCGGATCGGCTGGGGGTATGCCGTCTGCCGTCACGCCCTCGGCGGACACGTTCCACGATGCGGCACACGACGTAGATGAGAAAGGAGATCGTCGTGACGTACGGGCTGATCGGCACGGAGGATCCGAGCGCGAGCAGGATGCCGCCGACCAGCGAGCCGACGGCGAAGAGCGTGGAGAGCAAGGGCACGACCACGGGTGACTTCGACACCCGCAGCGCCGCCGCGGCCGGGGTGACCAGCACGGAGAGCACCAGCAGGGATCCGACGATCTGCACCGACACCGCGACGGCGAGGCCGAGGAGCAGCATGAACCAGATGGACATCGCGCGGGTCGGCACCCCGCGAGCCGCCGCCACGTCGGCGTCGACGCTCGCGAACGTCAGCGGGCGCCAGGTGAGGAGCAGGCCGATCACGACGATGGCCGAGATCACGATGAGGGAGTTCAGGCGCGGATCGTCGACGGCGACGATCTGGCCCGTGAGGAGCCCGAACTTATTGGCCGATCGCCCCGGGTAGAGAGCGAGGCACAGGATCCCGAGCCCCAGCCCGAACGGCATGAGCACGGCGATGATCGAGTTGCGGTCGCGTGCCCTCGCCCCCAGGATGCCGATGAGCAGGGCCGCGACGATCGACCCCGCGAGCGCACCCTCGACCACGCCGATGCCGAACAGCAGCCCCGCGGCCGCCCCGGCGAACGACAGCTCGCTGATGCCGTGCACGGCGAAGGCCATGTCGCGCGACATCACGAAGACCCCGATCAGTCCGCCGACCACCCCGAGCACGGCTCCCGCGATGATCGAGTTCTGCAGCAGGGCCAGCAGCTGTCCGTAGTCGCTGAAGTCGAAGATCTGCGACCAGATGTCGTCCATCACTCCACCTCGTCGTCGTCGTGGTGGTGGTCGTGTCCCGCATCCGGCGTCCCCACCACGATCACGCGCCCGCGGGTGCGGATGACGTCGACGGGGGAGCCGTAGAGCTCGGAGAGCACGTCGCTCCGCAGGACCTCGTCGGGCGGTCCGATGCGGAACCCGCCGCCGGCGAGGTACAGCACGCGATCGACGAACGAGAGCACGGGGTTGATGTCGTGCGTGACGAAGAGCACGCCCATCCGGCGGGCGGCACGCTGCCGGTCGATCAGCTCGCTCACCCCGCGCTGGTGCGCGAGGTCGAGCGAGAGGAGCGGCTCGTCGCAGAGGAGCAGCCGCGGCTCGCCGGCGAGCGCCTGCCCGATCCGGAGCCGCTGCTGCTCGCCACCCGACAGGGTGGAGACCCCCGCATCCGCGTACGACTCGGCCCCGACCTCCTCCAGCAGGAGGTCGACGCGCGCTCGGCGCGAGCGCGACGGCAGCGGCAGTCCGAACCGGTGCCCGTCGATGCCGAGCGCGACGAGATCGCGAGCGCGGAGCGGGGTGCCGTCGTCGGCGAGCTTCTGCTGCGGGACGTAGCCGATGCGGCGATCGCCGCGGCGGGCCGGGCGGCCCAGGAACTCGATCGAGCCCGAGGTGAGGGGCTGCTGGCCGAGGACGGCACGGAGGAGACTCGTCTTGCCCGATCCGTTCGCCCCCAGCACCGCGATGAACTCGCCCGCCTGGACGTCGAGGTCGAGACCGGACCAGAGTCGACGCGGGCCGTAGGCGAGCGCACCACCGCGGATGCGCAGGACGGGCGACTCGGCCGGACCGGTCATCGCGCCAGCGCCTCGGTGATCCGGTCGAGGTTCGCCTTCATCCAGGTGAAGTAGTCCTCGCCCTCCGGCAGGGTCTCGGACAGCGCCACCGTCGGAGTCCCCGCCGTCTTCGCGTTCTCCACCAGGGCGTTCGCCTGCGCCGTCGGGGTCTGGGTGTCGTGCACGACGAGGTCGACGGTGCCGTTCGTGGCCAGCTCGATCGCCTGCAGGAACTCGTCGGGAGGGACCTCGGCGCCGCGCTCGACCGCATCCTGCAGCCCGGCAGGGGTGGCGTCGACCAGGCCGATCGCGTCGAGCATGTAGAGCGCGAGCGGCTCGGTCGCGAGGAAGCGCTGGCCGCGGTAGCTCTCGGCGAGATCGTCCTCGGTGGCGGCCAGGGCGGCGAGCTGGCCCTTGGCGCTCGTGGCGTTGGCGGTGAAGACCGGTGCGTCCTCGGGGTCGAGGTCGCTGAACCGATCGGCGAGCTCGTCGACGAGCCGCTCCATCGTGGGGACGTCGTACCAGAGGTGCTCGTTCAGGCCCTCGGCCGGATACCCCGACACCTCCGCCACCGAGACCACGACGGGACTCGCTCCCGAGGCATCGACCATCTGGGGGAGGAAGTCGTCGTAGCCCCCGCCGTTCTCGATGACCAGATCGGCGTCCTTCACCGCAAGCTGATCGCGGGCGCTGGCCAGGAACTCGTGCGGATCCTTCGTCGGGCTGTCGATGAGGCTGGTCACCGCGACCTGGTCGCCGCCGACCGCGCTCGCCAGACTGCCGTAGACGTCGGTGGAGGCCACCACCGACAGCGTGGCCGACGCGCCGCTGCCCACCGTCATCGTCGCCGCCGGCATGCTCGTGCATCCCGCGAGCGCCGCTCCCGCGGAGAGGACCGCCGCGAGCGCGAGCGCACTCCTGCGCAGACGCGGGCGGCCTGGATTCGGGATCACGACCCCCGACTCTAATCACCTGAGAACGGTTATCAAAATCGCCGTCCAGCGGATGCGGAGGCGTGCGGATGAGGCCGGAGCGCGAGGCGGGTCTGGGTCTGCGCCGCTCCGGCTTCCCGCTTGAGGAGCCGGAGAAGACCGTCGAGCGCGGCGGTGTCCGCAACGCGAACACGAAGGAGGTAATCGTACGGCCCTGTCACGTGCACCGCGTCGAGGATCGGCGGGGCACCGACCGCCCACGCCAAGAACTCCTCGGAGTCGCGGCCGGGCTCGAGTCGGACGTCGACGAACGCCTCGAGGCCGCTCACCTCGTCCGGGGCGTCGGAACCGAGGATCGCCCGGTAACCCGTGATGACTCCGCTGCTCTCCAGGCGCCTGACCCTGGCGGCGACGGCGTTGGTGCTGAGCCCGACCTCACGACCGAGCGCACTGAACGATGCGCGTCCGTCGACCCGCAGGATGCTGATGATCTGCTCGTCGATGGCGTCCACATGGTGAATCCTCTCATCGAACTGCACGATCGCACTGCGACCTCCGCTGCCGTTCGCGACACTCGGACGTCATGGACCCTCACGAGGCGCTCGGCGCCGGCATCGTCGCGGGCCTCGCCCTCGCGCTCCCTTTGGGGGCGATCGGGATCCTGCTCCTCCAGGAGGGCGCGTCCCGGGGCCTGGTCGGCGGGGTTCCGGCCGCGTTGGCGGTCGCCGTGGTCGACGTCCTCTACTGCGCGGCCGCCGTGTCGGTGGGTGCGGCCGCTGCACCCCTGATCGCCTCGTGGTCGCCCTGGCCCGGGGTGATCGGCGGTGTCGCCCTTCTCGCGATCGCCACCCGGGGCTTCGTCCGCGCTGCCAGGCCCGGAGCGATCGATGTCGGGGCCGACATGCGGCGCCCGCGCTCCCGCCACCGCTTCCTGCTCTTCTTCGGTCTCACCGCTCTCAACCCGGCGACCCTGCTGTACTTCACGGCCCTCGTCGCAGGGCAGGGCGCCGCACCGTCCCCGGCCGGCGGCGTGCTCTTCGTCGCGGGCGTCGGCCTGGCCTCGGCGACGTGGCAGCTCGTCCTCGTCCTGACGGGAGCGCTCGTGGGTCGGCGGGCGGGCCCACGTCTCGCCCGCGTGACCCCCCTGGCCGGCAACGCCGCGGTCGCCACCCTGGGTGTCGTCATGCTCGCCGGTGCCTGGTCCGCCTCCGGAAGCTGAGGCCCGCACCCAGACCCGCGACGATGAGGAGGACGGCCGCCGCTCCCAGCCCCCTCGGATCCAGACCCGTGGCCGCAAGACCGTCTCGGCCGGTCTGCGCGACGGTTCCGATGGCGCCACCGGAAGCCGACGGCGAGGGGGTCGGGTCGGGAGTAGTCACCGCCCTGAAGCCCGCGTAGACCTGCCACACCAGGACGATCGGCGGCGTCGGCACAGTCACCAGGCCATCTGTCCGAGCGGTGAAGGCGTATCCCGATCCGTCCGGTGCCACCGACACATCACCTGCACCACGCCCTGATAGCCGCCCGGGATCGGAGACGTCGACGCTCTCTCCGCTCACCACACCCGTCGACGGGTCCCAGCTGTAGATCTCCGGGTCACCCGTCCCCCTCGGCGAGGTCGTCAGGTCGACCGCGCGTGAATCGAAGACGACGTAGGTGCCATCGGAGGAGATCCCGGAGCTGCCGACGTCGGCCCGGGAGGACGTGGTCGCCGACGCGGCCGTGTGCGTGATGAGGATCGATGTCCTGGTGGGCGATCCCGGTGCAGCGCCGGAGACGTGATAGAGCTGCGTGAACGCGGGGTCGAGGGTGAGGCCGGGCGCGAGGTTCGCCGCCGACGTCGAGACGAGGGCTGTGCCGTCGTCGAGCACGGCGCTCACGAGGGCGTCCTTGTCGGCCGAGGCAGAACCGTCCGGCGAGGTGGAGATCATGACGGTGGTGCCGCTGTCGAGGTACCGGGCGTAGGACTGCAGCCGTGAACCGTTGGCCGGGGAGGCGCTGAGCTGATCGAAGGAGGTGAATGCCACGATCCGCCCGTCGGGCGAGAGGAGCCCTTCCTCCGTGCCCATCGTCCCTCCTACCGTCCCGGTGGGGTCCACGCTCGCCATCTGGACCGTGCCGGATCGCCAGACGTAGACCTGTCCGACCCCCTTGCCGGTCACGGACGTCAGCTCGCCCGCGGTATCGAAGGAGACGGTGTCGCCGGCGTCGTCGATGTCGACGTTCCTCACCTGCTTCGACGACGGTGCTCCCATGGCGTCATGGCTCAGGAGGATCGTCTGCCCGGTCGACCTGTCGTGCAGGTACGCCTGGGAGACACCGGGTGTGAGCCCCGGGATGATGTCGGCGCCGGCTGAGGTGAAGGCGACCTTCTGACCGTCGGCCGAGATGGCCACCGATTGTGCGTCGCCCACCGCCGGCTTGCCTCCCGTGCCGACGGTGATGAGTTCGAGCCGTCCGCTCTCGCGATCACGTACGTAGACCTGAGCGTCACCGTTGGACGGTGCATCGAGGTCGCTCGCGCTGGAGATGAACGCGATCGACTGCATGCCGGAGCTCGCCGATGACCGGTCCGAGTCCGCATCGCCGTATCCGCCCGCGACGTCGTGGCTGACGAGCTCGATCGGCGGCTTCACGATCGCTGCCGACGCCGCGCCCGCTCCCACAACCGCCGCGCTCACCGCCACGCTCGCCGCCATCGCGAGACAGTGACGCATCCTCATCTTCTGCATCCGGCGATGCTAGCCGCACCCTCATTCCCGTGCAAGCCCGCGCCCCCTGCCCGCCCACGCCGACCGCGGCGCCTCACGCACTGAGGAAGCGGCGGCGTGACGTCGCTTCCTCAGCAGACCCGCGGCGCAACCCGAGCAGCGCAACAGATCGCGGCAGGACGCCGCAGGGGCGGCGGCGTCCTAATCAAGCAGCAGCGCGGGTTCCTCGAGGATGGAGGCGACGTCGGCGACGAAACGGCTCGCGACGTCGCCGTCGACGACGCGGTGGTCGAAGCTCGCGCCCACCGTCGTCACGTAGCGGGGTCGCACCTCGCCGTCGACGACCCAGGGCCGCTGCTTGATGGTGCCGAGGGCGATGATCCCCACCTCGCCGGGGTTGAGGATGGGGGTGCCGGTGTCCATCCCGAACACACCGATGTTGGTGATCGTGATGGTCCCGTTGGCCTGGTCGGCGGGGGTGGTGCGGCCCTCGCGCGCGGTCTGGGTGAGCTGCTGCAGCGACTCGGCGAGGAGCCGCAGCGACATGTCGTGGGCGTCCTTGATGTTGGGCACGATCAGTCCGCGGGGGGTGGCCGCGGCGATGCCGAGGTTCACGTAGTTGCGGACGATGATCTCCTGGTCGGTCCACGCGGAGTTCACCATCGGGTTGCGGCGCACCGCCCAGATGACGGCCTTGGCCATCATGAGCAGCGGGGAGACCTTGATGCCGGCGAAGTCGGGCGAGGTCTTGAGCCGCTGCACGTACTCCATGGTCCGGGTGGCGTCGACGTCGACGAAGAGGCTGACGTGGGGCGCCTGGAACGCGCTGGTCGTCATGGCCTGGGCGATCTGCTTGCGCACGCCCTTCACGGGGATGCGCTCCTCGCGCACGGGCGCCCACTGCGGCGTCTCGATGTTCTGGAACACCTTCGCCTGGTCGGCGTGGAGGATGACGTCCTCCCGGGTGACCTCGCCGCCGGGCCCGGTGGGGGAGACCTCCTCGAGGGCGACCCCGAGGTCTTTCGCGAGCTTGCGGATGGGGGGCTTGGCGAGCACGGGCATGCCCGGGACCGGGTGGTGACGGCCCGGTCGCGCACGGGGCCCGCCCTCCTCCTCGCCGATGGCGCGGATGGTCGCCTTGCCGCGTCCGGCGCGACGGCTGGTGATGCTGCCGTGGTTGCCGTATCCGACGAGGACCGAGCCGCCGCCGACCTCGTCCTCGGGCGTGACGACGGGCGCCTCCTCGCCATCGACCGCGTCGACCGTGATGAGGGCGGTGCCCACGTCGACGGTGGTTCCCTCGTCGACGAGGATGCCCGAGACGACGCCCGCGTAGGGGGAGGGCAGCTCGACGAGCGACTTGGCGGTCTCGATCTCGACGATGACCTGGTTGATCTCGACGGGGTCGCCTGGCGCGACCTTCCAGGAGACGATCTCGGCCTCGGTGAGGCCCTCGCCGACGTCCGGGAGGTGGAACTGGGTGCTGCTCATGCGGATCCTCGTGATCAGTAGGCCATGGCCCGGTCGACCGCCTCGAGCACGCGGTCGGCGTCGGGGAGGTGGAGCTTCTCGAGCTTCGCGGGCGGGAACGGGATGTCGAAGCCGGAGACGCGGAGCACCGGCGACTTCAGCGAGTAGAAGGCCCGTTCGGTGACGGTGGCGGCGATCTCAGAGCCGAGGGACACGAATCCGGACGCCTCCTGGGCCACGACGAGCCGCCCGGTCTTGGTGACCGACTCGACGATCGGGCCGTAGTCGACGGGGCTGAGCGACCGCAGGTCGATGACCTCGGCGCTGATGCCCTCCTCCTGGGCGACCTCGGCGGCCTGCATGAGCACGCTGACCATGGCCCCGTGGGCGACGAGCGTGACGTCGGTGCCCTGGCGGACGACCCGGCTCGCGTGGAGCGGGGTGGTGCTGCCTCCGAAGTCGACGGCGCCCTTGGGCCAATAGCGGCTCTTGGGCTCGAAGAACATCACGGGGTCGTCACTGCGGATCGCCTCCTGGATCATCCAGTACGCGTCGTGCGGGGTGGACGGGCTGACCAGCCGCAGGCCCGCGGTGTGGGCGAAGTACGCCTCCGGGCTCTCCTGGTGGTGCTCGACGGCGCCGATGTGGCCGCCGTAGGGCACCCGGATCACGACGGGCAGCGAGAAGGCGCCCTGCGCCCGGTTGGTGAGCTTGGCCAGCTGCGTGGTGATCTGGTCGAAGGCGGGGAAGATGAACCCGTCGAACTGGATCTCGCACACCGGTCGGTATCCGCGCATCGCCAGCCCGATGGCGGTGCCGACGATGCCCGACTCGGCGAGCGGCGTGTCGAACACGCGCTTCGCGCCGAACTCCGCCTGCAGCCCCTCGGTCACCCGGAAGACGCCACCGAGCGTGCCGATGTCCTCTCCCATGAGGAGGACCTTGTCGTCGTCGGCGAGCGCCTGGCGGAGGCCGGCGTTGAGGGCCTTCACCATGGGCAGCTCCTCCACCGCGGCGCGCGTCGGCGCGGCGGGGGCGGTCGCCTGATCCTGGATGGTCACTGCACTCCTTCTGCGTACGAGGCCTCGTAGCGCTCCAGCCAGAGCTTCTGCTCCGTCATGACCGGATGCGGTTCTGCGTACACGTGGTCGAACATGGTCGCGGGGTCGGGCGACCCCGCGGTGAGGATGCGGCGGCGCATCCGGTCGGCGAACTCCTCCGCCTCGGCGACGACGTCGGTGAAGAAGGCGTCGCCCTCGCCGAGCAGGCGGAGGTGCTTCTCGAAGCGCACGATCGGGTCGCGGGCGACCCAGTACGCGTACTCCTCGGGATCGCGGTACTTCGTCGGGTCGTCGGAGGACGTGTGAGCGCCGAGGCGGTAGGTGAGCGCCTCGATGAACCGGGGCCCGCGCGCCTCGCGCGCGTCGTCGAGGAAGGACCGGGTGACCGCGTAGCTCGCCAGCGGATCGTTGCCGTCGATGCGCACCCCGGGGATGCCGAACCCGGTCGGCCGCAGCGCGAGGGGGACGGGGGACTGCACCCGCACGGGCACGGAGATGGCCCACTGGTTGTTCTGCACGAAGAAGACGGTGGGCGCCTGGGAGCTCGCGGCGAAGACGAGCGCCTCGCTCACGTCGCCCTGCGAGGTGGCGCCGTCGCCGAAGTAGCAGAGCACGGCGGCGTCGCGCTCGAGGTCGCCGGTGCCGACCACGCCGTCGAGCTGGAGTCCCTGCGCATAGCCCACGGCGTGCAGCGAGTGCGCGCCGATGACCAGCGTGTACCCGTGGACGTTGCCGTTCGCAGGGTCGGTGGGATCCCATCCACCGTGCGTCTCGCCGCGCAGCAGGCGGAGGACCTCGTAGAGGTCGACGCCGCGCACGAGTGCGACGACGTGCTCGCGGTAGGCCGGGAAGATGTGGTCCTGCGCGCGGGCCGCCATCGCGGAGCCCACCTGCGCGGCCTCCTGGCCGTGGGAGGGGATCCACAGCGCGAGCTGGCCCTGTCGCTGCAGGTTCGAGGCCTCGGCGTCGAAGTGCCGGGCGAGCTGCATCGAGCGGTACATCGACCGGAGGTCGTCGTCGGTCAGCTCGGCGAGCCGATCCGCGAACTCCTCGGCGGCGTCGGTGGGTCGCAGTTCACCCTCGAGGGAGAGGAACTGGACGGTCGGCGTCGTGTCGGACAACGGCGGTACCTCCTGACAACGTCGGATCTACCGTACCGGCAGCCGCAGGCCCTTCCCTTGGAGAGTCTGCACAATCTCTTCCGCTGCAGCCAGGACGTGCTCCACAGCCTCGTCCTCTCCGATGGTCACCCGGACGCCGTCCGGCATGTACGCCCGGACGATCACCCCGTGCTGCGAGAACACCTCGGCGGCACGCTCGCTGTGCTCGCCCGTGGCGAGCCAGACGAAGTTGCCGTGCGGCTTCGGCACGTCCCACCCCTGGTCGACGAGAGCCGCCCACACGCGGTCTCGGCGAGCGGCGATGTGGGCGACGCGCTCGTGCAGCTCGTCGACCCGGTCGAGGGAGGCGACAGCGGCCTGCTGGGCCGCATCCGTCACGCTCAGGGGGATGATCGTGGTGCGCGCGGCGGCGAGGATCGAGGCCGGGCCCACCCCGTAGCCGATGCGGAGGCCGGCCAGGCCGTAGGCCTTGGAGAACGTGCGCAGCACGACGAGGTTCGGATGGCGCAGCGCCAGGGTGCGCCCGTTCACGGCGGCGACGTCGGTGACGAACTCGGCGTACGCCTCGTCGAGGATCACGAGCACGTCGTCGGGCACCTTCGCGAGGAACTCGTCGAACTCGGCCTGGGTGACGATCGTGCCGGTCGGGTTGTTCGGGCTGCAGACGATCACGAGGCGGGTGCGGTCGGTGATCGCCGCGGCCATCGCGTCGAGGTCGTGGCGCTCGTCCGGGGTGTTGGGCACCTTGATCGCCGTGGCCCCCGGGAGCACCGCCATCCACGGGTACGCCTCGAACGAGCGCCAGGAGAACACGATCTCGTCGCCGGGGCCGGCGGCCGCCAGGGTGAACTGCACGAGGAGCGCCACCGAGCCCGCGCCGATGATGACCTCGTCCTCGGCCACACCCCAGGTGGCGGCGACGCGGGCGGTCAACTCCGGTGCGGCGGCGTTCGGGTAGCGGTGCAGCGACCGGGTCGCGCGGTCGACCGCCTCGAGCACGCCCGGCAGCGGATCGAAGGGGTTCTCGTTCGACGAGAGCTTGTAGCCGCCCTCCGCCGCCTTGCCCTGCTTGTAGGCCGGAAGGGCGAGGATCTCGGGGCGCAGCTTCACCATCCCGTCATCCTACGACCGGGGCCGGAGGGAGCAGGAGGCGCGACCCTGGCCTCCGGCCGTCGGCTCTGGGATAGTGAGGCCATGCGCAGATTCCTCGTGTCGCTCGTGGCCAACGCGATCGCCCTCTGGCTGACGACACTGATCGTGAGCGGAGGCATCCATCTCGATTCCTACGACTCCGGTGTCCTGCCGTCGATCCTGACCCTCCTGCTGGTCGCCTTGATCTTCGGAGTCGTCAACGGCATCCTCGGCTCGATCATCCGGGTCGTCGCCTTCCCGCTGTACATCCTCACGCTCGGCCTCCTCGCGCTCATCGTGAACGGACTGCTGCTCATGCTCGTGAGCTGGCTGTCGACGACGATCTTCGGCTTCGGCCTCGTGGTCGACGGGTTCTGGTGGGCGGTGCTCGGGGCCCTCGTGATGGCGATCCTGTCCGCCATCATCGGCGCGATCCTGCGGCCGCTCGCCCGGAGCCGCCGCGACCGCTGATCCGCGAGGCTCGACCGAAGGAGCGCCTCGGCCGCCACCGGGCGCGCCACCGCAGGACGGGATGGGAGAATGAAGGCCATGGCCGATCCGTTCCGCATCTGCATGGTGTGCACCGGGAACATCTGCCGGTCCCCGATCGCCGAGGTGGTCCTCCGCCGCATGGCCGAGGATGCCGGTCTCGGCGACGCGATCCGCGTCACGTCCGCCGGCACGGGTGAGTGGCACGTCGGCGAGCAGGCCGACCCGCGCACCCTCGCGGCGCTCGAGGACGCCGGCTACGACGGCCGCACGCACCGGGCGCGGCAGTTCGACCCGAGCTGGTTCGACGACCTCGACCTCGTCGTCGCCCTCGACCGCAGCCACGAGCGGATCCTGCGCTCCTGGGCCCGATCCGACGAGGACCGCTCCAAGATCCGCCTGCTGCTCTCCTTCGATCCGGAGGCGCGCGGCGCGTCCGACGTCGCGGACCCCTACTACGGCGATGCGGCGATGTTCGATGCGGTGCTCGCCGAGATCGAGCGCGCCGATCGAGCCCTGTTCCACCAGATCGCGCCCGCCATGCGGGCGACGCACCACGACGAAAGGCCGACGGTCAGCCCCTCATGACCCTCCCCCCTCAGCCCATCAGCCCGCTCGACGGCCGCTACCGTCCCGCCGTCCAGGCGCTCGGCGACCACCTGTCCGAGGCGGGCCTCAACCGCGCTCGCGTCCTGGTCGAGATCGACTGGCTGATCTACCTCACCGACCACGGCATGTTCGGCACCACCCCGCTGACCCAGGAGCAGCAGCGGTCGCTGCGCTCCCTCGTGGACGGCTTCGACCAGGCGTCGATCGACGAGCTCGCCTCCCTCGAGGCGACCACCCGCCACGACGTGAAGGCCGTCGAGTACTTCATCCGCCGGCGTCTGGACGAGCTGGGCCTGACCTCGATCGCCGAGCTCACCCACTTCGCCTGCACGAGCGAGGACATCAACAACCTCTCCTACGCGCTCACGATCCGCTCGGCCGTCTCCTCGGTGTGGCTCCCCGCGTTCGACGCGGTGATCGCCGAGCTCACCCGCCAGGCCGAGCTCTACCGGGATGCGCCCATGCTGGCGCACACCCACGGCCAGCCGGCGACCCCGACCACCATGGGCAAGGAGCTCGCGGTGTTCGTCCACCGCCTGCAGCGGGTCCGGGCCCAGATCGTCGCGACGGAGTACCTCGGCAAGTTCAGCGGCGCGACCGCGACGTTCGCCGCCCACCTCGCCGCCGACCCGGATGCGGACTGGCAGGCGATCTCGAACGAGTTCGTCACCTCGCTCGGGCTCACGTGGAACCCGCTGACGACGCAGATCGAGTCGCACGACTGGCAGGCGGAGCTGTACGCGCGGATCAGCCACGCCAACCGCATCCTGCACAACCTCTGCACCGACGTGTGGACGTACATCTCGATGGGCTACTTCACCCAGATCCCGGTCGAGGGCGCGACGGGCTCGTCGACGATGCCCCACAAGGTGAACCCCATCCGCTTCGAGAACGCGGAGGCGAACCTCGAGCTCTCCAGCGCGCTCCTGGACTCCCTCGCCTCGACGCTCGTGACCTCGCGGCTCCAGCGCGACCTCACCGACTCGTCCGCACAGCGGAACATCGGTGTCGCGCTCGGCCACTCGGTGCTCGCGCTCGACAACATCCGCGGCGGCCTCGGACAGATCTCCCTCAACACGGCGGCGCTCGAGGCCGACCTCGACTCCAACTGGGAGGTGCTCGGCGAGGCCATCCAGACCGTGGTCCGCGCCGAGGTCACCGAGGGCCGATCGTCGATCGCCGACCCCTACGCCCTGTTGAAGGAGCTGACCCGCGGCCGTCGCGTCGGCGCCGCGGAGATGGCGGAGTTCATCCGGGGCCTCGACATCGGCGACGCCGCCAAGGAGCGGCTGCTCGCGCTCACCCCCGCGCGCTACGTCGGGCTCGCCTCGCAGCTCGTCGACCACCTCGCCGACTGACGCGCCTCCTGGTCAGTGTCCGGTGGGGCGCTGGGAGTCGTCGTCGTCGATCTCGTGCCGTTCGGTCTCGTTCGGCTTGAAGGTCAGCGCGAACATCGCGATCACGACGAGGGTGACGATGAAGGCGACACCCGCGAAGATGCCCGCGAGGGAGAGCTCGCGGGTCGACATCAACACCACGAGCCCGACGAAGGCGGCCATCACGGCCGAGAGGACCAGCAGTTCGACCGGGCGCAGCCGGTCGCGTCTCGAGGGTGCGTTCACGATGTCTTCCGGGTTCGGGTGGTGGAGATCTGGTGCCCGCCCCAGCGCAGCGAGAAGCCCGCGATGACGAGGAAGAGGCCGACGATGATCGCGTAGGCGCCGACGATGCCGATGGCCAGCACGGGATCGCCCGGGGGGAGGAGCAGCGTCACGACCGCGAGCACGACCGTCGCGCCGCCCACGACCATCCAGTCGCGGTGAGCGGCGTGCTTGGATCGCAACCCGGTGTAGAGCTCGAGGAACCCGCCGATCGCGGCGTTCATGCCGACGACGAAGACGAACGCCTCCAGGCCCGCACCCCCGCCGACGCCCGCGAAGACGAGGGCGAGCACACCCAGCACCACTCCCACCACGGACTGGATGAGGAAGAGCAGTCGAGCGGACCGGTCGCGTGGCTCGGTGAGCGTCCGCAGCGTGAGCACGCCGACGAGCACGCTCGCGACGAGGGAGAGCAGGCCGTAGCTGACCAGGCCCATCACGGGGGAGTGGTCGGACACGAACGTGATGACGAGTCCGGTGACGAGATAGGGGATGGCTCGCGCCAGCGGCACGCCCCAGTAGGGCGATCTCTCGGCGGCGCTCGTCGCGTCGTTCACTACGGCATCCTTCTTCGTTCCGACCGTTCGAGTGTAGTCGGCGCTGCCTGGACGCCCACCCGGGCGGGGCGCCGGGCGACGGGTGAGGTCTACCATGGCTCCCATGGCCGACAGCGCGCGAGACGCGACCGCACTCGCGGCGACGCACGGCATCCCCGAGCCGACCACCCTCGGTACCCAGCTGCGCGAGATCCTCACGCTGGCGCACGCCTTCGAGCGGCGACTCGGGTCGCATCTCTCGGTGAACCCCACCGATCTCGCGGCGATGGAGCACCTCATCGAGGAGGGGCCCCTCACCCCGAGCGACCTGGCCACACGCCTCGGCATCTCGACGGCCGCGTCGACCCTCGTCGTCGACCGGCTCGTCTCGCTCGGGCACGTGTCGCGCAGCCCGCATCCGCACGACCGTCGGAAGATCGTCGTCGTGCCCTCGCCCGACTCGATCGCCAGGGCGATGAGCGAACTCGTCCCCGTCATCTCGAGCGTGAACGACGTCGTCGCCTCGCTCGACCCGGAGGAGCGCGAGACGATCGAGCGCTTCCTCGGTCGGGTGGCGGATGTCTACCGCTCGGCGGTCGACGCCCCCTGACGTCGGCGGACCGAGGCCGTCGCGAGCGCGCCCCCGATCAGCCCGGCGAGGCCGATGGCGCCCAGTTCGTAGAAGACGAAGGAGTCGGTGCCGGTGTTCGGCAGCGTGCCTCCAGCGGACGAGCCATCTGCACCCGCGGGCGAGTCGACGGAGAACGCGCCGCTGTAGACCCTTCCGCTGGTGAGGCCCTGGAGTTCGACCACATAGTTCCCTCGGCCATCGGGCGGAGCGGTCACGGTGACGACCAGGGCACCGGTCGGCGAGGCCGACCCGGTCGTGGCGGTGGTCTCGCTCACGGGCGCCTCGACGACGCTGGCGGTGACCAGCAGCCCCAGTGCGGCCTGCTGCGCGGCGTATCCGTTGACGGCGACCCGCACCGGTTCACCCGCGAGGAATGAGTCGGCGGACGCACTGACGGTGACCACCCCACCGGGTGAGACGCTGGCCGGACTGATCGAGACCTGGCCGTCCGGCACGTACGCCGACGCCGCTGAGCCCGCGGCGAGGAAGGTCGCCGCGACCGCGACGCCGATGAGAGCGGATACGAAGATTCTGCCCACCATGATGACCCCCGACGGTGTGATGAGATTTCCTCGCACACTACCGAGTGATCCTCAGGTCTGTCAATGAATGGATCTCACGGCCGGTACGGTTCGAAGAACGACGTGATCTCCGTCACGTACGACTCCGGCACCTCGAACGGCGCGAAGTGGCCGCCGCGTTCCGGTCTCGTCACCCGGGCGACCTCCGCCATCCGCTGCAGCCACTCGTCCGGCGGCGTGGCGATGTCTCCGGGGTAGAGGGAGAAGCCCGACGGCACCTCCACGCGCCGCATCAGCTGCTCCGCGGGGATGGCGGCGTTCGCCTGATACATGCGGAGCGAGGACGCGATGGTCCCGGTGTGCCAGTAGATCGAGACCGCCGTGAGCAGCTCGTCGCGCGAGTACACGTCCTCCAGCGCACCGCCGGGGCCGAGGTCGCTCCAGGCGTGCAGCTTCTCCAGGATCCAGGCGGCCACCCCCGCGGGAGAGTCCGTCAGGCCGACGGCGGCCGTGTCGGGCTTGGTGCGCTGCATGGCCGCGTACGCGCCCTCGGCGGCACTCCACTCGCTCGCCCGCGCCATCCACACCCGCTCGGGGTCGGACAGCGTCGACGGATCCAGCGTGGCCGGCGGGAGTCCCGCATCCGTCCTGTGCACTGCGGCGACCCTCTCAGGATGATCAAGGGCGAGGTAGCGGGCGACGTGGCTGCCGATGTCGCCCCCGGCGACGAGGAACCGGTCGTAGCCCAGCGTGGTCATGAGCTCGGCCCACAGCGCGGCGACGGCCCGAGAGTCGAGCACGCGATCCCGGGGTGCCTCGGAGTACCCGAAGCCGGGCATGTCGGGCACGATCACGTCGTAGCCCGCCTCCGTCAGCGGGCCGATGACCTTCGTGTAGCGCCAGAACGAGTCGGGCCAGCCGTGACAGAGCAGCAGGGGAGTGCCGTGCCGTCCGTCCCCGTTCCCCGCGCTCAGGGCGTGCACGACATGGATGCGCAGACCGCCGACCTCGACGAGGTGCCTCGGCAGCCGGTTGAGCGCATCCTCCTGGGCACGCCAGTCGAAGCCGTCGGCCCAGTACGCGCAGAGGTCGCGCAGCCACACGACGTCGATGCCGCGCGTCCACCCGGATCCCTCGATCACGTCGGGCCACCGCGTCCACCGCAACCGCGCCCTGAGCTCCTCGAGCTCGTCGTCGCCCACCCGTGGCGCGAACTCCACCGCCTTCGTCATGCCCTCACGCTACGCCCGGGCCCGGCTCCGTCGCGTCCTGTCGCGGCTCTGTCGCGCCGGTGCGTGGGCTGCTACTGTGCGGGGACACCGTGAGCGAGGACGAGGAGGTGGTACCCGTGAAGCAGACGACAGGGGTGCTCCCCTCGGAGGTCACGGTCGGGCGATAGGTCGTCCGGGAGCACCGCACATCCAGCGCTCCCGAAGGGCACGACCATGACCTTGCAGATCCTCTCCGAACGCCGACTCGACGGCGATCTCCTCGAACGCTCCCTCCTCGTGGGCGACGTCCCGGGCATCCTGTGGATGCCTCCCCTCGATCCCTCGGGGTCCGCCCCGCTGATCCTCCTCGGTCATCCCGGCGGTCTCGACGCCCAGCATCCTCGACTGATCGCGCGCGCCCGGCGCAGCGCGCAGGACGGGTTCGCGAGCGCGGCCCTCGAGCTGCCCGGCAGTGGCTCTCGGCCGCGGCTGTCGGCGCTAGAGGAAGCGCGGGCGGAGCTTCGGACGGCTCTCGGGGCGCGCGAGCCGGTGGCCGACGCCACGGTGGACCGGCTCGTCCTGCCGCTCGTCGACGCCGCCGTGCCCGAGTGCCGTGCGGCGCTCGACGCGTTGTCCGCGCTCCCGGGGCTCGGCGGCCCCGTCGGGTACTCGGGCGGGATCATCTCGCTCGGCGTCCGGCTCGCCCTCGCTGATCCTCGGATCGCCGCGGCCGTGCTCTTCGCCGGCAGCTGGATCCCGCGGGTCATCCTCGAGGAGGCCCGCGCCATGCGCATCCCGATCCACATGCTGCTGCAGTGGGACGACGTCGACAATCCTCGCCAGGCCGCGCTCGACCTCTTCGACGCGTTCGGCTCGCCGGAGAAGTCGCTCGCGGCGAACCTGGGCGGCCACACGGGCGTCCCCGCGTACGCGGGCGACGAGGCCGCGAGGTTCCTCGCCCGCCACCTCGGCGTCGCCTCTTCCCGCGCGGCATAGGTGCGAGTGCACCCGGAAACCGCGGATGCGCCGCGCGTGCAACCGTTCTTTCCGGGTGCACTCGGACTTCAGGGTTCGCGCCGACGCGCCGCCATCATGCGCGGCGCGATCACGAACAGCGAGATCGTGCCGACTACAGCCCGCAGCGCGGCGAACAGCAGCACCCACCACCCCACGCCGTTCCCGTCGAGCAGCAGCCACACCCCGATGACCACCAGCCCCGCGTCGGCCACGTAGGGCACGCGCAGCCAGAACAGCAGCCTCCGCGTCGCGACGTCCCGCTCGTCACTCACACTCTGACGCTACTCTTGCGGCGCGAACGCACCCGGCAACCGTGGATGCGCGGCGTATGCAACCGCTCTTTCCGGGTGCACTCGGACAGACGCTAGATCGCGGGCATGTCGGCGAAGCGAGAGAAGTGGCCGTGGAAGCCGACGGTGATGGTGTCGGTGGGGCCGTTGCGGTGCTTCGCGACGATGAAGTCGGCCTCGCCGGCGCGGGGGTTGTCCTTGTCGTAGGCGCCCTCACGGTGGAGGAGGATCACCATGTCGGCGTCCTGCTCGAGCGATCCGGACTCGCGGAGGTCGCTGATCGCGGGCTTCTTGTCGGCGCGCTGCTCGGGACCACGGTTCAGCTGCGAGAGGGCGATGACCGGCACCTGGAGCTCCTTCGCCATGAGCTTGAGGGCACGCGAGAACTCGCTGACCTCCTGCTGACGGCTCTCGACGCGCTTGCCCGAGGTCATCAGCTGGAGGTAGTCGATGACGACGAGCTTGAGGCCCACCTTCTGCTTGAGCCGACGGCACTTGGCCCGGATCTCGACGAGCGACATGTTGGGGCTGTCGTCGATGTAGAGCGGAGCGTCGTTGATGCGGCCGCGCGTCGAGGCGATCGTCGTCCAGTCCCGCGAGTCGACCTTGCCCTTGCGCATGCTCTGCAGGGGGACCGACGCCTCGGCCGACAGCAGACGCATCGCGATCTCGCTGCGACCCATCTCGAGGGAGAAGAAGATGGCGGGCATGTCGTTCTTGATGGCGGCGGCACGCGCGAAGTCGAGAGCGAGCGTCGACTTTCCGAGGGCCGGTCGCGCGGCCACGATGATCATCTGGCCGGGGTGGAAGCCGTTGGTGAGGTTGTCGAGGTCGGCGAAGCCCGTGGGCACGCCGGTCATCTGACCGTCCTTGCCGGCGGCGGCCTCGATCTCGTCCATCGCCGCGGTGACGGCGTTGGAGAGCGGCACGTAGTCCTCGGTCTCGACACCGCCGTTGACGTTGTAGATCTCGGCCTGCGCGTTGTTGACGAGGTCGATGACCTCGCCCTCGCTCGCGTATCCCATCTGCACGATGCGCGTGCCGGCCTCGACGAGGCGTCGGAGCACGGCCTTCTCGGCGACAATCGAGGCGTAGAAGCCCGCGTTGGCGGCCGTGGGAACGAGGCTGGTGAGCGTGTGGAGGTACTCGGCGCCGCCCGCTCGGGTGAGCTCGCCCGTCTTGGTCAGCTCGTCGGTGACGGCGATGACGTCGGTGGGCTCACCGTGCGAGTACAGGTTGAGCACGGCCTCGAAGATGACCTCGTGCTTCGGGATGTAGAAGTCGACCGAGCGGACCGTCTCCACGACGTCGGCCACGGCATCCTTGCTCAGCAGCATGCCGCCGAGAGCGCTCTGCTCGGCGAGGAGGTCGTGCGGAGGGACGCGGTCGGTCGCGGGACCACGGGAATCGTTGCCCTGACGGGACTCGAGACCGAGGTGAGCGATCGACACGGGCACTCCTTCTGTGGTCGCCTGACCGGTGTGGTGACATGACGCAGTATCGCGCCCACGACCGACATCCGACGGGTTCCCCCTGGGCGCGCCTCACCCTACGGAACGTCGTCCCTCGGCTTCAACACGGCCTGTGGACAGAAGTGTGGAGGACGTGGGCAAAACGCCGGGCGGGTTGTGCACAAGCTGTGGGAACGACTGTGGAAAGATGACGCAGCCACTGAACGATATCCGCTCTGACCAGGGATTCCATCCATCCCAACCCTGTGCACATCGAAAAGGTTCGACTGGTAGTGGAGACTTCTGTGAAGTGTCGTCACCTGTGGATGGATCTGGGGAAAACAAAGGTGGCAAGAGCCGTTTCGGCTCTTGCCACCTGGCAGCGGGAGCTGCTACTTTGCTGCGACCACCTGGAGGGTGATCGAGGCGGAGATGTCGTCGCGGAGACGCACCGTGGCCTCGTGGGTGCCGACCGACTTGATGGCGGTCGGGATCTCGATCTTGCGACGGTCGAGGTCGCCGATGCCGGCCGCCGACACCGCGTCCGCGATGTCGGAGGTCTTCACCGAGCCGAAGAGACGACCCTCCTTGCCGGCCTTGACGGTCAGCTTGACGGTGGTGTCCTCCAGCTTGGCCTTGAGCGACTGCGCCTCCTCGAGGGTGGCGAGCTCACGAGCGGCGCGGGCCGACTTGATCTGCTCGACCTGCTTCTCGCCACCGCGGCTCCACGCCACGGCGAAGCCCTGAGGGATGAGGTAGTTGCGGGCGTAGCCGTTCTTGACGTCGACGACGTCACCGGCGGAGCCGAGCCCGGTCACCTCGTGGGTGAGGATGAGTTTCGACATGCGTGCGCTCCTTAGTTGCGGCCAGAGCCTGCGTAGGGCAGGAGCGCCATCTCGCGCGCGTTCTTGACGGCGCGGGCGATGAGGCGCTGCTCCTGCACGGAGACACCGGTGATGCGGCGAGCACGGATCTTGCCGCGCTCGGAGATGAACTTGCGAAGAGTGGCGACGTCCTTGTAGTCGATGACGCCGACACGGATCGACTTCGCGGGCGCTGCGTTCTTCGCGCCCTTGCCGCGGAGCGGCTTGCGGCGATCGCCGCTCGACTTTCCAGCCATGAGAAGTGTCCTGTTCTGAGGAAGAAGTGTTTAGAAGGGGGTGTCGTCGGCGTAGCCGCCGCCACCGCCGGGGTTGCTCCAGGGGTCGCTCGACGAGGTCGCGGGGGCGGATGCCGCCCACGGCTCGCTCGACTGGCTCACCTGACCGCGGCCGCCACCGCCACCGCCGCCACCCGAGGTGCGGGTGACCTGAGCGGTCGCGTAGCGCAGCGAGGGGCCGATCTCGTCCACCTCGAGCTCGATCGAGGTGCGCTTCTCGCCCTCTTTCGTCTCGTAGGAGCGCTGACGCAGACGACCGGTCGCGATGACTCGGCTTCCCTTGGTCAGCGACCCGGCGACGTGCTCGGCGAACTCGCGCCACACGCTGGCACGGAGGAAGAGCGCCTCTCCGTCCTTCCAGTCGTTGGACTGGCGGTCGAAGGTGCGCGGCGTCGACGCGATGGTGAAGTTCGCGACAGCGAGCCCGTTCTGCGTGTAGCGCAGCTCGGGGTCGGCCGTGAGGTTGCCCACCACGGTGATGACGGTCTCACCTGCCATGACGGACTACTTGCTCGCCGCCGCCGCACGGGGAGCCGACTTCGGGCCGGCCGCCTTGCGGGCGGCCTTCTCCTCGGCCAGCTTCTGGGCTGCCGCGACCTGGGCGAAGCCCTCCTCGGCACGCAGCACCTTGGTGCGCATGACGGCCTCGGAGAGGTTCAGCTGGCGGTCGAGCTCCTTGGTCGACTCCGACGTCGCGGTGAGGTTCACCACGGCGTAGATGCCCTCGGACTTCTTGTTGATCTCGTAGGCGAGACGGCGGCGACCCCAGATGTCGACGTTGTCCACGGTGCCACCGTCGTTGCGGATGACGTTGAGGAACTTGTCGAGGCTCGGGGCCACGGTGCGCTCATCGATCTCGGGGTCGAGGATCACCATGAGTTCGTACTGATGCGTCACAAACCCACCTCCTTCGGACTAGAACGGTCACAGACGGTCTGTGACAGGAGGGTGTATCTGCATCTGTCCGCGTCCGCGTGGCGATCGCCACTGGGCGCAGGACAACCTGTACATGCTAGCAGAGCCGCGGATCCCCGACCAGGGAGGGACGGGATCCGCGTCTACTCTGGTGGGGTGAGCATCCGCGTCGCCCTCGTCTCGATGCACACGTCCCCCCTCGACGTGCCGGGGGAGGGGGACGCCGGCGGCATGAACGTCTACCTCGCCGGCCTCGCGGATGCGCTCACCGCTCGCGGAGCGGACGTCGAGCTGCTCACTCGACGGACGTCCGCCGACCAGCCCCGCGGCGACCTCCACACCACTCCGGGCGGGGCCCCTGTGCGTCACCTCCCCGCAGGGCCTCCGGCGCCGGTGCCGAAGTCCGAGCTCCCCGCCCTCACCGCCGAGTTCGGCGCCGCCCTGGGCGCGCTGCCGCGCTTCGACCTGATGCACTCGCACTACTGGCTGAGCGCGGCCGCCGCCCTGCCCGTGGCGGAGGCCCAGGGCATCCCGCACATCACGAGCCTCCACACCGTGGCCACGGTGAAGAACGCGCTCCTCGCGCCGGGGGACCGGCCCGAGCCGCAGACCCGCATCGACGCGGAGCACGAGGCCGTGCGCCGGTCGGCCTTCACGATCGCCGCGAGCCGCTTCGAGGCGGCGGCCGTCGTGCGCGACTACGGCGCATCCGAGTCCTGCGTCGACGTGGTCGAACCCGGCGTCGACAGCCATCTCTTCCATCCGGTCGACCCCGCACCGGTCGGCGGCCCCCTGCTCCTCCTGGCTCGACTGCAGCCGCTCAAGGGGGCCGACCTCGCGATCGAGGCCCTCGCCCGCATCCCCGCCCCGGCGCGACCCCGCCTCGTGATCGCGGGCGGTGTGAGCCCCGGACACGAGGAGTACGGCAGGATCCTGCGCGCCCGCATCGCCGCGCTCGGCCTCGATCCGTGGGTCGAGCTGCTGCCGGCCCGCCGACGGGCCGACGCGGCGGAGCTGCTCAGACGCTCAGCGGCCCTCCTCGTGCCCTCGTTCTCCGAGACCTACGGCATCGTCGCGCTCGAGGCCGCCGCCAGCGGCGTCCCCGTGATCGCCTCGGGTGCGGGCGGCCTGTCCGAGTCGGTGATCGACGGGGTGACCGGGCTCCTCGTGCCCGAGCGCGATCCGGAGGCCTGGGCGGCCGCCATGCTGCGGATGACGCGTGACGACCTCGAGCGCATCCCGCTGCGACGCGGCGCCCTGGCTCACGCCGCCTCGCGCACCTGGGATCGCGCGGCGGAGCAGATGCTCAACGACTACGACCGTGTGGTCTCGCTCCGGACGGCGTGCGCATGACCGACCTGCTGACCGCACTCGGCGATCGCGTCCTGTTCGCCCACGCGCATCCGGACGACGAGACCATCTCCACGGGCGGCACGATCGCCGCCCTCCTCGCCCGAGGTGCGGCGGTGCTCGTCGTCACGGGCACGCGGGGCGAGCGCGGCGAGGTCGTGCCCGGCCCGCTCCACGCCTTCGAGGGCACTCCGGCCCTCGCACCCCACCGCGAGCGCGAGCTCGCCGCCGCCCTCACCGCGCTCGGCCGCCCGCAGCACGCCTGGCTGGGCGAGGAGCGCGACCGGAGGTACGTCGACTCGGGCATGGCCTGGGGGCCGGACGGCTTCGCGGTCGCGGCTGAGGACGCGCCGGGCGACGCGCTGAGCCTCGCCCCCCTCGACGAGGTCGTCGCCGACCTGACCGCTCTCGCGACCGCCTTCGAGCCCACGTCGATCGTCAGCTACGACGTGCGGGGCGGATACGGGCACCCCGATCACGTGCGGATGCGCGAGGCCGCGGGCGCCGTCGCCGAGCGTCTCCGCCTGCCGCTCGTCGAGATCGTGGAGCCCCGGGTCGACGACGGCCCGGGCGAGAGCGCGCTCGACCTGCTGACCCTCGGCTCGCTCGCAGCGAAGCGGGCCGCGATGACCGCCCACGCCTCGCAGCTGACCCTCGACGGCGACGACTTCGTACTCAGCGGCGGTCAGCGTCACCCGGTCGGCGTCGTCGAGCGGTACCGCAGCGCTCGGTAAGCTCGTTGCGTTTGTGCAACGACGTGGGAAGAGGTCCGATGAGCGTCAAGGTCGCGATCGCGGGTGTCGGCAACTGCGCCAACTCGCTGGTGCAGGGTGTCACCTACTACCGGGACGCTCCCGACGACGAGGTGGTGCCGGGCCTCATGCACGTGCGCTTCGGACCCCACCACGTCGGCGATCTGGAGTTCGTGGCCGCGTTCGACGTGGATGCGGCGAAGGTCGGCGTCGACCTCGCGGAGGCCATCTGGGCGAGCGAGAACAACACGCTGAGGTTCGCCGACGTCGCCGAGACCGGCGTGCTGGTGCAGCGCGGCCCCACCCTCGACGGGCTGGGCGAGTACTACGTCGACATGATCGAGGAGTCCGACGCCCAGCCGGCCGACGTCGCGGAGGCGCTGCGCGCATCCGGAGCGGACGTGCTCGTCAGCTACCTGCCCGTCGGCTCGGAGGAGGCGACCCGCTTCTACGCGCAGGCGGCCCTGGATGCGGGTGTCGCGTTCGTCAACGCCATCCCGGTCTTCATCGCCAGCGATCCGGAGTGGGCGGCGAAGTTCGTCGCGGCGGGCCTGCCGATCGTGGGCGACGACATCAAGAGCCAGGTCGGCGCGACCATCACCCACCGGGTGCTCGCCCGCCTGCTCGAGAGCCGGGGCATCCAGATCGACCACACCTACCAGCTGAACGTCGGCGGCAACATGGACTTCAAGAACATGCTCGAGCGTCGCCGCCTGTCGAGCAAGAAGATCTCGAAGACCCAGGCCGTCACGAGCAACATCGACATCGACCTGCCCGCGCACGACGTGCACATCGGGCCGAGCGATCACGTGCCGTGGCTCGACGACCGCAAGTTCGCGTTCGTCCGGCTGGAGGGTCACGGCTTCGGCGGGGCCCCGATGAGCCTGGAGTACAAGCTCGAGGTGTGGGACTCGCCGAACTCCGCCGGCGTCATCATCGACGCCGTGCGTGCGGCGAAGATCGCGAAGGACGCCGGCCTCGGCGGTCCACTCGAGGCGGCCAGCGCCTACTTCATGAAGAGCCCCGCCCGGCAGATGCCCGACGATGAGGCCCGTGCCGCCTTGGAGGACTTCATCGCCGCCCACCTCTCCTGACCCCCCACGTTTCGCCATGCTCGTGACCTTTCGCCACGCTCATGCGCATGGCGAAAGGTCACCAGGGTGGCGATCCGGGGTGGGGTCATGAGAGTGCGGCCGTGCTCAGGCGCGGGAGGCCCACCAGGCGCGGAGGCGCTGCTCCGCCTCCTCGCGGGGGAGAGGGCCCTCGTCGAGGCGGACCTCGAGCAGGTACGCGTACGCCTGACCCACCTCGCGGCCGGGGCCGATGTCGAGGATGCGCATGATGTCGTTGCCGTCGAGGTCCGGCCGCACGGCGGCGAGCTCCTCCTCCTCGGCGAGCACGCGGATGCGCTCCTCCAGGTCGTCGTACGCGAACTGCAGCCGGTCGGCCTTGCGCCGGTTCCGGGTCGTCACGTCGGCTCGGGTGAGGATGTGCAGACGCTCGAGCTGGTCGCCGGCGTCGCGCACGTACCGACGCACCGCGGAGTCGGTCCAGGCGCCGTCGGTGTATCCGAAGAAGCGGAGGTGCAGCTCGATGAGCCGCGACACCGCCGCGATCGTGTCGTTGTCGAACCGCAGCGCACGCAGCCGCTTGCGCGCCATCTTCGCGCCGATCACGTCGTGGTGGTGGAAGCTGACCTGTCCGCCGGGCTCGTTGCGCTTCGTCGCCGGCTTGCCGATGTCGTGGAGCAGCGCGGCGAGGCGCAGCACCAGATCGGGCGGGGATCCCGGGTGCCGGCTCCGCTCGAGGTCGATGGCCTGGTCGAGCACTGTGAGGCTGTGCTGGTAGACGTCCTTGTGGTGGTGGTGCTCGTCGATCTCGAGCTGCAGCGCGGGGATCTCGGGGATGATCAGGTCGGCCAGGCCGCTCTCGACCAGCAGCTCGACGCCGCGCCGGGGCGCATCCGTCTTCAGGAGCTTCGAGAGCTCCTCCTTGATCCGCTCGACCGAGATGATCTCGATGGTGTCGCGCAGCTCCGAGATGGCCACCGCGGTGTCGACGTCGACCCGGAAACCGAGCTGCGCGCTGAACCGGATCGCGCGGAGCATCCGCAGCGGATCGTCGCCGAACGAGCGCTCGGGAGCGCCGGGGGTGCGCAGGACGCCGGCGATCAGGTCGTCCATGCCGCCGGAGGGATCGACGAGCTTGAGCTCGGGCAGCCGGAGCGCCATCGCGTTCACCGTGAAGTCGCGACGGGTGAGGTCGTCCTCGAGCGTGTCGCCGAACTCGACCTCCGGCTTGCGGGTCCGGCCGTCGTAGACGTCGCTGCGGTAGGTGGTGATCTCGACGCTCTCGCCGTCGATGCGAGCGGCGATCGTGCCGAAGGCCCGTCCGACGTCCCACTGCGCCTGCGAGATCGGGGTGACGATCCGCAGGATGTCGTCGGGTCGCGCGTCGGTCGTGAAGTCGAGATCGGTGATCGGCCGGCCCAGGAAGGCGTCGCGCACCGGCCCGCCGACGAGAGCGAGCTCGTAGCCGGCCTCGGCGAAGGCGGCCGCGAGGGTCGCGACCGGCCCTTCGGAGGCCAGTCGCGAGAGGAACTCGAGCGACTGCTGGACCGACTGCACCGGGACAGTGTAGCCGCGACGGCCCTCCCAGCTCTCGCCTCCCGGGTCTCCCGGCGGGGTCGTCCTACACTTGTCACGGATGCGCGGCGAGCGCCGGTGTCCCCAGCCCCCATGCACGAAGCGCGCCGATCCCCTCGAGTCGCGCCCGCGATCGCAGCTGCAGCGCTCGTCGCCGGCGCGGTCTTCGCGACCCCGGGCGCCGCGTTCGCCGACTCGACCCCCACGCCGACGCCCACCCCCACCGCGTCGCCCGGCCCGCTGAACGACGGGACGGTGTCGGTCCAGATGTCGCCCTCGGCCAACGGCGTCGTCACCCCCGGCGCGGCCTACTCCGTGCAGGTCCAGGTGACGAACGGCACGGCGTCCACGCTCGCTCCCGGCGCGGTCGAGGTGGAGCTCGACCGGACCCGCCTCGCCGACGATGCCGCCCTGTCCTCGTGGCTCGCCCCCGCGGACGGCGTCACGGCGACGACCGTGCCGGTGGGCTCGGCGTCGATGCCCTCCGTGCCCTCCGGCGCGACCCACTCCGTCTCCGTCACCATCGACCCGGGGGCGTTCGGTCTCACCGAGTGGGGTGCGTACGGCGTGTCGGCCGAGGTGACCGTCGCGGGCGACGTGGAGGCGACCAGTCGATCGGCGGTGGTCTGGAACCAGGGCGGGGCCCCGACGGCCGATCCCGTCGCCCTCGTCGCACCGATCACCGTGCCGGTCACCACATCCGCACTCCTCAGCAGCGACGAGTTGAAGGCCTACACGGCGCCCGACGGGGTGCTCACGGCCCAGCTCGACGCCTACGCCGATCGTCCGGTCGCGCTGGCGATCGATCCCCGCATCATCGCGTCGATCCGGGTCCTCGGCACCCGTGCGCCCGAGTCGGCGTCGGCCTGGCTCGCCCGGTTGGCGGACGTCTCGAACGACACCTTCGCCCTCCAGTACGGCGATGCGGACCTGTCGGCGCAGGCGCAGGCCGGCCTCCCCTCCGCCCTCACGCCGACCTCCTTCAGCTGGGCCCTGGATGCGTCGGACTTCGCCTCCGGGACCGTTCCCACGACGGATCAGCTCCTGGCCTGGAACTGGACCAGCACGGGCGTGGCGTGGCCCCGGGACGGCACGGTCGTCGCGGACGACTTCGGCTTCTACCTCGCCTCGGGTCTCGAGACACCGCTGATCGGCTCGAGCCAGCTCACCGACTCCTCCGGGGGCGAGTTTCCCGGATCCTCGGCGCTGATCGGAGACAGCCCGGTCCTCGTCTCGGACCGCGCCGCCTCGGTCGCCGCGCGGGGGAGCGTGAGCGACACCGACGAGATCACCAGGGGCCAGTCGATCGCGGAGCTCTCCGCCGCCCTCGCCGTCGACGCTCAGCGCTCCGCGTCGACGGGCGACCGGGGGACCCTCATCGTGCTCGATCGCGACAGCACGCCGCCGGCGTCGACCGACCGCCTCTTCTCGGCGCTCGAGTCCGTGCCGTGGGCGGGCACCACCGACTTCAGCGACCTCGTCGACTCCGTCCGCAGCACCACGGCGTCGGCGACCCTGGTCGACTCCGCCGAGCCCGCCGAACGCGTCGACCAGGTGCGTTCCGTGCTCGGCACGATCCCCCGGCTCGACACGTTCTCCAGCGTCCTCGACGACCCGCAGCTGATCCAGGGCCGATCGCGCGCCGTCGCGCTCAGCACCCTCGCGAACGCCTGGGCCGATCGGCCCGCCGCGTTCGCGACCGCGACCTCCGACGTCGTGAACGCCACCGCCAAGACCCTCGAGTCGGTGCAGATCGTCGACGGATCGAGCATCACCATGGTGAGCAACCAGTCCGAGCTGCCGATCACGCTGGCCAACGATCTGCCCTATCCCGTGAGCGTGGTGCTCCATGCGGTGCCGTCGAATGGCCGGCTGGTGGTCGGGCAGACCGACACCCCCGTGACCCTGGAGGCGAGCTCGCGGAAGAGCGTGAAGATCCCGCTCGAGGCCCAGGTCGCGAACGGGCAGGTCCTGCTGCGGCTCCAGCTGCTGGCTCCCGACGGGACCGTGCTGTCGTCGCCGCCCGCGCGGCAGGTGACGGTGAGCGCCGACTGGGAGACCGTCGGCACCGCGGTGGCCGGCGGCCTGGTCGTCGTGCTGTTCGGCATCGGCATCACCCGCGAGATCATCAAGCGCCGCAGGCGCCACGCGGCGCAGAGCGCCGAGGACGAAGCGGCGCAGAGCACCGCCCACGAGGAGGTCGCCGAGTGAGCCCGTCCAGCATCGGACGCTCGAGCGTGCTCCTCGCGTCGGGCACCTTCGTCTCCCGGATCATGGGCTTCGTCCGCTCGATCGTGCTCGCAGCGACGATCGGCGCGGTCAACAGCGCGAGCGCCGACGCGTTCGCCGTCGCGAACCAGCTGCCCAACAACATCTACGCGATCATCGCCGGAGGAACGCTCTCTGCGGTGCTCGTGCCTCAGATCGTCCGGGCGATGCTGCATTCGGATGGGGGCAGCGCCTACATCAACAAGCTGCTCACCATCGCGATGGTGATCCTGGGCGCCACGACCCTCGTCGCCACGCTGGCCGCACCGGCGCTGGTCTGGATCTCGACGACGACATGGACCGGCGACCAGCGGGCCCTGGCGGTCGTCTTCGCCTACTGGTGCCTGCCGCAGATCTTCTTCTACGGCCTCTATACAGTGCTCGGAGAGGTCCTGAACGCCAAGAACGCGTTCGGTCCGTTCACCTGGGCGCCGGTGCTCAACAACGTCGTCTCGATCCTCGGGCTCGTGGCGTTCATGGTGCTCTTCGGCGCCGACAGCGAGGGCGTCCGCGCGGTGACCGACTGGTCGCCGAGCATGGTGGTCCTGCTCGGCGGGTCCACCACGGTCGCGGTCGCCGCCCAGGCGCTCATCCTCTTCGTGGCGTGGCGACGGGTCGGCGTGCGCTACCGCCCCGACTTCCGCTGGCGCGGCGTCGGCCTGGGCAGCGCCGGTCAGCTCGCCGGCTGGACGTTCGCGATGCTCCTGGTCACCCAGGCCGCCGGTCTCTTGGAGACGAACATCGCCGCGATCGCCTCGGGCCAGGGCGCGTCCGTCGCCGCCGTGAGCTATGCCTGGCTGATCTTCATGCTCCCGCACTCGCTCGTGACGGTCTCGATCGCCACGACGTTCTTCACCCGGATGAGCACCCACGCCAGCAAGGGCGACATGGGGTCCTTCCGGGTCGACGTGTCCACCCTGCTGCGCACCACCGCGGCGTTCATGGTGCTCGCCAACGTGGTGCTCGCCGTGGTCGCCTATCCGTTCGCGAGCCTGTTCAGCGACACCGCCGCCGACGCCGTCGCGATGGGCAACGTGCTGATCGCGTTCCTGGTCGGGCTCATCCCGTTCACCGTGCTGTTCATCCTGCAGCGGGTGTACTACGCGCTCAGCGACACCCGGACCCCGTTCTTCCTCCAGGTGCTGCAGGCGTCGATCTTCGCCGTCCTCGCCCTGCTGTCGGGGCTGCTCCCCGTGCAGTGGATCGCCATCGGCCTGGCGCTGTCGCTGTCGGCGGCGACCGGGGTCCAGACCCTCGTCGCGGCCCTGCTCGTGCGGCGCAAGCTCGGCGGAGCGGGGGGCCGCACCGTCCTCGTCAGCTTCGCCCGCTTCGTCGGCGCGGCCGTGCCCGCCGGCATCGTCGGGCTGCTCGTGATGTGGGCGCTGCAGCAGCTCTTCGGGACGGACTTCATCACGGGCGGATACCTGACCCCGATCCTCACCATGCTGATCGTCGGCGTCGTGATGCTCGCCGTCTACGCCGGCGCCCTCCTCCTGCTCCGCTCGCCCGAGGTGCACGAGGCCCGCGCACTTGTGATGTCGCGCATCCGGCGCCGTCGTCCCGACCCCTCCTGAAGGCGCGCCGAGCGTCCGCCGACGGCGGAATAGCGCGAGATTAGGATGTGTTCTACTGCACGAGGACCGCGATCGGCGGTCCAGATCCGTGGTCTCCACGAGGAGTAGGACTCACATGCGCGACATCGTCATCATCGGCTCCGGCCCCGCCGGGTACACCGCTGCGATCTACGCGGCCCGCGCCGGCCTCAAGCCCGTGGTGCTCGCCTCCAGCGTCGAGGCCGGCGGCGACCTGATGAACACCACCGAGGTCGAGAACTTCCCCGGCTTCCCGGAGGGCGTGATGGGTCCCGACCTGATGTCCAAGCTGCAGGAGCAGGCCGAGAAGTTCGGTGCCGAGGTCATCCTCGACGACGTCACCAGCGTCGACCTCACGGGCGACGTCAAGCACGTCGAGACCGGGTACAGCGGGTCCTACGACTCCCGCTCGCTCATCTTCGCCACCGGGTCGGCCTACCGGAAGCTCGGCCTCCCCGACGAAGAGCGTCTGTCGGGTCGCGGTGTCTCGTGGTGCGCGACCTGCGACGGGTTCTTCTTCAAGGGCAAGACGATCGCCGTCGTGGGCGGTGGCGACTCGGCCATGGAGGAGGCGACCTTCCTCACCCGCTTCGCCGAGAAGGTCTACGTCGTGCACCGCAAGGACTCGCTGCGCGCCTCGAAGATCATGCAGGAGCGCGCGATGACGAACGAGAAGATCGAGTTCGTCTGGAACTCCGAGGTGACCGGCATCACGGGCGAGAACGCCGTCGAGGCGCTCACCCTCCGAGACACCATCACCGGTGAGACCCGCGAGCTGCCGGTGCAGGGGCTCTTCGTCGCCATCGGGAACGACCCCCGGGTCCACCTCGTGCACGGTCAGCTCGACCTCACCGCCGACGGCACCATCGCGGTCGAGGGCCGCTCCTCGAAGACGAACCTCCGCGGCGTGTTCGCGGCGGGCGACGTCATCGACCCGAGCTACCGCCAGGCGGTCACGGCCGCGGCGTCGGGCACCGTCGCTGCTCTCGACGCCGAGCACTACCTCGCCGCGCTCGACCAGATCGAGGTCGAGAAGGCGGCGGGCATCCCGCTCGAAGCGGAGCAGCTCGTCAGCGCGGAGTAGGGCTCACCGAACCATCTCGCCGCCGACGGCGACGAGCATCACAGACCATCAGAGAGAAGGAACCATGTCCAACGCAAAGGCAGTCACCGACGCCAGCTTCGCCTCCGACGTCCTCGGCAACGAGAAGACCGTCCTGGTCGACTTCTGGGCCGAGTGGTGCGGTCCGTGTCGTGCGGTCGCCCCCATCCTCGACCAGATCTCCGCCGAGCACGGCGACAAGATCGAGATCGTCAAGCTCAACGTCGACGACAACCCCGAGACGGCCATGAAGTACCAGATCACCTCGATCCCGGCGCTCAAGGTCTACAAGGGCGGAGAGGTCGTCAAGACGATCATCGGCGCGAAGCCGAAGGCGGCCCTCGAGGCCGATCTCGCCGACTTCATCTGACCTCGCGCCGGCCTCGCCGGCTCCGCAGCCATCCCCGGCGCGCCCGTCGGGGGTGGCCACGCGCATCCAAGTGGCCCGTCGCACCTCGTGCACGGGCCACTTTCGTCTGCCCTAGCATGGGATCTCGGTCAACATGGGATGAGTGCAGTGAGCAGTCACACGTCAACGCAGTCTTCGGGCAACAACCTCGACCCCTGGTACGGCAACTACGCCGCCCGTACCGCCGGGCTCGCCGCCTCCGAGGTCCGCGCCCTGTTCGCCGTGGCCTCGAGGCCCGAGGTGGTGTCGCTCGCCGGCGGGATGCCGGCCGTCTCCGCGCTTCCGCAGGAGCTGGTGACCGAGTCGTTCAACCGCGTCATGGCCGAGCGGGGCTCGGTCGCGCTCCAGTACGGCTCCGGGCAGGGGGTGCCCCGTCTGCGGGAGCAGATCCTCGACGTGATGGCGATGGAGGGCATCCGGGCCAGCGCCGACGACGTCGTCATCACCACCGGATCGCAGCACGCGCTCGAGCTCGTGAGCAAGCTGTTCCTCGACCCCGGCGACGCCGTGCTGGCGGAGGGTCCCACCTATCTCACCGCCATCGTCATCTTCAAGTCGTTCCAGGCCGACGTGTTCCACGTGCGGAGCGACGAGCACGGGATGATCCCCGAGTCGCTCCGCGAGGAGATCGCGCGCCTGAAGGGTCTGGGCAAGCGACTGAAGCTGCTCTACATGATCCCGTCGTTCCAGAACCCCGGGGGAGTGACTCTCACCTGGGAGCGTCGTCTCGAGATCCTCGAGATCGCCCGCGACAACGGCATCCTCGTCCTCGAGGACAACCCGTACGGCCTGCTGCACTTCGACACGCCTCCGCCTCCGGCGATGAGGTCCGTCGAGGAGGACGGGGTCATCTACCTCGGTACGTTCTCCAAGACGTTCGCGCCCGGTTTCCGGGTCGGATGGGCCGTCGCACCGCACGCGATCCGAGAGAAGCTCATCCTGGCCAACGAGGCGGCCATCCTCTCTCCGTCCTCCTTCTCGCAGCTCGTGATCTCGGAGTACCTCGAGACCGTGGACTGGCGGGCCCAGGTCGACCGGTTCCGCGGGGTGTACCGCGAGCGGAAGGAGGCGATGATCTCCGCGCTGCAGGAGTACCTCCCCGAGCTGAGCTGGACCGATCCGCAGGGCGGCTTCTACGTGTGGTTGACCCTTCCGCCGTACCTCGACTCCAAGAAGATGCTGCCCCGTGCCGTCAAGGAGCTCGTCGCCTACACCCCGGGAACCGCGTTCTTCGCCGATGGGGGAGGGCACGACAACATCCGACTGTCGTTCTGCTATCCGACGCCGGAGATGATCCGGGTCGGTGTCCGCCGTCTCCAGACGGTGATCAGCGGCGAGACCGACCTCGTCAGCACGTTCTCCTCCGGCGCACCCGTGCCGCTCCGATCCGCCTCGACCTCGTTCTCCGCGCCGCCCCCGAACCTGGACTGACATGACCTCCAAGACCCCTCGCACGGTACTCGTCCTCGCCGGAGGCATCTCGCACGAACGCGACGTCTCGCTCCGCTCCGGGCGCCGCGTCGCCGAGGCCCTGGCCGCCCGCGGGCACCGGGTCGTCGTGCGCGATCCCGACGCCACCCTCCTTCCGTACCTCGAGGAGTCCCGTCCCGATGTGGTGTGGCCGGCGCTCCACGGCGCGAGCGGTGAGGACGGCGCGCTCCGCGCACTGCTCGCCGCGCAGGGGGTGCCGTATGTGGGCTCGACCGCCGACGCCTCGCGCCTGGCGTGGCACAAGCCGGTCGCGAAGGTGCTCGTGTCGCGCGCCGGGTTCAGCACGCCCCTCTCGTTGACCCTCACCCGCGACTCGGTTCGCGAGCTCGGCGGCGCCCAGGTCCTGTCGCGCGTCCACTCGTCGTTCCCGGGACCCGTCGTCGTGAAGCCCGCGACCGGCGGCTCGGCGCAGGGTGTGACCTCGGTCCATGCGGAGGACGAGCTGCCGCGAGCCATCGTCGACGCCTTCACCTACGTCGAGACCGCGCTGGTCGAGACGAAGGTCGCCGGCACCGAGGTGTCCGTCGGCATCCTCGATCTCGGTGAGGGCCCGCAGCCGCTGCCGATCGTGGAAATCGTGCCCCGATCAGGGGTTTATTCCTTCGAGGCACGCTACAACGCGGGGGAGACGAGCTTCTTCACGCCCGCTCGGCTCGACGACTCCGTGGCCGCGGCCGTGAGCGATGCCGCCCTGCGCATTCACGACGTGCTGGGCCTCCGGCACATCTCCCGTGTCGACTTCATCGTCGACGAGGCAGGCGTCCCGTGGTTCCTCGAGGCGAACGTGCTCCCCGGTCTCACGGAGACGTCCATCGTGCCCCAGGCTCTGGTGGCGGCCGGACTCGAGCTCGGCGAGGTGTACGAGACCCTCGCCGAGGTCGCGATCCGCGACGCCGGCGAGCATCCCCTCGACTAGGCCCGGCCGAATCCGTCCTCGCCGATCTCCCCCAGGATTCGGTTGAGGTCATCGATCGTCGCGAAGTCGATCACGATCTGACCCTTCGTGCGGCCGAGGCTGACCCGGACCCGGGTGTTGAGACGGTCGCCCAGACGGTCGCCGATCTCGTCGAGGTGTCCGCGCTTGGTCCCCGCCGTCGGCTTCGATCGGTTCTGCTTCGGCGTCTCGGCCGCGAGGGCCTCCGCAGCACGGACCGAGAGCTCTTCGTTGACGATCTTGTCGGCGAGCTTCGTCATGGCCTCGACGTCGCCCACCGACAGGACCGCTCGCGCGTGCCCGGCACTCAGGACGCCGGCCGCCACACGCTTCTGCACCTCGGGAGGGAGCCTCAGCAGGCGGATCGTGTTGGTGATCTGAGGACGCGAGCGACCGATCCGCTCGGCCAGCTGGTCCTGCGTGATGCCGAAGTCGTCGATCATCTGCTGGTAGGCGCTGGCCTCTTCCAGCGGGTTCAGCTGCGATCGGTGCAGGTTCTCGAGGAGCGCATCACGCAGCATGTCCTCGTCGGCCGTGTCGCGGATGACGGCGGGGATGCGATCGAGGCCCGCCGCCTTCGTCGCACGGAGTCGACGCTCGCCCATGACGAGCTCAAAGCGGGGCTCGTCGCCGTCCGCGTCCTTCGGGAGCTCGCGCACCACGATGGGCTGGAGGACCCCGATCTCGCGGACGGAGTGAATGAGCTCCTGAAGGTCGTCCTCATCGAAGACCGAACGCGGCTGCTTCGCGTTCGGGACGATGGACGCGGGGTCCAGCTGGACGAGACGCGCGCCAGGAACCGCGACCAGGTCGGGTGCGTCATCGGGAGCAGGTCCCTGCGTGGTGGCCTCGGCGATTCCCGGCACCGCTGCGGAGACCGCGACCGCCCTCGAATCAGGGAAGAAGACGTCGACGGGACGGCTGCCGTCACTGCTGGTCGGCTCGGTCGGTATCAGGGCGCCGATGCCTCGACCGAGGCCGGTTCGCTTCTTAGTGGCCATGTGCTGCTCCTCTGTCTGCGATCTCGCCTGCTGCCTCGAGGTAGGAGACGGATCCGGTCGATCCTGGGTCGAAGGTGATGACGGTCTGCCCGTAGCTGGGCGCCTCGGAGATCCGCACCGTACGAGGGATCACCGTGGCGAGCGTCTGGGTGGGGAAGTGGGTGCGGACATCCTCGGCGACCTGGAACGCCAGTCTGGTTCGCGCGTCGTACATCGTGAGCAGGATCGTGCTCACGGTCAGAGCGGGGTTGAGGTGCCGTTCGATGAGCTGGATGTTGCTGAGCAGCTGACTCAGTCCCTCCAGCGCGTAGTACTCGCACTGGATGGGGATGAGCACCTCGCGCGCGGCGACGAACGCGTTGATCGTCAGCAACCCTAAGGACGGCGGGCAGTCGATGAAGACGTAGTGGATCGGATCGCCCTCCGCCGCTCGCTTGGAGATGTATTCGTCGAGGGCGGTGCGCAGCCGCTGCTCCCTGGCCACCATGGGCACGAGCTCGATCTCGGCGCCCGCGAGGTTGATGTTCGACGGAAGGCACCACAGGGTCTCGAACTCGGGGCTCTTGGCGACGACCTCCGCGACGTCATCGTCGTGGATGAGGACGTCGTAGATGCTGGGCGTGTCCGCTCGACGCTCGATGCCCAGCGCCGTCGACGCGTTGCCCTGGGGATCGAGGTCGATCACCAGGACGGTCGCCCCGTGCTTGGCCAGCGCCGCAGCGAGGTTGACCGTGGTCGTCGTCTTGCCGACGCCGCCCTTCTGGTTGGCGACAGTGAAGATCCGCGTGGTCTCCGGGAAGGGGAAGGTGCGTGACGCCAGTCGACGTTTGCGCTCCGACAGGTCGGCGAGCTCACGGGCCAGGGGAGTGGTCTCGTCGAAGGCTGATTCAGACGGCATGCGGTGCAGTTCTCCATCACGACGTTTCACGTGAAACATCCGGGTCTCGACTCGGTCACTGAGCCCTCCGATGCTATCCAACGAACCTGTGCGCGGATGCGCCCCTCACGCGATGTTTCACGTGAAACGTGGGGTGGGGTTCGGAGCGCCGATAGCCCGTGTGACGGTCTCGGCGACCGGCGCAGGCGAGTGGGAGGAGTCCAAGATGGGCTTCACCGACCCGGCGAGCGTTCGATGGCGCGAGATGACCACGGAGCACGCCGTTGGCGCCACTAGAACCCCAGGTCAAGGGCCGAAGTTCACCAGGAGCCATCCTAAGCTCGTGATGGACACCTTGCCGGGTGAGCTGCAGGCCTTATGACTGGGTCATTGCGTTCCACAGAGAGCAGTTTGGCCCGTCTCAGCCGCTCCTCGCCGCACTTGCCATGCTCAACCGCCCACTTGATGTTTCACGTGAAACACGACCAAGCCCTCATGATCAAGAACGATCTCTAAAGACACACGACGGCCAGTTCTTTTCACGCGCTCGGCCCATGCGCAGGTGATCGAGTCCGGAAGGCGCACTCCTCCCGCCGCCGCGAGGAACACCGCTCACCTGAAACCGCCTCCCTATCACCACGCACGGACACCCAGCCGACGGCGTGCATTCCCCACAAAACCGAGGGGCCGCGACGCATCACGGTAAGAGCGAGATGACGAGACGTACAGGGGGAGCGCCGTCAGGACCCGGTGTCGATTCAACCGACTCGATCACCGCCCGAGTGACCCCTCGACACGAACTACAACCAACTCCCCGCTTATGTGCCGGAGGCCCCGCAGCTTCGGCGCTGGACCAACCTCCGCGGCCATCCAACACAGCCACCGCCCGACGCGGAACCCTACCCTCCCGCACACCGCCGCACTCCCTGCGCGAACAGCGAATGGCCTGCCCCATATGACGGGGAGTCCGGAACAAGCGCAACAACCACCCAAGGCAGCTCGACCTACGCGACTGCTACTTCGATGTCCTTCGACACGGAATACACGCAGGTCTCCGCCTAGACGCCGAAGGTCTGGCCTATTCGGTGCTGAAGCGGCCGCCGCGATCCCCGCCACAGCCACTACTCGCCCCGCGACCTCACACACAACCCGCCGACCCGGCTGGACCAACGGGGGAGTGATCCACTCAGGAGCCACCGAGACACGGCACGAGCGCGACGATCATCCGGAACGCCTCGACCTAAACGATCGATACCCGCGTGAACCCTTCAACGAGACGATCAGTTCCCGCATGACGCCTCAACATGGAACACACGCAAGTACCCGCCTAAACGCCGATGTCCTCATTGATTCCGCGGTGAAACGACCACCGAGGCCACCAAGCACGGCCGCCATCCCGCTCGCGACCGCGCACGCACACGCAACCCGCCGATCACTCGCCGTGAACGGGGGAGCGGTGCGCTCAGGGACCGAGGAGGCGCGGCACGAGCGCGACGATCATCCAGAACGCCTCGACCTAAACGATCGCTTCCCGCGTGACGCCTCGACACGGAATACACGCAAATCCGCGCCCATACGCCGAAGGTCGCGCCAATCCGGCGCTGCAGCGCGCACACCGCCACCGAGTACGGCACCGACACGACATCGAGCCGGGTGTGCTCCGGCTGGTGAACAAGGACTCCAGGCAGACGGGCGAGTGGCCCCGCCAAGGGGCTGGGACGCACGGTCGGCTCGGCTACGCGATCGCACCCTACATGTCGGCTCGTCACGAAATACGGGAAAGGCTCCCTCCCACACGCCGAGCTTCCACCAAATCCGCGATGAAGCGACAACCGAGTACACCGAACAAGTACTGACACAACGCACAGGCCCGTCGGCTTCCGCCCGCCGCACGAACGCACAACCGACTGCCCGAGAGGACAGGATCCATGGAGCTGCCTCGACCTACGGGATCGCACCCCACGTGGCGCTTCGTCGCGGGATACCGGCAAGTCCCCGCCTATATGCAGAGGTGTCGCGAATTAGGTGATGAAGCGACAGCCGCGGACCCCGAACACCACACTGACACAACGCAAAGCGCGGTCCGCTTTCCCCCTGCGCCAGCGGGGCAGTCGGCCCGCACGAGAGGGGCGAGCTTCGGAGCGAGCCCGGTGACGACAGCACCGGCTCGACCTACGCGATAGCACCCGATGCGTCGCTTCATCACGGAATATGGGCAAGCCCCCGTCTATACGCGGAGGTGTTCCGAAATCCGTGATGAAGCGACAGCCGTCGCGGCTAAGAAGGGTGTCGACACAACGCAGCGCCGAGTCCGCTTTCACCTGCCTGCACAAACCGGGGCCGGTCAGCCCGAGAGGACAGGAACTGCGGGTAGCTCGACCTGCGCGATTGCAGTCGACGTGTCGGTTCGTCACGGAATATGAGCAAGCACGCGGCTATACGCGGAGGTGTCACGGAATCCGTGATGAAGCGACAGCCGCGGTGCGGAGGACGACAACCACACCACGCAGAGCAGCGTCCACGTCCCCCCGAGAGGAGAAGAGCCCCAGGCTGGCTCGACCTGCGCGATCGCAGTCGACGTGTCGCTTCGTCACGGAATTCGGGCAAGCACGCGGCTATACGCGGAAGTGTCACGGAATCCGTGATGAAGCGACAGCCGCGGCGCGGAACACGACAACCACACCACGCAGAGCAGCGTCCACGTCCCCCCGAGAGGAGAAGAGCCATAGGCCGGCTTGAACTGCGCGATCGCAGCCGACATGTCGCTTCGTCACGGAATTCGGGCAAGCACGCGGCTATACGCGGAAGTGTCACGGAACCCGTGATGAAGCGACAGCCGCGGCGCCGAGCGCGGCATCACGACACAGAGCCGCGTCCGATTCCACGCGCCCCACCCGAGACGGGAAGAGCCATACGCCAGCTCGAACTGCGCGATCGCAGTCGACGTGTCGCTTCATCACGGAAAATCGGCAAGCCCCCGGCTATACCCGGAGGTGTCACGGAATCCGTGATGAAGCGACAGCCGCGGCGCCGAGCGCGGCACCACGACGCAGAGCCGCATCCGCTTCCACGCGCCCCACCCGAGAACGGAAGAGCCCTAGGCCGGCTCGACCTACACGATCGCAACGGGCGTGGCGCTTCATCACCGAATACGGGCAGGCCCCCGGCTATACGCGGAGGTGTCACGGAATCCGTGATGAAGCGACAGCGGCCGCCGCCGAGAGCCGAGCCCACCCGCGCACCCACGCGACAGCGGAGGGGGGAACTACGGAACGAGGGCGGTGATCACGCGGGTCGGCTCGACCGGAAGGTCCGCGCCGAGCACCGACACCGCCACGTCGCGGAGACGGAAGCGCGCGATCACCTTCGCCGCCGCGGTGATCTCCGCCTCGGCGTTGGCGCCCTTCATGAAGACCAGGCGCCCGCCGTCGCGGGTCAGCGGCACCGTCATGGGGACGAGCTTCGAGAACGCGCTCACCGCTCGGGCCGTGACGACGTCGTAGGAGCCCGTCGCATCCTGGGCACGGGCACGGATGACGGTCACGTTGTCGAGTGCGAGCAGGGACTTCTGCTCCTCGAGCCAGGCCACCCGTCGCTCCATCGGTTCGATCAGGGTGAACGCCACATCAGGACGAGCGATCGCCAGCACGATCCCCGGCAGCCCCGCCCCGCTTCCGATGTCGGCCACGGAGGTGTCCGCCTCGAACAGGGGAGCGGGGAGGGCGCAGTTCACGATGTGCCTGCTCCACAATCGCGGAAGCTCCAGCGGACCGATCAGGCCGAGCGTCTCCCCGCGCGCAGCGAGGTCGGCCGCGAAGGCGCGCGCCTTCTCGATCCCGTCGCCGAACAGCGAAGCCGCGACCGCGGGCTCCGCCTCGACCTCGACAGCGGGGGAGTCCATGCTCACGCGCGGGTGATCACCGTGTGACGATCGCGCCCCTCGCCCTCCGACTCCGAGCCGAAGCCACGGCCGGCGGCGATGTCGTGCACCAGCTTGCGCTCGTACGACGACATGGGCTCGAGGTGAGCCTCCTCGGCACCGGCGTCCAGCTGACCGATCGCGCGGTCGACCATCGCCTCGAGCTCACGCTGGCGAGCGTCGCGGCTGCCGCCCACGTCGAGGATGAGCCGGCTGAACTCGCCGGTCTTCGCCTGGACGGCGAGACGCGTGAGCTCCTGGAGAGCCGTCACCGTCTCGGGGTTCGACAGGACGTGGAGGTTGCTGTCGCCGGAGGCCACGACCGAGACATAGGTCCGGCCATCGCGGACCTCGATGTCGATGTCGCCGTCGATGTCGCAGATGTCGAGGAGCTCCTCGATGTAGTCGGCGGCGATGTCGCCGTCGTCCTGGACGGCGGCGTCCACGGTCTCGGTCTCCGTCACGTCGGTCTCGGTCACTTCTGACCCCCCTGCTTCTTCGCTCGTGCCTTGCTGATCGGCTGCTGGCGCTGAGTGCTCTGCTTCGGCTGCTCGATCTCCTCGACGCCGGGATCGTCCTTCTGGACCAGCTTGCCCCGCTTGGCCAGACGGGCCTCACGGGCCTTCGCGGCCTCGCTGCCCGGGGTCGGCATGTTGCGGATGACGAGGAACTGCTGACCCATCGTCCAGAAGTTCGACGTGAGCCAGTAGAACATCACGCCCAGCGGGAAGGCGACACCCGAGAAGACGAACACCAGCGGGAGGATGTAGAGCAGGATGCGCTGCTGGCGGTACATCGGGCTCGCCTTGGCCTCCGGCGACTGGTTCTTCGCCATGATCTGCAGCTGGGTGTAGAACTGCGAGGCCGTCATGAGAACGACCATCAGACCGGCGATCACCATGACCTGCCACGGTCCGCCCGCGTTCCAGGACCCGATGAAGGTGTCGTGCAGCGGAGCCACGCCGAACAGCGTCGCGTCGCCGAACTGCTTGCCGAGCTCAGCGTTCAGGGGGCCGACGCCCGCCTGACCTTTCTGAGCATTGTTCAGCACAGAGAAGAGGCTGAAGAAGATCGGCATCTGGATCAGCAGCGGCAGACACGACGAGAGCGGGTTCGTCCCCGTGCGGCGGTAGAGCTCCATGGTCTCGCGAGACATCGCCTCGCGGGAGAACTGGTCGCGCTTGCCCTTGTACTTGTCCTGGATCTTCTTGAGCTGTGGCGCGACCTCGAGCATCTTGCGCTGGCTCTTGATCTGGCGCACGAAGATCGGGATGAGCGCGGCGCGGACCACGATCACCAGACCGACGATCGAGAGCACCCAGGTCAGGCCGGCGGCCGGGTCGAGGCCGATGCTCGTCCACAGCCAGTGCCAGGCCACCAGGATCAGCTCCACCACCCACTTGATGGGCCAGAGGATCGTATCGATGAAGGGGATTTCCATGGTGGTGAGCGTCAGCCCTTTCCGTGGCTAGCTGAGACGACGAAGCCGAATGGCGTGGTGCGGTAGCGCGGCCGACGAACCGGCGGGACGTCGTCGACACCGCCCTTCGCCCAGGGGTGGCAGCGTGCGATGCGGTACACGCCGAGCGCGGAGCCCACGACCAGACCGCGCTGCTGGATGGCCTGCAGCGTGTAGGCGGAGCACGAGGGGTAGTAGCGGCAGACGTCGCCGTAGAGGGGAGAGATCACCGCGCGATATCCGCGAAGCAGGAGCACCGCCAGGTTGCGGGGGAGAAGCAGGATCGTCGTCAGCAGCATCCTCATGCGAGCACTGATCCTTTTCTGAGCGACGTGGAGAGCTCGTCGAACAGTACCCCGTAAGGCTGGGACGAAGCTCCGGGCAGCGCCCGGACCACCACGTCGAGTCCGCCGGACACCGCGGGGAGCAGGTCGTAGCTCGCCGCCTTGAGCCGACGCCGGACCCGGTTGCGCACCACGGCCCCGCCGACGTTCTTCGCCACGATGAAGCCGAAACGCGCATCCGACGAATCGGATGCGCGAATGTAGGTGACGGTGTGAGGGCCGACGAAGCGCCGACCGCGCCTCACCGTGGAGCGGTACTCCTCACCCGTGGTGAGTCGATTGCGTCTCGCCAGCACCGCTCCGCACCGTCAGGGCAGGGTCGGACTAGGCCGAGAGCTCGGTGCGGCCCTTGGAGCGGCGCGCCGAGAGGATGGCACGGCCGGCGCGGGTGCGCATGCGGGCGCGGAAGCCGTGCACCTTGGCGCGGCGGCGGTTGTTGGGCTGGAAGGTTCGCTTGCTCATGATTTTCTCCGTGTCCAGGCGCGGTACGAGACGCACACCCGGCGAATAGAAAGGGGGACGGGCTCGGCAGAACCCATAAGTCAACTGATTAAAGCTACGTGCACAACGCGGAATGGTCAAATGTCAGTGTCCGCCGACGTTCTCCACACCTGTGGACAACATCTGTGTATGACACACCTCCGGTCAATACCGCAAACTTGCCACCGACCATGGCAGTGGCTAGCTTAGGTGCTCACAGTTGCTGCCAGCCGGGGTCTGACCGACTGGCACATGTTCGCAATCTCGCACGCGACGGCCGTCGTCGTTCGGCAGTCGTCCCGACAGGAGTTCCGTTGGCTGAGGTAGGAGATTCCACCGAAGACAACTGGCGCACCGTCCTCTCCGTCCTGGCCGCCGACGAGCGCATCACCCCCCAGCTGAAGGGCTTCCTCTCGCTGGTCGTCCCCAAGGGGATCATGGGCGGCGCCTTCTACCTCGAGGTGCCCAACGACTTCACCCGCGACATGCTCGAGCAGCGTGTCCGGCCCGCTCTCATCCAGGCGCTCAGCTCGCTCGACGGCGAACTCGGCGTCAGCACCTTCGCCGTCGTGGTGAACCCCGAGATCGACGGCTATCGGCTCGCCGAGTCCTCCGTCCCTCTCCCCGCGCGCGAGGAGACGCAGGCCGTCGCCGTGTCTGAGGCCGCCTACGTCGAGGCTCTGCCCGCTCCGGTGCAGGAGACCGCGGTCGGGCCGCAGCGCAACAACGACACCAGGCTCAACCCGAAGTACAGCTTCGACAACTTCGTCATCGGCGGATCCAACCGCTTCGCCCACGCCGCGGCGGTCGCCGTGGCCGAGGCGCCGGCGAAGGCCTACAACCCCCTCTTCATCTACGGCGACTCCGGCCTCGGCAAGACGCACCTGCTCCACGCCATCGGCCACTACGCGATGAGCCTCTACCCCGGGGTGCGCGTCCGGTACGTCAGCTCCGAGGAGTTCACGAACGACTTCATCAACTCGATCGCCAACAACCGCGGAGCGGCCTTCCACTCCCGGTACCGCGACATCGACCTGCTGCTGATCGACGACATCCAGTTCCTGCAGGGCAAGGCGGAGACGCAGGAGGCGTTCTTCCACACCTTCAACACCCTGCACGACCACAACAAGCAGGTCGTCATCACCTCCGACCTCCCTCCGAAGCACCTCACCGGCTTCGAGGATCGGATGCGCACCCGCTTCGAGTGGGGCCTCATCACGGATGTGCAGACACCAGACCTCGAGACCCGCATCGCGATCCTGAGGAAGAAGGCGCAGAGCGAGCGACTCCGTGTGCCCGACGACATCCTCGAGTTCATGGCGTCGAAGGTCTCGTCCAACGTGCGCGAGCTCGAGGGCACGCTCATCCGGGTCACCGCCTTCGCCAGCCTCAACAGGACGCCCGTCGACATGCAGCTGGTGCAGACCGTGCTGAAGGACGTCATCACGCTCGACGACGACAACGTCATCGCGCCGGTCGACATCATCAACAACACCGCCGAGTACTTCAAGCTCTCGGTCGACGACCTCTACGGGTCGTCCCGCTCGCAGGCCATCGCGACGGCACGCCAGATAGCGATGTACCTGTGCCGCGAGATGACGAGCCTCTCGCTCCCCAAGATCGGTCAGCTGTTCGGCGGACGAGACCACACCACGGTGATGTACGCCAACAACAAGATCGGCAAGCTCATGACGGAGAAGCGGTCGATCTACAACCAGGTCACCGAGATCAGCAACCGCATCAAGCACGACCAGCGCTACAAGGGCGCCTGACGCCCTTCCCCGACACAGCCCCGACCTCGGCCACGACGGCCCGAGAGAGGGGCTTTCGTCATGTTTCCACACAGTGTGGACAACCTGTGGAGAACCGAATGACAATTGTGAGTCCGTCGCGTCGAGTTGTGGATCCGTTCATCTCGCCGCCGGATGCGGTTTCCTCGGCACACGGTGTCATTCACACGTCATCGACAACTTACAGAGTTGTAGTTTCCAGAATCCGCGCGGCGGGACGAGACTTGTCCACATATCCACAGCGGTTAACACCATTAACGATCTCTCTCTCATTAATGGCTCCCCACAACCTTGGGGATCGGCGAACCCGATCGGCGGCGGCCGACCGCACCAGATAACATGAGTCGACCCAGCGTCTACCGTGCACTCAGAGGTGACTTCGTGAAGTTCCAAGTAAATCGAGACGTCTTCAGCGAGGCGGTCTCGTTCGCGGTGAAGCTCCTCCCGCAGCGCACCACCCTCCCCATCCTGAGCGGCGTGCTCATCGAGGCCGAGGGCGGAGAGCTCACCCTGTCGTCCTTCGACTACGAGGTCTCCGCTCAGACGCAGATCCCCGCGGAGGTCGAGGAGTCGGGCGTGGTCCTCGTCTCGGGGCGCCTCCTGAGCGACATCGCCTCGCGCCTGCCCAACGCGCCCGTGCAGTTCTCCACGGAGGACTCGCACATCGTCGTGCGCTGCGGCTCCGCTCGCTTCACCCTGCTGAGCATGCCCGTCGAGGAGTACCCGACCCTCCCGCAGGTCGGCGCCCAGAGCGGCGTCCTCCCGGCCGACACGTTCTCCACCGCGGTGGCGCAGGTCGCCGTCGCCGCGTCCCGCGACGACGTCACGCCCGTCATCACCGGCGTCCAGCTCGAGATCGCCGACAACTCGCTCTCGCTCGTCGCCACCGACCGCTACCGCGTCGCGGTCCGCGACATCGACTGGGACGGCAGCGACGGAGGAGTCCAGCAGGCGACGGCGCTCGTGCCGGCGCGCACCCTCCACGAGGTCGGTCGCACGTTCGGCAACGCGGGCACGATCTCGGTGTCGATCACGGGCACCGACGACCGCGAGCTCATCGCCTTCAGCGCCGATCGCAAGACGGTGACGACGCTGCTCATCAAGGGCAACTTCCCGCCGGTCAAGAGACTGTTCCCCGAGAGCGTCGAGAACTACGCGGTCATGAACACCGCTGAGCTCATCGAGGCGGTCAAGCGCGTCTCCCTGGTGCTCGAGCGCGAGGCCGCGCTCCGCTTCAGCTTCACCCTCGACGGCGTGACCCTCGAGGCGATCGGATCCGAGCAGGCGCAGGCATCCGAGACCATCGACGCCCTCCTCACCGGGGAGGACACCGTCGTGTCGCTCAAGCCGCAGTTCCTCCTCGACGGACTCGGCGCCGTGCACTCCGAGTTCGTCCGGATCTCGTTCACCAAGACCGACAACCCGAACAAGCCCGGCCCGGTGCTGATCACCAGCCAGTCGTCGAAGGACCAGCCCGGGTCCGACGACTACCGCTACCTGCTGCAGCCCAACCTGCTGCTCCGCTGATCCCGGCCCCTCCACCCCACCTCGAACTCGGCACACCTCGAACAAGGAGAAGGTTCATGCAGATCGGTCTCATCGGACTCGGCAAGATGGGCAACAACATGCGCACCCGTCTGCGCAACGCCGGCATCGAGGTGACGGGATACGACCGCAACCCGGCCGTGACCGACGTCCCCGACCTCGCCGCGCTCGCCGCGGCACTGCCTGCGCCGCGCATCGTCTGGGTCATGGTGCCCGCCGGTGAGATCACCGACGGCGTGATCCACGACCTGGCCGACGTGCTCGACGAGGGCGACCTCATCATCGACGGCGGCAACTCGAAGTGGACCGAGGACTTCAAGCACTCCGAGTACCTGGTGCCCAAGGGCATCGAGTTCATGGATGCGGGTGTCTCGGGTGGCGTCTGGGGCCTCGAGAACGGCTACGGGCTGATGGTCGGCGGCACCGCCGAGAACGTCGAGCGCGCCATGCCGATCTTCGACGCCCTGCGTCCCGAGGGTCCGCGCGAGGAGGGCTTCGTGCACGTCGGCGAGGTCGGCGCCGGCCACTACGCCAAGATGGTGCACAACGGCATCGAGTACGGCATCATGCAGGCCTACGCCGAGGGCTACGAGCTGCTCGACACCAAGAAGGACATCATCAAGGACGTCACCGGGACGTTCAAGGCCTGGCAGCGCGGCACGGTCGTGCGCTCCTGGCTCCTCGACCTCCTGGTCCGCGCACTCGAGGCCGACCCCGAGTTCCACGACATCCAGGGCTACGTCCAGGACTCCGGCGAGGGCCGCTGGACGCTCGAGGAGGCGATCGAGAACGCCGTGCCGATGCCCGCCATCAGCGCCGCGATCTTCGCCCGCTTCGTCTCGCGCCAGGAGGACTCGCCCTCGATGAAGGCCGTCGCGGCCCTGCGCAACCAGTTCGGCGGTCACGCCGTCAAAGAGCTCGACTGATCGCCTGAGTGCACGTCAGTCACCTCCAGCTCACCGACTTCCGCAACTACCGGACGGCGGACGTGGCGCTCGAGCGCGGCGCGAACCTGTTCGTCGGCCGCAACGGGCAGGGCAAGACCAACCTCGTCGAGGCGGTGGGGTACCTGGCCACGGTCGGGTCGCACCGCGTCTCGACCGACCAGGCCCTCATCCGCAGCGGATGCGAGTCGGCGGTGATCAGGGCGAAGCTGACGCACGAGCAGCGTGAGCTGCTCGTCGAGGTGCAGATCAACCGGACGGGAGCGAACCGCGCGCAGGTGAACCGCGCGGCGATCAAGCCGCGCGAGCTGCCGCGCTACGCGGCGAGCGTGCTGTTCGCTCCCGAGGATCTCGCCCTCGTCCGCGGCGAGCCGTCGACGAGGCGTCGGTTCGTCGACGGGCTCCTCGTGCAGCGGAGCCCTCGGCTCTCCGGGGTGCTCTCGGACTACGACCGGGTGCTCCGTCAGCGCAACGCCCTCCTGAAGTCCGCGCGCGCATCCGGCCTGAAGGCCGAGACGCTGCCGACACTCGAGGTGTGGAACGACAGGCTGGTCGAGCTGGGCGCCGAGATCATGAAGGAGCGCATCGCCGTCGTCGCCGCCCTCGGTCCGCGTGTCCGCTCCGCGTATCAGGCGGTGGCCGGGACGGATCAGGAGCCGGCGCTCGGGGTGGTCCTGAGCGTGCTCGCCGATCATCCGGACTCGGAGGACGCCGACGGCGAGTCCGGGCCGCTGGGCGACGTGTCCTCCTCGATCGACGATCTCCGGGCGATGTTCCGCGCCGGGCTCGACCGGGTGCGCCGGGCCGAGCGCGATCGAGGGGTGACGCTCTGCGGTCCGCACCGCGACGACGTGCTGTTCACCCTGAACGGGCTGCCCGCCAAGGGGTATGCGAGCCATGGGGAGTCGTGGTCGTTCGCGCTGTCGCTCCGGCTGGCCAGCGCCGACCTGCTGCGCACCGAGTCGCTCCTCGGAGATCCCGTGGTGATCCTCGACGACGTGTTCGCCGAGCTCGACTCGGGCCGGCGGGCTCGGCTCGCGGAGGCGGTCCTCGACTACGAGCAGGTGCTGATCACCGCCGCCGTCTACGACGACGTGCCCAAGGAGCTCACCGCGCACACCGTGCACGTGAACGCCGGGGAGATCGTGGAGACGGAGGCGGCCGATGACTGAGTCGCAGAACGTCTACCTCCGTCTGAAGGAGGCCCTGGCCGGCGCCCCCGTCCGCCGCACGCGTCGCGGGATCCGCACGAGGGAGGTCGACGACGACGGGACGAACATGCCGTACGGTCGGGGCCGTGACCCGCGACCCCTCGGCGACGTGGTCGACTCGCTCTCGCAGGAGCTGGGCTGGACGGCCTCGCTGGCGAAGTCCGACATCATGCTCGACTGGGCCGAGATCGCCGGGCCCGAGACGGCCGAGCACTCGCGGCCGATGGGCGTGACCGACGCCGTGCTCACCATCCAGTGCGACTCGACGGCCTGGGCGACGCAGCTGCGCACGATGCGTTCGCACCTGCTGGGGAGCATCGCTCAGAGATACCCCGATGCGGGCATCGAGTCCATCCGCTTCGAAGCGCCCCACGCCCCCACCTGGAAACGAGGCTCCAGATCGATTCCAGGGCGTGGCCCTCGCGATACCTACGGCTGAGTGGACAAATCTGGTCGCCAGGAGCGAAAAAGCCGCTCAGAGGGCCTTTCCAGCCCCGCGATCGGGGCCTCGCTTGATAGGATGAAGGGTCGCTTTCGCGACAGCTGAGGAGCCTGGAATCTATGACGGATGAATCGAACGAGCCTGTGACGGACGACACTCCTGCGATCTCAGGCGAGGCGGTTCATCATCAGCCCGTCGACCATGAGTACGGCGCCAATCAGATCCAGGTGCTCGAGGGCCTCGAGGCGGTGCGCAAGCGCCCCGGCATGTACATCGGTTCGACCGGTCCGCGCGGTCTGCACCACCTGGTCTACGAGATCGTCGACAACTCCGTCGACGAGGCGCTCGCCGGCTACGCCGACGACATCCAGGTGACCATCCTGTCGTCGGGTGGTGTGCGGGTCATCGACAACGGTCGAGGCATCCCCACCGACGAGCACCCCACCGAGAAGAAGTCGACCGTCGAGGTCGTCCTGACCATCCTCCACGCGGGCGGCAAGTTCGGCGGTGGCGGCTACGCGGTCTCCGGCGGACTCCACGGCGTCGGCAGCTCCGTCGTCAACGCGCTCTCGCGCGAGCTCGACGTCGAGGTCAGCCGTGGCGGCTACGTCTTCCGTCAGTCCTACCGGAACGGCGTGCCCGAGGCACCGCTGGAGCGCGGTGAGCAGACCGAGCGCACCGGGACGACGATCACGTTCTGGCCCAACGCCGAGATCTTCGAGACGGTCGAGTTCGACTACGAGACCCTGCGCACCCGCTTCCAGCAGATGGCCTTCCTCAACAAGGGCCTGCGGATCTCGCTCGACGACGAGCGCGAGCCCGACGACGAGGGCAAGACCCGCAGCGACGTCTTCCACTACGAGCGCGGTCTCGTCGACTACGTGGAGTACCTCAACTCGGCGAAGAAGAGCGAGGTGGTCAACCCCGAGATCATCTCCTTCGAGACCGAGGACACCGACAAGAAGATCGCCCTCGAGGTCGCCATGCAGTGGACGACCGCGTACTCGGAGAGCGTCCACACCTACGCCAACACGATCAACACGCACGAGGGCGGCACGCACGAGGAGGGCTTCCGCGCGGCTCTGACCTCGCTGGTCAACCGCTACGCGCGCGAGAAGAACCTCCTCCGCGAGAAGGACGAGAACCTCTCCGGCGACGACGTGCGCGAGGGTCTCACCGCGGTCATCTCGGTCAAGCTCAGCGAACCGCAGTTCGAGGGCCAGACCAAGACCAAGCTCGGCAACACCGAGGCGAAGGCGTTCGTGCAGCGCATCACCGGTCAGCAGCTCGGCGACTGGTTCGAGCGCAACCCGCAGGTGGCGCGCGAGATCATCCGCAAGGCGATCTCCGCATCCCAGGCCCGCATCGCGGCCCGCAAGGCGCGCGAGCAGACCCGTCGCAAGGGACTGCTCGAGGGCAGCGGCCTCCCTGGCAAGCTCGCCGACTGCTCGAGCAAGGATCCCTCGCGCAGCGAGATCTTCCTCGTCGAGGGAGACTCGGCGGGTGGTTCGGCCAAGACCGGCCGGAACCCCGAGACGCAGGCGATCCTGCCGCTGCGCGGCAAGATCCTCAACGTCGAGAAGGCGCGTCTGGATCGCGCCCTCGCCAACGCCGAGATCCAGGCGATGATCACGGCGTTCGGCACGGGCATCGGCGAGGACTTCGACGGCGAGAAGGCCAGGTACCACAAGATCGTGCTCATGGCCGACGCCGACGTCGACGGTCAGCACATCACGACGCTGCTGCTCACCCTGCTGTTCCGCTACATGCGACCGCTCATCGAGCTCGGTTACGTGTACCTCGCGCAGCCGCCGCTCTACCGTCTGAAGTGGACGAACGCGGAGCACGAGTACGTCTACTCCGACCGCGAGCGGGATGCGCTGCTCGAGGCCGGCGCCGCGGCGGGCAAGCGTCTGCAGAAGGACAACGGCGTGCAGCGCTACAAGGGTCTGGGCGAGATGAACCACCAGGAGCTGTGGGACACGACGATGAACCCCGACTCGCGCACGCTGCTGCAGGTGACCCTGGAGGACGCGGCCATCGCCGACGGCATCTTCGCGACCCTGATGGGCGACGACGTCGACGCACGCCGCACCTTCATCCAGCAGAACGCCAAGGACGTCCGCTTCCTCGACATCTGACGCCGAGGCCCCGCCTCCCGTCCCCTCTCTCCGCGCCCCGGCGCCCCGCACATCCTGAAAAGAGATCCCTGTGACCGACGACATCGAGACCACCGGCCCCGCCGGCGACCGGATCGAGCAGGTCGACCTCCAGCTCGAGATGCAGCGCTCGTACCTCGACTACGCGATGAGCGTGATCGTCGGCCGTGCGCTGCCCGACGTCCGCGACGGCCTCAAGCCGGTGCACCGCCGCGTGGTCTTCACGATGTACGACGGCGGATACCGTCCCGACCGGGCCTTCTCCAAGTGCACGCGTGTGATCGGCGACGTGATGGGCCAGTTCCACCCGCACGGTGACAGCTCGGTCTACGACGCGCTCGTGCGACTGGTCCAGCCGTGGTCGCTTCGCTATCCGCTGGCGCTCGGACAGGGCAACTTCGGTTCGCCCGGAAACGACGGCGCGGCCGCGCACCGGTACACCGAGACCAAGATGGCTCCGCTCGCCATGGAGATGGTGCGCGACATCGACGAGGACACCGTCGACTTCCAGGACAACTACGACGGGCGCACGCAGGAGCCGGTCGTCCTTCCGAGCCGGTTCCCGAACCTGCTGGTGAACGGCTCCGTCGGCATCGCGGTCGGCATGGCCACGAACATCCCGCCGCACAACCTGCGCGAGGTCTCCGAGGGTGCGCTCTGGGCGCTCGAGCACCCCGATGCGTCGCGCGAGGAGCTGCTCGAGGCGCTCATCCAGCGCATCAAGGGGCCCGACTTCCCGACGTCGGCGCAGATCCTCGGCGTCAAGGGCATCCACGACATGTACCGCACGGGTCGCGGCTCGATCACGATGCGCGCGGTCGTGAACATCGAGGAGGTCCAGGGTCGCACCTGCCTCGTCGTCACCGAGCTGCCGTACCAGGTCAACCCGGAGAACCTGGCGATCAAGATCGCCGACCTGGTCAAGGAGGGGCGGATCGGCGGCATCGCCGACATCCGCGACGAGTCGTCCGGCCGCACCGGTCAGCGCCTGGTCATCATCCTGAAGCGCGACGCGGTGGCCAAGGTCGTCCTCAACAACCTGTACAAGCACACGCAGCTGCAGGAGAACTTCGGCGCGAACATGCTCGCCATCGTCGACGGCGTGCCGCGCACGCTCTCGCTCGACGGCTTCATCCGCGAGTGGGTGACGCACCAGATCGAGGTCATCGTCCGTCGCACCCGCTTCCGGCTGCGCAAGGCCGAGGAGCGCATGCACATCCTGCGTGCGTACCTCAAGGCGCTCGACGCCCTCGACGAGGTGATCGCCCTCATCCGCCGGTCGCCCACGGTCGAGGATGCGCGCGACGGCCTGATCGACCTGCTCGAGATCGACGAGGTGCAGGCCCGTGCCATCCTCGAGCTGCAGCTCCGACGCCTCGCGGCGCTCGAGCGGCAGAAGATCCAGGAGGAGGCGGAGCAGCTGGCCGCGCTGATCGAGGAGTACGAGGCGATCCTCGCGTCCGAGATCCGCCAGCGCACCCTCATCGCCGACGAGCTCCGTGAGATCACGGAGAAGTTCGGCGACGACCGTCGCACCGAGATCATGTTCGGCTTCGACGGCGACATGAGCGTGGAGGACCTCATCCCCGAGGAGGAGATGGTGGTCACGGTCACGCGCGGTGGGTACATCAAGCGCACGCGGAGCGACAACTACCGCTCGCAGCACCGCGGTGGCAAGGGCGTGAAGGGCGCGCAGCTGCGCGCCGACGACGTGGTCGAGCACTTCTTCGTCACGACGACGCACCACTGGCTCCTGTTCTTCACGAACACCGGGCGCGTCTACCGCGCCAAGGCGTACGAGATCCAGGAGGCCGGTCGCGATGCGAAGGGCCAGCACGTCGCCAACCTGCTGGCGATGAGCCCGGACGAGCAGATCACGCAGATCCTCGACATCCGCGACTACGAGGTCGCCCAGTACCTGGTGCTCGCCACGCGCGACGGTCTGCTGAAGAAGACCGCCCTCACCGAGTACGACACGAACCGCTCGGGCGGCATCATCGCGATCAACCTGCGCGAGGGCGACGAGCTCGTCTCGGCGCTGCTCGTGAACGAGGACTCCGACGTCCTGCTCGTGTCGCGTCACGGCATGTCGATCCGCTTCACCGCCTCCGACGAGACCCTCCGTCCGATGGGGCGCGCGACGTCCGGTGTCATCGGCATGAAGTTCCGCGAGGGCGACACCCTGCAGGGCGCGTCCGTGGTGAGCCACGACGGATACGTGTTCATCGTCACCGAGGGCGGGTACGCGAAGCGCACCTCGGTCGACGAGTACCGGCTCCAGGGCCGCGGCGGACTGGGCATCAAGGTGGCCAAGCTGGCCGAGGCGAGGGGCGATCTCGTGGGCTCGCTGATCGTCGGCGAGGACGACGAGGTGCTTGTGGTTCTTGCCAGCGGCAAGGTGGTAAGGTCTGCCGTGGCCGAAGTCCCGGCCAAGGGCCGTGACACGATGGGCGTCGTCTTCGCCAGATTCTCAGACGACGACCGCATCATTGCTGTGGCCAAGAACACCGAACGCAACCTGGACGCCGAGCTCGAATCCGAGCCCGGGGCGGCCGCCGCCGACCTGGCGTCTGGAGAGGATGTACCGACGGATGAGTAACGTTGCCGACAAGCTCGCGAAGAAGACCGCGCGAGTGGCGTCGACCAAGCAGGTACGCCTCAAGCTCGTCTACATCGACTTCTGGTCGGTGCTGAAGATCTCGTTCCTGCTCGCGATCATCCTCGGGATCATCACCATCGTGGCGAGCTTCCTGATCTGGTCGGTGCTCAACCAGACCGGTGTGTTCGACCGCATCAACACGCTGCTGCAGTCGATCGCCGGCCAGGAGAACTTCAACCTGAACGACATCGCGTCGCTCGGTCAGGTCATGGGCTTCTCGGTCGTCGTCGCGGTGCTCGATGTCATCGTCATCACCGCGCTCGGTGCGATCGCGGCCGCGCTGTACAACCTCGCGGTCCGCATCACCGGCGGCGTGATGCTCGGGTTCACCAACAAGTGAGCCGGGCCTCGCGGCCGGTTTGGATGACCAGCCGGTCGTGAGGTAGGGTTCTATTCGGCCATTCCGGCCTACGGGGCTATAGCTCAGGCGGTTAGAGCGCTTCGCTGATAACGAAGAGGTCCAAGGTTCAAGTCCTTGTAGCCCCACTCCATCCCTTCGGGGACGTAGCTCAATTGGCAGAGCACCTGCTTTGCAAGCAGGGGGTTAGGGGTTCGATTCCCCTCGTCTCCACCGAATGACGAAGGCCCCGCTGGTGCGGGGCCTTCGTCATTCGGTGCAGATGCGTGGATGAGAAGCCCGACCAGGGGTGGGCCCCTGAGCCATGCTTGGCTCAGGGACGATTCCCCTCGTCGCAAGCCGGAAGCACCGCTTCCGGCGCTACTCCGCTCGGCGCGAGCTCTTTCACGCGAGCTCCTTCACGCGAAGCTCACGCCCCCGGCGCCACCACATCGAACCCATGTGCCCTGGCGCATTCCTGCATCCGGGTGTCGTACGTGACGAAGGCGTGGACTCCATCGCCGATCTCCAGGGCTGTCGCGACGTGGAGCGCGTCGAGCGATCGGACCGACGGTGGCTCGAGCCACGCGGCCCTGTCGGCGATGCTCGTCGTGATGGACGCCGTCAGCACACCGGAGAGCAGGTGGCGCGCGTCAGGAAGGCGCTGAGGGGCACGCCGTCTGACTGCGCGCAGGATCTCGGTGTGAAGGAGATCATTGGAGATGGGGCTGAGCGAAGATCCATCGACCCACGCTTTCAACTCCACACTGGCCTCCTCGGGAATGACCAGCTTCACGAACGCGGACGAGTCGAAGTAGGAGTACACGCTACCGGTCGTCTTCGTCGCGCATCTGCTGCAGCACCTCCGACAACGTGGGGCCGTCGTCGTCGAGGGGCTTCGGGAGCGGCATGTCGGCCAACGATCGTGTGGCGGGCCTGATCTGGCCCGACGCGATCATCTCCTCGACGCGCGACGGGCGTATCGGGGTCATGAGCGCGACGGGGCGCCCTCTGTCGGTGATGGTCACTGTCTCACCTGCGGCTACTCGTGCGACGACGGCGGAAGCGTTCTGCTTCAGCGCCCGAATCCCGACCTCGGCCATGTTCTACAAAGTAGCACATGAGGAAGACACAAGAAAGGGGCCGCCCGACGGATCGGACGGCCCCTCTCGAGGTCAGCGCGGAGGGTCAGCCCTCGGCGTTAGGCTTGTCGAGCGAGTCGGGCTCCTCGTCGGCGATCCAGAGCTCGTCGTCGGCACGGAAGGTCTGCCAGACGGCGTACGCGACGCCGACCGCGACGACGGCACCGAGGCTGATCAGCACGACGGCACCGGCTCCGGGTCCCGACTTCTGCTTCTTGGGGGAGAACGCCGCGATGTTCTTCGAGACGTTCTTCTTCAGCTTCTTCGCGCGCTTCTTGGCCAGCTCGGGGTCGCGAGCGGCCTGGAGGACGGCGACGGCCGAGCCGAGGGTGGTCGCCACAGCGGGCACCACATCCGACGTGAAGCGATCACGGGCAGTGTCGCCCGCGGCCTTGACGGCGGCGACGTTCTTGCTGATGGCCGGCGACACCGAGTCGGCGGCGGTCTTCACCCGGGGGATGACCTCCTCCGTCGTGAGGTGGCCTGCCTGCAGCTTCGCCTGCTTGAGGACGTCGCTGGCACGCTCGATCAAGACCTGCTGGTCGGCCCAGAGCGACTCGGCGGACCCCTTCAGTCGCTTGAGCTCTTTACGGCGTCGGCGGGAGAGAGCCATGTGAAACCTCCATCGGAGTGAGCACGATCACTGTCATCTTGCCACGCATCCGCACATCGGCCATAGCAGCTCACTGGTCATCCGCCGCAAGGCGGCTGCGGCTTCCCTGGACGACACGGCCGGTGTGGGAGAATCGGACCATGCCCGCTCACACCCATGTCGCCACCCTCAACACGAACCACGGCCCGATCGTCGTCAACCTCTACGGCTTCCACGCACCGAAGACCGTGAACAACTTCGTCGGGCTCGCGACGGGTGAGATCGAGTGGACCGACCCGAAGACGGGCCAGCCCTCCACGGCGCCGCTCTACGACGGCGTGGTCTTCCACCGCATCATCCCGGGCTTCATGATCCAGGGCGGCGACCCCCTCGGCACCGGTACCGGCGGCCCCGGCTTCCGCTTCGACGACGAGATCAACCCCGAGCTCGACTTCACCCAGCCGTACATGCTCGCCATGGCGAACGCCGGCATCCAGGGCGGCCGTGGCACGAACGGATCGCAGTTCTTCATCACCGTGGGCCCGACCACCTGGCTCCAGGGCAAGCACACCATCTTCGGCGAGGTCGCCGATGACGCGTCGAAGCGCGTCGTCGACAAGCTCGCGGGTGTCGCCACCGACTCCTACGACCGTCCGCTCGACGACGTCGTGATCGAGAGCGTCACCGTCGAAGCCGTCTGACCCTCCCCGTCGCGCACGCTCGCCGCCCATGACGAGTCTCCCGGACTCCCCCGACAACTACTGCTACCGGCACCCCAACCGACAGAGCTTCGTCCTCTGTCAGCGGTGCGGTCGCACCATCTGTCCTGAGTGCCAGGTGCAGGCGGCGGTGGGCGTGCACTGCGTCGAGTGCGCTCGACGCGATCGACAGGAGACCCCGCGAGCGTACAGCGCGTCGCGGCGGCCGTCGTTCCTCCGGAACCTCACCGGGCAGGGTGCGCCGGTCATGACGTACGCGATCATCGCCGCGTGCGTGCTCGTCTACATCCTGCAGTCGATCCCCGGACTGGGCGTCACGCAGGCCCTGCAGTACGCACCGATCTACACCAGCGGTCTGCCGGGGGTGCCCTTCGAGCCCTGGCGCATGATCACCGCGGTGTTCGTGCACTCCCCGTTCTCGATCTCAGCGCCGTGGTCGATCCTCCACATCCTGCTGAACATGTACACGCTGTTCATCTTCGGCCCCATCCTGGAGCGGATGGTCGGGCGGTGGCGGTTCCTGACCCTCTACCTGGTCGCGGGCTTCGGGGGTTCTGTGGCGGTCGACCTGCTGGCCGACCCCCTGACGGCCGTGGTCGGAGCCTCGGGCGCGATCTTCGGTCTGATGGGCGCGTTCTTCATCATCAACCGTCACCTGGGCGGCGACAGCGCTCAGATCCTGGTGCTCGTGGGACTGAACCTCGCGATGGGGTTCTTCCTGTCGAACATCTCGTGGCAGGCGCACGTGGGTGGCCTCGTCGCGGGCGCACTCGTCGCACTGGTCTTCGTGCGCACGAGGCGTCGGCAGCAGAGGTGGGTGCAGATCCTGTTGGTGGCGGCGATCGTGGTGGTGCTCATCGCACTCACCGTGGTCAGATCGCTCACCTACTGACGAAAGTTATCCACAGCCTTATCCCCATTGGGGATGATTACACCGGTGTAACTTGTGGAACCCGGTCGTGGGTCAGCGCCACCTGGTGGTCATGATGAAGCCGATGAAGGCGATGCCGAAGCCGATGAGGATGTTCCACGTGCCGAGCCCGGGGACGGGCAGGATGCCCTGGCTGACGTAGAAGACGATGATCCAGAGCAGCCCGATCAGCATGAAGCCGAACATGACGGGCTTGTACCAGACCGGATTCGGGCTCTTCGCCGTCTCGTCGGAAGTGGTGCGCTGCACGTCGCGCGAGCGTCGCGCGACGTCGCTCGAGGATGCTCGGTCTCTGGCCATGGGGAGAAGTCTAACGAAAACGCCTGTGCGCACCCGGGTCGTTCTCCACAGGCAACCATTCCGGAGCAGTCCTTCAGGTAGACGCACCTAGGATGTCACCATGAGCACGTCTGACGACGTCGCCCCGGGGGCCGACGACCTTCCTCTGCGACCGCGCCGGCCCAAGAAGACCAAGCCCCGTCGCAGCGTCGCGTCGCGGATCATCGGCGTGTTCGGCGAGCTGCTCATCACGGCCGGCGTGCTGGTTCTCCTCTTCCTCGGCTGGCAGTTCTCGATCAACGGCATCATGCTGAACAACCAGCAGGCCAGCGACGCGTCCTCCCTCTCGCAGCAGTGGGCCACCGAGACCCCCACGACGGCGCCGACCACGGATGCGAGCCCCACGGCGGCGCCGAGCCCGGCGAGCGGCCAGTACGGCGATCCGCCCGTCGCCGCCATTCCCGGGGCGGGCCAGGAGTTCGCGGTGCTCTACGTGCCCCGTTTCGGCAGCGACTTCCGGAAGACCATCGCTCAGGGCGTCGACCCGAAGGCCGTCCTCAACAACGGAGGCGCCGGTCACTACCCGAGCACCCAGATGCCGGGCGAGGTGGGCAACTTCGCGATCGCGGCCCACCGCGACGGCTGGGGGAGCCCGTTCCTCAAGATCAACGAGCTCCAGATCGGCGACCCCATCTACATCGAGACGCAGGACGGGTTCTACACCTATCGCTTCCGTGGGCTCGAGTACGTCACGCCGTACGGTGTGGGCGTCATCGACCCGGTCCCGCAGGCCGACGGTGTCGCTCCGACCGACCGCCTGATCACCCTGACCAGCTGCAACCCGCTCTACATCGCCTCTGAGCGCATCATCGCGTACGGCGTGCTGGAGAGCTGGCAGCCGAGGTCGGCCGGGCCGCCGGCGGAGATCGCAGGGATGGTGGGCGCCTGATGTACGCAGCTCTCTGGCGTGTTCTGCCCGGTCCGGTCTGGCTCCGCATCCTCATCCTCGTCGTCCTCGTCGCGGCGATCCTCTACGTGCTCGCCTTCTACGTGTTCCCGTGGATCGACGAGCTCACCACCCCCACGCAGGATGTGACGGTCGACCAATGACCCGGGTCCTGGTCATCGACAACTACGACAGCTTCGTCTACACGCTGGCGGGCTACCTGCAGCAGCTGGGTGCCGAGGTCGACGTGGTGCGCAACGACTCGTTCGACGCCTCCGACGCCGCCACGAAGCTCGCCGAGTACGACGCCGTCCTCGTCTCGCCTGGTCCGGGAAAGCCCGCGGATGCGGGGGTGTCGATCCCGGTCGTGCACGCGGCGATCGAGGCCGACGTGCCCCTGCTCGGTGTGTGCCTCGGCCATCAGGCGATCGCCGAGGCGATGGGCGCGACGGTCACCAACGCCGAGGAGCTCATGCACGGCAAGACCTCGGTGATCGAGCACGACGGGAGCGCGTTCTACGACGACGTCCCTGCGTCGTTCACGGCAACCCGCTACCACTCGCTCGCGGTGGTCGACGGCACGGTGCCCGAGTCGCTCGTGATCACCTCACGGACGCAGGGCGGCGTGATCATGGGTCTGCGCCACGTGTCCGCACCGATCTACGGTGTTCAGTTCCACCCCGAGTCGGTGCTCACCGAGGGCGGCTACGCGATGCTCGGCAACTGGCTCGCGGTCGCGGGACTGGTCGAGGCCAAGGAGCTCTCGAAGGGTCTCAACCCGCTCCTCCGCGCCGTCTGAGCTGCCCGGCCTCCGCTCGCAGAGCGATGCGCGGGCCGACCGGACGGGCCGGGCGGATCGGTGTCAGCGTCGGCCGCAGTAGCGGAGTGTGATCTCCGAGCCCTGGGCAGCATCGCCGGGGGCGATCGACTGGCCTGAGACGGGATTTCCCGTGACGGCGTCGCACCCCATGTCCTGCTCGACCTTGACCGCGAGAGAGAGGCCGGAGAGCGTCGACTGGGCGGCATCGATCGGCTGACCGGTGACGTCGGGCACCGTGACGAGGCCCGAGGAGACCACGAGGTTGATCGTGTCGCCGGCGTAGCCGTCCGTCGTGCCCGCCGGGTCGGTTCGGATCACGGTGTCGGCAGGGGCCGACGCCGAGTTCTCCTTGGTGATCTGGCCGACCTTGAACCCCGCCTGCGTGATCTGGGCGGCGGCGTCGGTCGACGACAGCCCCTGCACGGAGGGCACGGGGACGCTCTTCCGCCCCTGCGACACGTTGACGGTGATCACCGTCTGGGGAGACACGATGGTCCCGGCCGCGGGGTTGGTGTCGACGACCTGGCCCTTGGGCACGGTGTCGCTGTAGACCTCGAAGCGCGCGGTGACGAGGTCGAGCTGCTGCAGCGTGGACTGGGCATCCTCGAACGTCTGCCCTGTCACGGTCGGCACCTCGCGCGAAGCCGCGGGCAGCTGATCGGAGGGCTGGAGCGAGAGCACCCAGAACACGATCGCCACCAGGATGACGGCGACGGAGGCGATGCCGGCCCAGATCCAGAGCACCGGCGGTCGCGACTGGGTGCGGACCGCGTACTGGTCGTCGCCCGCCAGCTGGGTGAGCGGCGACTCCGACCCTGCGGCGAGGCTCGGGGGTGCGCCGAACAGCGAGGACTGGAAGTCGTCGACGGGGACGCGCTTGGAGGGGATGCGGCCGGAGGCGGCGACCTCGAGATCGGCGCGGAACTCCGCCGAGCTCTGGAACCGGGCGAAGCGGTCCTTCGCCAGCGAGTGCAGCACCACCTGGTCGACCGCCGGGGAGACCAGCGGATTGAGGGTCGACGGGGCGACCGGTGCCTCGCTGACGTGCTGATAGGCGACCGCGACGGGGGTGTCGCCGCTGAAGGGCGGTCGCCCGGTGAGCATCTCGAAGAGCACGATCCCCGTGGAGTACAGGTCGGTGCGGGCGTCGACCGACTCGCCGCGCGCCTGCTCGGGAGAGAAGTACTGCGCCGTCCCGAGGATGGCGGTCGTCTGCGCGACCGTGGCGGACGAGTCGGAGATGGCGCGCGCGATCCCGAAGTCCATCACCTTCACCTGGCCGCCGTGCGTGATCATCACGTTGCCGGGCTTGATGTCGCGGTGCACGACGCCGGCCCGATGCGAGTACTCGAGCGCGGTGAGGATGCCCTCGGTGATCCGGATCGCCTCGGCGACGTCGAGCGGGCCGTCGGACTTGATGACGTCCTTCAGCAGGCGGCCGTCGACGTACTCCATGACGATGAAGGGCACGACGCCCTCGAAGCCGCCCGGCTCGGCGATCCGCTCCTCGCCCGCGTCGAAGACCCGCACGATGGTCGGATGCGCCATGCGCGAGGCCGCCTGCGCCTCCTGCCGGAACCGGGTGCGGAAGATCGGATCGCCCGCGAGCTGCGACCGGAGGAGCTTGATCGCGACCTGACGACCGAGCCGCTCGTCGCGCCCCATGTAGACGTTGGACATGCCGCCGCGGCCGATGAGGTCACCGAGGCGGTACCTCCCAGCGAGCAGTCGGGTGTCGTCGGTCACGGTGATGGGGCTCCTCTGGTGCTGCGGGACGTGGTGGACGCGGGGTGATCAGTTGCCGGAGCCGCCGCCACCGGTGCCGCCGCCGCCGGTGCCGCCGCTGCTGGCAGCGGGACCGATCGGGACGGTGAGCGTGGGCGAGGAGCCCGACGCCGCACCGGAGCAGCTCACCGCGTAGGTGACGGAGATGGTGGCGCCCTCGGCGTTCGCGGCCTGCAGCGTCGCGGTGGTGCCCGTACCCGGCTCGATCGTCACGGCAGCGTTGGAGGCCTGGACCGTGTAGCCACTGAGCGTGGTCCCGGAGGGGCAGCTGTAGGCGGGCCAGCTCACCACGAAGGTGCCGTTGGCCGGCACCTTGCCGCCGGACTCGCCGCTCTGCACCTTGGGGGCGTCCTTGGGCGCGTCGGGGACGATCTGGGCGCTGTACACCGTCAGCGTGATCGTGGTGCCCTTGTTGACGTTCCCGACTGGGCTCGCCTGGTAGACGACGTCGACCTGGTCGGGGCTCGTCGCCGGCGCGCCGGCCGCGCGGTCGGCGCTCAGTCCGAGACCGGTCAGGATGGCCGCCGCCTCATCGAAGGTCTTGCCCTTGAGCTCGGCCTCGCTGACCGCGACCGTGTTCGAGGTGGGCGTCGGAGTGGGAGTCGGCGTGGGGGTGTTCGTCGGCGTGCTGGGCGCCGAGGTCGGGGTGGTCGGCGCCGGCGTCGGGTTCGAGCTGTTCCCCGTGTTCTGCAGCAGCAGACCCACGATCGTGCCGACGATCACCAGCGCGAGGATGACGATGAGGACGATGAGCGGGACCGTCCAGGGGCTCCGCTTCTTCTTCTCTGCCTCGGCGGGCGGCTCGGTGGCGACCGGGGCCTGAGCGGTGGGCGTGGGCTGGATGCCCTGCGCACCGAGGACCGTGGTCGCCGCGGTGGGCGCGGCGGACGACATGACGCGCGTCGCCGACGTCGGCGGGAGCTCGCTGCCGCCGAGGACGGCCGGCACGGCTGCGGCGGCAGCGGCGATGTCGCCGCGGCGCAGGGCCATCGCCGCGCGGGCGAGGTTCCCGGTGGAGGACGGCCGCTCATCCGGCTTCTTGGCGATGCAGGCGAGCACGAGGTTGCGCACGGGCTCGGGCACGGTGGTGGGCAGCGGCGGCGGCTGCTCGTTGATCTGAGCCATCGCGATCGCGACCTGGGACTCGCCGGTGAAGGGACGGCGGCCGGCGAGACACTCGTACGCGACGATGCCCAGGGAGTAGATGTCGGTGGTGGGCGAGGCCGGCTGACCGCTCGCCTGCTCGGGCGAGAGGTACTGCACCGTGCCCATGACCTGACCGGTGGCGGTGAGTGGGACCTGGTCGGCGATCCGGGCGATGCCGAAGTCGGTGATCTTCACCCGCCCATCCGGCGTGATCAGGAGGTTGCCGGGCTTGATGTCGCGGTGGACGAGGCCGGCGGCGTGGGCGGCCTGCAGGGCGAGCGCGGTCTGAGCGACGATGTCGAGGACGCGGTCGGTCGGGAGGGTGTGCTCACGCTCGAGGATCGTGGAGAGCGCCTCGCCGGGCACGAGCTCCATCACGAGGTAGGCGCTGCCTTCCTCCTCGCCGTAGTCGTAGACGTTCGCGATGCCCTCATGGTTGACGAGCGCCGCGTGCCGGGCCTCGGCGCGGAAGCGCTCGAGGAACCCGGGGTCGCCCATGTACTCGTCCTTGAGGATCTTGATGGCGACGGTGCGTCCGATGACGAGGTCGGTGGCCTCCCACACCTCGCCCATGCCGCCGATCGCGATCCGCTTGGACAGCTCGTACCGGCCTCCGAACGTCAGCCCTGCTGTGGGTCTCATTTATTCAGCACCGCCTCTAGTACTTGTTTCGCGATCGGCGCGGCCAGGCTGTTGCCCGTGCCGGACTGCCCTTGCCCGCCGCCGTTCTCCACCACGACCGCCACGGCGATCCGAGGATTGTCGGCAGGCGCGTATCCGGTGAACCACAGCGTGTAGGGATCGCCGTCCCCGTTCTCCGCGGTCCCCGTCTTACCGGCCACACTGGTCCCGTCTATTCTTGCATTAGTCGCCGCTCCGGATTGGACCGCCTCGACCATCAGTTGAGAGATCGTCGACGCGGTGTCGCTCGTCATCGGGGTGGCGAACTCCTTCGGCTGGAAGCTCTGGAGGCTGCTCAGGTCGGGAGCGTTGATCGAGTCGACGAGGTTCGGGGTCATGATCTTCCCGCCGTTCGCGACGCCGGCCGAGAGCATCGCGATCTGCAGCGGGGTGGCGACGTCGCTGCCCTGGCCGAAGGACTGCAGGGCGAGCTGGGCGTCGTCGCCCGCGGTGCTCGGGAACTGGCTCGCCGCGACATCCATCGGGACGGTGAGCTCCTTGCCGAAGCCGAACGCGTTCGCCATGTCGCCGAGGTCCTTGTCGCCCATCTCCACGCCGAGCTCGGCCATCGGGATGTTGCACGACAGGATGAAGGCGGTCGCGATGCTGACCTGGTCGCCGCCCCCGCAGGTGCCGCCGCCGGCGTTCGAGACCGTCTGGTCGGATCCGGGCAGCTGGTAGCGGGCGGTGTTCTCGAGGGTGTGGTCGACGGGCAGGCCCGCGTTCTGGAGCGCCGCGGCGGTGGTGACGATCTTGAACGTGGACCCGGGCGGGTTGAGGTCGTCGATCGTCTTGTTGATGAGCGGATCGCCGGCGGCCTGGAGCAGCTGCTGGTAGGTGTCGTCGACGGCCTTGGTGTCGTGGACCGCGAGGGCGTTCGGGTCGTAGTCGGGCTTGGAGACCATGGCGAGGATGCGCCCGGTCGACGGCTCGATCGCGACCACCGCTCCCTGGAGGTCGCCGAGGGCGTCGTAGGCCGCCTGCTGGGCCACCGGGTCGATGGTGAGCGAGACGGAGGCGCCCTGCGGGTTCTGGCCGGTGATGATGCGGTTGAGGTAGTCGAGGAACTGGGAGCTCGAGGTTCCGCTGAGGTAGTCGTTCAGGGACTGCTCGATGCCGGTCGACCCCTGGCCGAGCGTGTAGTAGCCGGTGACCGCGCTGTAGAGCGGACCGTTGGTGTAGACGCGCTGGTACTTGTACTCGTCGCCGCTCGGCACGGACTCGGCGATCGGCTGGCCCTGCACCAGGATGGATCCGCGCTGGACGTCGTAGCTGGCGTAGATCGTCCGGGCGTTCCGCGGGTTGTCGGCGAGGTTCGAGGCCTGGAAGAACTGGATGGTGGTGCTCGACACGAAGAGCGTGACGAACATCAGCACGACCACGATGCTCACGCGCTTGAGTTCTCGGGTCATCCTTCTAGATCACCAGCCTTGGCTGATTGCGAACTGTGTCGGACAGTCGCAGCAGGAGAGCGACGATGATCCAGTTCGCGACGAGCGACGAACCGCCCGCGGCGAGGAACGGGGTGGTCAGACCGGTCAGCGGGATCACCCGGGTGACGCCGCCGATGACGATGAAGCACTGCAGCGCGACGGTGAACGACAGCCCGACGCCGAGGAGGCGACCGAAGTCGTCCTGGCCGGCGAAGCTGATGCGGAAGCCCCGGGCGATGAACAGCATGTAGAGGCAGAAGATCGCGAACAGGCCCGCCAGCCCCAGCTCCTCGCCCAGGCTCGCGATGATGTAGTCGCTCTGCGCCAGCGGGGTGATGTCGGGGCGTCCCTGCCCGAGGCCCGTCCCGATCAGACCGCCGTTCGCCAGGCCGAAGAGGCCCTGCACGAGCTGGTAGCTGGCGTTGTCGGGGTCCTTGAACGGGTAGAGCCAGTTGGTGAACCGGTCGTTCACGTACGGCAGGACCTGGCTGGCGATGATCGCACCGGCGAGGAACAGCCCGACGCCGAGCACCACCCAGCTCGCCCGCCCGGTCGCGACGTAGAGCATCACGACGAAGAGCCCGAAGTAGAGCAGAGCGGTGCCGAGGTCGCGCTGGAAGATGATGATCGCCATCGCGACGCCCCAGAGCACCAGGATCGGGCCGAGGTCGCGGGCGCGCGGGAACCGCATCCCGAGGAACTTGCGGCCCACCATCGAGAGGCTGTCGCGACGCGACACGAGGTACCCCGCGAAGAACACCGCGAGGGCGATCTTGGCGACCTCGCCGGGCTGGAACGAGAACTCCCCGATGTGGATCCACACCCTCGCGCCGTAGATCTCCTGGCCCACCACCGGCAGCATCGGCAGCAGCAGGAGCACCGCGGCGACGAGCATCGCGATGTAGGTGTAGCGCTGCAGGACGCGGTGGTTCCGGATCACGACCACGACCGCGATCGCGATGACGATGGCGATCGCGCTCCACACCACCTGGCGGACGGCGGTGCTCTCCCAGCCGGTGAGGTCGTTGGCGATGTCGATGCGGTAGATCTCGGCGATGCCGAGGCCGTTCAGGAGCGACGCGATCGGGAGGATGAAGGGGTCGGCGTTGCTCGCGACGAACCGCAGCGCCACGTGCATCCCGAACACCAGGATGGACAGTCCGGCGCCGAGGAACAGCACGGTCTGGTCGGCGTAGCCCAGCGCGCCGAACTGCACGAGCACCACCGCGGCCGCGTTGAGCGCGCACGCGAAGAGGAGCATGACCAGCTCGAGGTTGCGGAGCTTCTTCGGCACGCGGATGCGACGCACGCCCTTGCCGGGCGTCTCGGGTCGTGTGGTGCCGACGGGAGCGGTGACGTCGGTCATCCGGTCACCCCCTCGGCGGCGGGCTGCGGGGCCGGCTGGTCCGCGGGCTGCGGTGTCGGTGTCGGCGTGGGGCTCGGGGTGGCCGGGTCGTCCGGCTGCACCGTCGCGTTCGACAGGCGTTGGACGATCTCGAGGGCTTCGGTCACCGAGCCCGCGCTGATCGTGTTCGAGACCTGCCCCTGCGCGTACGGCGACAGCGAGTCGACGGGGATGTCGGTCTGCTGGAAGACGTGCGAGAGGGACACCGGCCCGATCCCCTGCTGGACCCCCTGGTAGACCGCGACGTAGCCGTCGGACTGGCCGACGAAGTAGCGGGTCTGCGTCCACTGGTATCCGGCGTAGAGGCCGGCCGCGATGATCCCGATCACGACGAGCGCGCCCACGAGCCACGTCGCCTTCCGACGGCGCGACCGGCGGCGATCCTCCTCGATGAGCTCGTCGAGGTAGCCCTCCGACTCGGGCTCGAAGTGGCTCTCGGGCTGCACCGGGCGCGGGTGCAGGCGCAGGCCCGGCAGGCGGGCCGAACGTCGACCGACCTGCTGGTCGAAGACGATCGGCGCCGCGGCCGACCCGACCGTCGTCGGGGTCTGCTCGGTGATTTCGAGGGACTGGTCGACGTCGATCACGATGACGGTGACGTTGTCGGGCGCCCCGCGGTCGAGGCTCTCGCGCACGAGGGCGTCGGCGGCCGCATCCGGATCGGACAGCTCCGTCAGCACGCGCTCGATGTCGTCGCGCTCGACGACGCCGCTCAGTCCGTCGGAGCAGAGCATCCACCGGTCGCCGGGTCGGGTGTCCATCACCTGGAGATCGACCTCGGGTGCGGCGTCGACGTCGCCGAGCACCCGCATCAGGACCGAGCGGCGGGGATGGGTCTTCGCCTCCTCGGGCGTGATGCGGCCGGAGTCGACGAGCCGCTGCACGAAGGTGTGGTCGACGGTGATCTGCGAGAGCACCCCGTCGCGGAGCCGGTAGATGCGCGAGTCGCCGATGTGGGCGATGGCGACGCTCTGGCCCACCCGAACCAGGGCGCTGAGCGTCGTGCCCATGCCGGTGAGCTCCGGATGCTCGTAGACCGTCTCGGACAGCACCGCGTTCGTGGCGACGATCGCCTCCTGCAGGGCGAACTCCGCATCCACCGCCGAGCTGTACTCGCCGTCGATCTCGGCGAGCCGGCGCACCGCCAGAGCCGACGCCACGTCGCCTCCCGCGTGACCGCCCATCCCGTCGGCGACCACGAACAGGGTCTCCCCGGCGAAGCCGGAGTCCTGGTTGTTCGAGCGGATCTTTCCAGTGTGCGAAACGGCCGCGCTCACGGTCACAATCGCCACGGACTACCGCCGCAGCTCGAACGTGGTGGCGCCGATGCGGATCGGCGTGTTGAGCGTCACGTGCAGAGGGGAGGTGACGCGCTGCCCGTCGAGGAACGTCCCGTTGGTGGAGTCGAGGTCCTGGACCACCCACTCCTCGCCCCACACCATCAGGCGGGCGTGGTGCGTGGAGGTGTAGTCGTCTCGGATGACGACGCTGGAGTCGGAGGAGCGGCCGATCGTGAGCGGCTCGGTGCCGAGAGGGATCTCGGCGCCCGACTTCGGGCCGGAGGTGATGACCAGGCGGCCGGCGTTGCTGGTCGTCGCCCGCGGCGGTCCGCTCAGCTCGGTGCCGGGTGCGGGGACGAAGGTCGGCACCTTGGGAGCGGGGGCGCCGGAGGGCGGCGTGGTCACCGGTGTCGGGGCAGGCGCGGCCGCGGCGGGCGCCTCCTTCATGCGGCGGACCCGCGCGCCGAACAGGTCGGAGCGCATCGCGTACACGATCACGAAGACGAAGATCCACAGCAGCGCCAGGAAGGCGAGCTGGAGGATCAGCAGGGTGAGCTCACTCATCGGCCGCTACCCCCAGAACCCGCCGGGATCGTGGGCGGCACGCTGACCGCCCGACTGCTTCGGCGCGGCAGCGGGCCGCTGGGGCGGAGCGCCCGGCGTCCGGCCCGCGCCCGCGCGGCCCGATCCGCTCGTGCTCGTCGCGCTCGTCTGCGGGACCACCCGGAAGGTGATGGCGGTACGGCCGATCGTGATGACCGAGTCGGGCTCGAGGGTCGCCTTCTGGAACGGACGCCCGTTCAGCTGCGAGCCGTTGGTGGAGCCGAGATCGCGCGCCTGGGCGTGCGAGCCGTCCCACACGATCTCGACGTGCTTGCGGCTGGTGCCGGTGTCGTCGATCGTGATGTCGGCGTCGCTGCCTCGGCCGATCACGGTGCGGGAGCGGAGCGGATGGCGCTTGCCCGCGATGTCGACCACCGGGACCCAGCGCACGTCGTCGGCGAGGTTCGACGACTCCACCTCGATCATCCCCTTGCTGATCGACTCGTCGCTGACGAGGTCGATGACGACCGGGCCGGCGAACTGGAAGCCCTGCTGCGCGGCGTGCTGCTTCACGATGCCGTCGAGCTCGGTGATCAGCGCCGAGCCCAGCGCGGTCATCCGCTCGTGGTCGGCGGGCGAGAGGAGCACGCGGAAGGAGTTGGGCACGAGGATGCGGTCGCGGGCCACGACGGCGGCCCTGGTGTCGAGCTCGCGCTTGAGAGCGGACGAGATCTCCACCGGCTGGAGCCCCGAACGGAAGGTCTTCGCGAACGCGCCGTTGACGGCACGCTCGAGACCTCGCTCGAAACTGTCCAGGATTCCCACGTCTGTCCCGTTCTCCTTGCTTCCTCTATCGGTCCTGTCCCTGACGGCGTCGTCGGCGGCGGGAACGAATGGATGGGGGTTCGCACAGCGGGTGCGTGTCGGTGTTGGGGGTGGATGCTACGACGATGTTACTCAGCTTGACCGATAAACCACTGCCAGACCGCCGTCGAGGCACGCGGGGTTACGATACGGGACATGGGCGACCAGAGCACTGTGGAGAGCATGGACGAGGTGGCTGAGCGCCTCATGCGCACGTCCCGGACCATCGCGGTCGTGGGCCTCAGCACCGATCCGGCGAAGTCGGCGCACACCGTGCCCGCACGTCTCCAGCAGGTGGGATACCGCGTCATCGGCGTGCATCCGACCGCGACGACGCTGCTCGGTGAGCCCGCCTACCGATCGCTCGAGGACATCCCGGAGCAGGTGGACTTCGTCGACGTGTTCCGGCCCTCCCCGGAGGCGGCGGGCATCGCCGAGCAGGCGGTCCGCATCGGCGCTCGCGGAGTCTGGCTGCAGCTCGGGATCGCGTCGCCGGAGGCGCGGCGGATCGCCGAGGAGGGCGGGCTCGACTACGTCGAGGATCGCTGCACGGCCGTCGTGCTCGCCGTGACCGGGGCGCGTCCGCCGGCGTCCTGAGCGGGCTCGGGTGGACGTGGCCCGGGCGGCTCGGTCGCGGCTCTGGCGCGTCACCGGCGTGTGGTAGTCTCGTCCAGTTCGCGCGAGTGGCGGAATTGGCAGACGCGCTGGCTTCAGGTGCCAGTGCCCGCAAGGGCGTGGGGGTTCAAGTCCCCCCTCGCGCACGGACGGTAGAGGACTCGGATCGATGATCCGGGTCCTCTCCTTGTTTCACCCTCCTCTTTCATGCCTGGTCTCCCCTTCCTCCCAGGGGTGTGCGCTGTCGGCTCCGGGGTGTGGGATCGGAACATGACCGAGAATCACGTGGCGACCGCGACCGTGCAGATCAGGGCGACGCCTCAGGAGGTGTGGGCCGTGCTCACCGACTCCGCGCGTGTGCCGGAGTACATGTTCGGGTCCGAGGTGGAGACCGACTGGACGGTGGGCTCCCCGATCGTCTACCGCGGCGAATGGGAGGGGAGGTCCTTCGAGGACCGGGGTGAGGTGGTGCTCGTGGAGGAGCCCCACCGCCTCGTGATGACCCACTTCGCCCCGAAGCCGGACCAGTCCGAGGCGACGGAGGTGCATCACACCGTCTCGTACGTCCTCGAGCCCATCGGCGACGATCGGACCCGCGTCGTGCTGACGCAGGACCACAACGCCGGCAAGGAGGAGCAGGAGCACGCCGAGGCGAACTGGTCGGCGATGCTCGAGGCACTCCGGACAGCCGTGGAGAAGGACATCGTCACGGACTGACGCCGGGAGCGAGGGCGTCGACGAGCGAGCGCAAGCCGTCGGCCCACGTCTCCGCCTCGACGTCTCCGAGCATGACCTCCAGGCGATGGTCGTCGATCGAGAGGACGAGGTCGTCCCCCTCGGAGCTGATCGACTCGACCTCGAGGAGCGGGATTCGTCGGCGCATCGGCGCGCCGAAGACGAGCTCCGAACCTCGGATGGCGAGTGGGACGTCGTCGTGACGCTCGGCGATCCTGCCGGAGCGGTCGTAGAGGGTGATGGTGGCCATGCTGTCTGCGTTCATGCGGTCGAGTGTGCGGCGAGCCGACTGTGGTGAGGGGATGCGGACGACTTCTGTGGATAACTTCCGCTCCAACGCCGATTGTGCGGGAAAGGAGGCCCCCTCCGGGGTGTGGACAACCTGTGGAGAGATGGGGAAAACGCCGTCGTGCCGTCCCCACAGCTGTGGAAAGTGGTGGGGATAACCCTCAGCGCAGGGTGGCGTCGTAGACGGCCAGGGCATCGGCATCCGTGGCGGCGGTCGCGGCCCGTCGGGCGGCATCGAGCGCGGCGACAGGATCGGCCTCGTCGCGGCTGATGTCGAGCTGGCGGCGGGCCTCTGCGAGCCGTGTCCTGGCGTCGACGCCGACTCGACCGCGGGACCCGTCGATCGAGGCCGCGGCCGTGGCGATGTGGCTCTCGGCGATGCGCTGAGCTCCAGCGAGGGCGTCGCGGGCGGCCTCGATCCTCTGCGACGCGGATCGCGCGACGGCCAGCGCCGCGTCGAGCGCCGTGGTCGCGGTGGCGATGACGTCGGTCGTGCGCACGGGGTCCGGGAGGGTGCCGTCCGGGACGATGGCGGAGCTGAGCGTCGTCATCGCCGCGGTGATGGCTGCGACGTGTCCGGGGTCGGTCGCCGTCTCCCGGATGCGGGCGGCCTCGTCGAGACGACGGCGCGAGTCGGTCACGGCCTCGTCGAGCCGGGTCTGGGCCATGGCGAGCGTCTCGTCGAGACCCTCCCCGGCGTCGAGCAAGCGCTCCGCACGGCGCACGTCGGACTCCGCGGCGGCGACCTGCCGGGACACGGGGGCGAGAGAGTCGGCGGCGAGAGAGGTCCGCGCCTCCTGGAGCCGCTGGAGCGCCTGGTCGAGGAGGTGCTCCGCCCGATCGATGCCCTCGGCGACGGGCTGCACGGCGGTGGCGGCGAAATGCGCTGCCGCCTCCGTCACCGCCGTCCGGGCGAGCGGGAGCCTCTCGCGCTGGACCGCGACCGCGCGCTCCGCGGCATCGAGCGCCGCCGGGGCCGCCGTCTCCGCCCTGCGTCGCCGCTCGAAGGCCGAGGACTGCGCGGCGATGGCAGCGACCGCGGAGTCGGCGAGCAGCACGATCCGGTTGCTCCAATCGCGGCGCTGCTGCTCGGTGTCGGGCATGGCGTCGTCGAGCCTCTGCTTCAGGGCGAAGGCCTCCGACGACCGCCTGCGCGCCGTCTCGAGCGCCTCGGCGAACGCCCTCGTCTCGGCCTCCCCGAACTCGGCCACGGCGAAGCCCAGCTCGTCCTGCGCCTCGGAGATCGCATCGTCCATCTGGACGAGCTGGATGCCCGCACGTCGCTCGAGCTCCTCCACGCTCTGGCGCCGGGGCGCGCCCGACACGGCCGGCGCCTGGGCGGCCCGTGAGCGGATGCGCGCCATCCGCCGCCGCAACCACACCACGAGGAGCACGAAGACAGCGATCGCGACGCCGAACACCACGACGCTGGGGAGCAAGGAGAGCAGCGAGAGGTCGCCCATGCCCCCATCGTACGGAGCGCGGATGACGCTTCCCTTCGAGCCCGCGGCCCGCGGCTCATGAGTAGGGATTGCTCATAACGCCCGATGCCGAAGGGCTGGGACGGTGAGACCGAACTCTGCACCGACCGAAGGAGACCCCATGCGTGCGCGCATCCGCGCCGGCCTCGGAGCCGCCGTGCTTCTCGTCGCGTTGACCGCCGCGGGAGCGGCCTCGGCCCCCGTCGCCCAGGCGGCCCCGGGGGATGTCGTCCTCGCCATATCGTCGACCGACGTGGGACCGGTGAAGTCGGGCACGAGCAGGAGCCTGGTGGTCACCGTGACCAACACGGGGACCAAGAGCGTCGACATCGACGGCAGCACGCTCAGTGCGACGGTCACGGCCCCCTTCTCGATCACCGACAACCACGTCGTCTCAGGTGAGGAGGTGCGCCCGGGCGAATCTCGGGAGTTCACGCTGACCTTCGCCCCAGTGGTCCTCGGGGCGGCTTCGATGCCGATCAGTCTGTCGGTCGCGGAGTTCAACGTCGCCGGCATGAGTCGTCAATACGGGTTGATGCTCACAGGGCTCTCGATCGCGACGGACCCCGCCAGCTTCTCCATCGTCGGCCCGGCTGACGGGGTGATCGATGTGGGCGAGGTCGCGTCCGGAGCGCTGGCGTCCGCCACGATCACCGTCGTCAACGATGGGGTGCTCGACCTGGAGTTCGATCCGGCCGGCCTCACCGCGATCACGTCCGACGGCGCGAGTCTGCCCATCGTGTATGCGGGCGCTGCCGCGCCGTCGATCGTGCGACCCGGCGAGACGTCGAGTCTGGTGGTCACCTTCGGCCCTGCACCGGGCGGGGTCTTCTCCGGCACGCTCACCCTTCGCGGTGCGTACGCGGAGGACGGCAAGGTCGTCGCGTCCGCGATCCGCAGTCTCACCTTCATCGGCCGCACGGTCGCCCCGGCGGTGACCACGACGCCGCCGGTCGCCGGGTCGGCGAACACCCGAGGGAGTCAGCTCGCCAGCACCGGCAGCGACGGACTCCTCCTGTTCGTCGGAGGAACGGTGTCGGCCATGGCCGTCCTCGCGGGGATCGCCGTCGTGACGGCGCGTCGCAGCGGACGCCGGGCGTAGGTCCGCCCCGCTCCCCGCGGGAGGGCTCAGAGGAGGAGGGCGCGGAGCTGGTCGACGGAGTGGACGACGGCGATCGAGCCGACCGACTCGGCGGGTGAGCCGTAGCCCCACTCGACCATGATGACGGGGACGCCGTGCTCGCCGGCGCCCTCGATGTCGTGCGAGCGGTCGCCGACCATCACGGTGTGCGACAGGTCGATGCCCTGCTCACGCAGGCGACGCAGGGCCTCGGCGACGATGTCGGCCTTCGCGCTGCGGGTCTCGTCGGGCGACGAACCGCACACGACGCTGAAGCAGTCGGTCAGGTCCAGGTAGGCGAGCACCCGCTCCGCCTGGGCCTCTCCCTTGGAGGTGGCGAGGGCCAGCGGGATGCCTGCGGCGTGCAGGTCGCGGATGAGTCCGAGCATCCCGGGGTAGACGTGCGACTCGGCGGCAGGGCCGTCCGAGAGCGCGAAGGAGCGGTACACCTCGAGGGCCTCGACGGCCTCGTCCGGGGTCATGTCGGCGACGTCACGGAATCCGTCGAGGATGGGCGGGCCGACGAACGGGACCAGCTCGGCCGGGCTGGGGACCGGGCGCCCCAGCGCGGTGAGCGTCCGCGAGAGGCGGTCGATGATGCTCGGTGCGGAGTCGGTGATCGTGCCGTCGAGGTCGAAGAGGATGCACGTCCACGGCTTGGTCGGGGTCTGCGCAGTCACCGAGCAATCCTATGGGGCCGTGCGGATGCGTGCGGCGCGGCCTGTACGAGGGCGATGGTGCGGGTTGTGCCCTCTCCGCGAGAGGTGAGCTCCGTCCAGGCGGTCACAGCCCGCGCAGAGGGCCGAACCCGCCGGAGCCTCACTCGCCGTCGGGCGAGAGACGGGCGAGAGCGCGGTCGACGAAGGGACGTGTGACGATCTGCGCGATCGAGCCCGCGTCGAACTGCACCGCGACGATGTCTCCGCCCTCGACGAGGCGGAGGGCGATCGGCGCGGGGAGGATCGTCGCCCGGACCGCCTTGCGCGCGGCGGGCGGGACGGCCGCTCGGAGCTCGGTGACCGAGGTGAACAGCGGCAGGATCTGTCGGCCGTCGGTCGAGAGGATGGTGCGGGCCTGCGGGTCGCCCGCATCCGTCGTCCCCGTGAGGTCGATCACGAGACCGCCGCGGGTCATGGCGTCGAGCATCGCCTCGAGCGTCGACTCGTCCGGATGCGCGGCGAACGCCTCGAGCGCCGTCCTCAGGGGGCGGTTGGCGTAGGTCTTGGGGAAGGCGGGAGCAGGTCGGGCCACCCACCCAGCCTAGAGAGCGACCCGGGACAGGGCAGGAACCGGCCAGACGGAGGGGCGCGCATCCGCTCAGGACATTCAGAACGTCAGAACAGGCGGGTGTGCGAGTCGTCGAGCCCGCGCATCGCGTCGTAGTCGAGGACCACGCAGCGGATGCCGCGATCCTGAGCGAGCGTGCGTGCCTGGGGCTTGATCTCCTGCGCGGCGAACACGCCCTGCACGGGAGCCAGATGCGGGTCGCGGTTCATGAGCTCGAGATAGCGGGTGAGCTGCTCGACCCCGTCGATCTCTCCGCGCCGCTTGATCTCGACGGCCACGGCGGCGCCCGCGGAGTCGCGGGCGAGGATGTCGACCGGACCGATCGCCGTCATGTACTCGCGCCGGACGAGGGTGTGGCCGTCGCCGAGGAGCTCGATCTGCTCGGCGAGGAGGCGCTGCAGGTCGGCCTCGACGCCGTCCTTCACGAGCCCCGGGTCGATGCCGAGCTCGTGGCTGCTGTCGTGCTCGATGTCGTAGAGCGTGACGACGAGCACGTCGTTGGTCTTCGCCTGCGTCACACGCCAGACCTCGGTGACGCCGACCTCGACCTGCTCCGGCGTGGGGTCGACCGAGGCGACCGTGCACGGCGGGCTCATCCAGTTGAGCGGCTTGTACGAGCCGCCGTCCGAGTGCACGAGGATGCTGCCGTCGCTCTTCAGCATGAGGAGACGCTTCGCGAGGGGGAGATGGGCGCTCAGCCGTCCGGCGTAGTCGACGGAGCAGGTGGCAATGACCAGACGCACCCGACGAGCGTACCCGCTGCGGACCTCGCTTCCGCTGCCTCTTTGGCGTCTCGCTGGGTCATTGGGGCAGCGAAAGGTCAGAGAGGCAGCGAAACCAGGGTGGGTCAGCGGGCGGGGACGGGGGAGGGGTGGTTCTCGCGGGCGGCGGGGGAGGCGAGCCCGGCGAGGACGACGAGGACAAGGATGAGCAGCAGTGCGCCGAGGATGCCGAACTGGTGGGCCAGGAGGCCGATGACGGGGGGACCGACGAGGAAGGCGCAGTACCCGATGATCGCGACCGCGCTCACGCGGGCCGCGGACAGCCGGGGGTCGTCGACGTCGGCGGCGGCCGACATCCCGACGGGGAAGCCCAGCGAGCATCCGAGCGCCCAGAAGACCGTCCCGACGAACGCGAGCCAGGGCAGCGGGGACACGATGAAGAGCAGGATGCCGATCACGCCGAGGAGCGCGCTGACGCGCAGCACGGGCACACGGCCGAACCGGTCGAGCACCGGGCCGCCGGCGATGCGCCCGGCCGTCATCGAGGCGGTGAACACCCAGAACACGATCGCGCCGACGGTGTTGTCCTGGTGGTGGCCGTCGACCACCGCGATGGTGAGCCAGTCGTTGGCCGAGCCCTCGGCGAAGGCCATGCCGAGCATGATCACTCCGATGAGGAGGAGGCGGACGTCCTTCCAGACGGCGAGGGCGTCGACGAGCCGCTGCCGGAACGGGACCCGAGGTGGGGCGGAGGCGGCGGCGCTCGCGGCGTCGTCGGCCTCGGCCCCAGACGGCACGAAGCGGATCACGGCCAGGACCGTGACGGCGATGGCGACGGCGATGACGGTGGTGTGCACGAGGATCGGGACGGCGAGGCCGGAGGCGAGGGCTCCGAGCCCGGCGCCGGCGACGGTGCCGAAGCTGAAGAAGGCGTGCATCAGCGGCATGAGCGTGCGCCCGGCCTGCTTCTCGACGGCAGCGGCCTCCACGTTCATGATGACGTCGCACGTGCCGTTCCCGAAGCCGAACAACGCGAGCCCGAGGCCGACCACCGGGGAGGAGGCGGCGAGGTCGCTCCCGACCCCGATCAGGACGAGACCGATCGAGACGACGATGAGCGCGCCGACCATTCCCGCCTTCGCGCCGATGCGGTTGATCACGACAGGTGCGGCGATGAGGCCGATGACGGATCCTGCCGACATGCAGAAGATGAGCACCCCGAGCTGCAGCGTGTCGATGCCGAGCTCGTCGCGGACGGCGGGGAGCCGAGACACCCAGGTGGCGAGGGAGAGACCGCTCAGGGCGAAGATCGTGAAGATCGCGTTGCGCCAGGCGCGGAGTCCGCGAGCGGACAGCTGCTGCTGCATGGAGTGCTCCGTGGATGTCGGGAAAGTGAGCATCGAATCGATTCGATCGAAACGATTCGACTAGAGTAGCCGCCATGAACGAGGGTCGGCAAGCGCGCCGCGCCACGCTCGCCGACGTGGCCGCGCGGGCGCGGGTGTCGCGCTCCACCGCCTCCCTCGCCTTCAGCGGAGCGGGCCCGGTCTCCGAGGAGACGCGGTCGCGGGTGCTGGCCGCCGCCGCCGAGCTCGACTACGGCGGCCCGGATCCGCGGGCCCGCTCACTGCGCCAGGGTCGCTCCGGCGTCGTCGGCGTCGTCTTCGACGAGCGCCTCCTGCAGGCGTTCCGTGACCCGGTGAACATCGGCACGCTCGACGGCATCGTCGAGGGGCTCGGCGTGGACAGCAACGGGATCCTGCTGCTCACCGAGACCGGCGCGACGAGCGAGAGCGTGCGATCCGCCGTCGTGGACGCCGCCGTGATCATGGGGTGCAGCCCGCACCTCGGCACGATCATCGAGTCGTTGCGGCGGCGCGGCATCCCCGTGGTGTCGATCGAGGGCGACGAGGAGGACGGCGTCGTCGACATCGGTCTCGACAACGCCGGTGCGGCCGAGGAGCTCGCCCGGCACCTGGCCGAGCTCGGCCACCGCCGGGTCGCCACCGTCACCCTCGCCACCGACGAGAAGCGCGCCTCCGGGCCCCTCACTCCGGAGGCGGAGACGGCCATCACCACCGTGGTCACCGGCGAGCGCCTAGCGGGAATGCGGCGTGTGTTCCCGGATGCGGAGGCCTACGCCTGCGCCGACAGCTTCGTCGAGGGCGGCGCCGCGGCCGCGAGGGTGCTCCTCGACGTCCCCGCGGACCGACGGCCGACGGCCATCATGGCGCAGAGCGATCTGCTGGCCGTGGGCGTGCTGCAGGCGGCGGACGAGCTCGGCATCGCCGTCCCGCGGGAGCTGAGCGTGACCGGGTTCGACGGTGTGCGGATCGACGGCCTCACCCGTCACGACCTCACGACGATGGTCCAGCCGGTCGCGGAGAAGGGTCGCGCCGCGGGAGAGACGGTGGTGGCGCTGCTCGCCGGCGACGAGGTCTCCTCGAGGCGGTATCCCTGCGTCTTCCACGCCGGGACGACGACCGCGCCGCCGCCCGTCTGATCGCCCGGGGTCGGTTCTGGACGGATCCGGACGACATCGTCCTCCCTCCGGGAGCACCCGGGCGATAGTGTTCCCTCGAGCGCGACCGGTCGAGCCGCGCACCCGCGAGGAGGGGCGATGAGCGGAGCGACCGACAGCACCGGCGGAGTGGCCGGCGGCACCGGCACGGGCGCGGCGTCCCGCCCCGCCGCGGGCACGGCTCCGGCCCGCGGGCCGCTCGTGCTCCTCGCGCTGATCCTCGCGGCGGGTGTCGCGAACCTCAACCTCTCCGTCGCGAACGTCGCGCTCCCGTCGATCGGCGCCGCCTTCGACGCGTCGCAGAGCGCGCTCAACCTGGTGGCGGTGGGCTTCTCGCTCGGCCTCGCCGGGTCCGTGCTCTACCTCGGCGCGCTCGGTGATCGCTACGGACGCAAGCTGATGCTGGTGCTCGGTCTCGTCCTGAGCATCCCCGCCTGTCTCCTGGCCGCGTTCGCACCGAGCGTCGACGTTCTCTTCCTCGCCCGCATCCTCGGCGGCGTCGCGGCCGGCATGGCCTATCCGACGACGCTGTCGCTCATCGCCGCGCTCTGGACCGGGCCCAAGCGCATCGCGGCGATCGCGCTCTGGTCGGGGCTCGGGGGAGCGATCTCCGCGCTCGGGCCGCTCGCCTCCGGCTGGCTCATCGGGATGTTCGACTGGCCGTCCGTGTTCTTCATGACGCTGCCGCTCTGCGTCGTCACGCTCGTCCTGGTGCTCGTCCTCGTCCCGGCCAAGGTGAACGAGACGACGGAGGCGGTGGATCACCTGGGCGGCGTCCTCTCGACGGTGATGGTCGCGTCGCTCGTGCTCGGCATCAACTTCGCGGCCGTCCCGGGACAGGGCACGACCGCTCTCGTGCTCGGCGTGATCGCCGTCGTCGCGGGTGTCGCGTTCGTCCTGCGCCAGCGCAGGGCGCGCAATCCGCTCTACGACCTGCGGATCGCCTCCCGGAGGACGTTCTGGGTGGCGGCCGTCGGCGGCATCATCGTCTTCGGGTCGCTGATGGGCGCGATGTACATCGGCCAGCTGTTCCTCCAGAACGTGCTCGGCTACAGCGCCTTCCAGTCGGGCGCCTCCATCCTCCCGGCCGCGGCCGTGATGGTGCTCGCGGCGCCGCTGTCGAGTCGACTCGTGCTCCGGTTCGGGGCGCGCACGGTCTTCCTCCTCGGGTTCGCCGCCTGCCTGCTCGGCTTCCTCACGATGTACGTCTTCTGGGACGTGGGCATCAGCTACGCACCGGTCGCGGTGGGCTACGCGCTGATCGGACTCGGCGTCGGACTCGCGGGACCGCCGTCCTCCCGCTCGCTCACCGACTCGGTCCCCGTCTTCCGGGCGGGGATGGCCTCAGGCACCTCCGACCTGCAGCGTGATCTCGGCGGATCGATCATGCAGTCGGTGCTCGGCTCGATCCTGACCGCCGGGTACGCCTCCGCCATCGCGAAGAGCGTGGCCTCGGCGCCGGCCGACGTGCAGAGCGAGGTGACCTCCGGCATCCAGGCGCAGCTGCAGAAGTCCTTCGACGGAGCGATCTCGATCGCGAAGCAGTATCCGCAGTACCAGGACCAGATCGTCCAGGCGGCGCGGGAGTCCTTCCTCTCGGGTGCGGACTGGGCCTACGCGACGGGCATCATCGCCATGGTGATCGGCGCGCTCGTGGTCGTGCTCTTCTACCCGCGCAAGGACGAGGAGCACCGGCTCCTCCGCGAGTACGCGACGGAATACGAGAAGCAGCCCGAGAAGAGGTAGCGGATGGATCTGACCGTGCTGGGCTCCGCGACGCCGTATCCGCGGCCGGACGAGCCCGCGTCCGGCTACCTCGTGCAGACGGGGACGACCGCGATCTGGCTCGACGCGGGCCCCGGCACGCTCGCCGAGCTCCAGCGGGCCATCGCGCTCCGCGACCTGACGGCGATCGTCGTCTCGCATCAGCACGCGGATCACACCTCCGATCTACTCACGGCCTACTACGCCCTGCGCTTCGCGGAGGACCGCCCTGACCGCCCGGTACCGCTGTATGCGCCTCGCGGCATGCTCGAGGCGATGGCGGCCTTCTTGGGCCCGAGCTCGCGAACGGGCCTGCCTCAGGCGCTCGATGTTCGTGACCTGGCGGAGGAGAGAAGCGCGATAGTCGGCGACCTGGAGATGGCCTGGGCTCCGGTCGAGCACGGGATGCCGGCCTTCGGGTTCACGTTCGCGCAGCACGGCGAGGTGCTGCTGGGCTACAGCGGCGACTCCGCGCCAGGCCCCGCGGTGGACACCGCGCTCGCCGGGGCGACCACCGTCCTGATCGAAGCCGGCACCGCCGCACAGCTGCCGACGGAGCCGTCCGTGCACCACACCCCCGAGGAGGCAGGGGCCACTGCTGCCGCCGTCGGCGCCGCTCGACTGGTGCTGACGCACATCGACGGCTCGATCACGCAGGAGGATGCTCGTGTGCGGGCCCGTTCGACCTTTCCGGGAGAGGTGATCATCGCGCGCCGAGGGCTCACGATCACGCTCTGATCGGCCCGCTCGCGCGAGATCAGCGTGTGGAGCCGGCGACGATCCACCGGTCGCTGCGCGCCCGCAGGCCCAGCGTGAGCGCTCGGATGCCGAGATACCCGAAGCCGAAGGCGATCCAGAGCCAGACCAGGCCGGCGTCGCCCGTGGGGTGGATGAGCGCGACCGCGGCCAGCATCGGCCCGTACACGACGAGATTGATGACGCCGGCCAGGGCGAGGTAGCGGGCGTCGCCGGCTCCGATGAGCACTCCGTCGAGCACGAAGACGTATGCCCCGAGAGGAATGCTCAGGGCCAGGATCCAGAGCGAGACCGTCAGCGCGGCCTGGACCGCCGCATCCGACGTGAACACCGGGCCGGCGAAGGGCGCGACAGCAGCGAGCAGTACCCCCAGGACGACGCCGGTCACGAGGCCGTGGGCGATGAGCCGTCGCGTGATCGCCCGGACCCGCTCGACGTCGGAGGCGCCGAGGCCGTGTCCGATCAGGGCCTGTCCGGCGATCGCCAGCGCATCGAGCGCCAGGGCGAGCGTGGTGAACACGGTGAAGGCGATCTGGAAGGCGCCGAGCTCGACCACGCCGAGCGTCGCTGCCACCGCCACCGTTCCGAGGATGGCCGCGCGGAGGCTGGCCGTGCGCAAGAGGAGCCATCCGCCCGAGATCGCAGCCCCGGAGACGCCTTCGACGCCGGGGCGGAGCGACACGGCGTCTCGGCGGGCGGCACGGACCGCGATCACGACGTAGACCGCCGCCATGCCCCACTGGGCCAGGACCGTCCCGACGGCGGAGCCCGCGAGCCCCCAGCCCGCCCCGTAGATGAGCAGTGCGTTCAGTCCGGCGTTGACCGCGAAGCCTGCGACCGCGACGACCAACGGGGTGCGGGTGTCCTGCAGTCCGCGGAGGAGGCCGGTCGCCGCGATGACGAGGAGCATGGCGGGGATGCCGAGGAGGGAGAGACCGAGGTACTGCGCGGCGAGCGCCTCGACCGCGGGGGTGGTGCCGAACAGGCCGACCACCGGGTGTGCGAGCGGCCAGCCCACCAGGGCCAGGACGATGCCGACGGCGAGAGCGAGCCACATGCCGTCGATGCCCGCCTTGATCGCACCCGGTCGGTCGCCGGCACCCAGCCTCCGCGCCACGGCCGGCGTGGTGGCGTAGGCGAGGAAGATCAGGAGTCCGATCACGGTCTGCAGCACGGCTCCCGCCACACCCACCGCAGCGAGCGGATCGACGCCCAGGTGACCGACCAGCGCGGTGTCGGTGAGCAGGAACAGGGGCTCGGTGATGAGGGCGCCGAGCGCCGGGACCGCGAGGCGCAGGATGTCGCGGTCGAGCTCTCTCACGCATCCACCCTAGGAGGCCCCGGCGACACCCCTGGCGAGGGCGAGAGGACCGGGTCGTTCCGCGGATGTCGGGTCGCCACGAGGAGCTCCGGCTCCACGACGACCTCGAGGCCTGAGCCCGCGGAATCGACGCGCTGCCGCTTCGGTGTCGCGGTGACGTGCCAGGCCGGTCAGTCGGCTCGGCGGAGGGACGCCGGGCCGAGCTCGGACACGGCGGTGTGGCCCGAGAGACCCAGCGTGATGTCGAGCTCGGCGAGGACGTTGCGGATCACCGCCGCCACTCCAGGCTCACCGGCGACGGCGAGCCCGTACGCGTACGGGCGTCCGAGCGCGACGAGGTCGGCACCCAGTGCCAGGGCGACGGCGACGTCGGCCCCGCTGCGGACTCCGGAGTCGACGATCACCGGGACACGGCCCGAGACGCGGGCCGCGACCTCCGGCAGCACGTCCAGCGTCGGGACCGAGCGGTCGATCTGACGACCGCCGTGGTTCGACACCCAGACGCCGTCGTAGCCCTCGGCCACGGTCCGCTCGGCGTCATCCGGATGCACGATCCCCTTGAGGATCACGGGCAACGAGGTCCACGAGCGGATGCGGGCCAGTCGCTCCCAGGTCAGGGCCGGGGTCGAGAACACGTCGAGGAACGTCTCCACCGCCGCGCGGGGCAGCGGCGACCGCAGGCTCTCCCGGAGGCCGCCTCCGGTCAGACGCCTCCCCTTGCGGGCGATCGTGATGCCCGCGGCGACCGTGCGCGGCGTCAGCCGCACCGGGGGAGCCTCGGCGGGCGCGGAGTCTCGGGCGCGCTCGTCGACGAGCCGCTGGAACACGGGATCGCTGGTGTACTGGGCGATCCCGAGCCCCCGTGTGAAGGGCAGGTAGCCGAGGTCGAGGTCACGGGTGCGCCAGCCCAGCAGGTGCGTGTCGAGCGTCACGACGATGGCCGAGCATCCGCAGGCCTCGGCGCGGCGGACCAGCGACTCGTTGAGCTCGTCGGAGGCGGACCAGTAGAGCTGGAACATCCTCGGGGCGCCGGGGGCGGCGGCCGCGGACTCCTCCATGGGGAACGAGGCCTGCCCGCTCAGCACCGCGGGCACACCCGCGGACGCCGCCGCTCGTGCCACGGCGAGGTCGGCCTCCGGATGCGCGAGCTCCATCACCCCGAGCGGCGCCAGGATCAGCGGCGAGGGCAGTCGGCGGCCGAGGAGCGTCGTCGAGAGGTCGCGGACGGAGACGTCGCGGAGGGGACGCGGCCAGACCTGCCAGCGCTCGAACGCCCGCCGGTTGGCTGCCTGCGTGCGCTCCGACCCGGCACCACCGGCCAGGTACGCGTACGCCTCGGTCGAGAGTGCGCGCCGGGCCGCCTTCGCGAGCCGGGCGGGATCGACCGGGACTCGAGGGCGGGCGCCGCTGATGCCGGCCCGGAAGATCGACGACTGCGCCTCGCGGGAGATCCCGCGAGAGCCGCTGGGGGAGGGAGCGTCCGTGCTCATGCCCGAAGCGTAGTCCGGCCGCCTGTCGTGCATCCGGCCGCCGACCGCATCCGGAACTCAGGCGAACGCCGAGAGTTCGCTGGGATGACGGTGGAGGTCCGTAGAGTTGACGGGTGACTGACTCCGGCATCGACGTCGACCAGCTCGACCCCAGCATCCGCCCGCAGGACGACCTGTTCCGCCACGTGAACGGCCGGTGGATCGAAAGCACTGCGATCCCCGACGACAAGGCGCGCTACGGCTCGTTCTACGTCCTCGCCGAGGAGGCGGAGAAGGCGGTGCACGAGATCATCGAGGAGTCGCAGTCGGCCCCCGAGGGCAGCGAGGCGCGCAAGATCGGCGACCTCTACTCGAGCTTCATGGACGAGGAGCGTATCGACGGCCTCGGCGCGACGCCGATCGAGGCGCAGCTGGCGATCGTCGACGCCGTCCACGACGTGCCCGCGTTCGCACGCACGCTGGGTCGCCTCGAGCGGGAGGGCTTCTCGGGGCTGCTCCGCCTCTTCGTCGACAACGACCCGGGCAACCCCGAGCGCTACCTCGTCTTCGTCGAGCAGGGCGGCATCTCGCTGCCCGACGAGAGCTACTTCCGCGACGAGAAGTTCGCCGAGGTCCGTGAGGCCTACGTGCGTCACATCGGCGCCATGTTCGAGCTCGCCGGGCTGTCGGATGCGGCCGAGCGCGCCCAGCGCGTCTTCGACCTGGAGACGCTGATCGCGAAGACGCACTGGGACAACGTGCGCACGCGCGACGCGCAGGCCACCTACAACCTCCAGTCGTGGAGCGGGTTCGTCGGGCTCGGCGGCGACGCCGGCACGGTCGACGGGACCGCGCTGCTCGATCTCTGGCGCGAGGCGGTCGGGGCTCCCGAGCATGCGTTCGACGAGCTCGTCGTCCGCGAGCCGAGCTTCGTCACCGGGGTGGTCGACCTCCTGACCAGCGTCCCGCTCGAGTCGTGGAAGGACTGGGCCGCCTGGAAGATCGTCCACTCCGCGGCGCCGTACCTCTCGAACGACTTCGTGCAGGAGAACTTCGACTTCTACGGCCGCACCCTCACCGGCACACCCAGCATGCGCGTGCGCTGGAAGCGCGGCGTCTCGCTCGTCGAGGGTGCGATGGGTGAGGCCGTCGGCCGGATCTACGTCGAGAAGCACTTCCCCGCCTCGGCGAAGACGGCGATGGACGAGCTGGTCGCGAACCTCATCGAGGCGTACCGGCAGTCGATCGGGAAGCTCAGCTGGATGGGCCACGAGACCCGCGAACGTGCGCTCGAGAAGCTCGAGAAGTTCACTCCCAAGATCGGGTACCCGGCCACCTGGCGCGACTACTCGGCGCTCACGATCGACCCGGGCGACCTGATGGCGAACGTGCGCGCGACGAACGAGTTCGAGTTCCAGCGCGAGCTGGGCAAGATCGGCAAGCCGCTCGACCGCGACGAGTGGTTCATGACGCCCCAGACGATCAACGCGTACTACAACCCCGGGTTCAACGAGATCGTGTTCCCGGCGGCGATCCTGCAGTTCCCGTTCTTCGACGAGAACCGCGATGCGGCCGCCAACTACGGAGCGATCGGCGCGGTCATCGGTCACGAGATCGGCCACGGCTTCGACGACCAGGGCTCCCGGTTCGACGGCGACGGCCGCCTCACCGACTGGTGGACCGAGAAGGACCGCGAGGCGTTCGAGAAGCTCACCAGCTCCCTCATCGCGCAGTACGACGTGCTCGAGCCCGCGCAGACGCCGGGCCACCACGTGAACGGAGCCCTCACCATCGGCGAGAACATCGGCGACCTCGGCGGGCTGGGCATCGCGTGGAAGGCGTACCTCATCTCGCTGGGCGGGGAGGAGCCGCCGGTCATCGACGGGCTCACCGGAGCCCAGCGCTTCTTCCTCTCCTGGGCCCAGGCGTGGCAGCAGAAGTCGCGCGACGAGGAGGTCATCCGCCTCCTCGCCATCGACCCGCACTCGCCGAGCGAGTTCCGCTGCAACCAGATCGTGCGCAACATCGACGAGTTCTACGACGCGTTCGAGGTCTCCTCGAACGACCGTCTCTGGTTGGACCCAGCTGAGCGTGTGACCATCTGGTAGGACCGCGTCGGCTGGGAGGCCGACTGCCCGTGCGGCTGCGCAACCCGAACGCATCCGCGCCGGCGCGAGGGGAGGATGTGCCGTGTCGGAGCCACTCCGCAGACGGCCCCGCGACGAGCGAGACGACGCTCCGCCGCGGGGACGACGATCGGATGCGCGCGAGAGCGCGGGGGGGATCTTCCGCCACGGCTTCGAGTCCCTGACGGCGCTCGCCCTCTCGGGCGTGCAGGTGACGGCGTCGGTCCTCGACCTCGAGACGGGGCGTGTGCTGTTCTCCGTCGACGACCACCTCTCCGTGCCCACCGCCGGGGTCGGCCAGGTGCTCCTCCTCGTCGAGGTCGCCGCACGGATCTCCGAGCGGGACCAGCCGGCCCGCGGCGCCTCGCCCGACGACACCGCGGGAGGCCGACCCGGGCTCCGCGCCGTGCCCGGAGCGGAGTCGCTCAGCATCCTCAACCGCACCGCGGGTGATCGGGTGGGGGGATCCGGGCTCTGGCAGCACCTGCAGGTGCCCGCTCTGCCCATCGCCGACCTCGCCGCCCTCGTGGGCGCGACGAACGACAACCTCGCCACCAACGTGCTCCTGCGCCGGATCGGGCTCGACGCGGTGCGAGCCCGGGGGGAGCAGCTCGGCCTCCGGCGCACGCACCTGCTCGACATCGTGCGCGACGAACGCGGGCCCGACGACGCCCCGCACCTCTCCGTCGGGTCTGCGCGGGAGCTGTCGTCGCTGTTCCGGCGCATTCATCGAGGCGAGGCGGCCGACGAGATGGCGTCGAAGCTCGTCGTCGGATGGCTCAGCCTCGGCTCCGACCTGTCGATGGTGGCCAGCGCGTTCGGCTTCGACCCGCTCGCGCACGACGACTTCAGCCACGGGCTCACGCTGTTCAACAAGACCGGGTCGGATCACGGCATCCGCTCGGAGGTGGGTGTCCTCACCGGGCCGGATGCGGGCGTGGCGTACGCGGTGACCATGCGCTTCAACGACCGCGACCTGCCCGCCCGGCTCGCCGTCCTCGACGGGATGCGCACCCTCGGCACCGACCTCCTCGAGTACGTCTACTGAGGTTCCGGGGCGTCGTACCCGTCGGTGGGCCGACGCTCATCACGGGATCCGGGTGACCCTCGCCGTAGACGGGCGAGCTTCGCCGTATTCCGTGATGAGCGTCCGCCGACATGAGGCGGCCAGGCCTCCGGAACGCCGCGCGCGGCGCCGGTCGGCGCTGTCGAAGCGTCAGGCGGCGCGGTCGGCGGGGCGCTCCGCGGTGAGGGCGGTGAGGAGGGCGTCGACGGCGGGGAGGGCGCGGGCATCGGGGCGGGTGACCGCGACCACGAGACGGTGCTCACCGGCGGTCGGGTGCGCGGTGACACCCGCGGGGACGGGGGAGGCCGTCGTGGCGAGGGCCGGGAGCATGGCGATGCCGAGTCCGGCCGCGACCATGCTCATCACGGCGACCGCGTTGTCGGTCTCGTAGCCGATCGACGGGGCGAAGCCCGCTCGGGCGCAGGTGTCGAGCAGGTGACCGCGGCACTGCGGGCATCCGGCGATCCAGGTGGAGTCGTGCAGGGAGCCGAGGGAGGTGGCGTCCACCTCGAGGTCGGACGGGGTCAGCACGAGGATGTCGTCGCGGAACAGCGTCGTGACCGCGAGGCCCTCCGTGAGGCGACCGAACGCATCCGCCGGATCGGTCGGGTACGCGAACGCGATCGCGACGTCGCACGACCCGTCGCGCACGGCGGCGATCGACTCAGGCGGCTCCGCCTCCACGTACCCGATCTCGATCCCGGGATGCTGGTCCGCCATGGTCCGCAGCAGCGACGGGACCACCGTCGACGAGGCGGACGGGAACCCGCTCAGGCGCACGCGCCCGGCGCGCAGGCCCGACAGCTCGGAGAGCTCGCCCGACGCCGAGTCCAGCGCCGAGAGCACGACGCCCGCGTGCCGCGCGACGACCTCGCCGGCGTCGGTGAGCGCGATGCCGCGGCCCACCCGGGTCACGAGCGGCATGCCCATGCGCGTCTCCACCCGGCGCAGGTGCTGGCTCACGGCGGGCTGGCTGTACCCGAGCGCGGCGGCGGCGCGGGTGATCGAGCCGTACGTCGCGACGGCGTGGACGATCCGGAGCGTCTGCGAGTCCAGCTCGAACGCACCGGCGGAGGTGGTGACCAGCGTCATGAGCGCACCCTAGCGCATCCGATAACAAGAGGTTATGGATGGCATCGAGACTCTGCCGTTGTGTGATGGATGGGCGGACCGCGACCATGGGGACATGGATGCGGACACGGTGGGGCGGAAGTCGGTCGAGCAGCTGCGCGAGTCGTTCGACGTGCGGCCCGGATACCTCGCGGCGTGCACCTCGGGAGTGCCGCCGCGTCAGGCGGTCGCTGCGCTGCGCGAGGACCTCGACGCGTGGTCGGCGGGGACGACCACGCCGCTGGGCTACGGGGCGTGGGCCGAGCGCGGACGTGCCGCGTACGCGCGACTCGTCGGGGTCGACGTGTCGCGGGTGGCGATCGGCTCGCAGACGTCGGTGATGGTGGGGATGATCGCGGCGTCGCTGCGCGCGGGGTCGGAGGTGATCGTCGTCGAGGGCGACTTCAGCTCGATGGTGTTCCCGTTCCTCGTGCGCGACGACCTGGTGGTGCGTCATGTGCCGATCGCCGGGCTGGCGGATGCAATCGGGTCGACCACGGCGCTCGTCGCGTTCTCGCTCGTGCAGTCGGCGACGGGCGAGATCGCCGACGCTGACGCGATCGTCGCCGCCGCCCGCGCGGCCGGCGCACGCACGCTCTGCGACACCACGCAGGCAGCGGGGTGGATGCCGGTCGACGCCTTCCGCTTCGACGCGACCGTGTGCCACGCGTACAAGTGGCTGTGCGCTCCGCGCGGTGTGGCGCTGCTGACGGTGAGCGAGTCGTTCGCGGACGAGCTCGTCCCGACCGCGGCCGGCTGGTACGCCGGTGACGACGTGTGGGGATCCTGCTACGGACCCGCGATGACGCTCGCGCCGGACGCTCGCCGCTTCGACGTCTCGCCCGCCTGGCAGGCGTGGGTGGGGGCGACGACGTCGCTCGAGCTGTTCGCGGCCGTGCCGGCCGAGGAGGTGCGGGCGTACACGGGCGGGCTCGCCGATACGCTGCGCACGCGACTGGGCCTGCCCCTCACGGGGAGCGCGATCGTCACCTGGCCGGACGCGACCGGAGCCGACGCGGCGGCGCTCGCGGCGGCCGGGATCGTCGCGTCCTCCCGCGCGGGCCGCGCCCGCGTGGCGTTCCACGTGTGGAACGATGAGCGCGAGGTGGAGCGCGTCTGCGCCGCCCTCGGCCGCGGCGACGCATCCGACCTCCACATCCCCGTCGACTGGGCGGCCGAGTACGGCGCCTACGCCATCTGACGTCCTCCCCGGCCAGACTCCTCGCCCCGCACGTCTCTCGGACGCGGGACGTGCGGGGTGGTGGGCTCAGTCGGGGACGATGGCGCCGGCGGGGGCCTCGGGCAGCGGGCCGGGGGCGGGGCCCCAGGCGGAGGGCACCGTCGAGGCGACCACGTCGACGAGGCCCTGGTCGGCGAGGAGGGAGTCGACGTCGTCCGGGTCGAGGCCGAGGGCGAAGGCGCCCGCGAACCAAGGGCGAAGGCGCCCGCGGACCAGTCCCAGTCGATCGGAGTGCCGCCGGCGTCCGTCAAGCCGAACATGAGGTTGGACGTCGTGGGGCCGTCGTCGTCGACGGCCCAGGCGGTGCGCGCCAGCCACTCGAAGGCGGCGGCGGGGTCGCCGACGCGGTAGCCGTCGGCGAGCGCGACGTGCACGATGCTCGTGCGCTGCGCCGAGGGCCCGCTGGAGTACTCGTCCTGCTCGACGGTCGCCGAGGCGACGCCCTCGACCGCCTCGAGGTGCTGCTCGACGACCTCGGCGTCCTGCCCCTGGCCCGGTCCGCCGCTGACGCCGCCGAGCCCGCCGACGCAGCCGGTCAGCAGGGCGGCGGAGGCGACGCCGACGGCGATGGCCGCGGTCATCCGCTGCCGCAGACGCGAGCTCATCTCCTGGAGTCGGAGTCGGAGTCGGAGCCGGACTCGAAGGCGGATGCTGTCGCGGCGTGCACGCTCATGCCACCACGGTAGGTCGTCTCGCCACGGAAGGGCACGATCCGCTCACGGGACTGTCGGGCGGGTGTGGTGTACTCGGGCGGTGAGTCGTCCGCATCCGCTGCTGTCCGGCCTCGCCGTGGGGGCGATGGGTGCCGTCGGGATGCTCGCGGTGACCGCCTGCTCCGGGACCGGGGCCGAGCCGCCGGTCGCGACGCCGCCGCCGACGGTGGCGGTGAGCGGCGCGCCGTTCCCGGCGGGGGCCCTCGTCGACTACCAGCTCGGCGGCGCCTACGACCCGCCGGCCGGTGTCGGCATCGTGGCGCGCGACAGCACCGCCCAGCCCGCATCCGGGGTGTGGTCGATCTGCTACGTCAACGGGTTCCAGACGCAGCCCGGCGAGCAGGACCGGTGGGACGAGGATCTCCTCCTCCACGACTCCTCCGGCGCTCTGGTCACCGACCCGGACTGGCCCGATGAGGTGATCCTCGACACCTCGAGCGACGAGAAGCGGGAGCGCATCGCGGGAGTCCTCGGGGCCGACATCGCCCGCTGCGCGGGCAGCGGGTTCGACGCCGTCGAGATCGACAACCTCGACTCGTTCACCCGCGCCGACGGGCTCAGCCTGGAGGGCGCCATGGCGCTCGCGGCGCTCTACGCCGGGCGGGCTCACGCGATGGGGCTGTCGATCGGCCAGAAGAACTCCGCCGAGTACGCGTCGGCGCTGAGGTCCGACGTCGGGTTCGACTTCGCCGTCGCGGAGGAGTGCGTCTCGTACGGTGAGTGCGAGGCCTACACCGACGTCTACGGCGATTCCGTGATCGACATCGAGTACGCCGACGACCCCTCGGTGACCCTCGACTCGATCTGCGCAGACCCCTCCCGCCCGACGTCGACGGTCTACCGTGACCGCGGCCTGACGACGCCCGAGTCGCCGGAGTACGTCTACGCCCACTGCTGACGTCGCGGGCTCCCGCTACTCCGAATCGCTCCGTCCGGCGACCCCCTCGGGTCCTCCTCGTCCTCCTCCTACGGTGGGGCACCGAGCACCAGGAGGCAGAAGATGGATCTCGGGACGTGGGGGAGCTACCGGCTCCCCGAGCAGCTGCGCAGCGCCTACGGCGTGGACACCGCACAGGCGCTGGCCGATCAGCTCGGCGCGAAGGACATGCCGATCACACCCGAGCTGATCGCCGAGGCGGAGGCGGCCTTCCGGGCGTACCGGTCGGGCGACACCGCCACGGGCCGCCGCTTCCTCGTCGAGACCCTGGGTGTCGACGAGCACCGAGCGGACGAGGCCCTCGCGAAGCTGCCGACGCTGTGAGCGCCGACACCCGCGGCGAGGCGACCCCGCGATCCGAGGCCGCTGGCGCCCCCGACGCCTCCGACGCCTCCGACTCGAAGCTCAAGAAGGGCATCACGGGGCCGCTGCTGTTCCTCTTCATCCTCGGCGACGTGCTGGGCGCCGGCATCTACGCCCTCATGGGCGTGCTCGCCGGCCAGGTCGGCGGGGCGCTCTGGGCCCCGCTGGCGGCGGCCCTTCTGCTGGCCCTCCTCACGGCGGGGTCCTACGCGGAGCTGGTGACGAAGTACCCGAAGGCCGGCGGCGCCGCGATCTTCGCCGAGCGGGCGTTCAAGACGCCCGTGATCTCCTTCCTCGTCGGGTTCTCGATGCTCGCGGCCGGCGTCACGAGCGCCGCTGGGCTCGCACTCGCCTTCGCCGGCGAGTACCTGCAGACCTTCCTCCCCGTCCCGTCGATCCCCGCCGCGATGGTCTTCCTCGTCCTGGTCGCGGCCCTCAACGCCCGCGGCATCTCGGAGTCGGTGAAGAGCAACGTCGTCATGACCGTCGTCGAGGTGTCGGGTCTCGTCATCGTCGTCGTGGTCGTCGGACTCCTGCTCGGCGGGGGAGGCGGCGACGTCTCGCGCATCGGACAGTTCCCCGAGGGGGTCTCGCCGGCGCTCGCGATCCTCGGCGGAGCCATCGTGGCGTACTACTCGTTCGTGGGATTCGAGACCTCGGCGAACGTGGCCGAGGAGGTCAAGGATCCCTCCCGCGTCTACCCGCGGGCGCTCTTCGGGGCGCTGCTCGCGGCCGGCGTGGTCTACATCCTCGTCGGGATCGCGTCGTCGATCGCCCTGTCGGCGGACGAGCTGTCGGACTCGTCGGGGCCGCTCCTCGCCGTGGTCGCCGCATCCGGGGTGCCGATCCCGGACTGGCTGTTCGGCGCGATCGCGCTCGTCGCCGTGGCGAACGGCGCGCTCCTGACGATGATCATGTCGAGCCGGGTCACGTACGGGATGGCGGAGCAGGGTCTGCTGCCGTCCGTTCTGGGCAGGGTGCTGCCGCGTCGGCGGACCCCGTGGGTGGCGATCGTGGCCACGACGGCGGTCGCGATCCTTCTGACGCTCATCGGCGACCTCGAGACCCTCGCGTCGGCCGTCGTGCTGCTGCTCCTGTTCGTGTTCATCAGCACCAACGTGGCCGTGCTGGTGCTGCGGCGCGACAAGGTCGACCACAAGCACTTCCGCATCTGGACGCCGATCCCGATCCTGGGTGTGGCCTCCTGCATCCTGCTGCTCACCCAGCAGGAGCCGCTGGTCTGGGCCTACGGCGGCGGCTTCGTGGCGCTCGGGCTCCTCCTCTACGGGATCTCGCGCGTCGCGCGACGGCGTCAGCGCGCGTCGGAGTCGTCGGACGCGTCGGGCTCGTCGGACCGGGGGCCGTCCGTCCGCTAGCGTCTGAGGATGCGCGAGCTCACCGACGAGGGCCGGACCTTCCTCGAGGACTACCACCTGGCGACGCTGTCGACGATGGCGCCCTGGGGCGGCATCCACGTGGTCGCGGTCGGCTTCACCCTCGGCGCCGACGGCATCGTGCGGATCATCACGAACGCGGGCTCTCAGAAGGTCCGCAACATCCTGCGTGATCCCACGGCCACGGTGGCGCAGGTCGAGAAGGCGCGCTGGCTGTCCATCCAGGGGATCGCCTCGGTGCACGACGACCGGGACGAGGTCGCCACCGCGGTCGAGCTCTACTCCCGCCGCTACCGCCCGCCCCGCCCCAACCCCGAGCGCGTCGCCCTCCACATCCGCCCCACCCGCATCCTCGCCAGCGCGGGCTTGCTCGTCTGACGCGCTCCCGCGGATGCGGTAGCGCGGATCTGACACTCGTGGTGGCTTCGCGTCGCGCCAAGCCACCACGAGCGTCAGATCCGCTCGCGCCGCCGGTTCCGCTAGCGTTGCCCTACTGGATCGGCTGGGGGCATGCGATGAGACGGACGCTGGGGCGGTTCGATCCGGCTGACCCGAACATGCCGCTGGGGCCATATGGGTCGGTCGGATCGGTCTTCAACGTGGTGATGTGCGGACTGATCGCAGTGGGCACCGCGGTCGGCGGCATCGCCCAGCATCAGCCTCCTCTCTTCATCGTGACGGCTCTCGCGTGCGTGATGGAGATCATGTTCGTCCGTGTGATGCTCCGCGCCCGGCGACGAGCGCGCGAGCGCGACGGTGAACCCCAGGAGCGCCGGTAGACCACGCCTGCGAGCGCACCCGGAAACCGCGGATGCGGGGCTCGAGAAAGCGCTCTTCTTGGGTGCGCTCGGAGCAGACGACCGGGACGGGCAGCCCACGGGCATGTTGCGGATGTCACCCTTTGGGGGTACGGTCTCGTCTAAACCGGTTCAGCTAAACCGGTTCAGCAGCACACGCGACGAGGCGAGAGGCGGGACACGATGGAGCGGAAGCCGACCATCATCGACGTCGCCCAGCGCGCGGGGGTGAGCAAGGGGCTCGTGAGCTTCGCGCTCAACGGGCGCCCCGGGGTCGCCCCCGAGACGCGGGACCGCATCCTGCAGGCCGCCGACGAGCTGGGGTTCCGGCCGAGCATCGCGGCGCGATCGCTGTCCACCCGGACGTCGTACGCGCTCGGTCTCGTCGTCGCCCGCGATCCCGAGGTGATCGCGGCCGACCCGTTCTTCCCCTCGTTCATCTCGGGCGTCGAGCGCGTGCTGGCGGCCCGGGGACGCGCGCTGGTGCTGAGCGTCGTGACCGACGACGCGGCCGAGGCGGAGGCGTACCGCGCCATGGCCGCGGACGGCCGGGTCGACGGGGTCTTCCTCACCGACCTCCGCGCCGACGACGAGCGTCCGCAGCTGCTCGCCGAGCTCGGCCTGCCCGCGGTGACCCTCGGCCGCGTGCCGAGCGACCGCAGCCGGCTCCCGGCGGTCGTGCTCGACGACACCCCCGGCATCACCGAGGCGGTCCGTCACCTGATCGGACTCGGCCATCGGCGCATCGCTCACGTGGCCGGACCGAGCCGACTCCTCCATGCGCAGCGCCGCCGACAGGCGTTCGAGGACGCCCTGGCCGCCCACGGCCTCGCGCCCGCGCGCATCCTCGAGACCGACTTCTCGGCGCGCGAGGGCGCGAACGCCACGTCGACCCTCCTGGCGGATCCCGCCGACGAGCGCGTCACGGCCATCGTCTACGCCAACGACCCGATGGCCATCGCCGGTCTTGGCGTGGCCCAGCAGAACGGGTTCCGCCTCCCCGACGACCTCTCGATCACGGGGTTCGACGACTCGGAGATCGCCGACTACGTCTACCCCTCACTCACGTCGGCCCGCACGCGCCCCAGCCAGTGGGGCCAGGAGGCCGCTCGCACCCTGCTCGACCTCGTGGAGCACGGGAGCGCATCCGACGTCGACCTGCCGCCCGCCGGCCTGGTCGTCCGCGCCTCGACCGCGCCACCGCGGTCGTGACACCCCCGCAAGACAGAACCGAAGAGCACGACGCAACGAAGGAGACACCGTGAACCCCTCGAAGAAGAGGATGAGGACCCGCGCCCTGGCCGGCATCGGGATCGCCGCAGTCGCCGCCCTGGGCCTCACCGCCTGTGGAGGCGGCGGAGGCGCATCCGACGACCTGAGCGCCAAGGGCCCGATCACGATCTGGTACTCGAACAACGAGCAGGAGGTCGCCTGGGGCAAGGCCATGGTCGACGCCTGGAACCAGGCGAACCCCGACCAGCAGATCACGGGGCAGGAGATCCCCGCGGGCAAGAGCAGCGAGGAGGTCATCGGCGCCGCGATCACCGCGGGCAACGCCCCCTGCCTGGTCTTCAACACCGCGCCGAGCGCGGTCGGACAGTTCGAGAAGCAGGGCGGCCTCGTCGACCTGTCGAGCTTCCCCGACGGTGCGAGCTACATCGAGTCCCGTTCCGGCGACCTCGCGCAGCAGTACAAGAACCCCGAGGGCGACTACTACCAGATGCCGTGGAAGAGCAACCCGGTCCAGATCTTCTACAACAAGGACCTCTTCGCCCAGGCCGGCCTCGACCCCGAGAATCCGAAGCTGTCGACCTACGACGACTTCCTCGCCACCTCGAAGGCGCTGGTGGCCGCGGGGGTGTCGCAGTACGCGATCCAGCCCGCTCCGACGAGCGAGTTCTTCCAGACCCAGTTCGACTTCATGCCGCTGTACGCCGCCGCCACCGGCGGCACGGGTCTGGTGGAGGACGGCAAGGCCACCTTCAACGACGACAAGGGATACGCCGTCGCCGACTTCTGGAAGAGCCTCTACGACCAGGGTCTCGCCGGCCGTGAGCAGTACCAGGGCGACGCGTTCGCGGACGGCAAGGCCGCCATGGCGATCGTCGGACCGTGGGCGATCTCGGTCTACGACAAGGTCAACTGGGGCTCGGTGCCCGTGCCCACGCAGGACGGGACGCCGGCCGATCAGACCTGGACCTTCAGCGACGCCAAGAACGTCGGCCTCTTCACCGCCTGCCAGAACAAGGGCACCGCGTGGGACGTGCTGAAGTTCGCCACCAGCGAGGAGCAGGACGGCCAGCTGCTCGAGACCACCGGCCAGATGCCGCTGCGCCAGGACCTCGAGACCACCTACGCCGACTACTTCTCGGCCAACCCCGCCTACCAGGCGTTCGGCGCCCAGGCCGCCCGCACCATCGAGGTGCCGAGCGGACCGAACACCGTGCAGATGCTGCAGACGCTCCGCGACGCGTGGAGCAAGTCCGTGATCTTCGGCGAGGGCGACCCCAAGCAGGCGCTCGACGACGCCGCGCAGAAGATCACCGACCTGGCGGGCCAGAAGTGACGTCATGACGACACTCGCACCCGCTCCGGAGGCCTCGCCGCACCCCAGCGGCGAGGCCCCGGAGCCCCGCGCCAAGCGGAGCCTCGTCCGGCGCATCCTCGGGCGGCAGCCCCTCGGACTGCTGTTCAGCGCGCCGTACCTCGTGTTCGTGATCGCGATCTTCGCGTTCCCGATCGTCTACTCGGTCTGGATCTCGTTCCACGACTTCTTCTTCGCCGCCCCCGGCGCGAAGGTGGACCGGCCGTTCGTCGGGTTCGAGAACTACGTCACGGCGTTCACGAACCCGGCCGTCATCCGCTCCTTCGGCAACATCCTGATCTTCCTCGTCATCAACGTGCCGCTGACGGTGATCCTCTCGATGCTGCTCGCCATCGCGCTCGACAAGGTCGTGCACCTGCGCACCTTCCTGCGGGTCAGCTTCTACGTGCCCTACGTCACGGCCTCGGTCGCCGTGGTCGCCGTCTGGCTGTTCCTCTTCAACGGGAACGGTCTGGTCAACACGGTCCTCGGACCGCTGGCGCCGGATCCGTCGTGGCTGATCAACGAGAAGCTCGCCATGCCGGTCATCGCCCTGTACGTGACCTGGAAGCAGCTCGGGTTCTACATCCTGCTGTACCTCGCGGCGCTCCAGAACGTGCCGCGGGAGCTCTACGAGTCGGCCGCGACCGACGGCGCGGGGCGCATCCGTCAGTTCTTCTCGGTCACCGTGCCGAGCGTGCGGCCCGCCACCGTGCTGGTGCTGCTCGTCTCCACCGTGACCGGGGCGAACCTCTTCACCGAGCCGTACCTCCTCACCGGAGGCGGCGGACCGAACGGGGCCTCCGCCTCGCCGGTGCTGCTGATGTACCAGCTCGGCATCCAGCAGGGTCAGCCCGACGTGGCCAGCGCGATCGGCGTGGTGCTCGTCATCCTGGTGCTGATCGTGGCCTGGCTCCAGAACCGATTCGCAGGGGAGCGTGACTGATGACCACCGTCGACACCGCCGCATCCGCCTCGGCCTCCGAGCCCTCGAAGGCGGCGCCCGCTCCGACCACCACGTCCTCGCCGCGCCGTCGGCGCACGCCCGACGGGATGTCGCGCGCGGCGATCATCCTGCGCGGGATCGTGCTCGGCGTCGGCGCCGTCGTGTTCCTGTTCCCCTTCTACTACATGATCGTCGGGTCGCTGCAGACGGATCCCGACCCCACCATCGCGGGCGCCATCCCGAACCCGTCGAACCTGACCCTCGAGAACTACACGAACGTCAACGACCGCATCAACCTGTGGACCAGCCTCGTCAACTCCGGCATCTTCACCGGCGGGGTGCTGCTCGGGACGATCGTGTTCGGCGTGCTCGCCGGCTACGCGATGGCGATGCTCCAGTGGCGCGGGCAGAAGGCGACCTTCGCGCTCGCGGTGCTGGTGCAGGTCATCCCGTTCCAGCTGCTGCAGATCCCGCTGTACGTCCTGATCGCCCGCGACTACGGACTCAGCGACAACTACCTGGGGATGATCCTGCCGTTCCTCATCAACTCGACGGCGACGGTCATCTTCCGGCAGTACTTCCTGCAGCTCCCGCGGGAGCTCTTCGAGGCCGCCCGGATCGACGGGGCGGGCGAGTTCCGCCTGCTGTGGAGCGTCGGGCTGCCGCTCGTGCGGCCGGCCCTCGTGACCGGCGTGCTGCTGACCTTCATCGGCCCCTGGAACGAGTTCCTCTGGCCGTTCCTCATCACGAAGGATGCGTCCAAGCAGCCGCTGGCCGTGTCCCTCGCCAACTACATCTCCAACGTCGCCGCGTCGACCGACAACCCGTTCGGCGCGATCCTCGCGGGGGCCGTCGTGCTCGCCGCCCCCGTCGTGGTGCTGTTCATCGTGTTCCAGCGCTACTTCGTCTCGACCGACCTCGGATCCGGAGTGAAAGGATGACCATGCCCACCGAGACCACCACCGTTCCCTACCGCCTCGAGCGTGTCGGGGTCGTGATGGAGCCCGTGCCCGGCGACGAGCTGGAGGCCGAGGGCGTGCTGAACCCCGCCTCCGGTCGCGGGCCGGATGGCGAGCTGTACCTGCTGCCCCGCCTCGTGGCGGCCGGGAACGTGTCGCGCGTGGGGCTGGCCCGCGTGATCGTGTCGGACGACGGCGTCCCCGTCGGCGTCTCCCGGGAGGGCGTCGTGCTGGCGCCCGACCGCGGCTGGGAGCGCGGCGCGCACAACGCCGGCGTCGAGGATCCCCGGGTGACGTTCATCCCGGATCTCGGCCTGCACGTCATGACCTACGTCGCCTACGGGCCCCTCGGGCCGCGCACCGCCGTCGCGGTGTCGCGCGACCTCCGCTCGTGGGAGCGCCTCGGCCCGGTGTCGTTCGCCTACGACGACGCGCTCGACATGGACCTCAACCTCTTCCACAACAAGGACACGGTGTTCTTCCCGACGCCCGTGGCCGCCCCGGACGGGACCTGGTCGTACGCGGTGCTGCACCGCCCGATGTGGGACCTCGGAGAGACCAAGCCCGGTGAGGGCGTGCGCCTGCCGGTGGGGCAGCCCGACGAGCGGCAGAGCATCTGGATCAGCTACGTGCCGGTCTCCGAGGTCGAGAGGGACCTCGCGAACCTCACGCGTTGGACGCGGCACCGGTTCCTCGCCGGGCCCGAGTTCCCGTTCGAGGCCGTGAAGATCGGCGGCGGCCCCGCGCCCCTGCGGGTGCCGGAGGGCTGGCTGCTCCTCCACCATGGGGTGACCGGGACCATCGACAGCGCGTTCTCGCAGCAGCAGAACGTGAACTACGCGGCGGGCGCCATCCTGCTCGACGGGGACGACCCGTCGCGCGTGATCGCCCGCACCTCCGAGCCGCTGCTCTCGGCCGAGACCGAGGAGGAGCGCAGCGGCATCGTGCCGAACGTCGTCTTCCCGACCGCCATCGAGGAGATCGAGGGCACGCACTACGTCTTCTACGGCATGGCCGACTCGAAGATCGGTGCCGCCCGCCTCCTCCACACGTAACCCCCGGGGTTTGTCCACCTTTCCGTCGCGTTTCGCGCGTTTCGCGACGGAAAGGTGGACAAAGCCCGCTGAACGAAGGGAGTGCTCGATGGAGAGCACCGTCCGCCGCGGGATCGCCGCGGCCACCGCCACCGCGCTCGTCGCGGGAGGCCTCGCCCTCGGCGTGGGAGGAGGGGCTGCGCTCGCGTCGCCCGCGGACACCGCCCCTGCGCCGCTCGCCAACACGGCGCACCTCGACTTCCTGCTCGACACCCCGACCCTGTCCGAGGTGCCGGGACACACGACGTACGAGCTCGCCGAGCATCCGACCGTCACCGTGCCGTGGACCTACGCGGATGCGCGCGAGGGCGGCACCTTCGAGCGCATCGGCGGCGGCCCGCTCGACCCCGCCACGGGCGACTACGCCCAGGGCGCCTTCAACTCCGACGACGTGGCCCGCGCCGCGGTCGTCTACCTGCGCGACTGGCAGCAGACCGGGTCGGATGCCGCCCGCGAGCACGCGTACGAGGTGCTGCGCGGGCTGGCCTACTTCCAGACCGACTCCGGGCCGGATGCGGGCAACGTCATCCTCTGGATGCAGCCGGACGGCGAGCTCAACCCGAGCGCCGAGCCGGTCGAGCTGCCCGACCCGAGCGACTCGGGCGACAGCTACTGGCTCGCCCGCACGATCTGGGCCTTCGGCGAGGGGTACGCCGCGTTCCGCGACTCGGACCCCGGCTTCGCCGCGTTCCTCCAGGAGCGGCTGCAGCTCGCGGTCGGCGCGGTCGATCGCGAGGTGCTGTCGCAGTACGGCTCCACGCTCGTCGCCGACGGCGTGACCGTGCCCGCGTGGCTCCTCGCGGACGGAGCCGATGCCACGGCCGAGGCGCTGCTCGGTCTCTCCGCCTACCTCGAGACCGGAGTGGACGACGCGGGCGTCCGCGACTCGACGCAGAAGCTCGCCGAGGGCGTCGAGGCGATGGCCCGCACGACCTCCGACGGCGACACCACCCAGTGGCCCTACGGGGCGGCGCTGCCGTGGACGCAGTCGCGGTCGATGTGGCACGCCTGGTCGTCGCAGATGCCCACGGCCCTCGTGCGCTCGGCCGAGGCGCTCGGCGACGACTCCCTCGCCGAGCCGGCCGTCATCGAGGGTGGCGGGTTCGCCTCGCTGCTCCTCGCCTCAGGCGGCCCCGACAACGGCTGGTACCCCTCGCCCACCGAGCGGGTGCAGATCGCCTACGGCGCCGACTCGCGCCTCCAGGCCTCGCTGGCCCTGGCGGATGCGACGGGCTCGTCGCTCTACACCGACCTCGCCGGACTGCAGGGCGCCTGGTTCTTCGGGCTCAACCCCGCCGGGGAGCCGATGTACGACCCCGCCACGGGCGTGACGTACGACGGGATCCAGCCCGACGGCTCGATCAACCGCAACTCGGGCGCCGAGTCGACCATCCACGGTCTCCTCTCGGTCCTCGCGCTGGACGCGCATCCGTCGGTCGCTGCTCGGGCCACCTCGGTGACCACCGCCGGCGAGCGCGCGGGGATCTCGTTCGTGCAGGCGGAGGACGTCGTCTCCGGCGACGGCGTGAGCGTCGTGACGCCCGAGTCGACCTGGACCGGGGAGTCGAGCTGGAACGGGGCGTACGCGCAGGTCGCCGCGGGCACCTGCGCGACGGCCGCCCTCGGCCGCGGCGACGACCACCAGGACCGCATCGTCGAGCCCGTCTCGTGGCAGGTCGAGGACGGGACGGCGCCCGCGCCCGTCTCCACCTGGACCGCGCGCAACCGCGACCTGGGCACGCTCGTCTCGTCGGTGGGCCCGAAGGGCGTCACCGAGGCGAGCGGCGCACTGCTCCCGCAGCGGCTCGACGGCACCGTGGCGTGGAACTCGGCGGACCTCGGGCTGTGCGTGCAGGAGGCCGACCTGCAACTGGACGGCTTCCTCGTGCGACCGGAGGTGGTGAGCGTCTCCGCGTCGGGTGACGGGTCCACGGCGCTGTACTACAACTCCGGGTCGGACGCCGAGCGCGTGAAGGTGAAGCCGAGTGCCGGCGCCGACCAGGCGCTGCGCATCTACGCCGCCGACGGCTCCCTCGTCGGCGAGCACCCCCTCCGCCACACCGAGATCCCCACCCTCCAGCCGGGCCAGATCCTGGTCGTCGTCGGCTGACCCGTCGCGTGGACCGGGACAGTCAGGCGATCACCTCGACGCGGCTGTCCCGGGCCAGCGGGGAGAGACTCGGCGCACGGCTCAGCGACTCCTGGAGTGCGTCGATGTCGGGGCCGTAGAAGTAGAAGGTCGTGCCATGTGGTCCGTTCCACCACGACTGCAGGGCGGCCTTCTCGGGGAGCTGCGCCTTGAGCGTGCCGATGAAGTCGTTCATGTCGTACTCCTGGAAGAGCTCCGGGGCGAGGCCGGTCACGTCGACCCGAAGTGCGAGCCCGCGATAGGAGCCAAAGGGGATCCTGCGCGACCCGCGCTCGACGAACGACCCGACCGGTGCTCCGGCCGACTCCAGGAACTCGGTGATGGTCCGGATGCTCGAGTCGATATCGCCCGCGAGGTCGACGAAGATGTCGCACGACTCCTGGCCGCCCTCGGGGTTCACGACCGTGCCCGCACCCGTCACCACGCTCTGGGGTGAACGAGTCTCCAGCAGCTCGGCGAGAGGGTCCTCGAAGATCTGCCCGCGGTGCTCGGGCTGCAGCCTGGCATTGAGGTGAACCATCACGGACTCGGTGGTCGGTTCAGCGCGCTTGTTCCAAAACGGGGTCATACTGAGAGATTATCATGTTCCGTGACGAGCGACGGTGAGGGCGGGGCCTTCAGTCGACGAGGGGGCCGCCCTCGCGCCAGTAGCCCAGGAAGGAGAGGCGCTCGCGGGGGAGGCCCGTCTCGCGGATGAGGCGGCGGCAGGACGTCACCACGCTCGACTCGCCGGCCAGCCACGCGGCGCCGAGGTCCGCAGAGGCGTGCGCCCGCACCGCCGACGCCGTCTCGCCGCGCCGCACGATCCGCAGCTCCACCCCGGAGGGCAGACCCGCGCCGCCCAGAGCGCCGTCGTCGGCGGGGTCCCCGATCTCGACGATCGCCACCCCCGACGCGTCGGGCGGCAGCGACCCGATGATGTTGCGCACGGCCGGGAGGGCCGTCTCGTCGCCGACGAGGAGGACGGGGCCCGTGTCCGGCGGGGTCCAGTGGATGCCGTACCCGGTCCAGCCGTTGCGCGCATCCGGGCCCGTGACCACAAGCTCGTCGCCCACGCGAGCGGCTCGTGCCCACGACGAGGCGGGGCCCTCGGGGGAGTGCAGGAACACGTCGACGTCGATCTCGCGGGCGTCGGGGCGGACGGCGGCGGGCGTGTAGGTGCGGAGGACGTTGCGCTCGCCCTCGGGAAGGCCCTTCCAGCGGGTGTACCAGTGCGAGGGATGCGGGGTCGGCTCGTCGAGGAGGCCGAAGTCGGCGAGGCCGCCGCCGGGGAGAGGCAGCACGAGCTTGATGCGCTGGTCCACGCCCCAGGGCGCGAAGTGCTCGAGCGACCCGCCCGCCAGGGTCAGGCGGAGGAACCGCGGGGACAGCATCCGCCGGGCACTCACCGTCACGGGGAACGCGCTGTACGCCCAGGGGCGAGGCGCGGTCATGTGCCGGCTCCGGCCACGCGGGCCCCGCCGCGCAGCGGGACGACGAGCGGACCGCCGGTGACGGGGTCGTCGATCACGACGTTGGGCAGCCCGTACACCTCCTCGACGCGCTCGGTCGTGATCACCTCGCGCGGCGAGCCCTGCGCGACGATGCGCCCGTCGCGCATCGCGACGACGTGGTCGGCGTACCGCGCGGCGTGGTTGAGGTCGTGGAGCACGGCGACGATCGTCCGGCCGCGCGTGTGGAGGTCGGCGAACAGCTCCATGAGCTCGACCTGGTGGGCGATGTCGAGGAAGGTGGTCGGCTCGTCGAGCAGCAGGAGATCGGTCTGCTGCGCGAGCACCATCGCCACCCACACGCGCTGGCGCTGCCCGCCTGAGAGGGCGTCGACGGGGCGCGTGGCGAGCTCGGTGGTCCCGGTCGCCTCGAGCGCCTCGCGCACGGCGACCTCGTCGGCGTTCGACCACTGCCGCAGCAGGGACTGGTGCGGATAGCGTCCGCGGGCGACGAGATCGGCGACGGTGATCCCGTCGGGGGCGAGGGCGGACTGGGGCAGCAACCCGAGGCGACGCGCGACCTCCTTCGCGGGGTGCGCGGAGATGGTGCGTCCGTCGAGCACCACGCGTCCGGCCGTCGGAGCGAGCAGGCGCGAGAGGGCCCGCAGCAGGGTGGACTTGCCGCAGGCGTTGGGTCCGATGATGACGGTGAAGGATCCGGGCGGGACCGCGACGGAGAGCTCGGAGACGACCGGCGCGTCGCCGTACCCAAGGGTGACGCCCTCGGCGACGAGGCGAGAGAGACCGGGCGGGGCAGACACGGCGGAAGACGCTACTGGGGTGGATGCGGATGCTTCAGACACGATGACGGATCTCCGAGACGATCACGACGATGAGGTAGAGGCCGCCGACGGAGACGGTGACGACGCCGACGGGCAGGGGGACGGGCAGCAGGTGCTGGGCCACCAGGTCGGAGGCGAGGAGCAGCAGCGAGCCCACCACGGCCGAGAGCGCGAGCGACAGCGTCGGCGACCCGGCGAGGCGACGTGCGATCTGCGGCGCCGCCAGCGCGACGAACGCCACCGGCCCGGCGATGGCGGTCGTCGCCGCGACGAGCACGACCCCCACGAGGAGAGCGAGCGCGCGGACGAGAGGAGGGCGCACCCCGCTCGCCGCCGCCACGTCGTCGCCCAGCTCGATCTGCCGCAGCGCCGGGACGAGGGCGAACGCGGCGACGGCGAACGGCGTCACGCAGGCGAGCACGCCGGCGAGGGCGTCCCCCGTCACGCCGTTCAGCGAGCCCTGACCCCAGCTGGACGCGAACATCGCGGTCTCCAGCTCGATCTGCAGCAGCATCCACGTGTTGAGCGAGGCGAGCATCGCCGAGACGCCGATCCCGACGACGATGAGCCTGAACCCCTGCACGCCGCCGCGAGACGCGAGCAGCCAGATCACGGCGGAGGCGGCGAGGCAGCCGACGAGCGCGCCTACGGCCCGCGCGGGCCACGACGCCGAGACGAGCACGAGGGTGACGAGCATCCCGGTGAACGCGCCGTTCGACAGGCCGAGGATGTCGGGGCTCGCGAGCGGATTGCGTGTCACCGTCTGGAACAGCGCGCCCGCGATGGCCAGGAGCGCTCCGATCGAGACGGCGGCGAGCGTGCGGGGGAGGCGCCAGCCGACGACCACCGTGGTGTCCATCGCGTCCCCCGATCCGAGGAGCGCGCGGATCACCGCGTCGGGCGCGACCGTGTACGTCCCCCACCCCAGCGAGAGCACGGTGAGCACGAGCACCGCGACCAGGGCCGCCGCACCCACCACGACGCTGCGGACACGCAGCGGGATGCGGACCGGACCCATCCGCAGCTCCAGCCTGCGGTACCCCACGTCGATGCCCGTCACAGCGCGCTCGCCTTCCGTCGCCGGGCCAGCACGATGAGCACGGGCGCGCCCACGAACGCGGTGACGATGCCCGCGGGCACCTCAGCGGGGGCGATGACGACGCGACCCAGCACATCCGCCAGCAGCACCACGACGGGGGCGGCGAGAGCGCTGAGCGGCAGGATGCGGCGCTGATCGGGTCCGACGATCCAGCGCACGACGTGCGGCACCATGAGCCCGACGAACGAGAGCGGCCCGACCAGCGCGGTAGCCGCCCCGGCGAGGAGGGTCACCGCGACGATCGACGCCACCCGCACGGCGCCGACGGGGATGCCCTGCGCCCGCGCGAGGTCGTCGCCGAGCGCGAGGGCGTTGAGGGGGCGGCCGAGCACGAACGCGAGGAGCAGTCCGGCGAGGATGAAGGGCACGACCGGGAGCACGACGTCGAGGGTGCGTCCGAGCAGGGATCCGGCGTTCCAGCCGCGCATCGAGTCGAAGGCGTCGGGGTCGCTGAGCATCATCCCGGAGGTGATGCCCGAGAGGACCGCGCCCACGGCGACGCCGGCGAGGGTGAGGCGGAGCGGGTCGGCCGGGCCGCGTCCCGACGAACCCACGACGGCCACGGCGATCGTCACCACGAGGGCGCCGAGGAAGGCGGGCCAGACCAGGAGCAGCGGCGAGTGCGCGCCGACGAGGGTGACCGTGAGGGCCACGGCGAAGGCCGCCCCCGCGTTCACACCCAGGATGCCGGGGTCGGCGAGCGGATTGCGCGAGAACGACTGCATGAGCGCCCCGGCCACGCCCAGGGCGCTCCCCGCGACGATCCCGGCGACCGTGCGCGGCAGGCGCAGGCCCAGCACGATGTAGTCGGAGTCGGGTGTGCCCGCGCCGCGCAGGCTCTCCCAGACGGTCGACCAGGGCAGCGGGTTGGCGCCGATCATGAGCGAGAGGGCGATCGCCGCGGCGAGGACCGCCGCGAGCACGAGGGCGCCGACGGCGGTCCTGCCGAGCCGCACGGGCCGGGGTCGCGTCGGTCCGGGTCGTGCGGATCCGGGTCGTGTGGATCCGGGTCGTGTGGGGTCGGCGACCGCCTCGGTCGTCATCGACCCGACTTCAGGAAGCCCTCGATGTCGTCGAGCACCGACTGGGCGCCCTTCGGTCCGACTCCGGCGACCCACGTGCTCGAGTCGACGAGGGTCACGGTCGGGAAGGCGGCGGCGTTCTGCGTGATGGCGGCGGGCATGGTCGACGGGTCGTCGACGTCCGAGGTGGTCACGAAGACCGCATCCGCGGTGGCCGAGGCGATGTTCTCGGGCGAGATGTCGGCCTGCAGTCCGTCGGCCCAGTCGTGCTCGGGGATGGTGTAGCCCACGCACTCGAGGAGGCTCCCGGCGAACGACACCGGCCCGTAGAGGCTCAGCGTCGTCTCGTCGCGCGGTCGGATCATCTCGGCCGTCTTCCCGGCGAGGTCGTGGGCGCCCTCCACCTCGTCGCAGCGGGTGTCGACGGCGGTGACGGCCGCCTTCACCTCGTCGGCGCGACCCAGGGCCTCGCCGATGAGCTCGGCGTTGTCGCGCCACGGATCCGCCTGCGTCGCGATGAACACGGTCGGCGCGATGGCGCTGAGCTGGTCGTAGAGCCCCGAGTGACGGGACTCGGTGCCGAGGATGAGGTCGGGCTTCAGGGCGGCGATGGCCTCGAGGTCGGGCTCGCTGACGGTGCCGACCGGCTCCACACCGTCGACGCCGAGGTAGGCGGGAACGCCGGTGGTGGTGTTCGCGACGGCCGCGCCGACGGGTGTGATGCCCGCGGCCACGGCGGTGTCGAGCTCGAGCGGCTCGAGCGTGACGACCCGCTCCGGCTGGTCCGGGACCGCCGTGGTGCCGCGGGCGTGCGTCACCTCATGGGTCGCTCCCGCCGTCGCCGTGGGTTCCGCGTCCGCCTGCGCCGAGCATCCGGAGAGCACCACGGCCGCGCCGAGGACGGCGGCGACGAGGGTGAGACGACGATGGGAGGAGCGCGCGGGCATGACGGGACGGCCTTTCGACGGGCGAGGTCGGTTAGGTAAGGGTTACCTTATCCAATCGTCACCGCGCGGGTCGAGTCGGGGCATCGTCCCCGAGGTCAGCCGCCGATGCCGCAGGTCTGGATGGTCCAGCCGATGAAGGCCTGGTAGTTCGGGTCCGAGGCCGCGTTGCGGAGCGCGTCCGACTCGAGGAACCTCGGGTCGAGGCCGACGTCGGAGACGAGGCTGTCGGACGGGAACTGCGCCAGGATGCCGAGGGTCTCCACGGCGGACGCCTCGAACACCTGCGCTCCGGCGGCGATCTCCGCGCTCACGCCCTGGAGGGGGAGGATCGCGCGGATCGCCTCGAGCTGAGCGTTCCCGGCCACGATGTCCTCACCCACCGTGCCCACCTTGGCGGCCGCCGCCGCGCGGTTGGCGTCGCAGAAGGCCTCGTAGTCGCCGCCGGCGGACGAGCCCGTCGACGTGCTCGAGGGGGCGGGCGACGGCGTGCTCGATGGGGACGGCGTCGGGGCGGGGGTCGCCGCGCTCGGGTCGGAGGCGGCGGGGGATGAGCATCCCGTCAGGATCGCGGCGGCGATCACCGCGCCGCTCCAGGCGAGAGCGCGGGTGTTCGGGCGAGACGATGGCACGGTCGGCGTCCTCCAGGGTGGTCGATGGCGAGCGGGATCGCTCTCTCCATGATGTCGCATGGTCATTCGTGGTCTCTCGGGCCCGGAACGGCACGCTCGTCACGGAATACGGCAAGTCCCCCGCGTATATCGGGGGACCTGCGCATGTTCCGTGACGGGCGTCCTCTCACCGCGGCCGTCAGGCCTTCGGGACGGGCGGCCCGAGCACGAGGAGCACCGCGAAGGCGAGTGCGACCACCGCGACGAGGCCGCCGCCGAGGAGGAGCGGGTGCCCGATCGCCGCGCGGAAGGCGCGATCGTGCCACGTGCGGTCGCGGGGGTCGCCGGGCGCAGGGGCGGGCGCGGTGCGCCACGGGCCGGCGAGGCGTCCGCTGCGGTGCAGCCACAGCTCGAGCGGGACCGTGGCGTAGGGCACGACCGTGGCGATGAGCGCGAGGATCGTCGGGCGCGCCGTCCAGTGCTGGTTCTTCGCCACGAGCACGGTCGTCGCCGCGTAGGCGAGCACGACGAACCCGTGGATGCCACCCCCGATGCTCACGGCGACGTCGAGTCCGACGGTGGCGCGGAGCACGAGCCCGGCGATCAGCAGCGTCCACGACACCGCCTCGGCGATCGCGACGGTGCGGTACAGGGTCAGCGGTGACCGGAACACGGGTCCTCCTCGGGGCGCAGCGGCGGGGCGGGCTCGCCGTCAGGCTATCGCCCGCGCCTGAGCCGGGGCCGCACGTCTCCGTCGGCCGCCCCCATCCGTCACTTTCGGATAGTGCGCGGGCCCTGGACTAGCGGAAAGTGACGGATGGGGGCGACCGGAATGAGGTCACCCGATGCACGGAGGGGGTCCATCCCGTCGGAGCGGCGGGCGATGGGAGGATGGGGGCATGAGCGACGAGGGCCGGACCGCGGGCGGGTCGTCGTCGCAGACGCTCTCGCGCGGGATCCAGGCGCTCGAGCTTCTGGCGGAGGCGGAGCGTCCGCTCACGATCGCCGAGCTCGCCACCCGGCTCGGGCTGCACCGCTCGATCGTGTACCGGATCGTGCGCACGCTCGAGGAGCACGGGCTCGTGGTGCGCAACTCCGCGGGCGCGCTCGAGCTCGGCGCCCGACTCGCCGCGCTCGCCCGCTCGGTGGCGCGCGACCTGCAGTCCGCGGCGCTGCCCGAGCTCACCGCCGTGGCGAACGAGCTGGGCATGACCGCCTTCGTCGTGGTGCTCGACGGCGACGACATCGTGACGACGCTGGTGAGCGTCGAGCCGCGGCACCTGCACGCCGCGGTCGCCCAGCGGCCCGGCACGAGGCACTCGCTCGAGGCGGGGGCGCCCGGACTGGCGATCCAGATGGCGATGCCGGCGGCGGGGCGTCCCGCGATCGCGGACGCCCCGACCCACCGCGCGCTGCCCGCCGGCTACGCGACGAGCCACGACGAGGTCATCGCCGGACTAGCCTCGGTCGCCGCTCCCATCGTCGTGGGCGGTCGCCCGCCCGCCGCGGTCGCCGTGGTGTACGTGCACCACGACACCGACATCGAGCGGATCGGCGAGCGGCTGCGCGCCGCCGCCGCCGCGATCGCCGCCGAGCTCGCCTGACGCTCGGCACGGAGTCCCGCTCGGACCCACCAGCCGCCGCATCCGCACTCTGGTGCCGCCGCCGGGCGGAGCCTAGGCTCGGCCCTGGCGGGTCGGCACACGCCCGCTCCCCCAGGCGGGCCACCCGGACGAAAGGCGTGACGCGTGACCGACGACACCACCATCCACGACACCATGCTCAGCCGCTTCGAGACGGGCCGCGGCTTCCTGGCCGCGCTCGACCAGAGCGGCGGGAGCTCGCCGAAGGCGCTGCAGCTCTACGGCATCGAGCCCTCCGAGTACTCGGGTGACGAGCAGATGTTCGACCTCATCCACGCCGAACGCGTCCGCATCATGACCGACCCGGCGTTCACCTCGGAGCGCATCCTCGCCGCGATCCTGTTCGAGGACACCCTGGGCCGCGAGATCGAGGGCAAGGGCGTCGCCGAGTGGCTGTGGGCCACGAAGGGCATCGTGCCCATCCTCAAGATCGACAAGGGCCTCCGCGATGAGGCCGATGGCGTGCAGCTGATGCGCGACATCCCCGATCTCGGCGACCTGCTGGGCCGAGCCAAGGCCGCGGGGGCGCTCGGCACGAAGGAGCGCTCCGTCATCCACGCCGCCGACGAGGGCGGGATCGCGCAGATCGTCGACCAGCAGTTCGACCTCGCGAGCACAGTGCTCGACGCAGGACTGCTGCCCATCCTCGAGCCCGAGGTCGACATCCACGCCCCCGACAAGGCGGCGGCCGAGGAGCAGCTCAAGGCGCGCATCCTCGAACACCTCGCCGGACTCGGCGACCGGAAGGTCGCGGTGAAGATCTCCATCCCCTCGGTCGACGACTTCTACGCCGACCTCATCGCGCATCGGAACGTCGCCCGGGTCGTCGCCCTCTCGGGCGGCTACAGCCGCGAGGATGCGGATGAGCGCCTGGCGCGCAACCACGGCCTGATCGCGAGCTTCAGCCGCGCCCTCCTCGACGGGCTCTCGGTGCACCAGACCGACCAGGAGTTCCACGCCACCCTCGAGGCGTCGATCGCCGCGATCTACAAGGCGTCGCTGACCTGAGGCGACACGCCCGCTGCCGCGGACGCGCGAGTCGAGGCGCCGGCGGCATCCGGCACCATCGTCGATGCGCGCCACGCGGCCGCCGATGCCTCCAGCGCCCCGCGCAGTGCGGCGATCGCAGGCGACCCCGACGCTGACGCACGGTGCGCCGTGAAGATCGTCCGCCGCGGCGCCCCCGGCGGGGTGAGGATGCGGCACGTCGTGGGCCTGCCCGACCACACGAGCTCGGGCATGAACCCGACCGCATTGCCGGTCTCGATGAGGCGGATCTGCGTCTGCAGATCCGCGGTCTCGTAGCGCACGTCGGGCTCGAAGCCCGCGACGCGGCAGAGCTGCTCGGCGAAGTGCCGGCTCGCGGTGCCGAGCGGCTCCATCACCCACGGCATGGTGCGGGCGTCGTCGAGCGAGGCCAGCGGATGCGGGGACTCCGCCTCCGCGGGCAGGGCGAGCTGCACGGCGTCGGACGTGAGGTCGTGCCGCTCGAGCCCGCTGAGCCAGGGCGCCGAGTGCGCCGGGTACTCCTCGCCCAGGACGACGTCGAACTCGCGGGCCCAGGTGTCGCTGAGCGCCTGGCCGGGCTCCTGCTGCGCCATCTCGATGCGGAGGCCCGGATGCGCCTCCGTCATCGCCCGGAGCGCGGCGGGCATCAGCGTCAGCGCCGCCGACTGGAACACGGCGACGCGGATCGTGCCGGTCACCTCGCCGAGGGAGGCCTGCATCGCGACGTCGGCGCGCTCGAGGGTGTCGAGCAGCTCGGCGGTGGCGGCCACGAGCACCTCGGCCTGCGGGGTGAGCTGCACGCGGCGCCCCGCCTTGCGGAGGAGCTCGACGCCGGTCTCCCGCTCGAGGGCGCTGAGCTGCTGCGAGACGGCGGACGGGCTGAAGCTCAGGGCTTCGGCGGCGGCCGCGATCGTGCCGCGGATCGCCAGCTCACGGAGCAGGACGAGCTTCCGGACGTCGAGCATGCGCGCCCCCTCTGGATCGATCACCGCAGCTTATCGGTATCCGTCACAAAGCGTCGCTTTTCCTGAGCGTTCTGATCGCCGAACATGAACCTCATGACGGATCTCTCCTCGCGCCCCGCCGACGCCGATCTCGCCCTCGACTCCGCGTCCGGCGCCGACGCGGATGCACGCGCCGCCGCGTCGGCAGCGCCCGGCACCGACTCCGCGTCCGGGCTGGCTCTCGCGGACGAGGTCGAGGCGCTCGTCCGCCGCTGGCTCGCGGAGGCGGCCGAGCACACCGCCGACGCCTCTGCCGCCCGCCTGGCCGGCGTGCTCGCGGATCCGAAGGGCCTCGACTTCACCGTGGGCTTCGTCGACGGCGTGGTCCGCCCCGAGGACCTGCGGGTCGCCGCCCGCGCCCTCCAGCGCATCGCCCCGGACGTGCCCGCGTTCCTCCCGCTGCCCCTCCGCGCGGCCGTCCGCCTGGGTGGCGCTCTGGCGCCCGCCTTCCCCGGCATCGTCGTCCCGATCGCCCGGCGCGTGCTGCGCCGCATGGTCGGTCATCTCGTCATCGACGCGACGGATGCGAAGCTCGGCCCGGCGATCGCGCGCATCCGCAAGCCGGGCACGCGCCTCAACATGAACCTCCTCGGTGAGGCGGTGCTCGGCGACAGCGAGGCCGGTCGCCGACTCGGCGGCACCGTCCGCCTCCTCGCGCGCGACGACGTCGACTACGTGTCGATCAAGGTCTCGTCGACGGTCGCCCCGCACGCCCCCTGGGCGTTCGACGAGGCGGTCGCCGACGTCGTCGAGAAGCTGCTGCCGCTGTTCCGCGAGGCGATGCGCCCGGTGGCGCAGGGCCGCCCGGCGAAGTTCATCAACCTGGACATGGAGGAGTACAAGGACCTCGATCTCACGATCGCCGTCTTCACCACCCTCCTCGATCGCCCGGAGTTCACGCAGCTCGAGGCGGGCATCGTGCTGCAGGCGTACCTGCCGGATGCGCTGGGCGCGATGATCCGCCTGCAGGCCTGGGCGGCCGCTCGCCGCGCCGCCGGCGGCGCGGGCGTGAAGGTGCGCCTGGTGAAGGGCGCGAACCTGCCGATGGAGCGGGTCGAGGCGTCGGTGCACGGCTGGCCGCTGGCGACCTGGCACACGAAGCAGGAGACCGACACCAACTACAAGCGCGTGCTCGAGTACGCCCTGCATCCGTCCCGCATCGGCAACGTGCGTCTCGGCGTCGCGGGCCACAACCTGTTCGACCTCGCCTACGCCTGGATCCTCGCCGGTCGGCGTGGTGTGCGCGACGGGCTCGAGATCGAGATGCTCCTCGGCATGGCGCAGGGCCAGGCGGAGGCGGTGAAGCGCGAGGTCGGATCGCTGCTGCTCTACACGCCCGTGGTCTCGCCGACCGAGTTCGACGTCGCGATCGCCTACCTCATCCGACGCCTCGAGGAGGGTGCGTCGCAGGAGAACTTCATGTCGGCGGTGTTCGAGCTCAACGACCGGGCCGACCTGTTCGCCCGGGAGCGCGGGCGCTTCCTCGCCTCGCTCGCCGATCTCGACGACACGGTCCCGCCGGCTCACCGCGTGGCCGACCGGTTCGCGGCGGTGCCGCATCCGCAGCCCGGGCTCTTCGAGAACACCCCCGACACCGACCCGTCCGTGCGCTCGAACCGCGAGTGGGCGGACGAGATCCTCGCCCGCGTGCCGTCGAGCGACCTCGGGCGCGCGACCGTCGCGGCGGCGCGGGTGAGCAGCGAGCCCGAGCTCGAGTCGCTCGTCGCGGCCACGCGCGACGCCGGTCTCGCCTGGGCCGCGCTGGGCGCCCAGGAGCGGGGCCGCATCCTGCACCGCGCGGGCGACGAGCTCGAGCGGCGTCGTGCCGAGCTCCTCGAGGTGATGGCGTCGGAGGCGGGGAAGACCCTCGACCAGGCCGACCCCGAGGTGTCGGAGGCGGTCGACTTCGCCCACTACTACGCCGAGCTCGGCCTCGAGCTGGAGTCGGTCGACGGCGCGTCCTTCGTGCCGGCCGGCCTCACCCTGGTCACCCCGCCCTGGAACTTCCCGGTCGCGATCCCCGCCGGCTCCGCGCTCGCCGCGCTCGCGGCGGGATCCGCCGTGCTGTTCAAGCCCGCCGGGCTCTCCGCTCGCTGCGGGGCCCTCGTCGCCGAGGCGCTCTGGTCGGCCGGCGTGCCGCGCGAGGTGCTGCGGCTGGTCGACGTCGACGAGGATGCGCTGGGTCGCCAGCTCGTGTCGCATCCGTCGGTCGACCGCGTGATCCTCACGGGCGCGTTCGAGACGGCGTCGCTGTTCCGTTCGTTCCGGCCCGACCTGCCGCTGCTCGCGGAGACCAGCGGCAAGAACGCGATCATCGTCACGCCCTCGGCCGACCTCGACCTCGCGGTGAAGGACGTCGTCGCCTCCGCGTTCGGGCACGCCGGCCAGAAGTGCTCGGCCGCGTCGCTCGTGGTGCTCGTCGGGTCGGTCGCGACCTCGCCGCGGTTCCGCTCGCAGCTGCTCGACGCGGTGGGCTCCCTCACCGTGGGGATGCCGTCCGACGCGGCCACCCGCATGGGCCCGCTGATCGAGGCGCCCGGTCCGAAGCTGCGGGAGGGACTGACCACCCTCGGCCGGGGCGAGAAGTGGCTCATCCAGCCGCGCCGTCTCGACGACTCCGACACGCTGTGGAGCCCCGGCGTCCGCGACGGCGTCGTGCGTGGATCGGCCTTCCACCGCACCGAGTACTTCGGCCCGATCCTCGGGATCATGACCGCCGCCACGCTCGACGAGGCGATCGACATCGTCAATGAGGTCGACTACGGCCTCACCTCGGGCCTGCACTCGCTCGACCGCGGTGAGATCACCACGTGGCTCGACCGCATCGAGGCGGGCAACCTGTACGTCAACCGGGGCATCACGGGCGCGATCGTGCGCCGCCAGCCGTTCGGCGGGTGGAAGCGCTCGGCCGTCGGCGCAGGCGGCAAGGCCGGCGGGCCGAACTACCTCGTCGGGCTCGGGTCGTGGGTTCCGTCAGCTGCTGTCGGGGTGGCCTCTGCCGCGGTGTCGGCTCCGGTCTCGCGTCTGGTGGACGGTGCTGCGTCGGCGCTCGACGAGGCGGCGCGCGAGTCGGTGCGCCGTGCCGTGCAGAGCGACGCGATCGCCTGGCGCGACCGGTTCGGATCGGGCTCCGACGTGTCGGGCCTCGAGGCGGAGCACAACGTGTTCCGCTACCGGCCCGCACCCTCGATCGTGGTGCGCGCCGGCGAGACCGCCGCGCCCGCCGACCTCGTGCGCGTGGTCGCGGCCGCGCTCCTCAGCGGGTCGGGCGCGACGGTGAGCGTCGCGACCCCGGCGCTCGCGTCCGTCCTCTCCGGCCAGTCTGACCTGACCGTCCGCGTGGAGTCGGCCGAGCAGTGGCTTGCGTCGCTCCGCACGACGCCGCCCGCGCGCATCCGCCTCCTCGGCTCGGATGCGGACGCCGCCGACATCGTCGCGGTCACCTCCGGCCGCCCCGACGTCGCGGTGTGGGCGGGCCCCGTCACGGAGTCGGGCCGCCTCGAGCTGCTCCCCTTCCTCCGCGAGCAGGCCGTCTCCATCACCGCCCACCGCTTCGGCACCCCCGACCGCGCCCTCGCCGCCCTCGCCACCTCCCTCTGACGGGCGAGGGGCGGCTTTGTCCACCTTTCCGTCGCGAAACGCGGTTTTCGGAACGGAAAGGTGGACAAACCCCGGGGAGGGGAGGCCGCCGAGCGGGCGCTTCTCCGCATGACGCGCGGATGTGGCATGGTCGCACGCCTGAGGTCGTGACGAGTGCCCCATCCGGGTCGTCACTGGCACGCGGTGCGGATCTGACACTCATGGCGGCTTCCCGCGCCGGGAGGTCGCTACGACTGTCACATCCGGACCGCCCGCCCCGCACTCGCTGGCGACGTCGAGTGCCGCGCATTCCTCGACGTGAACCCCTGCGCCCGCACTCGACCCCCGGCTTTGTCCAAGTTTCCGTCGCGAAACGCGGTTTTCGCGACGGAAAGGTGGACAAACCCCGGGGTGGGGAGGCCTCCGCGCCCGGCCCACGGCGTGCGGATCTGACACTCGCGGCGGCTTCCCGCGCCTGGAGGTCGCCACGACTGTCACATCCGTCACTCAGCGCCGTCGTCTCGAGCGGCGGAGCCGGGGGCGTCACGCCCGCGCGAGGTAGCGCATGCCCATGCGCTCGCGGACCTCGTCGAGGGTGCGGTCGGCGATCGCGTTCGCGCGCTCGATGCCCGCGGTCAGCACCTCGTCGATCACGCCGGGGTCGGCAGCCAGCTCGGATCTGCGCCGACGGTGGTCCGCGAATCGGGCGTTCACCGCATCCGTCGTCACGCGTTTGAGCTCGCTGCTGCCCCGGTCGCCGATCTCGTCCGCGATCACCTCCGGCGGAGTCATCGTGCAGAGCGACGCCGTGGTCAGGAGCGCGGAGACGCCCGGGCGCGCCACGGGGTCGAAGGTGATGCGGCGTTCTCCGTCGGTCTTCGCGCGCCGGATGACCGCGGCCGTCTCGTCCTCCGTCATCCCGAGGGCGATCGCGTTGCCGCGGCTCTTCGACATTTTCATCCCGTCCACGCCGGGCACCTCGGGTGACGCGGTCACGAGCGGCTCCGGCTCGGGGAACAGCGCGCCGTAGCGCTCGGTGAACCGCCGCGCGATGGTGCGCGTCATCTCGATGTGGGGGAGGTTGTCCTTCCCGACCGGCACGAGGTTGCCCTTGCAGAACAGGATGTCGGCGGCCTGGTGCACGGGGTACGTCAGCATGAGCCCGCTCAGGGCGCGCCCGGACGCTGCCGTCTCGGCCTTCACCGTCGGGTTGCGGTGCAGCTCGGCCTCCGTCACGAGGCTCAGGAAGGGGAGCAGGAGCTGGTTGAGAGACGGCACGGCCGAGTGCGGGAAGATCGTCGTCGCGGCGGGATCGAGCCCCGCGGCCAGATAGTCGAGGACCGCCTCATGCACGTTCGCGACGACGTCGCGGGAGGTGTTGCGGTCGGTGATGACCTGGTAGTCGGCGAGCACGAGGAAGACCTCGACGCCGCGATCCTGCAGCAGGACCCGGCCCGCCAACGTCCCGAAGTAGTGGCCGAGGTGGAGGCGTCCCGTCGGCCGCTCTCCGGTGAGGACGCGGAAGCGTGCAGGATCGGCCCGGATGCGGTCGTCCAGGTCGGCCATCCTGGCCTGCGTCGCGGCGAATGAGTCCATCGAGAAGCCCCTTCTGAGGAGAGGGCTGCACGGAGGGACCGCGGGCCTGCGGACTGCCATGCAGCCCGCGAACATGCGTCACCCGGCTGCTACTGCAGCCACCACCACGAGGAGACCAGGGCGCGCATGGCCCGATGCTACCGCCCGCCCCACCCGCCAGGGAAGCGCGACCGGGACGACAACGCTCCGTGATCGTCCGTCCGGGCCGCACTGGCCCGGCTCGCGCCCCGCCTGGTCGGCGATGCGTCGCCGCGCGGATCGCGCCCCCGCTCGTGACCCTGCCGATCGCGCGGACGCCGGCGCCGTTCAGGCGGCGTCGAGGACGGACTGGAGGGAGGCGCCGAGGCGGCGGGCCGCCTCCTCCGCGTCCAGGTGGACGAGCGGCTCGAGGCCGATCACGTAGCGGCCGAACGCGTAGCCGAGGATCTGCGACGTGATGAGGCTCGCCCGCAGAGCCGAGTCCGCGAGCCCGCGCGGGAGGAGGGGCAGCACCTGCGCGGCGAAGACCGACCGCACACGAGCGGCGGCGTCCGCATCCTGCGCTGATGCCCTCAGCAGGATGCGCAGCGCCCGACCCGGGGTCTCGCCATCCCACAACGACACCGCGTGCCGCGCGAGAGCGTGGCCGAGGTCGGCCTGCGGGACGGACTCCATCCGGGGCAGGTCGAGCTCGATGGTCGTGGCCGCGAGGAACAGGCCCTCCTTGCTGCCGAAGTAGCGGATGATCATCGCCGGGTCGATGGCCGCGTCCTTCGCGATGGCTCGCACCGTCGCGCGTTCGAAGCCGTCGGTCTCGAACCGCGAGGCGGCGGCACGCAGGATCGACTCGCGCGAGCGCCGGCCCTTCGGGGTGGAGATGAGAGCGTCGCGGAAGGCCATCCACTCAATTTAGCAACACCCGTTGACTTTTGAGGTCACCGATGAGATTGTCAACGCATGATGACTTCTGGATCCGAACCGGCTCGTGGCCCGATCGACGTGCTCATCGTCGGGGCGGGGCCCGTCGGTCTCGCCGCGGCCGTGACGCTCCGCGGTCGGGGCGCGAGCGTGCGCATCGTCGACGCCGCTCCGCAGGGCGCGACCACGTCGCGCGCCGCCGTCATCCACGCGCGGACCCTCGAGGTGCTGGAATCGATCGACATGGCGGCGACGCTCGTAGGCGAGGGTGTCGTCGTGCCCGACTTCACGGTGCGCGACGGCGGGCGGACGCTCGCCCGCCTCGACTTCCGCGGACTCCGCACCCCGTACCCGTACACCCTCATGCTCTCCCAGGCGCGCACCGAGGAGCTGCTCCACGCCGCGCTCGCGGAGCTCGGTGGTCAGGTGGAGAGGGAGGTCGAGCTCGACACGTTCATGAGAGCGAACTCCGGCGGCGAAGGCGGCGCAGGCGGCGAAGGCGGCGCAGGCGTGGCCGGCGGCGCAGGCGAGGTCGCCGTCCTCCGCCATCCGGACGGCACGCACGAGCAGGTCGCCGCCCGCTTCGTCATCGGCGCGGACGGGAGCCGGAGTCGTGTCCGTCAGGAGCGGGGGATCGCGTTCGACGGCTCGGAGTACGCCGCCTCCTTCGTCCTCGCGGACGTCGTCCTGCGCTGGTCGCTTCCCGCAGACGAGGTGCAGCTGTTCCTCGCGACGCGGGGTCTCGTGGTCGTCGCACCGCTCCCCGGCGGGCGCCACCGCATCGTCGCGACCATGGACGAGGCCCCCGCCCAGCCCACCGTGGCGGACGTCCAGCACATCCTCGACGAGCGCGGCCCGGGCGGAGCGGTGGTCGACTCGCTCGTCTGGGGCTCGCGCTTCCGCGTCGCTCATCGCCTGGCCGCGACCTACCGCGACGGCGCCGTCTTCCTCGCCGGTGACGCCGCCCACGTCCACAGCCCGGCGGGCGGGCAGGGGATGAACCTCGGCATCCAGGATGCCGTGCTGCTCGGTGGTCTGCTCGCCGATGTCCTCGGAGGCGAGAGAGGGGCGGATGCGCTCGCGCAGTACGAGCGGCTGCGACGTCCGGCCGCCCGCCGGGTGATCGCCCTCACCGACCGCATGACGCGGATGGCCACCCTCCGTGGCCCGATCCTGCGTGGCCTGCGCGACGGCGCGATCCGGGCGGTGCTGCACTCGCGCCGACGGCGGACCGCGCTGGCCCGCCGCATCGCCCAGCTCGACGCCTGAGCCGCGACGCGGGAACGCGCCCTCGGCGCGACGTGAGCGACCACCTCCACTACAGTGAGCGCTGGACGAGAGAGGTCACCATGGGGCGTCGAATCGGAGCGCTGTCGGCGATCGCCGCACTCGCGGTGTGCGCGGGCACGGCCCTCGTCACGCCGGCGGCATGGGCGGAGGACGCGAGCAACGGGGCCACACCGGGCTGTGCGCCGTCGGTCGCCTCGGCGGCGCTCGATGCCGACGAGGCGCGTGCGCTGTTCGGCGTCGACGGCTCGGGCGTCAAGGTGGGCGTCATCTCGAACTCGTTCAACACGGCGGCGGTCCCCACCGCCGCCGACGACGTGCTGAGCGGCGCTCTGCCGGGCCCCGGCAACCCCTGCGGATACACCACGCCCGTGACCGTCGTCCGCGACGGCCTGTCGTCGGAGGACGACGAAGGCCGGGCGATGGCGCAGGTGGTGCACGGGATCGCGCCGGGTGCCGAGCTCTTCTTCGCCTCGCCCCAGGGAGGTGGCGCGGAGGGGCTCGCGACGGCGATCGAGCTGCTCGTGGGGCGGGGGGTCGATGTGATCGTCGATGACATCCAGAGCACCGACGAGCATCCGATCATCAGCAACGCGGCCGACGCCGCCATCCAGGCCGCGGTCGATTCCGGGGTGACGTACGTCACCGCTGCGGGCAACGACAACGTCCTGGGAGCGGCGGGCACCCCCAGCGCGGGCTACCCGATCGCCGGCTGGGCGTCCGAGAGCTACCACTGGATCTCGTGCCCCGATGACGTCAGCGCCGCCTACCCCGACGACGTCTCCTGCATCGACTTCGACCCGGCCGCGGGGTCGGAGGATCCGGCGATGCGGGTGTCGCTCCCGGCCGCCGGGTCCATGACCGGCCAGCTGAGCTGGGTCGGCAGCGCGAACATCGGCTACGTCCTCACGTTCGCAGACGGCAGCGTGCATCCGGTTCCTCGCCCCGACCCGAGTGCTCCCGTCATCCCCGCCGGTCTCGTCAACCTCGACAGGACGGCGCCCGCCGACGTCTCGGTGAGCATCGTGCTCGAGGGCGACAGCCCCGATGCCGTCGGGTCGCCTCCGCTTCAGTGGGTGCTCGAAATCGTGCCCGGTGGCGCGGCTCTCGTCGCCCGCGACATCGAGTACCCCCAGTCCACCGACGAGGTCGCGGTCGGTGGATCGATGTCCGGCCACAACGCCAACCCGGCCGCCATCCGGGTGGCGGCCGTCGACAGCAGCACGTTCGAGCTCGAGACGTTCTCATCGGGCGGGCCGGCGCTGAGGAGCGTGTCCGGCTCGCTCGTCACCGTCCCCGGCCCGACCGTGGCGGGTGTGGATGGGGTCCCCATCTCCTTCGACCTCGCCGGCGGCGACGTCTTCTACGGCACCTCGGCGGCGGCACCGAGCATCGCCGGCGTGCTCGCCCTGGCGCTGCAGCACGCTCCCGGGACAGGCGTCGCCGACCTGACCGCCGCGCTCACCTCGGCCGCACGCCCCGACGCCTACTCGACGGTGATGCCGGCCGACGTCGATCGCAGCCGTTTCGTCGGTGCCGGGCTCGCGGATGCGGTGGGCACGCTCCTGGCGCTCGGCCCAGCGCCCGCTCCCGTCCCCGGTCCGGTGGAACCGGGCGGGAGCGACTCGGGCGGAGCCGCAGCGCTCGCTGCGACCGGCATGGGCGACCCGGGCGCCTTGATGGCGTCGGCTGTGCTCCTCGTGGTCGCGGGGGCGGGCGCCCGCGTCGCGCTCCGCCGTCGGAGTCGTGCGGCCCGTTCCCTGCGCTGACGACCTCGCCGCACTCATCACCGACGACGTCCGCCCGGCCCTCCACGCCCGCGCCGCGGGCACTACCCGCGCACGACGACCTCGTCGAACACGGCGGCGGAGGAGGCGGTGCGCACCCCCACCTTGCCCGCGGTGAGCTGAGCGACCGGGTTCGTCCAGGTGAGGAGCGGCGAGCCGTTCAGCCATCCGGTCACCGTGCTTCCGCGCACGTCGGCGCGCAGCGACACCAGGCGGCCGGTCGGCACACTGACGGGGGCGCTCGCCACGAGGGTGAGCGTGCCCGCCACCTTCGAGTACAGCTCGAGCGCGGAGGTCGCGAGGTTCACGCGCAGCAGGAGGAAGTTCGAGCTGTCCGTGTAGCGCAGCAGCACCCCGGCGTTCCCGTTCGCGGTGCCCACGGCCATCCGCGCCGACAGCGTGTAGTCGGTCCACGCGGTCGACCCTGTCGTGGCGATCGCCTCGCCGGACGTCGACGCCTGCCTCAGCGCCCCCGGCTGTCCGCCGACGGTCCACGTCCCGGTGACGGCGGCCCACCCGCCGAATCCGCCGCTCTCGAACGTCTCGGAGGACAGGATCGAGGCGGGGGAGCCCTCCACCGCGCCCCGGTCGGGACCCGAGCCCTGCGGCACCTGACGGCCGGAGAAGTCGAGCCCGCCGTTCGAGGTGATCGTCGCGCCCGAGTCCCGTGAGGGCGAGGTGGAGCCGAGCGTGTACGCGGCCGCCGCGTCGGCGATCGAGGTCGCCGTCCCGGGAGCCGCCAGGAGCGGATCGCTCGTCAGCTTGCCCGTGTGGGGAGCCGCTGAGGAGTTCGCGCCGAAGAACGTGTTGTTCGAGTAGACGGCCCCGCCGCCGACCGCGTACGTGCCCGACGCCGCGTTGACGAACACGTTGTTCGTGTGCGTCGCGACGCCCGCCGAGTTCGACGTGGTGAGCAGGCCCGTCTGGCCCGCCGATCGGTAGAAGGTGTTGTTGTACACGGTGAGGGCGCCGCCGCCGAAGGGGATGCTGAAGGCGCCGCCGGAGCGGTCGAGGTCGTTCTGCGAGATGTTGTAGCGGAAGACGTTGTCCGCCGTGTGGTCCATCATGAGGAGCGTGCCGCCCTCGTTGTCGTGGCTGTAGTTGTACTGGTAGACGCTGTCGGTCACCTCGACGTCGAAGTCCCACGGCTGGCCGTCCCCGTCGATCCGGCGCGTGCGCGACGCCTCGTTGTACTGGAACACCGCCCCCGACGTGTAGTACGCCCACTGCGCCGCCACGACGCTGACGGCCGGGAGGTAGGTCACGACGGAGGTGTCGACGGTCGTGTACTTCCCGATCCGGTCGGTCGTGTTGTACTCGACGAGCGGTCCCACCCCGGCGCGCACGAGGATCCCGTCGCGGTGGATGCGCGTCACGGTGTTGCCGCGGATCACCACGTTCGTGAACGCGTCGTGCGTGTGCACCCAGCTGGAGCCGGCGAGGAAGGCGTCGGTCATCGTCTGGATGCCGGTGTCGGCGACGTTGTCGACCGTGTTGCCCTGGATGAGCACGCCGTCCCAGGTGCTCTCGGGGTCGCTCGCCGCGGACTGACGGGCGTGCAGGTTGATCCCGCCCGTGCGACGGTCCTTGCCGAAGACGTCGTGGATGTCGTTGTTCAGGATCGTGATGCCGCTGAAGGCGCCCCCGCCCGAGCCCGCGCCGAGGATGAGGATGCCGTTCCGCCGCAGGGAGGTGGGCTGCTGGCCGCTCGTGATCTCGAGGTCGGAGATCGTCCACCACGACCCGTTCGTCACGCGGACGCCGAAGCCCTCACCGCCGACCGAGGTGTTGCCGAAGTCGATGCGCGGCTTCGCCCCGGTCCCGTACCGTCCGACGAGGACCGGAGCGGTCGGGCTCCCGGAGCCCTTGAGATCGAGGTACTGGTTCGTCCAGGTGCTCCCGGCCTTCAGCAGGATGCGGTCGCCGGCGCTCGCCGTGAGGGCGTTCACCTTCGCGAGCGACTTCCAGGCGGCGCTCTCGCTCGTGCCCGTGTTGGTGTCGGATCCGCCGGTGGCGTCGACGTAGTAGGTCGTGCCTGCGGCGTGTGCGGCAGGCGCCGGAGTGGCGACGAGCACCCCCGCCGCGAGTGCCAGCGCCGTCATCGTGGCGAGCGCGAGTCGTCGTATCCTCATGGGTTCCTCCTTGAACCGGAATGGGTCACCTCCGTTCGTAGTCGCTTATACGTATAACGACAAGCGCTTCGAAGCACTTGCGGGTTATACGTATCAGCGCCTATAGTCGCCTCAGTCGTCGAAGGAGACACCGTGACCCGTCCTCGCATCGCCCGCCAGAGCGACATCGCCCGCCTCGCGGGCGTGTCCCAGGCCACGGTGTCGATGGTGCTCAACGGCCGGGCGGGAGCAAACCGCATCCCCGAGACGACTCAGGCCCGCATCCGCGAGGCCATGGCCGAGCTCGGCTACGTGCCGAACGTCGCCGCCCAGTCGCTTCGCGGCGGCCGCAGCGGGCTCATCGGCGTCCACACCTTCGAGCGGGTGTTCCCGACGGCGCCGGACGACTACTACCGCGAGTTCCTCAACGGCATCGAGGAGCAGGCGGTCGCCTCCGACCTCGACCTCGTCCTGTTCGCCTCCACGCAGAAGCCCGACGGCACACGCAGCATCTACGGATCCGGGAGCAACCGGATGCGGCTCGCCGACGGCGCGGTCATCCTCGGCTTCGAGAAGAACGACGACGAGATCCGCCGTCTCGCCGAGGAGGGCTTCCCCTTCGTCTTCGTCGGGCGCCGGAAGGTCGAGGGTGTCGACATCCCCTTCGTCACCGCGGACTACGCCGCGGCCATGCATCCCGTCGTCGCGCTGCTGACGGATGCCGGCCACCATCGCATCACCTACCTCGCCGCCCCGCTCCGGGGTCTCGCGCAGCAGGACCGCCTCGACGGCTTCCGCGCCGCCGTGGAGGAGATCGCCGCCTCCGACCGGCCCACCTTCGAGGTCGACGTCCGCGAGGTCGACGCCGTGACGGCGTCGTGGCTGGCCGAGGTCGTCGGCGGAGGGACGACGGCGATCGTCGTCGAGACCTTCGACCTCGCCCGCGCCCTCGCCGAGGCTCTGGACGAGGCCGGTCTCTCCGCGCCCGCCGACCTGTCGGTCATCAGCCTGGACTCCGACCCCCGCGGCGACGCCTTCAGCCATGTGCGGGTGCCGCGCCGCGAGCTCGGGTGCCGCGCCGTCGAGCTGCTCCTCGCCGTGATCGACGGGGAGCCGACCGATCATCTCGTCACGCCTCTCCCGTGCGAGCCGCCGGAGGCGAGTACGGTCGCTGCTCCCGCGGCCGCCGCCCTCCCGACCGCTCGCTGACGTCGCCACCGCACGACATCCCTTCCGCAGACCCTCTAGCTAATACGAATAAGGAGACAACATGGACGTTCACTCCCTCTCCCGGCGCCGCACGGCGCGCCTCGCCGCCCGGATCACCGCGGTCGCCGCCGTCGGCGCCATCGCGGCGGCCCTCGGCGGATGCGCCACCAGCGACGACTCCGGCGCAGGCGGCGACAAGACGCTGAGCGTCTGGCTGCCCGGCAACAATCAGACCGAGATCGACCTCGTGACGAACACGATCGTCCCCGCCTTCGAGGAGGAGACCGGCGCCACGGTCGACGTCACCTACGTCGACTGGGGCGACATCTCGACGAAGCTCAACGCGGCCTTCGCCGCCGGCACCGCCCCCGACATCTTCGGACACGGACCCGCCGCCACGGCCGACTTCGTCGCCAACGGCCGCATCCTCGACCTGGACGACCGTGTCGCGTCGCTCAGCCAGGAGGACCGCGACGACCTCGCGGCCGCGCTCCCCGGCGGGCAGGTCGACGGCGCGCAGTACCTCATGCCGCTGTCGCTGCAGGGTTACCTCGTCATGTACGACGCCGACGCCTTCCGCGCCGCGGGCCTCGACCCGGACGACCCGCCCAGCACCTGGGAGGACCTCAAGGCCGCCGCCGAGAAGCTCACCCAGCGCGACGCCTCCGGCACGATCACCCGCTCCGGGTTCCTCACCCCGAGCCAGGCGATCGCGCGCCAGCAGTCGTTCGCGACCTTCCTGTTCGGACAGGACGGCTCGCTGGTGAACGACGAGGGCACCGAGGCGACCTTCGACTCCGACGAGGGCGCCGCCGCGCTCGACTTCTTCACGAGCCTGTACACCGGCGACGACGCCGTCTCGGCGAACCTCGGCGAGGACTACCTCAACGCCCCCGCCGCGCAGCAGCCGCTCGTGCAGGGCACCGCGGCGATGACCGTGCAGGCCCCGTCGATGATGCAGCAGATCGTCGACGCGTCGCCCGGCCGCGACCTGCGGGTCATGCCGGCGCTCTCGTTCGAGGGCGGCGAGCCCGCCGCGTTCGGCGGTGCCGGACCGGGCCTGATGATCAACGCCGACGCACCCGACGCCGATCTCGCGTGGAGCTTCATCCAGTTCATGCTCTCGCCCGACATCAGCACCGAGTACACGCAGGGCACCGGAACCATCCCGGTGCGGGCCTCGGCGGCCGACAGCGACTACGCGAAGAACAGCGCGATCATCACGATGTTCCTCCAGGAGTCGTCTCACCTCCACGCGAACCCGAACGTCGTGGGCTGGGTGCAGGTGCGCGACGCGCTCGACAAGCAGCTCGAGCGCGGACTCAACGGCGTCGCCGACTCGACCTCGGTGCTGAAGGACGCCGCGGACGAGGCGGACAAGATCCTCGCCGCGAACGGCTGAGAGAGAGCACACGCATGGCCACGACAGTGATCCTCCCGGCGGACGTGGACTCCCCGCCCGCCGGGAGGACGTCCCCTGAGCCCGGGGGCGTCCGGAAGCGACGGCGGTGGAGCCGCACCGCCCTCATCGGACTGCTCTTCGTCCTGCCCGCGGGCCTGTACATCGTCATCTTCCAGCTCGTGCCGGTGCTGTACGGCCTCGTCCTCTCGTTCACGAAGTACAGCCCGCTGAGCCGCTCCGGCCCGGTGTTCACGGGGATCGAGAACTACACCGACCTGCTGAGCGACGCGGACTTCGGCTCCGCGCTCCTCGTCACCGGCCGCTACGTGCTGCAGGTGCTCCCGATCACCGTGATCCTGGCCCTCGGCCTCGCGATCCTGGTCAACCGCCCCTTCAAGGGCGTCGGGCTCTTCCGGTCGGCGCTGTACGTGCCGCACATCGTCTCGCTCACCGCGGTGAGCATGGTGTGGCTCTGGATGTACTCGCAGACGGGCCTGTTCAACGAGGTGCTCGGCTGGTTCGGCGCCCCGGCGCAGAGCTGGCTCCTGGACTCGGACTCCGCTCTGAACGCGGTCTCGGCCATGCGCATCTGGAAGGCGCTCGGCAGCAACATGGTCCTCCTGCTCGCGGGGCTCCAGTCCATCCCGCGCGACCTCTACGAGGCGGCGCGGGTCGACGGGGCCGGTCGCTGGGCGACCTTCCGGTACGTGACGCTCCCGGGACTCCGGCCCATGCTCGTCTACGTCATCGCGATGGACATCATCTACCTCGCTCAGGGCTTCGCCGAGATCTACGTGCTCACGCAGGGCGGTCCGCTCGGGAGCACGACGACCGTGAACTACCTCATCTACACCGAGGCGTTCCAGTACAACTCGATGGGATCCGCATCCGCCATGGCCTTCGTCCTGTTCGCCCTCATCATCGGCTTCTCGCTCCTCACCATCCGCGGCGTGATGGGACGCAACCGGTGAGCGCCGCCGCCGAGACCCGTCGTGCGAGCGCGCTGCGGCGGATGCGCCGGGGCCACGCGCCGGGCCAGGGCCGCGTCGGCTCGATCATCGTGCTAATGGTGGTCACCGTGCTGGTGCTGGTGCCGTTCGCCTGGGTGATCTCCCTCTCGCTGACGCCGGAGTCGGAGGCGTTCGGGTCGGTGTCGCTCATCCCCGCGCATCCGACGCTCGAGAACTACGGCACCGCGTTCTCGGATGCGGACCTCGGCCGAGCCCTGCTGAACTCGGGGATCGTCGGCGTCGTCACCGTCGTGACGAACTGCCTGCTCGCGGTGCTCGCCGGCTACGCGTTCGCGATGCTGCCGTTCCCCGGGAATCGCGCCGTCTTCTACACGCTCATCTCGACGGCGGCCATCCCGATCTCGGTCACCCTCATCCCGCTGTTCCTCATGGCGCGGGGCATCCCGCTGGTCGGAGGCAACGACATCCTGGGTCACGGAGGCAGCGGGCTGCTCGACACGCTCGCCGGCGTCATCCTGCCCTACATCGTGATGCCGATGAACATCTTCCTGGCGCGTCAGTTCTTCCTGTCGGCGCCGCTGGAGATGGGTGAGGCGGCGCGGATGGACGGGGCGGGGGAGCTGCGGATCTTCTTCAGCGTCTACCTCCCGCTCGCCAAGCCGCTCATCGCGGTGGTCGCGATCTTCTCGTTCACCGGCGTCTGGGACGACTTCCTCTGGCCGCTGGTGGTGACGAGCTCGCAGGAGGTGCAGACCGTGCAGCTCGCCCTCGCCCGGTTCCTCGGCAGCGGCAACGTCCAGTACGGACCGCTCATGGCCGGCACCGTCATCGCCACGCTCCCGGTGCTGGTGGTCTTCCTCTTCAACCAGCGCAGCTTCATCTCCGGGCTCTCGGACGGCGGCGTCAAGGGCTGACCAGCGCGCAGCCTCCCACCGCATCCGCCCGTCTCACCCGAGCGCCCGTCTCCACCAGAAGGATCGACACCCCATGCCCACACGCCATCTCCGCGTCCCGTTCGCCGTCATCGGGGGAGGGCTCGGCGGCACCGCCGCGGCCGTCACCGCCGCACGGCTCGGCCTCCCCGTGGTGCTCACCGAGGCCACCGACTGGCTCGGCGGGCAGCTCACGAGCCAGGGAGTGCCCCCGGACGAGCACGAGTGGATCGACCGCCAGCGCATCTCGCCGAGCTACTCCGAGCTGCGCGACCGGATCCGCGACCACTACCGCCGCGAGTACCCGCTGACCGAGCGCGCGCGGACCACGGTCGCCCTCAACCCGGGCGCGGGATTCGTGTCGCGCCTCTGCGCGGAGCCCCGCGTCGCCCACCTCGCGGTGCGCGAGATGACGTCGCCTCTCGAGGCCTCGGGGCTCCTCACCGTGCTCACCGAGCACGAGCCGATCGAGGTCCACCGGGAGGGCGACCGCATCACCGGCGTGCTGCTGCGCGACCTCCGCACCGGCGACGAGGTGCTCGTCGAGGCGGAGCTGGTGGCGGATGCGACCGAGCTGGGCGACCTCCTCGAGCTCGGCGACGTCGCTCACGTCGTGGGCGCCGAGGGCGTCGGCGACACCGGCGAGCTCCACGCCCCCGCCGAGGCGCGACCCGACGACCAGCAGGCCGTCACCTGGTGTGCGGCCCTGGAGCTCCGACCGGGCGAATCGCACGTCATCGCGCGTCCCGAGGGGTACGACCGTTGGCGGACCACGGTCCCCTCGTTCTGGCCGGGGCCTCAGCTGTCGTGGGAGGACGTCGATCCGATCACCCTCGAGCGCCGCGAGCGGCCGATCTTCGCCGGGCGCCCCACCGACGCGATCGACGGGGACGACCTCGATCTCTGGCACTACCGCCGCATCCTCGCTCGTCGCATGATGCACGAGGACTGGGCCGGCCACGACGTCACGCTCGTCAACTGGCCGCAGGTCGACTACTGGGACCGGCCGCTGATCGGGGTGACGCCCTCGGCTCAGAGGCTGGCGATGGCCGAGGCGCGGGAGCTGACGCTGTCGTTCGTCCATTGGATCCAGACCGAGGCGCCACGGACCGACGGGGGTGAGGGGTACCCGGAGCTCGCGCTCCGCGGCGACGTGCTCGGAACCACCGACGGCCTGGCGAAGGCCGTGTACGTGCGCGAGTCCCGCCGCATCAAGGCCCGCTTCACGGTGACCGAGGGGCACATCGGTCGTGAGATGCGGGGCGACGGCGCCGGATCCGCCCTCTTCGACGACAGCGTCGGCATCGGCTTCTACCGGATCGACCTGCATCCGTCGACGGGAGGCCGCACCTACGTCGACATCGACTGCTTCCCCTTCCAGATCCCGCTCGGCGCGCTCCTCCCGGTGGACACGGAGAACCTCCTGGCCGCGAACAAGAACATCGGGACGACGCACATCACGAACGGCGCCTACCGCCTGCACCCCGTCGAGTGGTCGATCGGTGAGGCGGCCGGCGCGCTGGCCGCGTTCTGCGCGACCGAGCGCGTCCGTCCGGCCCAGGTCTACGAGGACCCGGCGCGACGCGAGGAGTACCGGGGCCTGCTCTCCGGCCGACTCGGGATCGCGCTGGCGTGGAGCGACGAGATCCGCACCGGCGGCTCCCGCAGCGAGGCCGTCGTCACCGCCCGCTGACCTGTCGGAGCGCCGGTCACCTCACGGGATCAGGTGCTGCACGATCGTCCCCGCGGCGCCGTCGAGGCGGACCTCCGCGAGAGCGCCGTTGACCAGCGGCAGCTGCGGTGGTTGATGTCCGGTGTCGACGTCGAGGATCACCGGGAGATCGAGGTCGCCCAGCGCGCGTCGGACCGCATCCTCCTGGCTCAGCTCCGGGACCGCCGCGCCCTCGGTGCGGCCGATGAGGATGCCGTTCGCGTCGTCGAACCAGCCCGCGAGGCGCAGTGACGTGAGCATCCGCAGGACGGCGATCGACCCGGACTCGGCCGCCTCGAGGTAGACGATCGTCCCCTCGGGGGCGTATCTCCGTGCGAAACCGGGCACGTCCCCGTAGGGGGTCCCGGCGAGCAGGGACACCGTCTCGAGGCAGCCGCCGATCAGGCGGCCGCGCATCGCCACGTCGTCCGTGCCGTCGAGTGCCCGCCACCGAGTGGGGGTGTCGTACGCGCGATCGCGGTCGAGCGGCTCGTCCTCCCACGCGCCCCAGGGTCGGCTGCGCCGGCGAGGCGCGCTGCGCTGCTCGAACGCGCTCCCCGGAGGAAGCTCGACCAGCTCGATCGCGAGCTCACCGCCCCACGGTGGGAGGACGACCGCCGCCTCCTCGAAGGCGGCGTGCAGGTCCTCAGCGCGGGCATCTGCGGATGCCGGGGTGAGGCCGTCGACGAGGGCATGAGGACGCACGTGGACGTCGAGCCCGCCCGCCGTGAGCGCCTCGACCGCCGCACGCAACCGCGGGAGAAGGTGGGCGGGGACCCCCATCGACGGCGCCGGCACCTCCACCCGGGCGCCCGGGCGGAGCGCCCTCGGGTAGGTGATGCTCGCCATCCTTCGACCGTAACGTCTCTCGCAGGGGGGTGACCTCCGGCTCCGGCCGGTCCCCGCGCGGGAGACCTGGGCCGCGCGGCGGAGGGGTCAGTCGGAGGCGCTGGTCGTGTGGGACGTCTCGGAGTGCAGTGTCTCCGTCATGCTGGTCCCATGTTCCGACTCGACCTCGGCCCTTCGGCCTCCCTGCGACCCCTCGAGATCTGGCACGCGGAGGAGTTCGCGACGCACCTCGACCGCGCGCGGGAGCACATCCGCCCCTGGGTCGGGCCCGCGTTCGTGACGGACACCGTCGAGGGTGCCGCCGCGACGATCACCCGCTACGCGACATCGGCGGCCGCCGACGGAGGGCGCCTCTACGGGATCTGGGTCGACGACGTGCTGCGGGGCGGGGTGATGTTCGTGAGCTTCAGCGCGGCGGCCGGGGTGTGCGAGATCGGCTGCTGGCTCGAGCCGGCGGCCGAGGGGCAGGGACTCGTCACCCCCGCCGTGAACGCGCTCCTCGACTGGGCGCTGATCGAGCGCGGGCTCCATCGCGCCGAGTGGAGGTGTCGAGCCGACAACGTCCGCAGTGCGGCGGTGGCGCAGCGGGTGGGGATGCGGTTCGAGGCCACCCTGCGCGGCGCGTGGCTGAACGGCGGCGTCTTCCACGACAAGCAGGTGTGGGCGATCCTGCGCGAGGAGCACCTCGCCCTGCGGGCCGGCTAAGTCCTCCTGTGCCGCGGCGAGTGCCTGAGCCCTACGACGACGACCATCCCCCCGGCGGTGGCGATGAGCGCGAGCGCGAGGATGAGGGGGATCGACGTCGTACCGGTGGCGGCCAGCTGCGTGGCTCCGGACGCGGCTGCCGCGGTCGATCCCGGGGCGGCCGGAGTGGCCGCCGGTGGGCTGGGTTCGGATGCGTCGACGTCACCGAGCGGGCTGGGGGCGCCCGGGGCGGCCCAGATGGTGTCGGGGCTGAGCGTGAGGTTCCACGTGCTCCAGTTCACGTCCTGCCAGGGACCGAAGGTGATGGAGGCGGGTGAAGCTCCCGCCCCGAACGCGGCGTCGCCTTGGTCGTCGAGGATCGCGAGGGCTCCCGCTTGGGGTTGGAAGGTCCAGTCCTGTTGCGAGCTCGGCGCACTCGCGGGATAGGCACAGGGCTCCCCGGTGAGAGCGCCGCCGGTCGACGACGCGCAGAGGGCGGCTGGTCCGTTGGCGATCTGGTAGGAATCCGCTCCGGGGGTCACGGGAAGCAGGGCCCATTCCTCCAGGTCGGACCAGATGAACGGGTTGATTGAGGTGATCGGCTGCCCGGCGCCGTTGTCAGGCGCGATCCAGCGGTGTCCGTCCGTCTGCGTGATGGCGTACTCGTCGCCGAGGACGGGCTGGATGCTGACCGAGGGACCGGCGTCGGAGGTGGTGAAGCTGGCTTGCGCGACGCCGGAGGCGAGGTAGCTGCCGCCTCCGCCTCCGCCTGCGCCCGCGTAGTCACCGGTGGAGCCGCCACCTCCGCCACCGCTGCCCCAGCCTCCGCCACCGCCACCGCCTGAGCCGCCTCCCCAGTCGTGGAAGGGATTGCTGCTGGCATTTCCTCCTACGCCGCCGGTCCCGCCCGTGAAGCGTCCACCGTTCGTGCCCGACCCGGCGTAGTTTCCGTCGTGCTCGCCCGCAGAGCCCGCGGAGATGAGGTTGCCGCCGGTACCTCCGCCGGTGTCGTCACCGACCTTGTCGAGGGTCTGTCCCGCGCATCCGGTCTGGACGCATCCGTTGCCGCCATCGCTGCCGCTGCTGTGGTTGTACATGCCGCCTGCCCCTCCGCCGCCACCGGCGATGGTCAGCCACTGCGAGCATCCAGCGTCGGCGCTGATCCCGGAGAAGCCCCCGCCCCCGCCTCCGGCGCCGGCGAAGATCGACCCGGTCGGGATGGTCTGGCCCCCTGGCCCGCCGCCCCCGAACCCGCCACCGCCCGGAGCCCAGTAGGTGTTGCCTTCGCCGTTGTCGCCGTTCTGGTAGCCGTCTCCACCATTGGCGCCCACCTGAGCGTAGATCGTGGCTCCAGCCGAGAGAGGGAGGACCGCGCTGACCTGGGCGCCGCTTCCACCGGCGTTGTGGCCTCCGCCCGCCCAGCCTCCGCCGCCCGTGCCGCCCGTGACCGTCACTCGCACTGCGTTCGCGCCCGCGGGCTGGGTGAAACCGTTCGTCGAGCAGGAGCTCGCGGACGAGAAGGTCGTCCACTGGAAGAGCGTCCCGGTGGTTCCCAGCGCTTCAGCGGCGGCCACCGTCGCGGTGGAGTCCTGGGCGGAGGGGCTGCCGGCGGAGATGCTGAGACGTCCTTCCGATGTCGGAGTCGTCGTCGTGGTGGGCACCGTTGCGGGGAGGTCTGGCGGGGCTGCCGTCAGCGAGCTGACCAGGACGAGCTGCCCGGCGTAGCCGGTTCCGGTGGCCGGTGTCATGGTGGTCGGTGATGCCGACGCGGGGTTGTTGAAGCTGTAGACGGAATCGGAGTCCCCGTCGACCAATACGGGCGGAATGGTGGCGATCGGCCCGCCTTCGGGGACGGTGAACGATTGCGCTTCGAGTACCGGGATCTGTTCAGCAGCAGCCCACGCGGCGACTCCGCTGTTCGGGTCGAGGCCGGACAGGACCGTGGTCGGTCCCGTGCCGCTGTAGGCCGGCGCGACCCAGCTCTGCCAATCGGCGGCGGACGGGACTCGCCACCCGGTCAATCCCAGAGGGTCGGTCGTGAGCAGGTTCGATACCGGGATGACGCTGGGCACGATGGTGGTGGACACCACGGATGAGGGGCTCGCGGATGCTTCCCACACGTTGTAGACGCACAAAGACGCGGGAGTGAGGCAGAACTGGTTCGAGTTCGTGCCCAGATCCTGCACGGGCTCGGTCGTCCACAGGTTGTAGACCCCGTTCGAGCCGGACTTGAAGTCGATCGCCGTGCCGTCGGGGATGGTGGGGAGGTTGCTGGTCGCAGCGTCGGTCCACGCGAGGATGTCCAGCTGCAGTTGAGTGTAGAACTGACCGATCTTGTCCGAGTTGTCGGGGGCCAGGGCATCGACCCCGGGGGACGCTGCGTTCTGCCAGTGGACGGCTTCCGCGTAGGCGTTGAACAGTTGTCCTGACAGGTTGACGTAGTAGTCGAGGAGCGCGTGCATGGCATCGAGGTACGCGCTCGTCCAGGTCGACTGCGAAGGGGGTGAGGATGCGGAGATGGTGGCGCCATCCCACACCGCCTGCCGGTACACGGCGATGATGCCTTCGGCGCCGTTGGAGCCCAGGAGAGCGCTGGAGAGATCGTCGAGATAGCCCAGGCCGCTGTCGCGCAGAGTGGTGATGGTGTTGATGTCGGTGGAGTCGGGCAGGTAGGGGTTCGTCACGTTGTAGGTCGAGGCCTCGCTGGCGAGGTTGCACACGGCCTGGACGCTGGCCTGGATGGCGGAGATGTTCTGATCCTCCGAGGCGACGAGTTCGTCGTAGGTGGACTGCGTCAGTTGTGCCTTGATGGCGTACTCGGCGTCCGTCAGCTGGTCGGCGAGCGCATTGACGGACGCCTGGATGGCATCGAGCTGCTGCTGCTGAGCCTGTTGATTCGCCAGCAGCGCACTGTCGTCCCCGTCGCCTCCGCCGTTGCCGAGCATGAGACTCAGCAGCCAACCCGCCCCATCCGTCGCTCCGTCGGCGACCGCGTTGGAGGCGACCGAGGTGATGAAGTCGAAGATCCCCGAGTCCTCATCTCCGAGGTCGGCGCCCACGATCGGGCTCGCACCCGCGGCGGTGCTGGGAACGACGTCGCAAGAGGCGGCATCGGCATCGGCGGCGACCGCGGGTGATCCGTTCACGACCTGAGCCACGCCGACGCTCGATCCGAGCAGCGCGAGGCCGACCAGCAACGCGGCACTTCGGCGATACCGGTGCGAGAGCGGGCGCGAGAGAGTGGAAGCGGACACGGTCCTCCTCAGGGAGCTCAACTGCGGGTGCCTGCGCGGCGCCGGACCAGGACCGCGGCGACGCCCAGGAACAGGAAGGCCGCTGCGGTCAGCCCGGACCCGACCGCGCCCACGCCTGTGTTCGCGAGGGACGGATCGGCGGTGGGCGTCGGCGAGGCCTGGCTTTCGATGAGCAGCGACAGGATGCGCGGCGCGAGCTGGGTGATGCCTGCTTCGTTCTGATTGAACATCGAGCTCACCCCGACATGCAGGCTCGGCGCGAGCAGCGTGTCGGTGCTGCTGCCCTCGGTTCCGCCGTTCTTGTGCGCGTAGGGCACGGTGATGCCCTTCGCCTGTGCGGGATAGCGCTCCCATCCGAGGCCCATGTGGAAGTCCGCGCTCTCGCAGGTGTTCGTGGGCGGTGCGGGCGGCTCGGGGGCCGGGACGGTGGGTGTGCAGGTCTGGCTGATCGGGAGGACCGGGGAGACGCTGTCCGCGACCGCTCTGAGTCCGCTCGAGACGTCTGCGGGGAGGTACCCGAGGCTCGCCGCGACGTAGGCGCCCATGTCGTCGGCGTCGGAGATCAGGCCGCCGCCACCCACGTAAGCGTTGTAGTTGTCCCAACGGTAGGTCTCGGAGTCACCGTAGTAGGGGGTCGCCGGGGTGGTGTCCGGGAACTCGACCGTAGTCGAGGTCATGCCGAGCTCATTCAGGAACGTCGTCTCGAGGGAGGTCTGGAACACCTCACCCGGCCCGGTCGGTGCTGTCGGGACCGCTCCTGGGGTGACCAGACCGGCGACGATGTCGCCCAGCAGTGCGAAGCCCCAGTTGGAGTAGTTCCAGGCGGTGCCGGGCTTCCACAAGGGGCACTGTCGCGTGTCGGCGCAGTCCTTCGAGAAGGAGTCCCAGAGCATGCTCGGCGTGTAGCCGGGCTTGGGGTTGGCGCACTTCTCCGGTGCGTCGGGGCAGCCGTCCTGGAAGTTGGGTGGGGCGTCGGTGAGACCCGCGGTGTGGGTGGCCAGGTCGAGCAAGGTGATGGGGGTCTTCTCGTGGGTGTCCGGGTCCTCCCACTCGGGGACGACGACTCCGGCCGGAGCGTACTTCTGGATGGGGTCGTCAAGCGAGACGGTCCCGGTGTCGACGAGGTACTCGAGCAGGTCGGCGGTGAAGACCTTCGTCTCCGACCCCAGCTCGAACTGCGTGGTCGCCTGCACGGGAGCTCCGCTGGTGCGATCCTCGACGCCGGCGGAGAACGTCGTGATCACGGGATCCGTCCCCGCCGGATCGGGGGTGACGACCGCGACGGAGATCCCCGGCACGGAGGGGTTGTCGACGAGGAATCCCTCGACCATCCCCTGGATGCGCGACTGCAGCTCCGGTGTCATGGTCACGACGTGTTCGCCCGGCCCCGGTGCCGCCGTCGCCGCCGACAGGGGCGCGATCGCCAGGAGCACGGCCGTGGCGGCCGCTGCCGCGCAGGCCCATCGAGATCCGCTCATCGGGCCGTCACCGCCTCGTCGACCGCAGCACTCCGTGGCGGGGCGGCATCGGTGCCGGTGACGGGATCGCGGCGTCGCGCCACGGCATGCCAGATGACGAGGGCCAACCCGACCACGTTGATCACGATGTCGCCGATGAGGAGCAGGCCGGTGTTGTTCACCGCGTAGTCGCCGTTGACCACCATCTGGTAGACGTGGCCCGCGGCGTCGCCGAGTCCGGAGACGAACGCGGCGACGACGACGGCCGCCTTCGCCCTGAACTGGGCCCGGCGACCGCAGACGGCGAAGGCGATGATCGCGAAGCCCAGGCTGGCCAGGGCCAGCTCCAGCTGGAAGGGCGACTGCGCCCATCCGATCGTCTTGGCCGCGTAGTCGCCGAAGACGGAGTGCATGACGAAGTTGATCGCGAAGGCCACCCCGAGCGCGTAGAGGATGAACTCGTTGAGGAACAGCCCGCTGATGACGGATGCGGTGCGAGGGCCCCTCCAGCGCAGCACCTTGACCACCGCCACGATGAGACCGAGCACGAAGCAGCTGATCAGGTAGTTGCCGATGACGGCCGCGAGAACGGTCGAGATGATGTCGGAGATCATGGGACGCCTCTCTAGGCGGTGAGGGAGCCGCTGTCCGCGCGCTCCGGCTCGACGATAGGGGTCCCATGCCCTCGTGTCTGCCGGGCGTCCGGGCGTCATCCGATCGGACGACATCCTCTGTCGTCCGATCCGCCCGACCACGGCGCAGACGTTTGATCCACGACCGGTGAGCGATGATGATGGTCCTCGAGGGCCGATGCGCCCAGGCCGGGGGCGAGTGTGAAGATCACGGTCGCCGTCGGCGACGACCACCCTGTCGTGCGAGCCGGCCTCGTCCACCTGCTGATGGCGTCGCAGGTCGTCGACGTCGTCGCGGAGGTCGACGACGGCACGCAGCTGCTCGACGCGATCCGCGCCACCACGCCTCAGGTGGCGCTCTCCGACTTCCGCATGCCCGGGCTGGACGGAGCGGCCCTCGCGCTGGCGGTCGCGGAGGAGAAGCTGCCGACGCGGGTGATCGTGCTCTCCGCCTATGCCGAGCCCGCCATCGTGTTCCGGTGCCTCGAGAACGGCGCGGCGGGGTTCCTCTCCAAGGACGCCGACCGCGACACCCTGATCGCCGCCATCCGCACGGTCGCCGCCGGCGCCGATGTGCTCCCGCCTGAGCTCGTCGGCGACGTGCTCGACCAGATACGGCAGCGCAGGACTGCGCCGGCGGCGGTCACGCTGAGCCCACGGGAGCGCGACATCCTCGCGGCGGCAGCGGCGGGGCGATCGGCGCCTGAGATCGCCCGAGCGATGCACCTCTCCACGTCCACCGTCAAGACCTATCTCCGGCGGCTCTACGAGAAGCTCGGTGTCGGCAGCCGTGGAGCAGCGATCGCCGAGGCGATGCGGTTGGGCCTGCTGCGATGACGTCCGTCGGTCCTCGCCCGAACGGCGGGTCCCTCTCCCTCGGCGCGCGCATCCTGGGATCCGTCCATCGGGTCACGGCGCTGCTGCGCGTGGCGCTCCTGGCTCCGCTGATCGTGCTCGCGGTGTTCCTCGCCGATTCCGGAGATGCCGGCGCTACCGCGTTCGCGATCTGGGTGTCGGTGTTCGCGATCTGGGGTCTGTTCACCGTGGGGTGGTCCGTGTGGCGTCCCGTGCCGTCCTGGGCAGGAACGGCGAGCATCCTCGTCGATCTGGGGATGTTCATCGCGATGGCGCTGAGCTCGGCCGGGGCGACGTCCTTCATTACGCCGGTGTTCTACCTCTACCCGGTCTTCTCGGTGTTCTACTATCGGCCGGCGCTCACCGCGGTCGTGGGCGGGCTCGTGGCGGGCGGCTACGCCGCGGTCTGGTTGGAGAACCTCGCGGTACGGGGCGGACCTGCACAGCCCGGGATCGTGTGGATGCACTTCCTCCTGCTGACCTGGATGGCCCTGACCACGACGGCGCTGTCGCTCGTGCTCGCCCATCGCGCCCGCACCGACACCGCAGCGCAGAGCGAGCACTCGCGCCTCGTCGCCCAGGTGCTCGCCGCCGACCATCGGGCCGGCACCCGACTGGCGGACGAGCTGCACGACGGGCCGCTGCAGGACGTGATCGCGGTCCGCCGCCTGCTCGAGCAGATCGGTGACACGTCAACGGAGACCGCCCTCATAGCCACGGCGGATCACCTGCTGGAGGAGACGACGGCCCGGTTGCGAGGCACCGTCCAGAGCCTGCACCCGCAGGTCCTCGCGGAGCTCGGCCTCGCCGCAGCCGTGGAGGAGCTCGCCCGCACGGCGACCTCGCGCGGAACGGTCCCGGTGTTCGCCACGGTCGAGCCCGTGCCGCCTCTCGGGTCCGAGAGAGAAGCCGCACTGTTCGGCGCGTGCCGGGAGTTCGTCGCCAACGCTCAACGTCACGCCGAAGCGGGTCGGATAGACGTCGCACTCGCTCGGCGGGACCAGCTCATCGTCTTGTCCGTCACAGACGACGGCCACGGCTTCACGGTCGGTCCGTCGACCTCGAGCGCTGCGATCCGGGCCGGCCACGTCGGTCTCGCATCGCACGAACTCCGGATCAACGGCCTCGGCGGGAGCGTCGTGGTCGACAGCCGCCTCGGCGTCGGCACGGCCGTCACGGCAGCGCTTCCCCTCGCAGACACAGGCGCCCCGCTCTGACGATCGGGTCAGCGTCGGCGGATTCGACGCAACGAGAGGTTCCTCGGCCGGGGTGATCAGGGCCTCGCCGCGGCGCCCGTTCGTGGGGTGCGGGGCCGCGCGGCGAGGTAGCCCAGCGTGGCGATGACGGCGCAGGTCGCCATGATGACGGCGAGCGGGAGGGCGCTGGTCTCGCCGGCGACGCTGACGAGGGGGGACACGAGGGCTCCGACCCCGAACTGGAGCGCGCCGAGCAGGGCTGATCCGAGGCCTGCGGTCGTGCGCACGGCGGAGAGGGCCCCCGCTGTGGCGTTGCCCATCACGAGACCGAGGCTGGCCACGGCGACGAAGATCGGCAGGGCCAGCAGCCACAGAGGTGCCGAGGTCAGCACGAGTGCGAGCAGCGCCAGGGTGGCGACGAGGATCAGGGCGAGCCCGATGCCGAGGAGCCGCTGCACGGGCACGGTCCGGGCGAGCCGCGCCGAGAGCGCGCTCACCGACACCAGTCCGATGGCGTTGATTCCGAACGCGATCGCGTACTGCACGGGTGTCAGCCCGATCATCGTCTGGTAGACGAACGGCGACGCGGAGATGTACGCCATCATCACGGCGAACCCGAAGGCGAACGCCACCACGTTGCCGATGAAGGCGCGCTGAGCCAGCTCTCGGATCGCGCCCCCGCCGGTCCGGGCCTCGCGTGCCGCCGCACGTCGTTCCGCCGTGTGGGTCTCCCTCACGACGACGAGCACCGACACGAGCATCACCAGCACGAGCGCCGTGATGAACCACATCGAACCGCGCCACCCGATCGTCGTGCTGAACACGCTCCCGAGCAGAGGCGCGATGATCGGTGCCACCCCGCCGACGATCATCATGAGGCTGAAGGCGCGGGCCGCCGCGACACCCCGCGCGAGGTCCGAGATGACGGCGCGTCCGATCACCATGCCCGCGGCTCCCGCGCAACCCTGCACGAGCCGCGCCGCCACCAGCACGCCGATCGTCGGGGCCAGCGCGGTCACCACGCTGGCCAGGAGGCAGACGACGGCGCCGATGACGAGGGGCCGCATCCGCCCGAACCGGTCGGAGAGCGGGCCGAAGATCAACTGACCGACGGCGACGCCCACGAGGAAGGCGGTGAGCGACAGCTGCACCTCCGTGGCGGATGCCGAGAGCTCGCTCGTCATCTGAGGGAAGGAGGGCAGGTAGAGGTCGGTGGCGAACGGGGCGATCGCCGACAGCAGCGCGAGCACGACGAGCAGCCCTGGCGTGACGGAGCGGTGACGAACGGAGGTGAGGTCGGTGGGCGGAGAGGTCACCGAGCAATTGTATATGGTTCTATACACATAAGTGACTAGGATGGGGTCCATGGACGACGATGCGGGTTCCCAGGACTGGGCGGACCTGGCCGACCTCGTGCTCACCTTGGCCCGGGAGATCCAGGGGCCGGGGTACCGCGATCGGCGGATCGTGCCGCTCACCAGCGCGGAGGCCGCCGTGATGCGCTTCGTCGACCGGAACCCGGGATCGACGCTGGGGGAGGTCGCCTCGGCCACGGGCTTCCAGCGCAGCAACCTGAGCACCCTGGTGTCCTCGCTCGCCGGGAGGGGGCTGGTCGAGAAGCGCGCGGGAAGCGCCGACGGACGTGTGATCGAGCTCCACCCCACCCGGGAGGCGGGGGAGAACCTCGCGCGGCTCCGGGCTGAGTGGACCGACCTGCTGGCCGACGCTGCTCAGCGCTCGCAGATCTCGTCGACGACGGACGAGACGATCGAGCTGCTCGGCCGCTTGCTCGAGGGGGTCGCGAGCCGTCGCCGCGACTCGCGCTGAAGCCGACCGAGGATCGCGGCCGACGTCGCGCAGACGGCCGTGACCTTGCCGCTCATCGCCGTGCCGAGGGTGTCGAGGGACGCATCCGCGTACCCGCATTCCCCGAAGACGAGCATCGCAGACATGGCAGCCCCGGTCCGCCCGCACGCCGACGATGCCCGGAGCGTCGTGATCCCGGAGTCGGGCCACGTCATCCCGGACGAACAGCCGGAACTGCTCGCCGAGGCCCTGCTCGAGTTCCTCGAGTGAGGTCTCGACCGTTCGTCTCCACTGCATTCAGGCGGCACGCCCGGTGTGGCTCTAGTGTTCGAAGTACGTCGAAGACCCGCCAGGTCCTCAACGCCCCTCCCTGCATGTGAGATCGGAACGTTGTGGACAGTCTCCAGGCCCTCGCCCAGTACCTCGCCACCGACCTGGGAGAGAGTGCGGACATCCATCTCGTCGACGAGGGCACTAGCGGGACACCCCAGCTCTCGCTCCTCGTCCAACCGAGAGATCCCGCCGCTCTGCCGATGACCGTCTACGGAGGCCGGGGCGAGATCCCTGCCGTCGAGTTCGGTTCCGTCGCCGGGGTCGAGTGCCTCGGTTCCACCCGCGTCGGTGATGGTCGCGTGATGACGCCGTTGCAGGAGCTGGGGACACTGGTGGCTGTGGCGGCGCTCCACGGGGCGCACCTGACGTGCGGCCGGTTCCGGCGCCGATATCTCATCGTCGGACACCTGGACCGCCAGCTGGCGGCGCATCGGCGGACGACGCTGAAGTCGTGGCGGCCCATCCAGCCCCAAGGCCTGTCCCCGTACTCGTTCCTGCGGCCTCCCGACTACCGGGCGATACCCGCGAGTCTCCTTCGGCTGCGCGCGCATCGGTCGCTCACTCCCGGTGGCCGAGATCACAGCCGCAGGGGTACCGTTCAACCGATCAGGCGGGGAGGGTGGACAGGGTGAGGACGCTTCTTGACGAGGAGTACGCGCCCATCACCAGGCAGATCGGCTTCATCCGGGCCGATGTCGACAGGGTCGCTGACGAGTTCGGCGCGTGGATGCGGGGCCTCGGGAAGTACGCCGACCGCTCGGCTCATGGCCTGCCGAACCTGCGCGACGCCCTGGAGTTGCTGCCGCCGCTGACGACCGAGCTGCGCCGAAGCCTGTTCGTGCAGAGGGAGAACGGCTGGACCGCCTGCTTCAACAATCTGTACAGCGGTTCTCGCCACCCTGCCCGACGGCGAGGGGACGATGGATGCCGTGCGCCGGCTCCAGCAGACCGTCGCCGACCGCGCCCGCCTGGCGCCGAACGTCGACCTGGCGCTGGCAGCCCTCGCCTCGGCGGCCCGGCTTCCCGAGGACACCGCGGCCACGGTCTTCGTCATCGGGCGCACGGCCGGATGGATCGCCCACATCGCCGCCGAATACGCCGAGCCCGCGATGCGGCTGCGTCCCCGCGGCGAGTACGTCGGGCCGTGAAGTCGCGGCGAGAAGACCAATGTCGAACCGCGTCTGCGGTTCGAAGGTCCCATCGCAGAGGCGACGCCGCGACAAGAGCAGGTCTGAAAGTCGGATTCTGTGTCCTGCTCCTGGGCGGATGCGCGACGTCAGATGTCGTCGGCTGGGGGCACATCCAGCGGGCCGTACTCGAGGCGTTTCAGGGCCGTCTGTTCGCCCTCGGAGACGTCTTGTGGATCGAGAGGCCGCGCTTCGTTCCCCATGGAGAGAGTCTTGATCCGGAATGCTGGAAGCAACATAGACCGCGACCGCTCTTAGCCACAGGGCGTTGACGACGATCCGATTTCCGCGGAATCGTGGCCGCCATGGGTAAGTTCCTGTGCGGCTCTCACATAGCCGTGGAGTTCGACGATCGGGTCCTCGCTCACATCCAGGTCGTGATCGGCGCGAAGCTGCGCCGGGGCGAATCCATGCTCTTCAGCTGGCGCGACAGCCCCGACGCCGGCGACGGCCGCACCACCGTGTGGATTCACCCGCTCTCGGACGTCGTCTTCAAGTACTACGGGCACAGGAAGCCCGCCGTGAACCCGGAATGGGTCGACGCGATGATGCTCGAGGCCAACAAGCCCGGCGGGCTGCAGCTCATCGAGGAGCCGGGCCAGAATGCGCCGAGGCCGGTTGCGCACCATAACCCCATCGCCGCCAGCGGATTCTCGGCCTCGTAGGCGCAGGAACGGCGTGAAGCCAGGGGAAGGGAGAGGCTCCAATGCACACCGTCAGCGTGTCAGCGCACGATACCGATGAGGCTGTCGAGACGATCGACCAGTTCTTCCCCGGCACCACGATCGGCAGCGGGCACGGGGAGGAGTTCCGCTGCGACTTCGACACCTTCGTCAGCCCGCAGGGCCTGACCTTCCTGGACTACATGATCGCCGGTCGGCCCACCCACGGTTTCGTGGAGAGCTCGGTCGGATATGCGTTCACTGTCGCGCACATGAAGGGTGAGATGACGCTCGGGCGCGACACCATCGACTCCGACCGCCCCTTCCTCCTCCCCGAAGGACTGCGCGGCACCTACGACCACACCACGGCACAGGCGGTCATGATCAGCCAGAAGACGCTGGTCGACTTCCTCGACCGCACCGCCGGCCACACGACCGGAGGGCCACTGCGCTTCACCGGGACAGCGCCGCACTCCGAAGCCCACGACAAGCTGTGGCGATCCACGCTCCAGACGGTGGAGACCGCGATGTGGGGCGGTCTCGTCGACGATCCGATGATCGCCAAGGCACTGTCCGACCTGGTCGCCGCGACCGTGATCCGCTGCTTCCCGAACAACTGGCAGGACGCGAGCGGCGACACGCACCCCACCACGGCGACCCTGCGACGCGCGATCGCGTTCGTCGATGACCACGCTCACGAGCCGATAGCCGTCAACGACATCGCCGCCGCGGCCGGCCTCTCCGAGCGGGCCCTGCAGGAGGCGTTTCGATCGCAGCTGGGAGTGACCCCGACCGCCTACCTGCGAAGCGCCCGGCTGGCTCTGGCACGCGAGAAGCTCCTCGCCGCCGACCCGGCCACCGCGAGCGTGGAGAACATCGCCCGAGCGGTCGGATTCGGCCACATGTCACGCTTCGCGTCTGCCTACCTCAGCTCCTACGGCGAGTACCCGCGCGACACTCTGAGACGTTGAGAACACAGGGGTGCTCGCGCAAAGGGTCCGACGCATCTTCAGCTCGTTGAGCTCGGCTGGTCTGCGACGGGTTCGGCCTTGAATCCCGCGGCGTTCTCCAGCCAGACCAGCTCTCACCGAATCTGGAGCCAGCGGGCTAGGACTGCCAGTAGGTCCACGGTGTAGCTGGGTGAGTTCCACGTGATGTGCTCGGCGAACCCACGCGTCGTCACAGCGGCCTCGGGCGTGACTGTTGACATACGGAACATCATCGGCTTGATTGCGGGAGGTTCATCAGGTCGAGTTATCGCCAGGTGACGTGTCCCGAGTCAGGGTTGCACGATGTCGAACCAGAGGGTGAACTCCTGCAGAGACGCGAAGAGCTGTTCGAGGCTGTCGCGATCGCCGTCGACGGCGATGCCGTCCACGGCCTGGAGGCCGCCCCGTTGAATCGTCGAGAGAGCTTGAGTGCGCGTCGATGAGAAGCCGGAAGGCCGGGGGTTGGGTTGGGGGTCATCCGGCGGTGACATCGCCGGGGCGCCAGGTTCCGTCGAAGGCCGGCTCGGTGGGGCCGTAGAGGCGCAGGTAGGCGAACCAGCCGCGCCCCGGGATGGTCTTGATCCAGCGATCCGGCCCATCAGCGGGTTGCTCGGGGCCGAAGCGCAGCGTGATCTCCGTCGCGTCGGGCGCGGCAGTGAGTTCGAACAGGGAGCGGAGCGCTGCGAGGTTCTGGTCGGTGAGGATCTGGCTGCGGGTGAGGGCGTCGTAGACGGTGACCGACCAGAACAGCGCGGCCGGGGCCGGGAGCGGCACGGTCAAGGTGTAGTCGCGCGCTCCGTCGAGGTACTCGCCCTCGCGATCGTGGGCTGTGAACCAGTAGAGGGAGCCGCCACCGGCGCGGCGGCGGAACATCGCCGGTGACGTGGCGATGGCCTGGAAGAACCAGGTGTCGCGCGCATCCACGTCGACGTGGCCGTCGATCAGGAAGTCGGCGTTCTCCGGACGCAGGGTCACCCACTCCCACTGGCGGTCGTCCCAGACAACCCGGTCCGGTCGACGGTCGGCCAGGGACTGCACCCGCATCTGCGCGTCGGCCTCGACCGCGGCGCGGGTGAGCAGTTCCCGGGCGCGGTCGTCGGGCGCGAAAGGCTTGCCCCGTTCGATGCCGAGCGCGGCGAGCTCGCCCTCGTAGGCGACGTCGCCCGCCCGCGGCGGCTCGTCCTGCAGCGCCTCGTGCAGGGTCTCCCAGAAGTCGAAGCCCGCCTCCACAGGCACCGCCGAGGTGTCCTGCGGGGCGCCCGACATGTCGAGCCACTCCGGCTCATCCCAATGCACGTCCTCCGCCAGAGGATGCACGCGCACGGTCTTCAGCAGCTCGATCGCGGCGGCGACGTCGCCGTGGAGGGGCACGCCGCGCAGGCCCACGAGGATCTTGAACGACTGAGCCTGAGCGAGATGGAACCCGTCGGGCAGCTCTCCGTCGTATCCGGGCGGCAGGATGACGTACCGGCCTCCCTTGCCGCCGTCGCGGCCAGGGATGCCCATGTCGGTGATCCAGCTCTGGTCGTAGTTGAGCACGGCACCGAAGATCACCCCGGCGGGCACCTCGACGACCATCGGCCCCACCCGCAGATCGAGAAGCGGGCCGGCGTAGGGGGTGTCGGAGTTGAGGGTGAACCCGGCCTGCTGCGGGCGGGTGTCCATGTAGCCGAAGACACGATTGACCTGCACGCCCACCTCGGCCTGCCCGGTGAAGATGCGGGCACCGGAGACGAGCGGGAAGAAGTGCTTGTAGCAGACCACCGCCCGGGCGAGGTCCGCGGCGTCGTACGCGGATGCGATGGTGTCCGGATCGGGAAATCCGCCCGTGAATCCCGTGGACTCCTGATCGCTCATCTGTCGTCTCCGTCCTGAGTGTCTTCCGTGAATGGCTCGAGCGGGAGGGTTGCTCCGATGATCGCGCGCATTGTCATCGTTCCTCTCGATCTGGGAGTGCGGCTCCAGTGTCGGCTCGGCTGAGATCGCTCGCCTCACCCGGTTCGGGCGATCTGGTGGAGGTACGTCTGGTCGGTGCTTCTGTTCGGCTGCGGGCGTTGCTACGGTGAGGGTGTCCCGAGTGTTGTCACGAGTGTGCGACGAGTGGGGTGGGGATGGTGGCGAACAGGGCGGGGGCGCCGTTCGGTCAAGTCGGATCGCGAAGCCTGTTGGCGAGGTCGAGGCTGCTGGCGCCTCTGCACGATCTGGTGGTCGGATCGGCCCGGATCGCTGCGGTGTGGGCTCCTGCAGGAGCGGGTAAGACAGTTCTCCTGCAGCAGTGGACGACGCGGCTGCGAGCGGGGGGCTTCGACGTCCGCGCCGTGGATGGTCCGCCCTCGTCCTGGGGGCATGTGGCCGCGGATGTCGACCCGGTGTTCCTGTTCCTGGACGACGCGCACACGGCAGCGTCTTCGGGTGTTGAGGCGCTCCTTGCGGCTGCGGCGACGCAGGAGCGGGTCCGAATTGTTGTCGCGGGTCGATACGCTCCCGTCCGATCCACACTCCCCTTGGCCGCGCGCGGCCTGCTGCGGGAATTGCGGAGTGGGGATCTCGCCTTCACTCGGGAGGAGACCGTCGCCGTGGCCGGCCTGCACAGGCTCACGTTGACCGAGCCGCAGCTGGATGCCGTGGAGACCCGGTTCGGCGGCTGGTGCGCCGGGGTCGCCTGGGTGATGCCCCTGCTCGAGCAGGCCGCGAACAGAGAGGAGCAGCTCGCTCGTCTCGTGCATGACGGACGCGCGATCGGCGAGATGCTGACCGCCGAGCTCCTGGCCGGGTGTGACGAGGATGACGAGCAGCTGCTGCTGGACGCGGCGGTGGACCGCTCGGTGCCCGCCTCGCTGGTGAGTGAACTGGCCGGGCGGGCGGACGCGATGTCGAGACTGTGGCGTCTGGCTCACCGCGTCACCATGATCAGCGTCGACGACGATGGGGTGCGATTCGATCCGGTGGTGTTCGAGGTGCTTCAGGCTGAGGCCAGACGCCGGAACCGGGCCCGCGTCTTGACGGCACACGGTGTGGCCGCGCGCTGGTACGCCCGTCACGGAGAGCCCGGGCAGGCACTCTCCCATGCTGCTCGCACTGGCGACCAGACCGTGATGGCGTCCTTCGTCGACAGATTCGCGCTCGATCTGGTGCTGGCCGGAGAACGAGACGATGTGCTTCGTCTGCTGGAGGCCACGGACCGGGAAGACCCGCCCCTGTCCGTTCTGGTCACGCGACTGCTGATCGAGGTCCCCTACCCGGATGCGATCAGAGCCGGTCACCTGTTCGACGCTGCGGAGACGGCAGCGTCAGCGACGGCCTACTCCCCCTGGCACGTCCTCCTGGCCGCGCTGGAACGCTTCCGCCCTCCCATCCCGGGCGCGGGGAGCGCGTCCCGCCCGCTGGTGCCGTTGAACGACGGCGAGGCGCGGGAGATGCGTCGTCGATCCCTTCCGGTGGACCTGGTGTGCCTGGGGGCGGAGGCGTGGGAGCAGGAGCGGGCTGGAAACGCGCGGGACGCCATCCGTCTGCTGGACGCGGTCGCGGAGAGTGCGAGATCGGCGGGGCTGGCATGGTTGTACCTGCAGGTCGCCGAGCTGGCGGTGACGGTGGCCGTCCGCTCCGGCGACTGGGACCGTGCACGTGTCCTCGAGGACGACCTGGCGAGCTTCGCGGAACGGCCCCAGCCTGGTCTGCTCGGTCGGGTGCGAGACGGAGCGGCGATCGTTCGAGCCGCGCGCCGCTACCAGCAGGCCCTGCCCGTCGATGACGACGAGCTGAGCCGGGTGATCTCCGGTGACCGCAACTCGGCCGCGACAGGACTACGCGTCCCTGCCCAGATGATGCGACTGCTGCCGCGACTTGACGAACCGGCCGATGCAGGCCGCGCCGTGGAGACCGTGACGGAGCTGCTGCGTCACTCGGGACGTCGCTATCCCAGGTTGGTCGGCTGCTCCCTGCTGCGACTGGTCGACCACTACGTCGCCGCCGGAGACCGAGACACCGCCGAGGACGTGACCGCCTTCGCCGCCGATGTGCTCGGTGCTGGCGCTCTCGAACTCGATCTCGCTCGTCACATCCTGGCTGGCAGGGACGAGTCCACTGCGGCTGCTCTCCTCGCTGCGCTCGAGCGCTCGCACCGCGCGTGGCATCCTGGCGCGCCCGTGGGAGCGTGGCTGCTGCTGGCCGAGAGCACCTCGCTGGCCCAGGGCGGCCTGCGACACCGGTACCTCGCCAAGGCGGTGAGCAGTTCGCGTCGCCACCGCACCATCCGGCCGTTCCTGGCGCGCTCCTTCGCCGGGGCTCGGCTTCTCGCCGAGGCACCGCCCGCGAGCCGCACCGACTCGTGGTCTGCGCTGATCCTGGAGAGGACATCGGGGTGGACGGATGCGATCAGCTCCACGCCTCCGCTGACGCTCACCGCCCGGGAACTCGACGTGCTGCAGGATCTCCCCACCCATCACGGCATCGCGGCGATCGCGGCTCGGCACCACCTGTCGGTGAACACCGTGAAGACGCACCTGAGGTCGATCTACCTCAAGCTCGACGTCAACGACCGAAGCGGCGCCGTGGACCGGGCCCGGCGCGAGGGAATCCTCTGAACGTCACCCCTTCCGGGTGAAGCGGGGCCCGCTCCCTGAGGTCAGACTCGCTGGCAGGACGTCGACGCGGGGAGGACCCATGACTGCGAAGCAGTACGAGATCCGGCTTCCTCACGCCCTGTCCGACATCCTCGCCGAGGCCTTTCCCGAGATGGACGCCGTCGCCGTAGGGCCGTCCTCCACCCTGCTCATCGGCCCGGTCCAGGACCAGAGCGAACTCCACGGCCTACTGGCCCGGATCGCGGACATGGGCATGGAGATCCAGGAGGTCCGGCAGCAGCCGTGACACATCGCCCGTTCAGGGTGATGCACGCTGACCAGGCCGCCGACGAGGATCGGTGTCACCAGACAGCAACACCCGGGACACCCCGGTGGGAGGGACACATCATGGCCGATCTGATCGTCATCGCATTCGACTCCGAGACGGACGCCGAGGGCGCCTACAACCAGGTCCAGCAACTGCAGTCCGACCTGATCGTCGAGCTTGCCGGCCTGGCCCTGGTCAAGGTCGACGCCGAGGGCAAGACCAAGGTCGAATACCCCGGAACTGTCGGGAAGATCGGTGTCGGCGCTGCCGGAGGGGCCCTATTCGGGACGCTGATCGGCATCCTGTTCTTCGTGCCCTTCGCGGGCCTGGTTTTCGGCGGTCTGTTCGGCGCTCTGTTCGCCGGGCTGGACAAGACCGGCCTGGATGCGGAGTTCCGAGACCGGGTCAAGTCCACCGTCACCGCGGGGAAGTCGGCCGTCGTCGTCTACGCCGTGAAGCTCACCGAGGACAAGTTCGCCGCCGCGCTCGCCCCGTACAACGGAACCGTGGTGCAGACCTCGCTGTCGCAGGAGGACGAGCAGGAGCTCATCCACGACCTCGGGCAGCGCTGACCGCCGCCCGTCGCGTTCGAACCTCTGAGCAGAAGGATGATGATCGATGACTGATGTCGACGAGCTGGCCCCGAAGCCGGCGACCGAGCACACGGCCCGCGTGAATGCGGAGGCGCTGAGGTCGCTGCCGCTGGCCGACCGGCGGGACTACGACGACGCCCAGCGTGGCTTCGTCGCCACCCTGGACGACCCCGTGATCCTCAACGCTGCCGGGCGTCCGATCCACGACGTCACCGACCACGATTTCATCGCGGAGTCCGAGGACGCGCCCGATACCGTGCACCCGAGTCTCTGGCGTCACGCCCGAGTGAACCGCTACCACGGACTGTTCGAGGTCGTTCCGGGCGTCTACCAGGTTCGCGGACTCGACCTCGCGAACGTGACCATCGTGGAGAGCGACAGCGGCATCATCGTCATCGACCCGTTGAGTTTCACCGAGACCGCTCGAACAGCGCTCGAGCTGTACCGGAAGCATCGCGGCGACAGGCCCGTGAAAGCCTTGATCTACACGCACAGCCACGCCGACCACTATGGCGGGTCGCGTGTCGTGGTCGAGGGCCAGGACGGCGTCACCGTGATCGCGCCAGAGGGGTTCCTCTACGAAGCGGCAGCGGAGAACGTGTACGCCGGCAACGCCGACATCCGGCGCAGCTTCTACATGTACGGCACCCTGGTGCCTCCCGGTCCTCGCGGACAGATCAACGCGGGCCTGGCGAACAGCCTGGCGGTGGGTGGGAGCAGCACCCTGGTGCCACCCACCGACCTGATCACGACCACCGGCGAGCGACGGGTCGTCGACGGAGTCGAGATGGTGTTCCAGATGGCCCCGGGCACCGAGGCGCCGGCGGAGTTCCTCATCCACTTCCCCGGACTGCGGATGCTCGCCGCCGCGGAGGACGTCAACCACCTGATGCACAACCTCCTCACTCTCCGCGGAGCGCAGGTGCGCGACGCCGCGACCTGGTGGAAGACACTGAACGAGACCCTCCAGCTGTTCGGCGACCGCATGGACGTGATCGTCGGGCAGCACGGGTGGCCTCGCTGGGGCAACGCCGACATCCGGGAGTACGTCGAGAACCAGCGCGACCTATACAAGTTCATCCACGACGAGGTGCTGCGCCTGACCAATCACGGCTACACCATGGTCGAGATCGCCGAGCAGCTGACCCTGCCGCCCGGTCTCGACGAGCAGTGGTACAGCCACGGCTACTACGGCAGCCTCAACCACAACGCCAAAGCGGTCTACCAGCGCTACCTCGGCTGGTACGACTCCCACCCCGCACACCTCCACGCGCTCCCTCCCGAGGAGGCCGGCGCACGGTACACCGAGTTCATGGGCGGCCCCGACGCGGTCGTCGAGAAGGCCCGCGTCTCATTCGATGCCGGCGATTACAGGTGGGTGGCCGAAGTGCTCACCCACGTGGTGTTCTCCCATCCCGACCATCGGGAGGCCGCCCTGCTGCAGGCAGACGCCCTCGAACAGCTCGGCTACCAGTCCGAGAACGGCACGTGGCGCAACGAGTATCTCGCCGCCGCACTCGAGCTGCGCCACGGAGTGAGGGACCTCGGCAGCGTCGAGCTCGCCACCCCCGACGTGTTCGCCGCGATGACGCCGGAGATGATCTTCGACTACGCGGGGATCAAGCTCAACGGCCCTGCCGTGTCCACCGTCGACGCCACCATCGGCTGGACCATCACCGATGCACCCGACGGTCCAGCAAACTACCTGCTCGAGCTGCGCAACGGGGTGCTGATCTACACCGCGGGCGCACCGCTCGACGCCGTCGACGCGCGAGCATCCTCGACGAAGGCGAAGCTCGCCGAAGCGCTCTTCGGACGCCACGGTCTGCCCTCCCCCGACGACGGCATCGACGTCGAGGGCGACCGAGCCACGCTCGAACAGCTCTTCTCCTCGCTGGACGACTTCCCCCTCTGGTTCACCATCGTGCAGCCCTGACCACCCCATGACACGTCCCCTCGCCGGGCTCACCTGGCGCAACGCCGGCCGGGAGATCCTCGCCGGCGTGACACTCCTCGCGATCGCCGTGCCGCTGAACATCGGCTACGCACAGATCGCCGGGCTACCGCCCACGGCGGGCCTCTACGCTCTGGTCGTCCCAGCGGTCGTCTATGCCCTGGTGGTGTCCTCCCGGCAGGTCGTCGCCTCACCGGACGCCGCCGCTGCCGCGCTCGTCGCCTCCTCGGTGGGTGGGCTGGCGGTAGCGGGCAGCGCCGACTACGCCATCATGGCGTTCGCGCAGGCGATCATCAGCGGCGTGCTCTTCGTCCTGGCCTCGGTGTTCAAGCTCGGCTTCCTGGCGAGCTTCCTCTCCAAGCCCATCCTGGTCGGCTTCGTCGGCGGCCTCGCCCTCGACATCCTCGTCAGCCAGATCGCCAAGATGCTCGGCGTGAAGATCGACTCCGGCGGCGAGTTCGTCGACAAGATCGCCGGCCTCATCACCGGGCTGGGGGCGATCAACGGCTGGTCGGTGGCCATCGCCGCCGCCTCGATCGCCGTCCTCGTCGTCGGTCGACGCATCGCCCGGATGATCCCCTGGGCCCTTCTCGTCCTCGTAGTCACGACCGTGATCGTGGTCACCACGGGCCTGGAGCAGAGCGGGGTCGCGGTGCTCGGCCCCGTCGAGGCAGGACCACCCAGCCTCACCTGGCCGATCCTGGACTGGGGAACTTGGCTGGCGCTCGTCCCCTCGGCGATCGCCCTCACCATGGTCACCATGGCCGAAGGCCTGCTCGTGGCCCGCAGCTACGGCGACAAACGCGGCTACCGCACCCAACCCAACCGCGACCTCCTTGCCTTCGGCCTCGGCAACATCGCCTCGGGCGCCACCGGCGGATTCGCCGTCGGGTCGTCCACGTCGCGCACGGCCGCCATGGACCAGGCCGGGTCGCGCACCCAGCTGCCCTCCCTGGTGGCCGCGGTCGGCACTCTGCTGCTCCTCGTCTTCGGCACCGGACTGCTGGAGCACATCCCCTCACCCGCGATCGGCGCCGTCGTCGGCGTCGCGATCCTCCCGCTCCTCGGCATAGGCGAGTTCCGCCGACTGTGGCGGCAGGATCGGTTCGAGTTCGTCATCGGCGCCGTCTGCTTCCTCGCCACCCTGTTCATCGGGGCGATCCCCGGCATCGTCATCGCCTTCGTCCTCGCCCTCGTCAACCTCGCCAAACGCGCCTCCACCCCGGCCATCGACGTCCTCGCCCCCGATGGCGAACCCGGCTCGTCACTGCTCGACCCGGCACCCGCCGGCACCGCCACCGCACCCGGCGTGGTCGTCATCCGGCTCGCCGCACCCCTCTTCTTCGCCAACGGCTCCGTCTTCAGCGACGCCGTGCAACGCGCCGTGACCACCGCACCCGACGTGCGCCACGTCGTGCTCGACCTCGAGGCCGTCACCGACATCGACGTCACGGGCGCCGAGACCTTCGAGACGCTCACCCGCTGGCTCACCGACCGGCACGTCTCCATCGCCTACAGCAGACCCCGTCAGCAGATCATCGACCGGATGCGCACCCTCGGACTCATCAGCGACGAACCGATCTACCGCACCAACCGCGAAGCCCTCACCGCACTCAGCGCGCAGGCCGAGAACCCGTGACGCTCACGAAGTACACGGGACGCATGCTGGGGTTGACGATCTCGCCGGATTCCGGCTTCCGATACCCCCGTGGAGGCTGGTGGTCGCAACGCCGACGGCGCGCAGCGACAGAGCCCCCGGCCCCCTCAGCCGACGACCCGTACGAGGCGTACCTCGCGTGCGCTGCAGCAGGCAGACCCCCGATGGCCTCGCCGGTCATGCTTCCCCAGGCCACGGACGATGTGCCCGAGGATTCCGTCTCTCCCCCCCCCGGGTGTCATCGGCCACAGCCTGAGTCGGACCGCATGCGACATGACGTCAGTTAGCGGCCATCGAAGGCGTGACGAGGGCACCGGCCAGCGTGCGAGGGGTGGAGCCGGAAAGTGTGTATTCAGTGACGACCGACGTTGTCATTGACCCACTCGCGGAGGTGTGCCAGCGGAGCCGCAGCGGAGACGCCCCTCTCGGTGAGTGTGTAGACGACCCTGAGGGGCACTTCGGGATAGACGGTTCGAGTGAGGAGCTCGGCTTCCTCTAGTCGTTTGAGTGTGGAGGAAAGCACTTTGGGGCTCACGCCGGGGAGTTCGCGTTTCAGCTCTCCAAACCGCATCGGGCCCTCTTCCAGCAGTCCGATGGTCAGAGCCGACCACTTGTTGGCGAGCAGATCGAGCATCTCGCGGCATGGGCATGCGGCGGCGTAGACGTCATTTCGGTCGCAGGTGTCGGTGTGATCCACGGCTGTCACGCCATCACGTTACGACGAGGAACGCGATTCCCGAAATGAACCTGGTTACAAGTGGGTACCAGGGTCTGGAATGGGGTGACTGTGGTTACCGTCGGGTAACTCGGTGCCCTTGCGGGTAACCACCGTGTGGATTCGAGACTGTCGTCATGACATCTGAGACGCTCACTTCTGCCATCGGGTTCACGCATCCTGGTCCGACCTCCGATGAACGCAGCTTCGTCGCCGCCAGGATCGCGGCCCCCACGCCGGGGCCCCGTGACCTGCTCGTCTCCGTCCGCGCGACATCGGTCAACCCGGTGGACGTGAAGGTGCGGGCTCACTCGCCCGCGACGAACGGGTTCCGAATCCTCGGCTTCGATGCTGCGGGCATCGTGACCGGGGTCGGTGAGGACGTACAGGGTTTCTCCGTAGGGGATGAGGTCTACTACGCAGGGGCTCTCGACCGTCCCGGCAGCAATTCTGATCTTCAGCTCGTGGACGAGCGGATCGCGGCCAGGAAGCCGGAGTCACTGGCCTTCGCGGATGCGGCCGCGCTTCCGTTGACCGCGCTCACCGCCTACGAGGGACTCGCCGACAAACTCCACCTCACGGCGAGCAGCGAGGGGACCCTGCTCATGGTCGGCGGTGCCGGCGGCGTCGGATCCATGGTCATCCAGCTCGTCCGAGCGCTGTACCCGGGGATCCACGTGATCGCGACTGCGTCGCGACCGGAGAGCGCGAAGTGGGTGCGCGACCTGGGCGCTCACGATGTGGTCGATCACCACGGCGACGTCGTCGCTCAACTCGGCCAGGCTGCACCGGAGGGGGTCGACTGGATCTTCACCACGAACTCGCACGGACAGCTTCCGACCTACGTCTCGGTACTGAAGCCCTTCGGGCAGATCGTCGCCATCGATGACCCGACCCACGTCGACGTCGTCACGCTGAAGTCGAAGGCGTTGACCTGGCATTGGGAGTTCATGTTCGCACGGTCGATGCACCACGCCGCAGACATGGACCGGCAGGCTGCGATCCTCTCCCACGTCGCCCAGCTCGTCGATTCCGGCCTCATCCGCAGCACCGCGACGACGGTCCTGGTCGGTCGGACCGTCGAGAACCTACGACGAGCTCACGAGCTCGTGGAGAGCGGGAGCGTCATCGGCAAGGTCGTCCTCACCGATCTCGACGAATCTCGGCGCTGACCCAGATCCCTCATCACAACGACACAAGAAGGAGTCATCATGACCACCACCTCAAGCCCGATCAGCACGCTCGCGGTGACGAGCACCGACATCGAAGAGGGAGGTCGATTCGGCGCAGCACACTATTCCGCCATGTTCGGAGTGCCCGGGGGAGAGGACCGCTCCCCGCAGCTGAGCTGGACCGGAGCGCCCGAGTCGACCCGAAGCTTCGTCGTCTCCGTCCACGACCCCGACGCCCCCACGCCGTCCGGCTTCTGGCACTGGATGATCGCGGATCTCCCCGCGACCACCAGGGAACTGCAGGCAGGCCTTGGTCAGCCTGAGGCTCCGGCCTGGACCGTGAAGAACGACGCCCGCGCAGCGCAGTTCATCGGGTCGGCCCCGCCTGTGGGCAGCGGCCCGCACCACTACGCCTTCACCGTCTACGCGCTGGATGTCGCGAGCATCAAGGAGCTCGGACTCGACGAGGAAGCGACTCCCGCGTTCGTCACCTTCAACATCCTCCCGCACATCGTGGCTACTGGAACGCTGACGGTGATCGGGGAGCGGTAGCCTCACGACGAACCCACCGGGCATCGCCGATGCGCGATGCCCGGTGGGTTCCCTAGACGTCGGGACGTCAGCTCAGAGATGCGCGGCGAAGACGAGAGGGCTCCATGGTCGGACTCCGTGGGACTGCGCAATAGCCCGAGTGAGGATCGCTACTGGCGCCATCGCCGAGCTCAACGATCTTCCCGGCGAGTTCGTCAGCAGCAGCACATCTGTTCGGGGTCGCGGCAACGCCCACTAGCGATGAGACTCACGAATCACCATCCATCGCTTCGTGACCTTGACGACTTCATCATCAGCTGTGATCGTCCGCAGCTTTCCGTCTGGCCGTTCCCAGATAAGCGTGACGGTGAGAGTGACACCACTGAGAACCATGGCTAGTCCCCTGGAAGGTATGCCCCTGATCGGATCGCTAGGCACCCACATACCACCGAACGATGACCAAGGCGCACATGCCCCATTATTGCCCGGACAAGAGCAATGATCATCGCGAGCAACGCGAGGGCTGCAGGCAGAGCGGACCACTGAGATGTAGCCCGTGGGCGTTTGCGGTCTGGCATCTTGAGGGGCCTACCTCGATCGAGTTCGTTCGGTATCCACGGGTTATTGCTTACGATCCGAACAGCGGGCGTCGGCGGGGGGGGGGGGGGGGGGGGGGGGGGGGGGGGGGGGGGGGGGGGGGGGGGGGGGGGGGGGGGGGGGGGGGGGGGGGGGGGGGGGGGGGGGGGGGGGGGGGGGGGGGGGGGGGGGGGGGGGGGGGGGGGGGGGGGGGGGGGGGGGGGGGGGGGGGGGGGGGGGGGGGGGGGGGGGGGGGGGGGGGGGGGGGGGGGGGGGGGGGGGGGGGGGGGGGGGGGGGGGGGGGGGGGGGGGGGGGGGGGGGGGGGGGGGGGGGGGGGGGGGGGGGGGGGGGGGGGGGGGGGGGGGGGGGGGGGGGGGGGGGGGGGGGGGGGGGGGGGGGGGGGGGGGGGGGGGGGGGGGGGGGGGGGGGGGGGGGGGGGGGGGGGGGGGGGGGGGGGGGGGGGGGGGGGGGGGGGGGGGGGGGGGGGGGGGGGGGGGGGGGGGGGGGGGGGGGGGGGGGGGGGGGGGGGGGGGGGGGGGGGGGGGGGGGGGGGGGGGGGGGGGGGGGGGGGGGGGGGGGGGGGGGGGGGGGGGGGGGGGGGGGGGGGGGGGGGGGGGGGGGGGGCGGGACGCGGCACCCTCGAACGTCAGTGAGTCAATCGACGCGATGAGGAACAGCTCCGCTGCCACGATTGAGCCGGGCGTCGGGGGCTCGTCGCGATCCCACGCCGCGACCAGATCGATCTCGAACCCCATGCAGGTGACTCGCGCGCTGAGGAAGCGCGTTCCGGTCACCGTGTTCCGACGTAGGGTGGCCTCCACGACGGTCCCGTTGAGCCGGGCCTCGGCAGAGGGATCCGTTCCGTCGCCGAAGAGCCCCCACGGAATGAATGACTCGGCCGCCATGCGTTCCGTCCTCTTCCGCACGGTGTCCAGCTGATGTTCGGGGGCAACCTCGTCGTCCGCGGTGGCGGGATCGAGCAGGCTGTACGGCGATCGGGAGTACGCCGTCCTGTCGTCGAAGAACTCCGCCGTCCGCGCGAACCCGGTGACGGCCGCGGTGCCCGACCACTGCTCGTCGGTCGCAAGGGCTCGGCGCTGCTCGAGCTCGAAGCCCATGACCGTCATCTGCGCCCCTGCGGAGTCGAGCACGTCGCCGACGACGACCTTCGTGCCGACCGTGCGGCAATTGCGGAGCAACACCCCGGGCCGGCCGGCGAACGAGGGTACGAAGGCGACGAGACGGTCTCGCAGTCGGTCGAAGGTCAGACGCGCTCCGCTCGGGTCCTCCCAGCGGAGAACCTCGACACCGTCGGCCGTGCCCAGCGGTCGGGCTGAGTGGGCGAGTCGCCCGACGGTGGTCAGGAGCTCGGCTCGGCCGGCGGAGTCGAAACCGATGCAGCCCAGAGTCGAGGTCACGTAGTCAGCATACGGACTCGACGCAGCGCACCATCCGCTACAAGGAACCGGCCTACGCCCGAGCGGGGCGCGCGCCCGGGCGGACCATCGCGGTGCTGTCCGGGGCCGCGAATCCGAAGCCGCGGTACAGGCCGTGGGCGTCTCCGGTGAAGAGCGTCCATCGGAACGCTGCGCCGGGGCCGTCCTCGATCATGGTCTTCACGAGGAGCTTTCCGATTCCCCGGCCCCGCTCGTCCGGGTCGACGATCACGTCGGCCAGGTAGGCGTCGTTCACCCCGTCGGAGACGGCTCGGGCGAAGCCGAGCTGCGCTCCGGTGAGGCTGTCATAGACGCCGACGACCCGCCAGGCGGTGTCCACCTGCTGGTCGATCTGCTCGCGGGTGCGCCAGCGGTGCCAGTACGCCTCCGTCGACAGCATCCGCCAGATCCACTCGCGGTCGAGGCGCTGCGGATCGACGTCGACGGAGTAGCTCACCCCCAGAGTCTGCCACCGCCCGCGTGGGCGATCAGGTGCTCTTCCCCTCGAGCTCGTCGAGCAGCGCGTCGAGGGAGTCGAACTCGAGCGCATCCTCGTCGTCCTCGTCCTCATCCTCGTCGACGCCGAGCTCATCGAGCTCGAGGTCGGCGCCGAGCTGCACGCGGACGTGGGCCGCGAGGGGGTCGCCGGGCACGGGGAACGACAGCAGGTACGCCTCCGGCACGACCGCCACCCACGCGAGCACGAGGTCCTCGCGCGTCAGGAGGCGTCCGGCGACGGGACCGACCTCCTCGACGATCTCCCCGAGGAGGTCGCTCCATCTCTCGCGGCTCAGCGCGAGGAACGCCCTGGCCGCTGCGATGAGGGATGCGGGGTCGACCGGGGAGTCGTCGGCATCCTCGAGGTCGGGGTCCGGGTCGAGGTTGACCGACACGTCGTATCCCGCCGCGTCCAGCCGGGCCGGGCCGCGCACGACGCCCTCGTCCTCGACGGGATCGGAGAGGAGCCCTGCCGCACGCACCGCGCGCAGCAGGGCGGAGGCCTGATCGTCCATGGTGTTCCTCCGGTGGTGGTCGGCGCTCAGCGTGCGCGCTCGTCGTCGGTGGTGAAGCCGGGGCGGGCGGTGCGCTCCTCCAGGGTCTCGAGCTCCTGGAAGAACGTGACCTGCCAGCCCGACGGGCCCTGCACCCTCGCGTTGGTCGTCCGGAACGGCGTCTCCGTGGGCGGGGCGAGCAGCTCGGCGCCGGACTCCTCGGCGGCCGCAACCGCATCCGCGGTGTCGGGCACCTCGAGGGCGATCCGGAGCGTCGGTCCCGGGCCCTCGCTCGTCGGCGCGTTCTCCACGGCGTCGATCGCGCGCACGTGGGTACGGGTGGCGAGCTCGATCGTCGCGATCCCGGCGTGCAGGATCGAGATGCGGTCGTCGCCCTCGGTGGCGAACGCCGGCTGCTCGGGCATGCCGAGGACGTCGCGGTAGAAGCGGACCGCCTCGTCGAAGTCGTCGGTCTCGATGATCAGGCGGAGCTGGCGCGGTGCTGTCATGCCTCCACTCTGCACGACCGGGCGACGCCTCCGGGTGATCGGCCTCGAGAGCGGCGTGGATGTGACACTCGTGGTGGTCTCGGAGCGTGCGAACCCTCCACGACTGTCACATGCGCTCCCGGCCTCATCTGCCCGGAATAGCGTCAGGCCCCGCCGGGTTGGGCTGGGCATGGCAGAGACGACCGACATCACCGCATCCGCATCCGGCACCTTCACCCTCGGCGGCGACCTCCCCGTCCACCGGCTGGGCTACGGGACGATGCAGCTCACCGGGAAGGGCGTCTGGGGCTGGCCCGAGGATCGCGAGGGCGCCGTGCGCGTGCTCCGCCGCGCGGTCGAGCTGTGCGTGAACCTCATCGACACCGCCGACGTCTACGGTCCCTACGTGACGGATGCGTTCATCCGCGAGGCCCTGCATCCCTACGCCGACGATCTCGTCATCGCGACCAAGGTGGGCTTCACCCGCCAGGGCCCGGGTCAGTGGACGCCGGTCGGTCGCCCCGAGTACATCCGGCAGCAGACCGAGCTGAACCTCCGCAACCTCGACGTCGAGCGCATCGACCTCCTGCAGCTGCACCGCATCGACCCGAAGGTCCCCGTCGAGGAGACGGTCGGCGAGCTGAAGGCCCTGCAGGACGAGGGCAAGGTGCGCCACATCGGCCTGTCCGAGGTGTCGGTGGAGGAGATCGAGCGGGCTCGTGCGGTCGCCGACATCGTCAGCGTCCAGAACCTCTACAACCTCACGAACCGGAAGTCCGAGGACGTCCTCGACTACGCCGCGGAGAACGGCATCGCGTTCATCCCGTGGTTCCCGCTCGCGACCGGTGAGCTGTCGGGGCCCGGCAGCGTGCTGTCGTCGATCGCCGCCGAGCACGGATCGACGCCGAGCCAGCTCGCCCTCGCCTGGCTGCTGCGGCGCTCGCCGGTGATCCTCCCGATCCCCGGGACGAAGTCGGTCGAGCACCTCGAGGAGAACGTCGCGGGTGCGGCGATCACGCTCACCGACGAGGAGTTCGAGCGCCTCAGCGCCCTGTCCTGAGCGGATCGGGCGAGGGGTCGGCCGTCATCCGGCCGGCCCCTCGCGTCGTCTCAGCCCTGCTGGGCCCGGCGACGTCGGGTCACGGCGAAGGCGATGGCCCCGGCCACGAGGAGTCCGAGCGCACCGGCGAGCGACCAGCCGATGACCATGCCCGTGGTGGCGAGGTCACCCGCGTCGTTCGACCCGGTCGAACCCGCGCCCGCGGATCCGCCCGAGCCTGCAGAACCGCCGGATCCGCCCGTGCCACCCGTGCCGCCCGAGCCTTCGCCGGGAGTGGTGGGAGGCGTGGTGGCCTCGGCCGCGACGACCCCGGAGAAGTCGCGGACGGACGGCGAGCCGACCCCGTTCGACGCGGCGACCGTGAAGGCGTAGGCGCCCGCGGTCGTCGGCGTCCCGGAGAACGCGCCCGTCGCGGCATCGAGCACGACACCCGCGGGGAGGGCTCCGGCGACGACCGCGTAGGTCGGGGTCGGGGTCCCGTCCGCGCTCAGGTCGCCGGTCGCCGCCTGGCCCACCGTGAGGTCCGACAGCTCGCCCGAGATCGGGCCCGGGGCGGCGTCGTCGACCGCGCCGGGCGCGAGCACCCGCAGCGCCACGAGGCCCGGGTCGCCGTCGGCCCACGTGGTCGACAGCGCCACGTACCGCGCGGTCGCGGCGACCTCGACGGACCCGTGCGTGGTGCCGGCCTCGATCGTGCCCACCTCGGTGAAGGTGAGCCCGTCGTCGCTCACCGACACCGTGGCGCCCGGGGCGTCGGCGCCGTCCCACAGCGTGGTGACGGTCCCGATCGGATGCGCGGCGCCGAGATCGGTGACCATCCGGCCATCGGGCCCCGGCGTCCAGGACGTCGTGCTGTCGCCGTCGACCGCGAGGGACGGCGCGGTCATCCCGGCGGGCAGCACCGAGCCCGGGAACGTGAGCGTGCTGAGCGCGAGATCCGGGACGGGGAACGGCGTCGCGCCCGGGAACGTGGCCGCCCCGGCGACGGCCGTGCCGCCCACCGGCAGCGACTGCGTCTGCCCGGTCTCGACGTTCGTGACGTCGACCGTCGCCGCAGCAGCGTCGGCCGCGGCAGCGGCAGCGGAGACACCAGCGGCAGCGACGCTCATCGTGCGCCCGTCGGCGACCGACACCGCGAGGCCGTCGGCGGCCGAGGCGGCGATCGTCGCACGCGGGGCGAGCACGACCGCGCTCCCGGCGGGGACCGTCACCGCGAGCGAGGAGGAGTCCGCGCCGAGGGTCTGGTCACCGGCGAAGAGCGAGACGGTGTCGCCGGTGTAGGGCACGGTGATCGTGCCCGACACGTCCGCGTCGGTGAGGTTGAACGCCGTCAGGTAGCCGTCGAGCGAGCTCACGAGGAGGCCCGGCGCGTCGGTCGTCGGCTCGGCGGCCGAGTCCTGGGCGGCGGTCGCGGCGGAGTCGCCCGGCACCATCTCGACGAGGAACGGCTGGTCGCCGCCGCCGAGACGCACCGCGTTGATCGAGGGGTCCTCGGTCGAGACGGTGATCGGCGCCTGACCGCCGCGGACCACGAAGCCCGCCTCGTCCTCGACGTTGATCCACGAGCCCTCGGTCGAGGCGATCTGGTCGCCGGTGTAGCGGTAGCTCGCCGCGTCCGTCCAGGTCTCGCCGTCGAGCGAGGTCTGGATGCGGTACTCGCGGCCCGCCGCCGACTCCCAGGCGAGCTGCACCTGGGCGATCGAGGTGGGGGCGCCGAGGTCGACCTGGATCCACGAGTCCGGGCGACCGCGGTCCGCCTTCGAGACGGCCCAGCGCGAGGTGCCGTCGGCGTCGGTGACGGCGGAGGCCGGCTTCGTCGGGTCCTCGCTGGAGGCGGTGGCGGGCTTGCCCGCCGCGGCGTTCGTACCGGTCGAGGTGAGCGCCCGGAGGGTGTAGAGCGAGTAGCCGTACGCCGAGTCGCCCTGCACGCCCTGCATCCGGATGAAGCGGGTGTCCACCGGAGCCGGAGCGGGGGCGCCCGGGGGCGTCAGGTCGATCGTGTCGACACGCGCCGCGTTCGCGTCGGCGGAGCCGGTGAACGCGGTCTGCGTGGTCCAGGTCACCCCGTCGGACGAGGTCTGGACGAGGTAGCGCTCGCCGGCGCTGGCTTCCCAGGCCAGGCGCACGGCCCCCACGGTCTGCTCGGAGCCCAGGTCGACCTGGATCCACGAGTCGGCGCGGGTGCGCTGGTCGGTCGCCACGGCCCAGCGCGACCCGGGGTTCGTGTCGGTCACGGTCGAGGCCGTCCTGCCGCCCTTGGCGTCCTCGCTGGAGGCGGTGGCCGGCTTGCCGGCAGCCAGGTCGGTCGAGGCCTCGGAGCCGGATCCGTAGGCGTGCAGCGAGTACAGCGAGTAGCCGTACTTCGGGTTGCCCTGCTGACCCTGGATGCGGACGTAGCGCGCCGAGACCGGATCGAACGAGAGGTCGTCGATCCGCGCGGCCTGGGCGTCGACCGGGTCGGCGGGGACGGTGACCGGGAGGGTCGCCGTGGTGGCGCCCTCGGCCGTCGTGTACGTGCGCGACCCGTCGAGCCCGTCGTATCCGGAGAGGTCGAGGTTGCGCACGGAGACCGTGCCGTCCTGCCAGCCGGCGCCGGTGGAGGCGTAGATCGCGGACCCGGTCGGCAGCGTCACCTGGCCGGCGTATCCGTCGCCGATCCTGAACACCGAGGACGTGCCCTCGAACCCGTCGCGGGGGTCGGTGTAGGTGGTGACGCGGCGGTCGTCGACCGTGGCGCCGCTCGTCGGGTAGAGGAACGGGTTCGAGCCGGACAGCGCGAACAGCCAGGAGTCGTGCGAGGGCACCCACGGGAACTTCAGGAAGCCGGGGTGGCTCGAGGCCGCGGCCCACGCATCCGGGGTCTGCTGCACGGTGAGGCCGGGGCCTGCGCCGTAGTCGCGCACTCCGGAGAGGCGGTCGAAGAACTCCTCCTGCGGGGTGGGCTGCACCGGACCGTCCGCCGACTCGGCGGCCTCGACGTGGAGGAGGTAGGAGATCGCGATCTCGGCGCGCGCCTCCGGCTCGTACTTCGGTTCCCCGGAGAACTTCGTCAGCCGGTCGGTGGGCGCGTAGGCCTGGTACTCCTCGAGAGCGCCGGCGAGGTTCGCCTCGGCGCGGGCGGCGTCGGGGTCGCGCAGCACCTGCCCGAGGAAGGCGATCGGCAGCACGTCGCGACCGTAGAGGTACTCGCGGTCGGCGACCATCGGCATGAAGGGCTCGCCCTGGTCGCTCATGACGAGCTTGATCGACTCCCACAGCTCGGCCGAGTTGGGCTGATGGGTGAGGAAGTCGGGGATCGGCTGGTCGTTCAGGATGAACTGGATCGCGTTGCGTCCGCCCGAGCGCCAGATGTCGGACTGGTAGTGCGGACCGAACGAGCCGTGGTTCTCGACCAGGTACGTGTCCCAGATGGTGTGCATCGTGTTCGACGAGATCGGCTTGCCCGCGACGATCGCGGGGTTGTTCGCGTCGGCCGTCGGCTGTCCGGCGGCGTTGCGCGCCCAGTCGCCGAGCTGCTCGGCCCAGCGCCCGGCATCCGGGTCGTTCGGGGCCCACGCGAGACCCGGGGTGAGGGCCTGCGTGTAGACGCCCGACTCCTCCTGGGCGGTGTCACCCTCGTACTTGCCGGTCGGCCAGTCGGCCGTCCACGAGCCGGAGCGGGGGTCGTCCCCGTAGTCCAGGTCGGCCGTGTAGGAGGACTGACCCGTGGCGATGGTGACCAGGTTCTGCTGGGTCTGGGCGTCGAGCTGGTCCCACATCAGCCGGCCGGCGTCGAGGAAGTAGGACTGGAAGGTCGAGTCCCAGAACAGCTGCTGGCCCCAGGTGCCCTTCGGGTCGACGAAGCGGTTCTTCGCCGCGTAGTAGCGGATGGTGCTGATCGTGCGGGCGCGGAGCTCGTCCTTCGAGATACCGGCGATCGAGGCGTCGTAGTCGCCGTGGGTGAGCAGGACGGCGTTGCCCAGCACGACCGCGAAGTTGAAGTCCTTCGACTGGTAGGCGTTGATCGAGGCATCCCACACCGTGTTCGTCCAGCGGGTGTGGCGCAGGAGGGCCGCGTAGTACTCGGCGGCGGTGTCGTCCGGGGCGCCGTACGCGGCGGGGCCGGCCACGGCCGCGGTGCTCGAGGGCGCGGCCGATGCGGCCAGGGCCGGGCCGGTGAGGGCGACGACGGGGGAGCAGAGCGCGGCGGCCGTGAGGAGCGCGGCGGCTCTGCGGAGCGGAGCCCTCCGTCGCGTGCGAGCTCGTTCGGGTCGGTGGGCTGCCACGGTGACTCCTTCGCCGGTGATGGCCGTGTGTCGGGGAGCTTCGCCTGGGCGGGTGGGCCGAAACGGTTGTGACATCGTTGTCAGACGAAGGATGACTTCGACGGTATTGGATGGCCAGTCGCTCTGTCAAACGTTGTCATCCGCCATCCGCAGCCTTGACCGCACCGGGTCCGGATGACAAGCTTCTCGAACGACCCCCCGGATGCGTCACACGCGTTCAGGGGGTTCCGTTCGCCGTTGAACGGACAGTCATGAAGGAGTGACAGTGACTCTGCTCGCCCCGCGGCCCGCCGCATCCCGCCCCGACTCCCGCCGTCGCCTCCGCTCGGTGCTCGCGACGAGCGTGGTCGCCGCCCTCCTGGGCGCAGGCCTCGTGGTGGGCCAGACCGCCACCGCGACCGCGGCGGATCCCGATCTCGCCCGGAGCGGCACGACCACGGCCTCCGCCTCGCAGAACGACAAGGACGGGAACTTCCCCGCCTCGAACGCGACCGACGGTGACGCCACCACCCGCTGGGCCAGCGGCAACGGCCCGGATGAGGACACCACCTTCACCGCCACCCTCACCAGCGACCTCGGGTCGGATGCGACCGTCACCGGCGTCGAGATCACGTGGGAGGCCGCGTACGCGACCGCGTACGACGTGCAGGTCGCGTCGGCGAACCCCGACGACCCGGCCAGCTGGAGCACGGCGGCGAGCGTCACCGACAGCGACGGCGGCACCGACCAGGTGACCTTCGCCACGCCCACCGACGCCCGCTACGTGCGTGTCGCCATGCTCAAGCGTGTCGCCTTCACCTGGGAGGCGCCCACCCTCCACTACTACGGCTACTCGATCTTCACGTTCGCCGTGCGCGGCAGCGTCACCGTGCCCTCGGTCGGCTTCGACGACCAGAGCATCGAGGTGAGCGCGGGCAGCGATGCCACCGCGAACGTCACGCTGAACAGTCCCGCCGCCACCGACCAGACCGTGCGCGTCCAGAGCACCGACGGCAGCGCCGTCGCGGGCACCGACTACACCGCCGTCGACACCACGGTCACGATCCCCGCCGGGGAGACCTCGGTGCCGGTCACCGTCCCGACGGTGTCGCAGGGCGCCCTCGCCCCCGTGCGGAGCTTCACGCTCGCGCTGTCCGACCCGTCCGACGGCATCACGCTCGGCACCCGGAGCACCGCCGTCGTCACGCTCTCTCCGAGCGGCGACCTGCCGAACGACGGTGCCCGCACCGTTCTCCAGGGCTTCGAGTCGGGCGTCCCCGCCGACTACTCCACCTGGGCGAGCAACGACACTCTCAAGCCGGCGCTCACCACGACGGTCGACGACGGCATCCCCGGCGCCTCCACCGACAACCACGTGCTGGTCGCCACGGTGTCCGGCGCACCCGGCGCGAACGACTGGTTCGGCTTCACGAACGACACCGCCGCTCAGGACTGGTCGGCCGCCGACGGGTTCGGCTTCTGGTTCCTCGGTCAGGGCACCGGCAAGACGCTGAGCTTCGAGGTGAAGTCGAACGGGCAGCTCTTCGACAAGAACGTCGTCGACGACTCGGTCGGATGGCGGCAGGTGAACGTGCTCTTCGTCGACCTGCGCCTGAAGGGCAACCCCTCCGACCCGTCGCGCTTCGAGCCCGGCGCCTCGACCGGCTTCGCCGTGACGCTCACCGGCCTCGGCGCGGGAACCTACCGCTTCGACGACTTCGCGATCTTCGAGCGGGCCACGACCCTCGAGGACTTCCAGGGCGACGTCCCGCTGAGCACCTCGGCCGATCCCGTGGGCTTCTTCACCTGGGGCAGCGCCGAGAACCTCGTCACGATGGACGTCACGGCGCAGGAGCGCGGCGATGTCCCCGACAACAGGGTGCTCTCGGGGAACTACCTCATCCCGGCCGGCGGATACGCCGGGTTCAGCGACAACCTCGCGTCGTCGCAGGACTGGAGCTCGTACCGTGGCCTCCGCTTCTGGTGGTACGCCTCGCAGGCCAGCAACCCGGCCTCGCCGACCGCGGGCGACGACATCAAGGTCGAGGTGAAGGACGGCGGCCCCGACGGCGAGCACTCCGAGCTGTGGACCACGACCTTCAAGGACAACTGGGGCAGCTCCACCAGCCGCTGGAAGCTCGTCGAGCTGCCGTTCAGCGCCTTCACGCCGGGCAGCTACCAGCCCGGCAGCGCCGAGACCCAGAACGGCACCTTCGACCTGACGAAGGCGTGGGGCTTCGCGATCACCTTCACCCCGGGCAAGGCCACCAGCACGGGCTGGGCGGTCGACGACGTGCAGCTCTACGGCACCCCGCAGCAGGCCGCGAACCTCACCGTCGACACGACCAAGGACGTGTACCTGCTCGACCGCGGCCAGACGGTGCAGGTCGGAGTGACGCTGAACACCTCCGACGGCGAGGCGCTCACGGAGGACGTCACCGTCAGCTACGGACCCGGGACGGGCACCGCCGAGATCGGCACCCACGTGGGGGCGTTCGGCGGTGAGCTCACCTTCCCGGCGGGCACCGCATCCGGCCAGACGCAGACGTTCGAGGTGACCGCGCTCACCACGGACGCCGCGGGCGACCAGGCGCGCAGCATCCCGATCGAGCTCGACGCCGACGGCGCCCAGCTCCCGGCGAGCCCGCCGAAGGTGGTCGTCAACGCGTACGGCCTGCCCTACCTCGACTCCTCGCTCCCGGTCGCCACCCGCGTGGCCGATCTGATGAGCCGGATGAGCCTGTCGGAGAAGGTCGGGCAGATGGCGCAGGCCGAGCGCCTTGGCCTGTCCTCGCCCAGCCAGATCGCCGACCTCGGCCTCGGCTCGATCCTGTCCGGCGGCGGATCGACCCCGGCGCAGAACACGCCGGAGGCGTGGGCGGACATGATCGACGGGTTCCAGGAGCAGGCGCTCTCGACGCCGCTGCAGATCCCGCTCCTCTACGGGGCGGATGCGGTGCACGGGCACAGCAACGTGCTCGACGCGACGATCTTCCCGCACAACATCGGACTCGGCGCCACGCGCGACCCGGCCCTCGTGCAGCAGCTCGCGCAGGACACCGCCGTCGAGACCAAGGTGACGGGCGTGAACTGGGCGTTCGCACCGTGCCTCTGCGTCGGGCTCGACGAGCGCTGGGGCCGCACCTACGAGTCCTTCGGCGAGGACCCGGCGCTGGTCTCCACCTTCGCGGCCCCGAGCATCGTCGGGCTCCAGGGCGACGACCCGACCGACAAGTCGGGCACCGACGAGGTGCTGGCCTCGGCCAAGCACTGGGCGGGTGACGGCGGCACCGCCTACGACCCGTCGAAGGTCGGGAACGGCTACCCGATCGACCAGGGCCTCACGCACTCGCCGTCGCTCGACGACTTCAAGACGGAGTTCGTCGCGCCGTACATCCCGGCGATCGACTCCGGCGTCGGCACGATCATGCCCTCGTACTCGGGCGTCGACATCGGCGGCACCGGCGACATCCGAATGCACGAGAACACGGCGCTCAACACCGACCTGCTGAAGGGCGAGCTCGGCTTCGACGGCTTCCTCATCAGCGACTGGGAGGGCATCGACAAGCTGCCGGGCGGCACCTACGCCGACAAGGTGGTGCGTTCGGTGAACTCGGGCCTCGACATGGCGATGGCGCCCTACAACTTCGGCGCCTTCATCACGAGCGTCGAGAACGCGGTGACCGTCGACAAGACGATCGCCCAGAGCCGCGTCGACGACGCCGTCAGCCGCATCCTCACCCAGAAGTTCGAGCTCGGCCTGTTCGAGAACGCGCTGACCGACCGCAGCACGGCCGACCAGTTCGGCGGCGCCGAGCACCGCGCGGACGCTCGCCAGGCCGCGGCGGAGTCGCAGGTGCTGCTGAAGAACGACGGCGTGCTGCCGCTGGCCAAGGACGCCTCGATCTACGTCGCCGGCTCGAACGCTGACGACCTCGGCAACCAGATGGGCGGCTGGACGATCTCGTGGCAGGGCGGCTCCGGCCCCACCGCCACGACGGGCACCACGATCCTCGCGGGCATGCAGCAGGTGGCGCCGGATGCGGAGATCACCTACTCGAAGGACGCGTCGGCCCCGATGGACGGTGACAGCGTCGGCGTGGTCGTGGTCGGCGAGACCCCGTACGCCGAGGGTCAGGGCGACGTCGGGAACAACGGGAAGAGCCTCTCGCTCAGCGACGCCGACCGCTCGACCATCGACAAGGTCTGCGGGGCCATGGAGTGCGTCGTCCTCGTCGTCGCGGGACGGTCGCAGATCGTCACCGACAAGATGGACGAGATCTCCGGCCTCGTGGCGTCGTTCCTCCCCGGCAGCGAGGGTGCCGGAGTCGCGGACGTGCTGTTCGGCGACACCCCCTTCACCGGTCGCCTGCCGCTGACCTGGCCCGCCTCGGCCGACCAGGTGCCGATCAACGTCGGGGACGAGTCGTATTCGCCGCTCTACGCCTACGGCTGGGGTGAGCGGACGGATGCGCCGCGCGCCCGTCTCGAGGCGCTGGTCTCGTCGCTGCCGGCAGGGGCCGCTCAGGATGCGGTGCAGGCGCTCGTCGACGCTCCCGTCTGGGACGCCTCGGGTGCGGTGACGGACTCGGCGGAGGCCCGCGTGACCGCGGCGCAGCTCGCGGCGGACGCGGCAGCTCAGCTCGTGCCTGGCGCGGGGGCCGTGTCGACGAGGGCCGCGGCGCTCGCGGCGGTCGACACGTCCACGCTGTCCGCGTCCGACACGCTCGTCTCGGTGATCCGCGACCTGGCGCAGGACGCGATGGTGAACGGCACCGCCGTGACGGGCGACGCGTCGGCGGGGATCACCGCGGATGCGGAGCACGTGCTGCTGAGCGGTGACCCTGTCGAGGCCGTGCGCCTGCTCGCCTCGGTGTTCGGGGTGACGGTCGTCGACCCCGGCACCGGTCCCGGAACGGGCCCCGGAACGGGCCCTGGTACGGAACCTGGCACCGGTCCCGGTGCAGGCCAGCCCGGTGCGGGCTCGGGTGCGGTCGGCGTCGGCAGCGGCTCCGCGTCGAGCTCGAACGGCGACCTCGCGAGCACGGGCAGCCAGGCGCTGCTGATCACCCTCGTGGCCCTGATCGTCCTCGCCGGTGGAGCTGCAGCGGTGTTCGTCACCCGCCGTCGTCGACGCGGTCCGAGAGCCGACGGCGCGAGCGAGTAGCCACCGGGACGCCGGTCCGGCGGGCAGAGCAGCCCGCCGGACCGGCGTCTCCGCATCCGCTACCAGCCCCGCCCGTCCCCTGGCGTTCAGCAGATAATGGGGTATGTCCTCCACCTACGACGGTCGCCGCACGAACCCCAGCGCCTGGGCCGCCTTCTGGCTGGGCCTCGTCGGCCTGCTGCTCATGCCGATCCCGCTCTTCATCGGCCTGATCCTGGGCGGCGGGCTCTCGATCGTCGCCGCGGTGTTCGCGGTCATCGGCCTCCTGAAGGGCCTCGCGCGGGGCGGCAAGGGCATCGCCCCCGTCGTCTTCGCCGCGATCTTCGTCCTCCTCACCTGGGGCGGCATCTCGATCGGCGGCGGCATCGTCTGGTGACGCCCTCCGCGTCCTGACGTCCTCCGCCCGCTGACTTCGCCGTCCCACATCGCCGATCGGCGGTGCCCCGCCGAAGAGATCGGCATGTCTGCCGATGGGCGCCCTCGGATCCGCGGCGTCGACTGGGGCTAGTCACGATCGAGAGGCTGTCGGCGCGCTCCGTCCGCCTCGGGTCATCGGGACTCGAGGAGAGGAGAACGGCCATGAAGGCAGTCGTGTACGAGGGCCCGCGAGACGTCGTCGTCAAGGATGTCCCGGACGCGGGCATCGAGCGGCCCACCGACGCGCTCATCCGCATCACCACCACGAACATCTGCGGGTCCGACCTGCACATGTACGAGGGCCGGACGGACTTCGAGACCGGGCGGTGGTTCGGGCACGAGAACCTCGGCGAGGTCATCGAGGTCGGAGCCGGGGTCGACAAGCTGAAGGTGGGCGACTGGGTCGTCGTCCCGTTCAACGTCGCCTGCGGACACTGCAAGAACTGCGAACGCGGTCTGACCAACTACTGCCTGACCGCGCAGCCCGAACCGGCCTGGGCGGGAGCCGCCTACGGGTTCGCGGACATGGGGCCCTGGGCCGGCGGGCAGGCGGAGCTCCTCCGCGTCCCGTGGGCCGACTTCAACTGCCTGCGCCTCGGCGAGGACGCCGAGGAGAGGGCGAACGACTACGTCATGCTCGCCGACATCTTCCCCACGGGATATCACGCGACGGAGATGGCGGGTGTGAAGCCCGGGGACCAGACCGTCATCTACGGCGCGGGTCCGGTCGGCCTGATGGCCGCTCTCTCGGCGACGATCCGGGGTGCGAGCAAGGTCATGGTCGTCGACCGGCATCCGGACCGTCTGGCGCTCGCGGAGTCGATCGGGGCGATCGCGATCGACGACTCCGCGGTGGACCCGGTGGAGGCGGTGCTGGAGCAGACGATGGGCCTCGGCGCCGACAACGGATGCGAGTGCGTGGGCTACCAGGCGCACGAGCCGGACGGCGAGGAGGAGGCCAACCTCACCATGAACCGCCTCGTCGGCTCGGTCCGGTTCACGGGCACGATCGGCTGCGTCGGCGTGTTCGTGCCGCAGGATCCGGGAGCGGCCGACGACCTGGCGAAGCAGGGCAAGCTGGCGTTCGACTTCGGCATGTTCTGGTTCAAGGGTCAGAAGCTCGGCAGCGGCCAGGCTCCGGTGAAGCGCTACAACCGCCAGCTGCGCGACCTCATCGCCGCGGGCAAGGCGAGCCCGTCGTTCGTCGTCAGCCACGAGCTGCCGCTCGACGAGGCCCCGGACGCGTACCGGCACTTCGACGCCCGGGACGACGGCTGGACCAAGGTGGTGCTGAAGCCGGGCGCGGGCGCCTGATGAGCCGCTCGGGCTCGCCCCGGGCGCATCGTCCGGAGCGCTCGGGGCGGCGCCCGACCCGGTGGGAGTACCACTGGGAGGTCAACAGCCTGTGGGCCGTGCCGATGATGTGCATCGTGGGCGGGGCGCTCGTCGCCGGGATCACGCTCGCCGTCGACCACGCCGTGGGCTTCGACGCTCTCCCGACGAGCGTGCTCGGCACGCCGACCGCGGTGAGACCATCCTCAGCACGGCGGCGTCCGCGATGCTGACGCTGACGACGATCGTGCTGACGGTGCTCACGCTCGGCGTCCAGCTGGCGATGCAGCAGTTCTCCCCGCGCATCGTGCGCGCCCTGCTCGGCGATCGAGCGAGCCAGCTCTCCCACGGTCTCTTCGCCGGGACCTTCCTGTTCTGCATGATCGCGGTGGCACAGGTCGACGACACGGCGGAACCCGGGCAGCAGGTGCCGAGCGTGACGGTGGCCTCCGGCTACGTCCTGCTCTTCGCGAGCCTGATCGTCCTGGTCGCCTACGTGCATCACGCCGGGCAGTCGCTGCGGGTGGCGGGGCTGATCGACGTGGTCGGCGACAACCTGCAGAGCGAGATCGACCGATCCTTCCCCGCGCGGACGACTCCCCGGGTCGAGGCCGGCGTCGTCACGGCAGACGAGTCCGGAGTGGTCGTGATGCTCGATCACCCTCTGCTCATCGATCAGGCCCGACGGAGCGAGGACCGCCTCGAGATGCTCGTCGCGGTCGGCGACTTCGTCCCCCGGGGCGCGCCCGTCGTGCGCGGCGGAGGCGGTCGCGGTGGCGGTGGCGGCGGCGCCCTCGACGCCCGAGCGATCCGGCGCGGCATCGTGCTCGACAACGAGCGCAGCCACGTCGGCGACGCCGCCTACGGCCTGCGGAAGCTCGTCGACATCGCGGAGCGGAGCATCGCGTCCAGTCCCTACCAGGACCCCGCGACGGCCGTGCAGTCGATCGACCGCCTCCACGACGCCATGCGCCAGCTCTGCGTCCGCCCGCTGAGCGAGAGCATGCACCGGGATGCCGCCGGCACGGTCCGCCTGATCACACGGGAGCTCTCCTGGGACGGGTATGTGGCCGTCGCGTTCGACGAGCTCGTCGACCTCGGCTCGTCCTCGCCTCTCGTCGCCCGGCGACTCCTGGCCGCCCTGGACGACCTCGTCGAGACCGCTCCGCCCGAGCGACGTGCGGCTCTGGAGGAGCGGCGGACCCGCCTGCGTGATGCCGCGGCGGGCGAGGGGAGGAGGCTCCACCCCGACGTGCAGGGACTCGGATCCGGACCGGATCTCCTGGCCCGGGAGGGATCGGATGGTCCGACCTGACCGAGAGCCCGCACGGAGCGGGCTCGACGATCTCCTCGGTAGCGGAAGCGCAACCCCCTGTGCGACCGAGATGGCGACGACGAGCATCTGACACGACGCTGTCGCCCGACGACCAGCGTGAGTCCGTCTCGCCCGCGGACACCGCCTGAGGCGATCGGAGGACGCCATCGCACCTCTCGAGCCCGATGGACCCGCAGACGCCTCCCGACCCGGCCCGCACGGCGGCGGCTTCCGGGTGGCGTCGATCGTGGCGGCGAGCAGGCTCATGAGGGAGGCGTACGCGGGGATCCTCCTGCTCGACCCGGACGGTCCACACCCCTTGCCGGGCCTGCCCGGCGATCCGCTCCTGGTGCGAGGCTCCCCGCTGCTGTCGATGATCGGCAGCCTCCTCGAGATGGTGGAGCCGCACACCGCGTTCCTCTGGCCCCGACCGGACGAGCCGTCTCGCGACGAGCACGTGCGCGTCACCCATCTCGCCCTCGCGGGCCCGGTGGGGGGACTGTCCGGACTGGTCCTGCTGTCACCGGCCGGACACCATCACGGGCTGACCGCGCGGGAGCTCGAGGTCCTCGGCGCCATCATCGACGGATGCACGAACGCCCAGATCGCCGACCGCCTGACGGTCGCCTCGAGGACCGTCGCGACGCACATCGAGCACATCCTCGCGAAGCTCGGGTCGCCCAGCCGCACCCATGCGGCGGTGCTCGCGCAGCGTGAGGGGCTGTACGTCCCTCCGCTCCCGGCCCCGAGCCTCCGCTGAGCTACGCGGGGTCCGCCTCGATCGACTCGACCGCGCCGTCCGCGGGCTGCTCGTGGTCGAGGGTGCTGCGGCGAGCCACGAGGAGCCACGTGAAGTACCCGGCCCCCACCAGGATGAGCCCGGCGACGATCAGGGCGGGCACGAGGGCGTCGCCGGGGGTGACCAGGGCGAACAGCGCGAACGCGAGCCAGACCAGGGCGGCGATCGCGACGGGGAGCTCGAACCGGCCGAGGCTGAACCCGCCCTCCCGGCGTTCCAGCCGCTTGCGTACCACGAGGTACAGCACCACGACGCCGCCGTACAGCAGGGCGGGCAGGATCGTGCTGCCCACGATGAGCTGGATGAGCGCCTGCCCGGGCAGCGCCACCATCAGCACCATGCCGACGGCCACGATCAGCACCGTCGCCGCGACGGGCGTCTGCGTCCGGGGGTTCACCCGGCGCATCAGGCCGTGCGCGGGGAAGCGCTGGTCGCGGGCCATCGCGAACACCTGCCGGGCGCAGGAGGCCATGACGACCATCCCCGCCCCGAACATGGCGAAGGCGATGCCCGCCAGGAACACCCGCTCCCACACCGGGCCGAGCTGCTCCCGGACCACCGCGGCGACCGGCGACCCGTCGGAGGTCACCGCGCCCACGTCCTGGATCGACACGGTGAGTGCGACGAGGAAGAGCATGCCGGCCACGGCAGCCGCGATGACGGAGGCGACGATCGCTCGGGGAACGCTCTTGAAGGGATCCTTGGCCTCCTCCGCGAGGTTCGCGGCGGTGTCGAAGCCCACCAAGGTGGTCAGGCCCATCAGCATGCCGGCCATGAGCCCCCCGCCGATCGCGAAGTAGTCGGGTGCCCCGGTGGCCACACCCTGCGAGACGAGGTTCTCGGGCCGTCCCGTCCCCGTCACCGCCGCGACCACCAGCAGCACCACGACCAGCACGGCCACGATCGTCAGCTCCACGGCCACGGCACCCGAGCTCACGATGCCGAGGAGCCGAGTCGACAGGATGACGAGGATCGCCTGCACGGCGAGCACGACGAGGGTGAGAAGCCGGGTCGTGCCCTCATCCGACGGCAGACCGAACAGGGGTGCGAGCGCCTGGCTCGCGAGCGCGTTGTCCATCGCCACCACGGCGATCGCCAGGTACCAGAACGTGAGCCAGCCGAAGAACCAGCCCACCCTGGGGTTGGCCAGCCGCGAGGCCCACTGGTACGAGGATCCGCTCAGTGCGATGCGCGCGGCGAACTGGGCGACGACGAGGGCGACGAGGATCTGGCCGGCGGCGACCAGCACCCACAGCCAGATGCCGACCGGTCCGGACGAGGACAGCACGTCGCCGTAGGTGCCGAAGATGCCGACGGCCACCGAGATGAAGGCGAACGAGATCGCGAAGACCTGGAAGCCGCCGAGCGTCCGCTTCAGCTCGGGGGATGGCGTCCCGCGCTCGGCGCTCATCGGGCGGCCTCCGTGCTGAAGCGGGCCACGTAGGCGCTGAAGCGGGCGGCGAAGTCCTGCGAGAACGGGTACGTCAGCTGGTCGGCGATCGCGGGGACGTCGTCCTCGCCGGTGTCGCGCAGGATGTGCACCATGTCGGGGATGACCTCGAGCTGCGCCACGCCGGGCGCGAAGGCCGCCGCGACGGCGAGCACGCCGCTGCCGGGGCTGCCGTCGCCGCAGGGCGTGTTGAAGTCGCTCGTGCCGCAGGTGATGAGGGTCGGGATCGTCACCTGAGACGCGAGCTCGTCGGCCACGATCGCGTCGAAGTCCTTGCCGTATGCCGTGCGGTACGCGTGGGTGATCACCATCTGGGCGGGATCGGAGCCGTACACGTTCGACTGGATGATGCCCTGGACGTACTGGGTGAAGCCCGTCGCGCCGGGGAGGGGCACCGGACCCGGAGCGGGGTAGGGCGGCGTCCCGGAGCGGATCTGGTCGACGCCCTCCCGCATCCACGTCGTGAGGGTGGCCTCGTCGTCGGCCGTCATGCCCCCGGCGGCCACGACCTCGTCCATCTCCTGGGTGAACTGGCGGGAGACGATGTCGAGGATGTGGGTGTACGCCGGCTCGACCAGCAGCAGTCCCGCCAGCGGGGGAGCGCTGCCCGGGTGAGTGGCGATGTCGAGCGCCACCGCCCCGCCCTCGCTGTGACCGAGGAGCAGCAGCCGACCGGTGTCGACCCCGGGCTGGGCGGCCAGGAACGAGAGCGCGTCGCGCGCGGGCTGCACCCGCAGCTGCTCGTACGACAGGGGCAGCATCTCCGCCGGATCGGCGGTGTACGGGCCCAGGCCCGTCGCGCCCGTCCCGAGCTTGTCGTACCGCAGGGAAGCGATCCCCTGGGCGGACAGCAGGTCGGCCAGCCATGAGTAGGCGTCGGTCTGCAGGTCTCCCGCGGTGCCGTTGCGGTCGACGCCCCCGGTGCCCACGACGATGGCGACCCCGGGGACCGGGGCCGACGTGTCGACCGGGCCGCGGTAGGAGCCGTGGAAGGTGACTCCGCCGCTGGCGAAGATCACCTCCTGATCGGCGCCGATGACCGGGGTCGCCGGTGCAGGCGTCTGCGTCGGGTCGGCCCCGGGAGTGGTGCAGGCCGCGTCGGCGGCGGAGGCGGGGCCGGCATCGAGGCCTGTGGAGGCGGCGACCGATGCGCTCAGTACGAGGGCGAGCACGACCCCGAGCGCAGCCCCTCTGCGCAGACGACCGCCGCGCCTCATCGTGAGCACCGCCGCGGCGCCGAGCGCGAGCAGGACGAGGGCGAGGACGAGGGGGAGCAGGGTGCCCCCGGTCGCCGCGAGACAGTCGGCCATGGAGCCCCTTCCGGACACGGATCAGTGTGGGAGACGCCCTGACGGGCTGACAAGGCCCGCTTCAGGACACGTCCTGAAGCGGGCCTTACCGCTGATGGCGGTGGTCCTCCACACTGGGGATCCATGGGAAGCCCCTCGATCTCGCTGCCGCAGGTGGCCGACCTCCCCGGGCGTGTGGTCGTGCGCGGAGACGAGCGATGGGGCGGCGCCCGCGCCTCCTGGAACCGTCTGGTGACGCGCGATCCGGCCGTGATCGCGTTCTGCCGGTCCACGGAGGAGGTCGTCGGCGCCGTCCGCTGGGCTCGCCGCGAGGGCATGCCGTTCCGGGTGCGCAGTGGGCGCCACGAGTTGGAGGGCTGGTCCTCCCTGGACGACGGCCTCGTGATCGACGTCAGCGAGATGAAGTCGGTCGCCATCGACCACGCCGCTCGGACCGCGACGGTCGGGGCCGGCCTCCTCCAGCAGGAGGCGGTCTCGGCGCTGGGCGCCTACGGGCTCGCTGCGCCCACGGGGGTGGAGGGATCGGTCGGTCTGGTCGGCGCCACGCTGGGCGGGGGCTTCGGACTGCTCACGCGGGCCTTCGGTCTCGCGAGCGACAACCTCCTCGGGGTGGAGATCGTCCGCGCGACCGCCGACGGGTCGGCGGCGGCGACCCGGGTGGATGCCGAGCACGATCCCGACCTCCTCTGGGCGCTCCGGGGCGCGGGCAACGGGGCGTTCGGCGTCGTGACCTCGCTGACCTACCGGGTGCACCCCCTGCCGCAAGCCGTGCTGATGACGGCGCGATGGCCCGGCCTCGACTTCCTCGGAGAGGTGTTCAGCGCCTGGCAGAGCACAGCACCGTTCACGGACGCGCGGGTGACCAGCCAACTCGAGATCCACCGGGACGGGATCGCCCTGATCGCCGTCTCGGCGGGAGGCACGACGGCGGAGGTGCACGAGCTGCTGCAGCCCCTGCTCGGTCTCGGCTCGCCGGAGATCACCGTGCAGGAGGGGCCCTGGGCCGATCTCTACGCGGGCATCCAGGTGCCGCTCGAGGACGAGCCGGCGAACTGGCGCTTCGGTTCGCAGTTCGTGACCGAGCCCTTCCCGGACGACGCGATCGCCGTCGTGGCGCAATTCATCGCGGAGGCGCCCACGACGGAGTGCAACTACTTCACGAACGCGTTGCGAGGCGGCATGTCGTCGAGCGAGCCGGCCGGCGGCAGCGCCTTCGCCCATCGCGGTGCGCTGTTCTACGCGGAGCCCGGTGCCGGCTGGGGCGACCGGGCCGGCGTCGCGGCCGGCGACCCCGCGCTGACCGAGGCGTGCCTGTCGTGGGTGGACCGCTTCGGGCGGGCGCTCGAGCCCTATGTCGCCGGCGCCTATGTCAACGTCCCGAACGCGGATGCGCGCGACAGCGACCACGAGTACTGGGGCGATGGTGTGGAACGGCTGCGTCGGATCAAGGCCGCCTACGATCCCGAGAACGTCTTCCACCAGCCGCAGAGCATCCGGCCTGCTCGCTAGGAGCGCGGCGCGCGACCCGCCGACATCCTCACCCCTGGTGGGCGCCCGGGCGGACCGACGCCTCGTGCGTGCCCACCATCACTCCGAGCGCGAAGAGGGTCGAGACGCCGTAGTGCTCCATCGCGGCGGCGATCCGCCGTCGGCCGGTGCGCGGGTTGATGCCGAGGATGCGGGAGGCCGTGTCGAGGGTGGTGCCCTGGCGCATCAGCACGAGCAGCGACGCCCACGGGTGCTCCGGCGGCTCGAGCGAGGCCGCCCTGGACCACAGCTGCTCGAAGTAGTCGCGCGCCATCCCGGCCAGAGAGGCGTTGCGGACGCAGAGCACGCTCGTCGGTCGGCCCTCGCCCCACTCGAAGGGCACCGCCAGCAGGTCGCCGTCGACCCAGAACCAGCTCGCCGGCTGATCGAGCAGACGGTACTGGACGCCGGAGCGCTCGTAGTGCTCCACGGAACGAAGCGCGGCGGGATTGTCCCCGGCCCAGGTGGGCATGATCACCCGGACCGCGTCCTTGCCGGCGAGGGCCCTGCCGAAGCGCGCGGCGCGCTCCGGGTCCGGCTCGAGGAAGCGGTCGACCTCGGGCAGCAGGGCGTAGAGGGTCCCGGTGTCGTGAGGGGCGATCTCGAACCAGAGGTCCTCGGACGCATGCGGACCGTGCCGTGTGTAGACGGGGACCGGATCGCCGGACGTCTCGCCCACCGCCCAGTCGCGAAGGAGCGAGGGGAGGGACGCGACGACGTCCTCGATCCGCACGAGGCTCCGAGCGGCCTCCTCCCGCATCCGCTGGGACTGATCGGCCACCGTCCCGGCAGCCCACGCCGCCGGATGCACGTACCGGACGTCCTCGCCGTCCCCGCCGAGGACCCCTCGCTCGCGGAGGCGATCCACGGCGCCCCGCGCGGCCTCCGCCGTCTGGTGGGTGAGGTCGGCGACCGCCTCGATCGTCGCGGGCCGCCCTCGGTAGATGACCGCAAGGAGCGTCTCGTCGTCCACCGTCGATCCCTTCCGGCCCAGAGTCGGCTGCAGGGCGCCTGATCGCATCGTGGCGCTGCGCGCCCGCGACCGCAACCTCTCGGCCCGCGGATCGCCCCGGCGGAGCGTCGCCGAAGGTCGGGCCGGCGACCTCAGCGAGGCGGTCCGGGGGACGCGGGCGGCGCCGGGGAGGCCGTGATGCGGGCGAGCTCTGCGGCGAGGGCGAGGACGACGGCGTCGGCGCGCAGGAGCTCGCGGACGTCCGAGCTGCCGGAGGCCCGCGCGGCCGCGGCGATGGCCTCGACGACCGCGGGGGAGCGCCCGGCCTCGAGGGCGAGCGGATGGACGTACGACCGGCGGGCGACGTCGCGGGTGTTGCCGAGCAGGTACGCCGCGACCTCGACCGCGACGAGGTCCGGTCGTGTCGACCGGGCCGCGAACGGTGCCGTCGCGCCGCCCGCGACCGCGGCGGCTGCGGCCGTGCCGCCCCACGTGCGGAAGGTCTTCGCTGTGGCCGGCGCGCTCGTCGCGCCGTGGACGTACGCGTTGACCACCGCGCTCGTGATGGCGTGCTCGCCCTCCGGGGTCCGCACCGAGAACAGGGGCGCCGTCGCCGACGAGGACGAGGCGACGAGCATCCGGATCACCTCGGCGACCTGCCCGTCGCGCACCGTCACATGCCACGGCCGGTGCTCCTTGCCGATGAACTCGAACTCGATCTCGTCGCCGTCGAGTCGCACGTGCTCACGGGTGAGCGTGGTGAGCCCGTAGGTGTGGTTGTCCCGCGCGTACCGGGGGGATCCGACCCGGAACAGACCGCGATCGAGCAGCCGCACCGCGGCGGCCGTCGCGCGCCGCACCCGGCTCGGCGAGTCCTCGCCGACGCCCTCGGTCAGGTGCCGTTCGACGTGCGTGCGCAGCGTGGGCAGCGAGCCCCCGAACTGCAGCAGGTCCGCGAACTTCCGGGCGGTCGCCTCGGCCTCGGCGGCGGCCGAATAGCGGTACTGGGTGCGCCCGCGCGCATCCACGCCCGTCGCCTGAACGCGTGCCTCCGGGTCGGCGTCGGCCCAGACGTCGTGCCATCCGGGCGGGATCGCGAGCGACCGGAGCCGGTGCAGGATCGCGTCGTCCTGCACCGGGCGGCCCAGGTCGTCGAACCAGCGCATCTCCACCCGATGCAGCCCCGACGAGCGGCACCACCGCGCGGCGGACGGCGATCGGATGCTCATCCCCACACGTTAGATCCTCGAACGACTCCGAGGTTGCCTCCCTTCCCCGCATGCGAGAGAGTCGCTCCGAGAAGGACGTTCGGACACACACGAAGGACGACGAGATGACGGACACGATCGAGAACCTCATGCGCGCCAACCTCCTCGAGGTCTTCGGCGAGCGCGACCCCGAGCGCCGCCGCGAGGCCATCGCCCGCACCTACACGGAGGACGTCGAGTTCGTCGATCCCGATGAGATCACGACCGGGCGGGAGGCCCTCGACGCGAAGGCGCAGCGTCTCCTCGACGGCGCCCCCGGGTTCATCTTCAGCCCCGCCGGCCGGATCTACGTCAACCACGACATGGGCTACCTCGCCTGGAACCTCGGCCCGGAGGGTCAGCCGCCCGTCGTGCGTGGCGTCGACACCTGCTTCATCCGCGACGGCCGCATCGCCAAGGTCTACACGATCCTCCTCGAGGACTGACGGCCCCGCGCCTGCGCGACTCCGCAGCGGATCTGACACTCGTGGCGGCCTGCCTCCCCGCGAAGCCCGCCATGAGTGCCAGATCCGTGCAGTCGCCCGTCGTCAGTCGTGCGGTTCGACGTCGAAGCCGGTGAATCCCAGGTAGGCGTTGGACCTCGCAGCGGGGACGCGATACCAGCCGTCGAGTCCGGCCACCTCGACCGCGATGCTGGCGAAGTCGTCGGCGATGTCAGCCCGGACACCCACCTTGGGCTCTGCGAGGAGCTCGAGTCCGGGCCGCTCGGCGAGGGCGCGGACCTGCAGGGCCGCGTGTCTCATCGGGGCGGGAATTGATTCGTTTGCCCATCCCCACAGCCAGGTGCTCGCCTCGGGCGCATAGCTGCCGAGGAACTGGCATCGCCCGTGCAAGGTGTAATCAGGGAAGTCGAAGGTGATCGTGCCTTGCGCGAGGTCTGCGGACCACTCGCGGCTGGAGCCCAAGCCCCACTTCTCGGCCGCACGCTCCTGCTTCGCCTTGGTCTCGACGAAGCTCTCCACGAGCAGCTGTGTGAACTCGGGCGTGAGGCCGGAGCCCTCTGTCACCGGTCGATGCTTCCTGGACATTGTTCGAGGATAGCTCACCCCCTCGTCTCAGTGCGGTACCAGGATGCCGGGCGTGATGCGGGCAAGCGCGAGAGCACCGCGACGGCGTCGTCGCTGGGCATCTCCCGCAAGTCGGGGGGGGGGGGGGGGGGGGCGGGACGCCTGGGCTGNCTCCTGCGCAATGACGCCGAGAGCGTTCTCGAGGTCGGTGATCGCATTCTCTCGCTTGAGCCCGCGCTCCGAGAGGGCCTGCCGGAGGTCGCGCTCGACGGAGAGCAGCACCTGCGCGACGGTGTCGTTCACGACGTCCGGATCGCGAGAGTCCTCCCTGAGCGCGATCAGTGCGATCGCCGTCGCCGCCCTCGGCGGTGGTCGACCGGCTGGGGCGCCGAGGCGAGAGGCGAGCACCGTTCCAGTGTCCCCCTCGGCAGGACCGGGTCCTGGCGTAGGCTCATGCCGGCGACACGGCATCCGCACCGCGGGGCGCGCGGCGGGAGACGGCGATGACGCGCCCGGCCTCGTTCACGGCGACGAGGAGGAGCGCGAGCCCCGTCGTGGTGGCGAGGGGCGCCTCCAGGTGCTCGCCCAGGTACTCGGCACCGTAGCGGGAGCCGAGGGTGACCGCCCAGAGGACCGCGCCGATCCATCCCGTCCTCACCTCGAGGACCGGCAAGGGGGTGGTGCGCGACCGCTTTCCCCGCTCCGCCCGGCGCTCCAGCGACGCACGATCGCGATCGGACAGGGGCCGGAACCGTGCAGCGCACCCGGCGAGGACGCCGCACACCAGCGCGAGAGCGACCGTCGCCCCGACCAGGATCCATTCGATCGGCGTGGCGGACAACAGACCCGTGTTGAGCAGGCTGATCCCGCCGATGAGTCCGAGGATCGTCGGCATCCCCCACTCGCCTCGCGTGGAGAGCGGCCTCCAGCGCAGCTCCTTGTAGACGGAGTAGAGCACGTACAGGATCGCGCCCACGTCCTGCAGACGGCCCGTGGCCTCCAGCAGCTCAAGGACCATCGGATGCTCCCTCTGCGACGCGGGACGACTCGCCGATGCCGCGGATGACCGCGGCGAGCTGCCTCTCGAAGCGTCCACTCGGATCCGTGCGGGCATAGCCGGCGTCGACGACGAGCGGGGTGCCGTCGCCGAGTCGTGCGCGCCTCGCCTCAGGCGAGTAGCGCTCCGGCTCCTCCGCGGACTGGAGGCGCTCCTGCTCCTCGATCACGTATCCGGTCACGAAGGCGGTCACGATCTCGATCGCATCGAACACCGCGCTCGGGGGCACACCGTAGTCGGTCCAACGTCGCAGCCAGGGCTCCAGGGCGCGCAGCACCGCGGGGTCGGTGATGAGCGTGCCGCTGAACGTGCGTGCGCCGTCGCGGTGGAGGAGGTACTCGTCCCTCAGCGCGGCGCCATAGGCCGCCAGATCGTGCAGCCAGTGTCCATCGGAGGCTCGAGTCGTGAGCACCGAGACCACCCTGCGGGTGATCTCGGTGCCCATCTCGTCGAGCAGATGCTGCTTGCTCGTCACGTGGTAGTACAGCGCGGGCGCCTGCACCCCGAGCCGAGCGGCGACCGCGCGCACGGTCACGGCGCTCGCTCCACCCTCGTCGAGCACGGCGAGGGCAGCATCCACGATCGAGCGCTGCGAGAGGGGGTCTGCCACGCCCTCGATCTAACTAAGTTAAGCGACGCGCCGCAAATCCCCGATTCGAGGCTTGCCCCCTCTTCTGGTGTTCTGAGCGGGTGCGCGTGGTGTGTGAGGATGGTGCTCTTCTGAGGGGGAGGGGCACGCGTGTCCGAGGTCAGGTTCGTCGTGGTCGGCGACGCGGCGCTGTTCGCCGCGATCGCTCCGATCGGGGCCGAGAGGTTCGCCGGAGCGGCTCCGGAGCGGGTGGTCGTCGAGGCCGACGTGACGGGGATGCGACTGCGGTCGCCGGGGGGCGAGGTCTCGTTCGGCCTCCCGTGGCGGGTGGTCCGCAGCGCGGCGGCAGACGGCCCGGATCGTCTCGCGCTCGCGGTCGTGAGCCCCTCGCTCGGGACGGTGACCGTGCCGATGACCCTCGCGCACGAGGCGGGCCCGAGTGCGGGCCCCGCACCCACGACCGGGCTCGGGGATGCGATCGACGCGGCGGCGGCTCTCACCGCGCTGCGACGACGGGGACTGGGCGGCGACGTCACGACGGAGCAGGCCAGGGCGGCGGTCGCGACGCTGGGCGTCCCCGCGGTGCCGCCGGCGGCGCTGCGCTTCCTGGTCTGGCTGCTGCTGATCCCGCTCGGCGCGGGGATCGGGTTCGCCGTGGCACTGTTCCCGCGGCTCCACGGATCGCTCGTCCCGATCATCATCGGGGCGGCCCTGGGGACCGTCTTCGGAGTGGTCGCCGTCATCATGAAATGGCAGGCCGCCAAGCGGCTCGCGATCGTGGGGGCGCTTCGGCCGGGGGCAATGCTCGTCCATGCGCTGCGCGTGGCGGAGTCCGACGAGGCCGTCCGCGTGCTCGGGGGTGTGGATCCCGCCGTGATCGGCGGGTCGTTCGTCCTCGCCCTCGACGGCGAGGGCGTGCACGTCTTCCGGGGCAAGGAGGACGCACAGCTCGTGGTCTCCGTGGCCTGGCCCGATGTCCTCGGAGTCTCCGAGACCTTCGTGACCATCCAACGGAAGTCGTACTCGGGACTGTCGCTCCGCATCCGCACCCCTCACGAGCCGGTGGAGCTGGGCTTCGGGATCTCGGGACGCGGGCTCAACCCCGCGCGCGGGCGATCCATCGAGGAGCTCCGTGACCGGATCCTGTCCTCCCGTGCAGCGGCTGCCGGAACCGCGGCGAGCTCGGGGCGGAGCGCGCCGTCGCAGTCGTACGTCACACCGCCGCGCCGCGCCATGCTCCCTGGGATGCCCTCGACGGCCTGGGCCCGTGTGCTCCGGGTCACCTCGTCGTTGACGGTGGTTCCGGTGATCGCCGTCATCGGGCTGCAGACCGTCCGTCTCACCGCGGGGGACTCGGTGCTGGTCGGTCTGCCGCTCATCAGCGTTGTCGTGGTCGTCATCGCCGTGATCCTCGTCAACTTCGTCGTCCTCCTGGCGTACGGGCGCCGCCAGAAGGCCGAGACCGCGGCCGGATACACCCTGTCGCGGACGGGCGACATCGGCCTGGATCAGCTCGATCCCACGACCGGCTACGTCATCCGTCCGGCCGGTGCCGAGCAGCTCACCCGCGACGGCGAACGCTCCGCGCTCGCCCGCGTCCGCGCCCTCGCCTCCTGATCACCCGGCGGAGGGTCCCGCGTCAGGGGAGCGCGTCGGCGGCGGGGGTGTACGCGATGGGGTGACCGCTCGCGGCGCACTCCTGCGCGACGAGTCCGAGGGCGTTGTCGAGGTCCGCTATCGCGTCCTTCTGCCTGAGCCCGCGCTCGGAGAACGCCTGCCGGAGGTCGCGGGCGGCGAGCTGCAGCACCTCGTCGACGGTGTCGTTCACGACATCCGGATCGCGGGAGTCCTCCCAGAAGTCCAGGAGCTCGTCGCGCAGGGCGGGAGCGTCCGCGTCCGGCCCTCGGCTGGCGAAGGAGTTCCAGCGCTCGGCGAACTGCGTGCAGAAGCCGGCGTCGACGTCCGTCCGTCGTGCGCATCCCGTGACCGACAGCATGAGCGCCACGAGCGCGATCGCCATACCGGTCCTCAGCGGTGACCGACCGGCGGACGCGTGTGTGCGAGGTCCGATCATCATCCCAGTGTCGTCCTCTCCGAGGAGACCGAGAGGTGGGTCGGCCACCGTGCGTTCTGTGCGGGTTCCGCCCGTCCGGCGGGTGTTCGTGCCCGGAGGGGCGGCGGCGCCGCGTGGGGAGGGCGGAACCCGCAGCTCGGTCGTCCGCCGGGTGTGTGGTGGCCCGGTCGACGAGATCCGGTGGGAGGTTGCGGCGCCGGATGAATCGGACGCCGGAGGCTCGATCTGTCACGGAACATCCAGCCCACGATCGCGTGGAGTGGAAAGCACGGGACAAAGCGGCGATGCCGCCCAGACGGAGCGATGCGTGATGCATACTCTTCGACTGTGAACGAACGAGTCGACGTGCCCGCCGCATCCGCCCCGAGCCTCGACGGCCGCGAGTTCGTGATGGAGTCGTCGACGAACAGCGCCGTCGACCCCGAGTCGCCGTCGCGGTTCTGGTACTCCGAGCGCGACGGGGTGATCTGGGGCGACTACGAGGGCGACACCGTGACGTTCGGCCGCTTCCTCGGGACGCGCGTCGGCGACGCGCTGTCGGTGACCTTCGCGCACGTCCTGCTGGACGGCGGGACCGTCGTCACCGGATCGAGCGCCAGCCGCGTGGAGACCGGCGAGGCCGGACGCATCCGCCTGATCGAGGACTTCACCATCGACGGCGTCGACCACGTGAGCGTCTGCGTCGAGGTCTGAGGACGCTGTCCGACGCGCGGGGAGCGGGGTCGGCTACAGGGCGGTGTCGCGGCCGTTGCCGGCGGTGGTGAAGCGCGTCATTCCGAGGCGGTTCGTGGATCCGGAGCGGTCGGGGATGTCGCTCGGCAGCACGAAGGACTTCCGCACCACCTCGTCAAGCACGACGACCGACACCACCGACTTCACCTCCGGCCGCGCCGCGACGACACCCGTGACGAAGTCGTGCACGCCGCCCACGTCGGTCGAGCGGACGATGAGCATCGCGTCGTGCTCGCCCGTCGTGACGCAGCAGTACTCGACGTCGGGCATCTGCAGGATGCCCTCCCGGAAGCGGTGCCACGACTGCGGATGCACGGTCACGAAGACCAGCGCGCAGATGTCGAGACCCACCTTGCCGGGGTCGATCATGGCCGAGAAGCCGGCGATCACCCCGGATGCGGTGAGCTGCTCGACGCGGCTGTAGACGCTGGCCCGGGAGACGTTGACACGCTCGGCGAGAGCGGACATCGAGATGCGGCCGTCCTCCCGGAGGATCTCGAGGATGCGCAGGTTCACCTCGTCCAGGGGTGGATGGATTTGTCCAGCCGAACCGCCGGACCGCTTCTCAGTGTTCGACATTTCGCCTCCGATTCCGTGAGCCGACGCTATTCCGTCTGAAAGGGCCTCGTCAAGCAAGACGTTCGGCGCGGAATTGTGCCAAAGTACCTCCACACCGTCCAAGTGATCCATTCCTCCAGGAGGCCTCCATGGTTTTCCGCTCCACCCCGGCCCGAGTCGCGATCGCCGCAGCAGCGGTCTCGCTCGCGCTCGTCGCCACCGGATGCGCGTCGGGCAAGACCGACAGCGCTGACGGCAGCACGCAGACGCTGACCATCGACAAGACGTTCGACCTCAAGACGGCCGACCCGGGCCGCATGTACGAGCCGACCGGCCAGCTGGTCGACAAGGCCCTGTACGAGACCCTCCTCACCTTCGAGGGCGGCGACGTCTCGAAGGTCGTCGACGGAGTCGCGAGCCTCGAGCAGAACGACGCCGCCACCGAGTTCACCCTCACGCTGAACGGCGACCACACCTTCTCCGACGGCACCGTCATGACGGCCGACGACGTGGTGTTCTCGCTGCAGCGCGTCATCGGCCTGAAGGGCAACCCGTCCTTCCTCCTCGACGGCGTGACCGTCACCAAGAAGGACGACAAGACGGTCGTGCTGACCACCGCGACGCCCACCCCGGCGCTCCCGGCGATCCTCGCCAACCCGGCCCTCGGCATCCTCAACTCGAAGGTCGTCAAGGAGAACGGCGGCACCACCGACGAGACCGACACCGCCGAGCAGTACCTCAACACCCACTCGGCCGGATCCGGGCCGTACGTGCTGGACTCGCTCGACCTCGCCTCGCAGGTCGTGCTCACCACGAACGACAAGTACGACGGCGACAAGCCGGCGTTCGGCCGCGTCGTCATCCAGAACGTCGAGGGCGCCACGCAGAAGATCAACGTCCAGGGCGGCAGCGCCGACATCGCGCTCGACCTCTCGGGCACCCAGGCGGAGGGCCTCGGCGACTCGGTCGCCGTCACCAGCGACCCGTCCGCGAACGTGATCTTCCTGCTGCTCAACCAGAACCCGAGCGTGTCGGCCATCACCTCCAACCCCGACTTCGTGAAGGCGGTCAAGGAGGCCATCGACTACGACGACCTCGTGTCGATCGCCGGCACCGGCACCGCGCAGGCCTCGGGCGTCATCCCCAGCATGCTGCTCGGCGCGCTCCCCGCCGACGAGAAGCTCACGCAGGACCTCGACGCCGCCAAGGCCGACCTCGCGAAGAGCGGCTACGCGGGCGAGAGCGTCACGCTCAACTTCCCCAGCGACATCACGCTGAACGGTCTCGACTTCCCGACGATCGCCCAGCGCATCCAGTCGCAGCTGAAGGAGATCGGCGTGAACGTCGAGCTAGCCCCGGCGCCGGTCGCGACCGAGCTCGACGCGTACCGCAACGGCACGGAGACCATCGGCCTCTGGTACTGGGGCCCGGACTACCCGGACCCCAGCGACTACCTCGTGTTCACCCCGGGCAACGTGGTCGGCCTCCGCGCCGGCTGGGCCGAGGGCGCGAACCCGGCGATCTCGACCCTCGCCGACGCGGCCGCTGCGGGTGGCAGCACGGACGAGCGCCAGTCGCGCTTCGAGGAGCTGCAGACCGCACTCAACGCCGACGGCCCGTTCATCCCGCTCCTGCAGCCCGGCAACAACATCGCCGCGGCCTCGAAGGTCGACAACGTGGTCTACAACGCGGTGTGGACCCTCGACATCGCGAAGCTCGGCAGCAAGTAGCAGCGTTGTCGCGCAGTGACACGGCCGTCCGGTCCCCACGTCAGCGTGGGGGCCGGGCGGCCCACCCCTTCCTCCGCTACGCGCTCCGGCGCGTCATCACCTCGCTGCTCCTCGTGGTGGGCGTGACCCTCGTCACGTTCATCCTGACGAACCTCGTCCCCGGTGACCCGGTCGCGGCCGCGCTCGGCCAGCGGGCCGCGGAGGACCCGGCGATCGTGGCGCAGTTCCGCGCCCAGTACGGTCTCGACCAGCCGCTCGTGGTGCAGTACTTCACGTACCTCGGCAACCTGCTGCACGGCGACCTCGGGGTCTCGACCACCACGCACAACCCGGTGGCGTCCGACCTGGCGAAGGCCCTGCCCGCCACTCTCGAGATCGCGATCGGCGCGATCGTGCTCAGCGTGATCATCGGCGTCGTGCTCGGCACGATCGCCGCGCACCGCCGCGGCAAGGCGTCCGACCACGTGCTCCGTGTCGTGTCGCTCGCCGGGCTCAGCGTGCCGACCTTCTGGCTCGCGCTGGTGCTCTACTACGTCTTCTACTTCCAGCTGCACATCGCGCCCGGATCCGGACGGCTGAGCAGCGACTACACCACGCCTCCCACGGTGACCGGGATGTACACGGTCGACGCGCTCCTCGTCGGCCAGCTCGACACGTTCCTCGACGCCATGGCGCACCTCTTCCTGCCGGTGCTCGTGCTCACGCTCTACACGGTGGGCCTTCTCACCCGCTTCGTGCGCACCGCGGTGCTCGAGGTCCTCGACCAGGACTACGTGCGCGCGGCGCGGGCCAAGGGCCTCCCCGGCCGCACCGTCATCTGGTCCTACGTCCTCCGCGGCGCGAGCATCCCCATCCTCACCGTGGTGGGCCTCGCCTTCGGAAGCCTGCTGAGCGGCACGGTCCTCGTCGAGGCGATCTTCGCTTGGCCCGGCATCGGCTCCTATGCCTACCAGGCGGCCTCCCACCTCGACCTCCCCGGGGTCATGGGCGTCGGCCTCCTGATCGGCGTGATGTACCTGCTCGTCAACCTCGTCGTCGACCTCCTCTACGGCGTGCTCGACCCGAGAGTGAGGCTGGCCTCGTGACCTCGCCGCGGACCTCCACGACACCCGATCCCCGCGACGGCGCGCCCGCAGGGCCACGCGACGGCGTCGGAGCCGGCGTGCTCGACCCGATCGACGCGGCGTCCCCGCGCTGGCGTCGCCCGCGGATGCGGCTCGGCCGCTGGTCCGCCCCGCTCGGGCTCATCGGCGCGGGCGTGGCGCTCGCGTGGATCGTCGTCGCGATCCTCGCCCCGGTCATCGCGCCCCACGACCCGATCGCCCAGGACCTCCCCATCCTGCAGCCGCCCGGCGAGGGCACCCTGATGGGCACGGATGCGCTGGGTCGCGACGTCTTCTCCCGCGTCATCTGGGGCGCTCAGGTGACGATCCCGCTCGCGCTGCTGCTGGTCGTGCTGTCCGTGCTCATCGGTGCGATCGTGGGCGCGGTGGCGGGGTTCTTCGGCCGCGCGGTCGACGAGGTGGCGATGCGCGTCACCGACCTCGTGATGGCGTTCCCCACGGTCATCCTCGCGATGGTGATCGCCGCCGCGCTCGGCGCGTCGCTCCTGAACGCCGTGCTCGCCGCGCTCATCGTGTCGTGGCCGTCGTACGCCAGGCTCACCCGCGGGCTGGTCCTGGGACTGCGCAGATCGAACTACGTCGTCGCGGGACAGCTGCTCGGCTTCTCTCCGCTGCGCTCGCTCGGCCGCGACATCGCCCCCAACATCGTGGGCCCGGTGCTCGTGCTGGCGAGTCTGGACATCGGCACGGCGATCCTGCTGCTCTCGGGACTGTCGTTCCTCGGCCTCGGCGCGAAGCCGCCGACGGCTGAGTGGGGCTCGATGGTGTCGGATGCGATCAAGAACTTCGACGCCTGGTGGATCGGCGTCTTCCCGGGGCTCGCGATCCTCACCGTGGTGATCGCGTTCAACTTCGTGGGAGACGCCCTGCGCGACGCCCTCGATCCCACCTCGTCCACGATCCGCGGGGGAGGGCCGACGCTGTGAGCGACACGACCAGGCTGCCGGGCGACGCGCTCCGCATCCGCGACCTGCGCATCTCCGCCCGAGGCCGCACCATCGTCGACGGGATCGACCTCACCCTCGCCCGCGGCGGCATCCACGGCCTCGCCGGCGAGTCGGGCTCGGGCAAGACGATGACGGCGCTCGCCGTGCTCGGCCTCCTGCCCGGCGGCATGATGGCGTCCGGCAGCATCCGGCTCGCGGGGGCCGGAGCGGGCGGCGACGACGTCGAGCTCGTCGGCGCGTCGCGGCGGACGCTCGGCCAGATCCGCGGCCGCCGCATCGCGATGGTGTTCCAGGATCCGTCGACCAGCCTGCATCCGCAGCTGCAGATCGGGCGTCAGCTCACCGACCACATGCGGCACCACCTCGGGCTGTCGGCGGCGGAGGCGCGCACGCGCGCCGTCGAGCTGCTCGACCGGGTCCGTGTGCCGGATGCGGCCGGTGCGCTGAAGAAGTACCCGCACCAGTTCTCGGGCGGACAGCGTCAGCGCATCGCGATCGCGGTGGCGCTGGCGTGCGACCCGTCGGTGCTGCTCGCCGACGAGCCCACGACCGCCCTCGACGTCACCGTGCAGGCGGGCGTGCTGCAGCTGCTGCGCGAGCTCGTCGACGACAGCGGACTCAGCGTGCTGCTCGTGACGCACGACCTCGGCGTGATGAGCGCGATCGCCGACGTGGTGACCGTGATGCGCCAGGGCGCCGTCGTCGAGTCGGCGCCCCGCCGGCAGCTGTTCACCGACCCGCAGGACGAGTACACGCGCTCGCTGCTCGCCGCGCTGCCGGGGTCGTCGTTCGAGGAGACGCCGGACGAGCTCGTCGACGACCTGATCGCGGGCCGCGGAGCGGTCGCCGCCGACGACCTCGACGCTCGCGCCGACGTCGTGGCGGCCGACTCCATCGATCCCGACTCCGAGGGGGCCACCCGATGACCGCAGCACCGGTGCTCGAGGCCGACGGCATCGTCGTCGAGTACGGCCGCCGCCCGCCGCTCCGCGCGGTCGACGGCGTGGGCTTCACGGTCGCGCCCGGCGAGGTCGTGGCCCTGGTCGGCGAGAGCGGATGCGGCAAGTCGAGCCTGGCCCGCGCGGTCGTGGGGATCGAGAAGCGGCGTTCCGGCTCGGTGCGACTGAACGGCGACGAGGTGAAGCCGCTCGGACTGCGCCGTCGTGGGACGTCCCAGACCGGGCTGCAGATGGTGTTCCAGGACCCGAACTCGTCGCTCAACCCGCGTCGGCGGGTGGGCGACCAGCTCCAGGACGGCGTCCGCGCCGCCCTGGCCCGCGGCGACGCCGGGTCGGACCCCGCCGACTGGCTGCACCGCGTCGGACTCGACCCGGCGATGGTCGACCGTTACCCGCACCAGTTCTCGGGCGGGCAGAAGCAGCGCATCGCGATCGCCCGCGCGCTCGCCGCCCGACCGCGGATGCTCGTGGCCGACGAGCCCATCTCCGCCCTCGACGCGTCCACCCAGACCAGCGTCGCCGCGCTCATGAGGTCGCTGAGCGTCGAGGCGGGCGCCGGCATGCTCTTCATCTCGCACGACCTCTCGGTGGTGCGCCGGATCGCCGACCGGGTGCTCGTGATGTACCGCGGGCGCGTGGTGGAGTCGGGTGCGACGGAGGCGGTCTGGCAGGACCCGCTGCATCCGTACACGCGGGCCCTGCTCGCCGCGATCCCGCTGCCCGACGGCGAGGGGCGCGTGCCCGTCGCGCCGGCCGACGCCGATCGTGAGGGCTGGCTCGTCGAGGTGCCTGGCGCTCTCGAACGGACGCTCTGATGGCGGTCGAGGCGCATCCGTCGTCGCCGCTGTGGCGGATGCCCGGGGCTCCGAACCGGGCGCCCCTGTCGGGCAACGGCGGGTTCATGCTCGCCGGCTGGGACGACATGCCCGCCGTGCTGGCACCCGACAACCCCGTCGTCACGTACGCGGTCGAGCGCCGGGCCCGGCTCGCGCAGGCCCTGCCGGCCGAGCTGCTCATCATCCCCGCCGGCACCGCGCGAGTGCGGTCGAACGACACCGACTACACCTTCCGTCCGGGCACCGACCACGTGTGGCTCACGGGGAACACCGTCGCCGAGAGCGTGCTCGTGATCGACACCACGGGCGGCGAGGCGGATGCGGTGCTGTACCTGCTGCCGCCGTCGGGACGGGCGACCGACGAGTTCTGGCAGGATCCGGCCCTCGGCGACCTCTGGGTCGGTCCCCGGCCGACGCTCGCCGAGACGGCGTCGGCGCTCGGGCTCGAGACCCGGCCCCTGTCGGCGCTCGACGCCGACCTCGCCCAGGCCGCTCGCCGAGCCCGGCGCATCCGCGTGGTGCCGACGCTCGACGAGCGCGTCGACGACCTCGTGCGCGGGCTCTGCGGACCCGAGCTCGCCCCGCACCTGCTGCTGAAGTCGACCCTCGACGAATTGCGGCTGATCAAGAACGACTGGGAGCTCGCGCAGCTGCAGCTCGCCGTCGACGCCACCGCGCTCGGCTTCGAGGACTGCCTCCGCGAGTGGGATGCGGCGCGCGCCGCGCCCCGGGGCGAGCGCTACCTCGAGGGCACGTTCCATCGCCGCTCGCGCCTCGAGGGGGAGGGGCCGGCGTATGGCTCGGTCGTCGGCGCCGGCGACCACGCGACCACGCTCCACTGGACCGCCAACGACGGGCCGCTCCGCGACGGCGACGTCGTGCTCATGGACATGGGCGTCGAGCTGCCGAGCCTGTTCTCGGCCGACATCACGCGGGTGTTCCCCGTCACCGGGACGTTCACGCCGCTCCAGCGCGACGTCTACTCGATCGTGCTCCGCGCTCAGCAGGCGGGCATCGACACGCTCCGCGCCGGTGTCGCGTTCCAGGACTACCAGGACGCGTGCTCCCGCTCGCTCGCCGCCGACCTCATCGACCTCGGGCTGCTCCACTGCTCGCTCGACGAGGCCCTCGCGCCCGGCAACCAGTACCAGCGGCGCTGGAGCATCTCGCGCGCGGGGCACATGCTCGGCATGGACGTGCACGACTGCAACCACGCGCCCGTCGGCTCGTACCTCACCGGCCGCCTCGCCGCCGGCCACACGCTCACGGTCGAACCCGGCCTCTACTTCCAGCGCAACGACCTCACCGTCCCGGAGGAGCTGCGCGGCCTCGGCATCCGCATCGAGGACGACCTCGTCGTCACCGAGACCGCGAGCGTCACCCTCTCCGCCGCCCTCCCGCGCACCCCCGACGCCGTCGAGTCCTGGATGTCCGCCCTCGCCGCCTGACCCCCGCCGCCGCCGGAACCCCGTTCCGCCACACTGATGGCGTTTCGCCATGCGCATGCGTGTGGCGAAACGCCAAGGGTGTGGCGGAACCGCGGGGGAGGGTCAGAAGCGGAGGAGGATCTTGCCGGCTCGGCCGGGGACGGCGCTGGCTGCGGCCGCCGCGCGGGCCTCGTCGGCGGGGTAGACCGCCTCGACGGGCAGCTGCACCTCGCCCGAGCCGACCCGCTGCAGCAGCTCGCCGAAGAGGGCGCGGCGCTTGTCCGCATCCATTTCGGCGCTCACGCGCGAGCCCCAGAAGCCCTTCACCGTGAGCTGCTTGAAGATGAGGTCGCCCGACGACAGCGTGAGCGCATCCGACCCCATCGCGCCGAACGAGACGAGCGTCCCGCCGTCGCCGAGGAGCGACAGCAGGTCGCCCGCGGCGGTGCCGCCCACGGAGTCGACCGCGGCGCGCGGGTGGGCGCCGCCGAGGATCTCGTCGGCGCGGTCGCGCCATCCGTCGTCCTCGGTGGAGACCACGTCGTGGATGCCCACGGCCGCGAGCTCCTCGACGCCTGCGTCGCGTCGCACGAGCCCCAGCACGCGGACGCCGCGGGCTGCCGCGAACCGGGCCAGCAGGCGGCCGACCGCGCCGTTGGCGGTGTTCTGCACGATCCAGTCGCCCTCGTCGACGTCGAGGTAGTCGAGCAGGCTGAGCGCGCTGAACGGCATCGCCACGAGCTGCGCGGCGGTCTCGTCGTCGATGCCGTCGGGCACCGGGATGAGGCCGGCCGCCTTGGTCACGACGTACTCGCTCCACACCCCGAACGTGCCGCCGGTGGCGACGCGCTGCCCCACCTGGAGATGCTCGACTCCCTCACCGACTGCATCCACGACCCCGACGGCCTCGGTGCCGGCCCGCGCGGGCAGGTCGGGCTTGAAGCCGTAGGTGCCGCGGATGGTCCACAGGTCGTGGTTGTGGATGGGGGAGAGCAGGATGCGGAGCCGTACCTCACCCCGTCCGGGGTCGGGGGTGGGGAGCTCGGAGATCTCGAGCACGTCGGAGGCCTCGCCGAACACAGGATGGGTCACTGCACGCATGGTCCGACGCTACTCCCGCGTCGCTGGGCCCCCGCCGAGCGCGGGAGAGAGCCACGGAAGGCACTCCCGGCGGGTTCGCGCTACCCCTTGCCGGTGCGTGCGGGTCGGTGCCCACTGGGGAGATCGCCTCTGCGGAGATCGCCGACGGCGTCCCCAGGACGACCGTCGCCCCAGAGGAAGGCGGATCATGACGAGGAAGGCGGGATCATGACGAACCCAGACGATCGCGACCGAGCCGCAGCGGCCTCGGTCCCTGTCGACCGGACGACGGCCGCGCCGACGCGCGCTGATCGAGAGGTGCCGGTCACCGCCGCGCAGCCCGGCTCCGTGCCGGTCACCGCGGCGCAGCCCAGCTCCGTGCCCGTGGAGGAGCGGGCCACCCTTCGCGAGGAGGTGGTGGAGCGTGAGCGCCGGAGGTTCGGCGGGTTCAAGTTCGGATCGGCGTTCTTCGGCTGGCTCACCGCGACCGGCACCGGTGTGATCCTCACCGCGCTGCTGGCCGCGGCAGGCACCGCTCTCGGTCTCGGCGTCACCGACGGCCAGACCGACCTCGACGAGAGCGAGACCACCACGATCGGCATCGTGGGTGCCATCGCCCTGGTCGTCGTGCTGCTCGTCGCCTACTTCTGCGGCGGCTACGTCGCCGGGCGGATGGCCCGCTTCGACGGGGTGAAGCAGGGGCTGGCCGTGTGGCTCTGGGCCGTGATCATCGCGATCGTCGTCGCCGTCATCGGCGCCATCGCGGGCAGCCAGTTCAACATCCTGGCGAACCTCGACAGCTTCCCGCGCATCCCGATCGACGAGGGAGCGCTCACCGTCACCGGCATCATCACCGCGGTGGTGCTCGCCGGCGCGAGCCTCGTCGGAGCGCTCCTCGGCGGTGCGGCCGGGATGCGGTTCCACCGCCGCGTCGACCGCGCCGGGCTGGGGAGGTAGCCGTGCTGCCCTCGACGAACATCCAGTCCATCGTCGGAGCGACGCTCTACGGACCGGGCGAGGTCAAGCTCGGCAAGATCACGGGGGTGCTCGTCGACGCCGTCGACGGTCACCCCACCTGGGCGAGGACCCATGTCGGCACGCTCGTCGGACACACCGTCCACGTCCCACTCGAGGACGCCGCATGGGAGCACGACGACGTCTACGTCCCCTTCGACAAAGACCTCGTGAGGTCGGCTCCGAAGGTCGACGGCGACGAGGGTCTCACGCCCGAGGAGGAGCAGCGTCTGCGGCTGCACTACGCAGGGCCGACCGAGCCTGTGGAGCCCGGCACACCGCGTGCGGAGCGCGTCGGGGAGGACGCGGGAGCCCCTGCGACCGCGGTCCCGCGCGTGACGGACGACGACGGTCACGCTCCGCGTCACGCTGCGCGCTGACCTGCTGGACGTCCCGCCGGCCGACCCCGTGTGACGGTCGCCGGCGGGCCGTCCGAGGGGAGGGCCGTAGAAAGATTTCCTTTTGCGTCTTGAGAAAGAAGAAATTTCCGTTACTCTGGCCGAGTCGGTAATCATTTCCCTTTCCGAGAGGAAGTCATGCACGCACGAACTCGCAGCATCGTCGCTGCGACCGCCGCAGGAGCGATGGTGCTCCTGGGCCTCAGCGGCTGCAATGCAGCAGCCTCGTCGAACTCGGGCGAACCGCTCGTCGGACTCGTCATCAAGACCCAGGACAACCCCTTCTACGTGAAGATGACCGAGGGGGCGAAAGCCGAGGCGGAGGAGCTCGGCTACAACCTCCAGGTCGCCAGCGGCGACGGTCAGAGCGACGTCGACTCGCAGATCAAGGCGATCGAGAACTTCACCGCCCAGGGCGCGAAGGCCATCCTCGTCACCCCCGCCGGCGACGGCATCATCCCCGCCATCCAGAAGGCGCAGCAGGCGGGCATCCTGGTCTTCGCGATGGACTCGCCGCTCGGCGCAGCGTCGGGGATCGACGGCACGTTCGCGACCGACAACCTCCTCGCGGGGCAGCTGGTCGGCGAGTGGGCGAAGGAGGCGCTCGGCAGCACGCCAGCCCGCATCGCCACCCTCGACCTCAGCACCGACCAGATCCCCGTCGACGTGGCCCGCAACCAGGGGTTCCTCGAGGGCTTCGGCATCGACACCGCCGACCCCACGAAGATGTGGGACGAGACGGATCCGCGGCTGGTGGGCCACGAGGTGACCGACGCGAACGAGGCGGGTGGCCGCACGGGCATGGAGAAGCTCCTCCAGAAGGACCCGACGATCAACCTCGTCTACACGATCAACGAGCCGACCGCAGCCGGCGCCTACCAGGCGGTCCAGGCCGCCGGCCTCCAGGACCAGATCACGATCGTCTCGGTCGACGGCGGCTGCCCCGGCGTGAAGAACGTGCAGCAGGGCATCATCGCCGCCACGTCGATGCAGTTCCCGCTCGAGATGTCGAAGCAGGCGCTCCAGGCGGTCAAGGCCTACCTCGACGACGGCACGAAGCCCCAGAACAGCGAGGGCCTCGACTTCACCAACACCGGTGTGACCCTCGTCACCGACAAGCCGCAGGACGGCATCGAGTCGGAGGACACCACCTGGGGTCTCGACCAGTGCTGGGGCTGACCCCGCGACGCTGACCCGCAGAAGCCGCCCCGACCCGCGGTGGGCCGGCGCCCTCGGCCCGGCCCACCGCCACCGACCCCGCTCGAGGGGTCTCCCGCAACGCGACCCCGTACGACGACGTAGGAAGTCCGACCCATGAACATCAGCGCAACGGATCGTCAGAAGGACGAATCCCCGGCGGTGCCCGCCCCGAAGTCACCGATGGGCCTCGTCGAGATCGACAGCGGCAGACTCACCCCGCTGCAATGGATCGAGAGACGGATGCTGTCGCGGCCCCTCATCGGCCCGATCGCGGTGCTCGTCCTCGCCCTGATCGTGTTCTCGATCGTGTCGCCCAACTTCGGCACGCTGCAGAACTTCTCGCTGATCCTGCAGCAGGTGCAGGTGATCGCGATGCTGGGCATCGCCCAGACTCTCGTCATCCTCACCGCGGGGATCGACCTGTCCGTGGCCTCGATCATGCTCCTCGCCCAGGTGGTGATGGGGAAGCTGGCGGTCGCGGTCGGCCTCCCGGTGGAGCTCGCCCTCGTGCTCGGCATCCTCGTCGGCGTCGCCTGCGGCGCCGTGAACGGCCTCATCGTCACCAGGCTCAACATCCCGCCGTTCATCGCCACCCTGGGCACCTTGAGCATCTTCTACGCGCTCAACCTCTTCATCTCCGACGGCGAGAGCGTGCCCTACGCCGAGGTCCCCCCGCTCTTCAACTGGCTCGGACAGGGCTTCCAGGTCTTCGGCACCACGTTCACCTTTGGACAGCTGCTCACGATCCTCATGTTCGTCCTGTTCGCCTACATCCTCCGCAGCACGGCGTGGGGCATGCACATCTACGCGGTGGGCGACAACCTCGAGGCGGCACGCCTCAGCGGGATCCGCGTCAACCGGGTGCTGATGTCGGTGTACATCGTCGCGGGCTTGATCATCGGCGTCACCGCGTGGCTGCTGATCGGCCGCATCGGCTCGATCTCGCCCACGGCGGGCGCCTCCTACAACCTCGCCTCGATCACCGCCGTGGTCATCGGCGGCACGAGCCTCTTCGGCGGCCGCGGCCGGATCATGGGGACCCTCCTGGGGGCCGTGATCGTCGGGGTCTTCTCGAGCGGGCTCTCGCTCGCCGGCTTCGACAACCTCTGGCAGGAGTTCACGATCGGGCTCCTCATCATCGGCGCGGTCGCCGTCGACCAGCGCCTGCGCAAGATCGGACGATGACATGACGACAGAACAGACCTCCCTCGACGCCTCGCACGCTCGCACCATCTCGGACGAGCTCGTCATCGAGGGCCGCAAGCTGGTCAAGCGCTACGGCCACGTGGTGGCCCTCGACGAGACAGACTTCGAGATCCGCAAGGGCGAGGTGCTGGCGGTGATCGGCGACAACGGGGCGGGGAAGTCCTCCCTCATCCAGTGCCTCGCCGGTGCCGTCCAGCCGGACGAGGGCGAGCTGCTCATCGAGGGCCGAGAGGCTCATCTGCGATCGCCCGTCGAGGCGAGGAGGCTCGGCATCGAGACGGTCTTCCAGAGCCTCGCCGTCTCCCCGGCGCTCGACGTCGCGAGCAACATCTTCCTCGGCCGCGAGATCAGGCGGAAGGGCATCGCCGGCAGCGTGTTCCGGATGCTCGACAAGAAGCGGATGCGCCAGGAGGCGCTCGGCGCGATGGGCGAGCTGGGTCTCTCGACCCTGCAGAACGTGGGTCAGGCGGTGGAGACCCTCTCCGGCGGTCAGCGGCAGGGGGTCGCGGTCGCCCGGGCGGCGGCGTTCGGATCGAAGGTCGTGATCCTCGACGAGCCGACCGCGGCCCTCGGCGTCAAGGAGTCGGGCCGCGTGGTGAAGCTCATCAAGGACATCAACTCGCGGGGCATCCCCGTCGTGCTGATCAGCCACAACATGCCTCAGATCTTCGAGGTCGCCGATCGGGTCCACATCCAGAGGCTCGGCAAGCGCATCGCCCTGGTCGAGACGTCGCAGATCGACATGGCGGATGCGGTGGCCCTGATGGTCGGCGCGAAGACGCCGGCGCAGCTCGGGCTGGAGTCGTCGTGAGCACGACCGTCCGAACAGAGGGCGACCTCGGCGTCGCCTCCCTCCTCCGAGACGCGGGCGTGGTGCCCGTGGTGGTCGTCTCCTCCGGCGAGGAGGCGCTCCGCCTGGCCGACGCCCTGGCGGACGGCGGCCTCACCTCGATGGAGGTCACCTTCCGATCCGCTGCGGCCGCCGAGGGGATCCGTACCGTCGCCGACCAGCGTCCCGGCTTCGTGGTGGGAGCCGGGACGCTCCTCACCCCCGGCGACGTCGAGCGCGCCGTCGAGGCCGGGGCGCGGTTCGGTGTCTCGCCCGCGACCGACGAGGAGGTCCTCGCGCACGCTGCGTCACAGGGGCTCGACATGGTGCCCGGAGCCGCCACCGCCTCCGAGATCGCCCGGGCGCGAGGGCTCGGGGCCGAGGTGGTGAAGCTCTTCCCCGCCGAGGTGGTCGGCGGCGTCGGACTCATCGACGCTCTGGCGGGACCGTACCCCGGGCTCCAGCTCATGCCGACGGGCGGGATCCGTGCGGCGGATCTGCCCCGCTACCTGGAACGGCCGCAGGTGCTCGCCTGCGGTGGCACGTGGATCGCCCCGCGCGACCTCCTGGCTGCGGGCGACTTCGCCGAGATCACCCGCCGTGCGGCGGAGGCCGCCGCACTCGTCCGATCACACAGAGAACACTCTCGAAAGGAGCACCACCATGGTGCCTGACTACCTCCCCACCGCCGGTGACGCGCTCACCGGGAAGGTGGCGCTCGTCACCGGGGCAGCCTCCGGCATCGGCGAGGCCGTGTCCCGCATCTACGCCGCGAACGGCGCGAAGGTCGCGATGATCGACTTCGACGCGGCCCGTCTCGATCAGGTCGCGGCCGACGTCGCCGCCCGAGGCGGCGAGGTCCTGGCCATCACGGGCGACGTCACCGACGAGGAGACCGTGCGCGGCTTCTTCGCCAGGACCCTCGAGGCCTGGGGTCGGATCGACCTCGTCGTCAACAGCGCAGGTCGGGACTCGCTCGCACCGCCCATCACCGAGGTGACGCTCGAGGAGTGGAACAAGACGATCGGGCCGAACCTCACCGGCGTCTTCCTCTGCTGCCGCGAGGCGTTCCTCGTCATGGAGAAGCAGCCGTCCGGCGGGCGGATCATCAACATGGGCTCCTCGTCGACGAAGGTCGCCTCGGGCCCGGGGCACAGTCCGTACCGGGCCTCCAAGCACGGCATGCTGGGCCTGTCGAAGAACATCCTCATCGAGGGGATGGAGAAGAACATCGGCGTGACCGTGTTGAACCCCTCGCACGTGCGCACCCCGATGACGGAGATCATCGATCGCGGCCTCTACGATGGCGACCTCCCCGCCTACACGGACGGCTGGCTCGACGAGAAGGAGATCGCTGAGGGCCTCTCGGCCAGCTGCATCGACGTCTCGAACGTCGCGGAGGCCGCTCTGTACATCGCCACCCGGACTCCCGACGTCACCATCCCGACCTTCTCGCTGTACCCCACGCACAAGGTGCTCCGGTACGGCATGGAGGTCTGACGCCGATGAGGGCAGCTGTGCTGCGGGGTGTACGTGACCTGGTGGTCGCCGACGTCCCCCTCCCCGAACCGGTCGGCGACGACTCGATCCTCGTGAGGATCGGCGCGGTCGGCGTCTGCGGGTCGGATGTGCTCCGGTACGGCGTGGGGAAGGGGTACGGCTTCCCGCTCGTGCTCGGACATGAGATGTCGGGCACGGTGGAGGAGCCGTCGGCCGACGGCCTTCTCTCGGCGGGGGACCGGGTGGCGATCTTCCCCTGCGTCCCCGACCCCGCGGATCCGATGACGGAGATCGGCGAGTACACCCTGGCCACGCACTACGACTACTTCGGATCGCGCCGCGACGGTGGCCTCGAGGAGTACCTGCGGGTGCCCTCCCGCAACCTGATCCGGCTGCCTGAGGGCACGTCGCTGATCGCCGGTGCGCTCGTCGAACCGGCCGGGGTGGCGCTGCACGCCGTGCGCAAGGCCGACGTCGGACCCAACGCCTCCGCGCTCGTCATCGGCGCAGGTCCCATCGGACTGCTGGCGGCGCAGTGGCTGCGGATCCTCGGCGTCGTCCGCGTGCTCGTCGCCGACGTCGATGAGCGCAAGCGGCGTGTGGCGGAGCACCTCGGATTCGAGGTGCTCGACGCGGCGGCCGCCCCGTCCGATCAGCTCGCGCTCGCCGCGACGCAGGGACGCGGAGTCGACATCGCCGTCGAAGCGAGCGGGCTGGGACTCACGCTCCTGCAGGCCGTCGGCTCCGCCGCACACCGCGGCCTGGTCATCCTCCTGGGTGACCTGAGCACGGACGCCGAGCTGAAGAAGGAGACCGTGTCGCGCATCCTGCGCCGCGAGCTCACGCTGCGGGGGACCTGGAACGCCACCATCGCGCCTCGCGGCGCGAACGACTGGGAGATGGTGGTGGCCTCACTGGGCCGCACTCTCGCGGTCGACGACCTGGTCAGCCACGTCGAGGCGCTCGACGACGCGCCTGCGGTGTTCGCGCGACTCGCCGACCGGGCCGCCTGGTCGAACAAGACCGTGTTCGCCGTCTCGACCGAGGCGCTCGAGGAACGGGAGGCGGCGCTGGAAGGCTCGCTCTCCGCCCGCCTCGCCGCATCCGACGCCCTCGAACCGGCGCAGGCGGGTGTGCGATGAGGGCCGCACTGTTCCGCGGGCCGGGCGTGGTCGAGGTGTCGGAGATCCCGATCCCGACCCCGGGGCCGGGTGACCTGCTCGTGAAGGTGCGCGCCGCATCCATCTGCGGAACCGATCTGCGCATCATGAAGCACGGCCACTTCCGCATCCCCGCCGGCACCTCCCGTGTGCTCGGGCACGAGCTCACCGGGCGTGTCGTCGAGGCGGGATCCGCCGTGTCGGGCTTCGCCGTGGGTGACCGCATCAGCGTCGCCCCGAACGTCGGATGCGGCCGGTGTCGAATGTGCGCGAAGGGTCTCAACCAGCTGTGCCCCGACTACGAGGCGTTCGGCATCACCATGGACGGCGGCTTCGCCGAGTACCTCCTCATACCGGCGCACGCGATCGAGCGGGGAAACGTGTTCCACGTGCCTGAGGGACTCAGCGACGAGGTCGCCGCGGTCCTCGAGCCGATGTCGTGCTGCCTGCACGGACAGCGCGCCGTGCACGTCTCGCCCGACGACTCGGTGCTCATCATCGGTGCGGGACCGATCGGCTGCTTCCACACGGTGCTGGCCAAGCGGGCGGGTGCCAGGCAGGTGATCGTCGCCAACACCCGTCAGCCGCGGCTCGACATCGCGGGGCGGATGGGGGCGGATGAGCTGATCAACGTCGGCACGCACGACCTGCAGGCCGAGGTCGAGCGGCTCACCGGCGGGGAGGGCGTCGACGTCGTGATCACGTGCGTCTCCAAGCCGGAGGTCATCGCCGGATCCACTGCCCTGGCCGGCCGGCTCGGCCGGATCAACGTCTTCTCCGGGCTGGGCGATCAGGCCAGACCCCAGATCGACGTCAACTCGCTGCACTACCGGGAGCAGGTCCTCACGGGCACCACCGGCTCCAGCGTCGTGGACTACGGCGACGTGATCGACATCGTCGCCGGAAGCGACCTCGACCTCTCGCCGATCATCACCTCGCGCTTCCCGCTCGAGGACATCGAGGCGGCGATGGACGAGTCGCGCTCCGGCCGGGGGATGAAGTCCGTCATCGTGTTCGAGGAGGAGGCCGCGTGAACGCGCTCGTCTACACACCCGAGACGCTCCGGCCGTCGCCCGAGCCGACGTTCTTCTTCGTCGGCGTCACGACCGGATCGTCCTCGATCATGCAGGTGTTCCCGCGCTGGGCCGAGCACCTCGGCCTGCCCCGGGCGATCGCCGGCATCGACGTCCCCCTCGACGCGTCGCCGGAGACGTACCGTCGCGTCGTCGAACATCTCCGCGACGACCCGAACGCGCTCGGTGCGCTGGTGACCACCCACAAGCTCAACCTGTTCAAGGCCAGCCGCGACCTGTTCGACGAGATCGGGGAGTCGGCCGAGCTGCTCGATGAGATCAGCAGCATCTCCAAGCGCGACGGACGACTGCTCGGTCACGCCATGGACGACGTGACGAGCGGATTGGCCTACGACGCGCTGGGTGCGGCCGACCGCGAGCTGCTCGTGCTGGGCGCGGGCGGATCGTCGCTCGCCCTCACGCTGCACCTGCACCGGCTGGCGACAGCGGGGGCACCCGTGCCACCCCGTCTCACGGTGACGAACCGCCGGCCGGCCCGGCTGTCGGAGATGCGGGACCTGCACGACCGGATCGGCTTCGGCATCCCCACGACCTACGTGCTCGCGCCGGAACCCTCCGACAACGATGCCGCACTCGCGGATCTGGCGCCCGGGGGCGTGGTCGTCAACGCCACCGGGCTCGGCAAGGACCGCCCCGGCTCCCCCCTGACGGACGCGGCGGAGTTCCCCACGGACGCGATCGCCTGGGACTTCAACTACCGCGGCGACCTCGTCTTCCTCGACCAGGCCCGACGGCAGGCCTCACGCGGGGTCGCGGCCGTCGACGGCTGGTTCTACTTCCTCCACGGCTGGACGCGCGTGATGGCGCAGGTCTTCGACATCGCCATCCCCCCATCCGGACCCGAGTTCGACGCCCTCTCCCGGATCGCCCGCTCCTAGGGCCCCATCCCCTTCTCTCACCCCCGACACGTTAGGACCGCTGATGAGCACCACCTCCCTCGACCCCACCGTCACCGCGGTGGCCACCCAGTTCGACCTCGCCACCGGCCTCACGGAGGCCCGGCCGTCGCTGCAGCGGCGTCTCTCCGACATGAGCGGCATGTACGCCGACACGGCCGCCCTGTCGGCCGCCGTCGACGCCGACGACGTCCTGACCTACGAGTTCTACGACTTCGGCGTGCCGTCGCTGGAGACCGAGGTCGCCTACGGGACGAGCATCACGTACCCGGGCAAGGTGGGCGACGAGTACTTCATGACGAAGGGCCACTTCCACACCCGGCTCGAGTCGGCCGAGATCTACCTCTGTCTCTCGGGCCAGGGGCTGATGCTCATGGAGAGCCCCGAGGGGGACGTGCAGGTCGAGGAGTTCCGTCCCGGCCGGTCGGTGTACGTACCGGGCCGGTACGCGCACCGGAGCATCAATACCTCGCCCGACGAGCCGCTCATCACGTTCTTCGCGTTCCCCGGCGATGCCGGGCACGACTACGGCACCATCGAGACCAAGGGCTTCCGTCGCATCGTGCTGGAGCGGGATGGCGCACCGGTGCTCGTCGACAACCCACGCTGGCAGAGCTGAGCCGACCATGGCCGATCGCATCGTCGTGACGCCCCGGTCGGCCTACGGTCACCCGGCGGTGGAGCGGATCCGGGCAGCCGGGTACGAGGTCGACTTCCCGGCGCCCGGTGCCGTGCCCACCCCGGCGCAGCTGCACGCCGCACTCGCGGACAGCGTGGGCTACCTCGCGGGCGTCGAACCCGTCACCCGTTCGCTCCTCCGCGCCGCCCCTCGGTTGCGGGCGATCTCCCGCAACGGGACGGGGGCCGACGCCATCGACCTCACCGCCGCGGAGGAGCTCGGGGTGAAGGTGCTCCGCGCGCCCGCGGCGAACGCGCAGGGCGTCGCCGAGCTCACGGTGGCGCTCATGCTGGCCGCGGCGCGGCAGCTGCCGTCCGTGGCCTCGGCGATCCGCGGCGGGGAGTGGGCGCGTCGCGAGGGCATCGAGCTCTCCGGACGCACCCTCGGCGTGGTGGGAGCGGGCCAGATCGGCCGACGGGTCATCTCGGTCGCGCTCGCTCTGGGGATGCGGGTCCGGGCGTTCGACGCCTACCCCGACGACTCGTACGCGGCCACCGCCGGCGAGGGCTTCGCCTACGCGACCCTCGACGAGGTGCTCGCCACCGCCGATGTCCTCACCCTGCACGCTCCACCTGCCGCGACACCGCTCGTGGACGCCGGCGCCCTGGCCGCCCTGCCCTCGGGCGCGATCCTCGTCAACACCGCGCGGGCATCGCTGGTCGACGAGTCCGCGGTGCTCGCCGCGCTCGACTCCGGAGCCCTGCGCGCCTACGCGACGGACGTCTACGCGGTCGAGCCGCCCGGCGCGTCCGCCCTCACCCGGCACCCTCGTGTGATCGGCACCGCTCACATCGGGGGATACACACGAGAGAGCGTCGACAGGGCGATGGCGGCAGCGGTGGACAATCTGCTCCACGTCCTAGACTCTGACCGTGAGCGATCCGGCGATGAGTGACAACATCCTGCATCAGATCTCACGTCGCGCCGGATCGCTGAGTCCGGCGCTCCGCGGGGTCGCCGACGTCATCCTCGCCGACCCGGAGGAGGCGCAGGCGCTGTCGATCACCGAGCTGGCCGGGCGCGCCGGCGTCGCGGACTCGACCGTGTCGCGATTCCTCCGCGAGCTCGACCTCGAGGGTTACAACCAGCTGCGGCTCGGCATCGCCCAGGCGATCTACTCCCGACCGTCGTCCGGGTCCGAGAGCAAGGCGAGCTGGGTCTACGAGGGCGTGCTCAAGGGCGACAGCCCCGAGAAGATCATCGAGAAGGTGCAGCACGGGAGCGTCGAGGCGCTCTCCCGCACCGCGGAGCGGCTCGATCCGGAGGTCATCAGCGAGACGGCGGAGCGCATCCACAGCGCCAAGGCGATCTACTTCGCCGCCATGGGCTCGTCGTCCACCGCCGCCGAGAACGCCGTGATGCGGTTCATGCGCGCGGGTGTCCGATGCCACTTCTTCCGCGACCAGAGCGTGCAGTCGATGGGGAGCGCGACCCTCGGGGAAGGGGACGTGCTCATCGCCATCAGCGACTCCGGCGACTCGACGTCGGTGGTGTCCTCCGCGCAGATCGCCAAGTTCCACGGCGCCCACACCGTCGGCGTCACCTCCAACCTCGACTCGGCGCTCGCCGCCGTCGTGGACAGGGTGCTCCTCACCGCCGGCACCGTCGCCTCGAGCGACGTCTACGGCGAGTCGGTGACGTCGAAGTGGGGCCAACTGCTCGCCATCGACGTCCTCTACGCCACCTACGCCACGAAGTACTACGAGGAGACCGCGGACTACCTCGCCGAGTCCTACCTCTCCGCCATCCGCCCCACCCGAGGCTCCGACCCCCGCGCGTAGCCCGGCGCCCGCTCCTGGGTCATGCGGGCCTGACCCAGTGCTCGAGCTCTCCGCTCTCGACAGAGCCCAGACACTCGAAGCCGGCCCGGCGGAAGAGCCTCTGGCTCGGGACGTTCTCTCGATGGATGCGTGCCCAGACGCCACAGTCCATGTCGTATTCGATCTTGGTCTCGCGAAGGACCGCCAGCATCATCCCGAGCCCCGTCGCGCCGAGGCCCGTTCCCTGGCGTTCGACGCTGGTCGCGACCGCTCGGATGAGCATCTGCTCGCCCTCGGTGTCGAACGACGCGAGCACGACGCAGTGGACGTCGGCTCCGTCGACGGCCAGTAACAGAGCCTGCGAAGGATCGACAGGTGCCCGCAATCGCCGCAGACCCGACTGGACCTCGAGCTCCGACGGTCGAGGATGGTGACGTCCTCGGTAACGGTCGTAGGAAGACCGTGGTGGGTTCGTGCAGACGAAGCGATGGAGTGCTGAGGCGTGACTTCTGTCGCCTGAGACCCAGGCGACCTTAGGCCCGACGTTCGGCACGAGAGCGCAGCCAGGTGGACATAGCCGCACGCTCAGCTTCGCTGAGGGCGCGGCTGCCTATTCCCGACTCGAACGCCGCCGCGTAGTACTCGCGTTCTGCCTCGGTGAGGCCATCGTCACCGAGTGGAGACCGCGCGTCCGTTCCGGGTCGACGAAGACTCAGAGCGGATGTCATGACCTCGAGCCTACCGGCTCGTCTTCCGGCCGTAAACACATATGCGAGAAATCATCAGGTCGTCGTGTGCGAGGTGGGCGCAGGATTCACTCGCCGGCCGTCCCGCCGAGCAGTGCGATGAGAACGAACAGCAGGCCGGTGCGCTGCGCGTCAGTGGGCGACCCAGTCGAGGGAGCGGGAGACGGCGCGGGTCCAGCCGGCGTAGAGGGCGTCGCGGGTGGCGGGATCCATGGAGGGGGTGAAGGTCCGCTCGATGTCGATGGTGTCGCGGAGCTCGGCGGTGGAGGACCAGAACCCGACGGCGAGGCCGGCGAGGAAGGCGGCGCCGCGCGCGGTCGACTCCGTGACGCGGGGACGCTGCACCGGGACGCCGAGCTGGTCGGCCTGGAACTGCAGGTGGAAGTCGTTCGCGACCGCTCCGCCGTCGACTCGCAGCTCGGGCAGGGGCGTGCCGGACTCCGACGTCATGGCCTCGATCACGTCGCGGTAGGAGTAGCTCATCGACTCCAGGGCGGCGCGGACCAGCTCGGCTCGCCCGGTGCCCGGGGTGAGTCCGAAGATGGTGCCGCGCGCGTACTGGTCCCAGTACGGCGACGCCAGACCCGTGAAGCCGGGGATGAGGTAGACACCGCCGGTGTCGGGCACCGATGCCGCGAGGGACGCGGTCGAGGCGACGTCGTCGATGACGCGCAGCTCGTCGCGCAACCACTTGATCGTCGCACCCACTCCGAAGAAGACGCCCTCGAGCGCGTAGGTCACGGTGCCGTCGAGTCCCCAGGCGATCGTCGTGATGAGACCGGCGTCGGAGGACACCCTCGTGGACCCGGTGTTCATCATCACCGATCCCCCCGTGCCGTACGTCGCCTTCACCGAGCCCGGCTCGAAGCAGGCCTGCCCGAAGAGCGCGCTCTGCTGGTCGCCCGTCGCGGAGGCGACGGGGATGGAGGCGTCGAACCCGGCCCAGGCGCCGGTGAGGCCGTAGACCTCGCTCGAGGATCGTACGGAGGGCAGCACCGCTCGGGGGATGTCGAGCAGTGACAGCAGCGACTCGTCCCAGTCGAGGTCGCCGATGTTGAACAGCATCGTCCTGGATGCGTTCGAGTAGTCGGTGACGTGGGCCGCCCCGTCGGTGAGCTTCCAGATGAGCCAGGAGTCGATCGTCCCCGCCATCAGCTGTCCGGCCGCGGCGCGCTCGCGCGCACCCGGGACCGTGTCGAGCAGCCACCGCAACTTCGTTCCGGAGAAGTAGGTGTCGATCGGCAGCCCGGTGGCCTCGCGGACGAGGGAGCCGTGACCGGCGGCGATGAGCTCGTCGCAGTATCCGGCGGTCCGGCCGTCCTGCCAGACCAGGGCCCGGTGAACGGGCTCGCCGGTGGCCGGATCCCACAGCACGCAGGTCTCCCGCTGGTTCGTGATGCCGATCGAGGCGATGGCGGAGGCGGGCACCCCGGACTCCGCGAGGACGCGGTGCGCCACGCGCAGCTGCGACTCCCAGATGTCGTTCGCGTCATGCTCGACCCAACCGGGCTGGGGATAGTGCTGCTCGAACTCCTCCTGGGCGATGTGCTCGACCGATCCGTCGTGCCGGAAGAGGATCGCGCGCACGCTGCCGGTGCCGGCATCCAGGGCCATCACGTGAGTGCTGGTCATCGTCATCCACTTCGTCGTGTCCGTTGACGGGGTTTCGCGCCCCTGACTACAGTGACGGAAGTTTATTCCGAAAGCAAGCCAGTTACAGAAATCCTTACCGAATCGGAGATGCCATGCGCGCTGCGGTCCTGCACGCACCCCACGAGCCGCTCGTCATCGAGCACGTCGACACCCCGGATGCGCTCCAGCCGTACGAGGTGAGGGTCGCCACGGCGGCGGTGGGCCTCTGCCACTCGGACCATCACGTGATCGACGGCCGGGTCGCGCGGCCCATGCCCGTGGTGCTGGGGCACGAGGCCTCGGGGGTCGTCACGGAGGTGGGTCCCGCGGTGACCGACATTGCGCCAGGAGACCATGTCGTCGCGTGCTTCGTCGTGTACTGCGGCGCGTGCCGGATGTGCCGAGCCGGTCGTCCCGCGATGTGCCAGGATCGCGAGGCCACGATGCGGCCGGCGGGCGTCGAGCCGCGTCTCTCCCAGGGCGGGCGCGAGGTGCACCAGTGGACGAACATCGGCGGCTTCGCGGAGGAGATGGTGCTCCATCGCAACGCGGTGACCGTGATCGACGATCGCATGCCCCTCGACCTGGCGGCGATGCTGGGCTGCGCCGTCGCGACGGGCGTCGGCTCGGCGCGGAAGGTGGCGGGGGTGGGTCCGGGTGACCACGTCGTCGTGATCGGCGCGGGTGGTGTGGGCCTCAACGTCTGTCAGGGAGCGGCGGCCGCGGGCGCAGCCTCGGTGATCGCGCTCGACCGCAGCGACGAGCGCCTCGCGCTCGCGGCGGAGCGCTTCGGGGCCACGCATGTCGTGAACACCGCGAGCGTCGCGGACCCGGCCGCCCTCATCCGTGAGATCACCGACGGGGGAGCGGACCACGCCTTCGAGGCCGTGGGTGTCCCCGCGCTCGTCGACCTCGCGCTCGACGCCACCGCGCGAGGGGGGTCGGTCTGGGCGGTGGGGGTCTTCGGCGACGCCGCGAGGATCGACTTCTCCGCCGCCCACCTGCACTCGGGCAAGGGGGTCCACGGGGTGCGGGCCGGATCGCTGGAGCCGCAGAAGGACCTCCCCGCCCTCGTGGCCGCGTACCTGGCAGGCGAGCTCGAGCTCGAGGCTCTGGCCGGCCGCCGCATCCCCCTCGAGGCGATCAACGAGGGCATCGCGGACCTCGCCGCCGGGGTGGGGGCCCGCACGCTCGTCGTGTTCTGAGCGCGACCTCGCTCGGCTCGACGTACGGCTCCGGCGGCCGGGCGGGAATCAGCCGACGCTGTAGCCGCCGTCGACGTTGAGGACCGTGCCCGTGATGTAGGCGGCGTCCGGGGAGACGAGGAAGCCGATGGCCCGGGCGACATCCTCTGCCTCGCCCCAGCGCCCCAGGGGGATGCGCGAGCTGATCCGCTCGAAGCGCTCGGCGTCGTCCTGGGCTCGCCGCGACATCGGTGTGCGGATCCACCCCGGCGCCACCGCGTTCGATCGGATGCCCTCGGTCGCGTAGGCGACGGCCTGCGAACGGGTGAGGGAGACGATGGCGCCCTTCGACGCCGCGTAGGCGGGGGAGCCGAGCGACCCGAAGTAGCTCCACATCGAGGCGAAGTTCACGATCGACCCTCCGCCCTCGGCGAGTCTCCCGCGCAGCAGCTCGGCCACCGCCAGCACCCCGGTGACGTTGATCTCGAGCACGCGGTCGAAGCTCGCGGGGACCCATTCGTCGTCGCGGAGCACGGCAGCGCAGGTGACCAGCGCTCCCACCGGACCCAGGTCGTCGACCGCTGCCGCCAGCGCCTCCGCGTCGCTCACGTCGCAGCGTGCGAACTCGATCGACGCCGGGAGGTCGGGGTCGGCGTCGAGTCCCAGTGCTCGGACGCTCCATCCCCGGTCGACGAGCAGGGTGCCCACCGCTCGGCCGATCCCGGTCCCTCCGCCCGTGATGACCGCGGTGTGGGCGGGGGTGTGTGTGGTGCTCGAGCTGGTCATGGGCGGATTCTCCTCTGGTCGAACGGCGTCGGTCGAAATATCTTCCGAAACTAGCTTGACCCCGGGGGATTTTTCAATGACGATGTCGTCATGCCCTCAGCGACGACGCTCCTGCCCGACCGGCCGCGTGCCGACGACGACACCCTCGCCGACCGAGCGGCCTTCGTCCGCACCGAGACGATCCGCCTCATCGAGCTGGCCAAGGTGGGCCACTACAGCTCGGTCTTCTCCGCCGCCGAGATCTTCGCGGCGCTCTACTACGGCGTGATGCGCACGGATCCGACCGACCCGGGGTGGCAGGACCGGGATCGCTTCCTCATGGGCAAGGGGCACGCCGCGGTCGGGCTCTTCCCGATCCTCGCCGACCTCGGCTACTTCCCCTCCGACGTGCTCGACGGCTACACGCGGCTCGGCAGTCCTCTCGGCGACCATCCGGACATGACGAAGGTGCCGGGCATCGACTTCAGCTCGGGCTCGATCGGGCACGCGCTGAGCAACGGCCTCGGCATGGCCCTCGGGGGCCGGATGGCGGGCCGTGACTTCAGCGTCTTCGTGATGCTCGGCGACGGCGAGATGCAGGAGGGGCAGGTGTGGGAGGCCGCGCTCGCGGGCGCGCACCACCGACTCGGCAAGCTCGTCGCCATCGTCGATCGGAACGGCTTCCAGCTCGACGGCAGCGTCGACGACGTCGTGGGCATCGAGCCGCTCGCCGACAAGTGGCAGGCGTTCGGCTGGGAGGTGCACGAGGTCGACGGACACGACGCCGGGGCGGTCCGCGACCTGCTGCTCGCGCTGGCGGAGCGGCCCGCGGAGGCGGCGCCCAGCTGCGTCATCGCCCGGACGAGGAAGGGGAAGGGCGTGCGGTACATGGAGGAGGAGCCGGGCTGGCATCTCGGATACCTCACCCCTGCCGACGCCGCGGCAGCGGTCGCGGAGATCCGCGCCGGCCTCTCGGGCACGGGAGCACGCGCATGAGCGCCGTCGGCACCGCTCCCGCGGCCCCGCTCTCGGATGGATCGTGGCAATACCGCGGACTGAACGCTCTCAACCCCGGCCTGGACCACCTCTCCGACGGCCTCCTCGACCTGGTCGACGCGGGTGTGCCGGTGATCGCCGGCACAGCCGACCTGCAGTACTCCAACGGGCTCGTGAAGTTCGCTCGCACCCACCCGGACCGGTTCCTGCAGTTCGGGATCTCGGAGCAGAACATGGTGTCCGCGGCCGCGGGTCTGGCCACGACCGGTGCCAGCCCGTTCGTCGCCACGTTCGCGTCGTTCCTCGCGCTGCTGTGCTGCGAGCAGATCCGCATGGACGTCGCCTACACGAAGCTGCCTGTGCGCCTGATCGGGCATCACACCGGGATCTCGCTCGGCTTCTATGGCACGAGCCACCACGCCACGGAGGACATCTCCACGATGCGCGCCATCGCGGGGCTCACGGTCGTCTCCCCGGCGGACGGGCCGCAGCTGCGCGCGGCCATCCGAGCCTCGGCGTCCTGGCCGGAGCCCATCTACTTCCGCATCAGCCGAGGACGCGATCCCCAGGTGTACGACCCCGAGGTCGAGTTCGAGTTCGGCCGGGGCGTCGAGCACTCCCAGGGAACCGACGTCACGATCATCGCCTGCGGCACCCAGGTGCATCCTGCCCTCGAGGCGGCCGACGCCCTCCGGGCTGAGGGGCTCTCCGTGGGCGTCGTGGACATGTCGACGATCAAGCCCCTCGACGAGGACCTGGTCCGTGCGGTGAGTGCTCGCAGCGCTGTCGTCGTGACCGTCGAGGAGCACAACGTGCTCGGCGGGCTCGGAGCGGCCGTCGCGGAGGTGATGGCCGAGACGCCGACCGGGTCGCGCCTCGTCCGTCACGGGATCCGCGACGAGTACAGCCTCATCGCGCCCCCGACCCACCTCTACGCCCACTACCGGCTCGACGCTCCGGGCATCGCCGCGGTGGTCCGCGAGGCGCTGGCATGAGCGGCGCGCTCCCTGCCCACTGGCACACGCCGGGATCGGCGTTCGAGCCCGGCCGCGCGGTGATCTTCGACCTCGACGGCGTGCTCGCGGATGCGCTGCACCGGCAGCACCACCTCCACCAGGCCGAGCCCGACTGGGCCGCGTTCTATGCAGGCGTCGACGACGACGGCGTGATCGAGGCGGGCCGGGCGCTCGCCGCCTCGATCCGCCAGGACATGCGCATCGTGATCCTCACGGGGCGCATCGACGAGGTCGCGGCCGTCACGCGGGCGTGGCTCGACGAGAACGGGATGCGCTGGGACCTCCTCGTCTGCCGGCCGGCCGAGGAGGACGACTCCTCCCGCCATGCCGTCGACTACAAGCGCGACGAGGTGAGGCGACTGCGCGGCTGGGGCGTGGATCCGGTGCTCGCCATCGACGACAACCGGAAGATCGTGGAGATGTACGGCGAGTTCGGGATCCCCAGCGTCTACTTCCCGAGCGGCTACTACGACAGCTCCTCCCGTTACGACGGCGGCGTCTGAGCCTCGATCCTGTCGCCCACCCGACGCCGGGTCCCGCAGAGCGGGCCCGGCGTCGTCGTGTCAGTCGACGACCGACCGAGCCAGCGCCGAGAGGCTGTCGAACGTCTCCGCGTCGATCTCGACACCGTGGACGACGCCCACCACGTGCGTCCAGGAGTAGACGAAGTAGTCCCAGCCGTCGACGACCGTGAGCCGGCGGTCCGCGGCCTGGCCCCGCGCCTGAGCCAGGAAGGGTCGCTCGCCGCGGTAGTTCATGTCCCAGGCGATCGAGTCCTCGGGGAAGCGCACCGCGTCGGTGAGAGGGGATCCGGGCCTGTCCTTGCCCATGCCGGTCGCGTTGACCACGAGCGACCGCCGGGGCAGGGACGCGACGACCGCATCCGCCTGCTCCGCCGTCTCGGTGACGGTCCCCTCGACCGGGATGCGGAAGCCGATCGTGCGGTGCAGCTCGGCCATCTCGTCGAGCCGGTGCTGCGACCGGGCCGTGACGCGGATCCGGGAGGGCACCGGGTCTCCGTCTCGCTGCGCGCGGTGGAGGCCGAGGGTCGTCGCGATCGAGGCCCCTCCTGCGCCGAGCAGGAGGAGCTCGCCACCCTCGGACCAGTGGCCCTCCGGGGTGAGCGCGTCGAGGGCGAGGTGCGACGTGCGGTCGTCGAGCGCGGCGCCCAGGAGCCGGCCATCCTGCTTGTGGATGCAGCTCACCTCACGGAGGAGGCGAGCCGACTCGTCCAGTCCGTCGAACAGGTCCTCGGCCGCGACCAGCACGTTGAGCTTGTGCGTGGTGATCAGCGCTCCCACCGAGTCGCCGTCGTCCCGGATGCGCGCCACGGCGGCGCGGTAGTCGGCCGCAGGTGCGTCGAGGGGGAAGTCGACGCCCCGCAATGTCGAGTCGATGCGGAGGTGCTCCATCCACAGCGGGTAGATGCGCTGCATCGCGGACTGCCCCGTGGAGACGCCGAAGAACCAGAAGGTCGAGCTCACGCGGACACCTCGCGGAGCAGGAACGGCTCGCCCAGGACGGGGATCCGCCAGCGGAGGTCGTCGACGTCGGCGAGCTGCGCGCGGAGGTCGTCGGGGTCGGCGGTGTTGAAGTCGAAGAGACCCCAGTGGTGGCAGACCAGAGAGGGGATCGCGGCCGCGCGGCAGAGCGCGATGGCCTCGTCGAGCGTGAAGTTGCCGGGCACGCCGTGGTCGACCCGGTGCTCGTCGCGTCCGTTGACCGGGAGGAGGGCGACGTCGATGTCGAGCGAGCGGAGGATCTCCTCCTGCCCCTCATAGGGCGTGCAGTCGCCCGAATGGTAGAGGCGCACGCCTCCGATGTCGATGACGTAGCCGAGGAAGAGGTTCTGCCCGTGCGCATCCGTCGTCACCTGCTCGTGGGCGGCCGGCACCGCGGTCACCGAGACGCCCGCGGTCGCGAACACCTCGGAGGCGTCGAGGCCGAGGAGGCGGGCGGGCGGGATGCCGCGCGACACCGCCTTCACCGCCTCCGAGCGCGGGACGACGAAGAGCGGGTCGCTCGACGTCTGGAGGTAGGGGATGGCGCCGAGGTCCATGTGGTCGGTGTGCCCGTGCGTGCAGAGCACCAGGTCGAGTCCCGCGACGTCGGACGGGTTGACCGGAGAGGGATGCAGGCGGCGGTGCGGGAAGATCCTGCCCCGGTACTTGTCGGCGAGCACGTCGCTCAGGTACGGGTCGATGAAGAGGAGCTCGTCCCGGTGTCGAATGGCGAACCCCGCCTGTCCGAGCCACCAGGCGACGACCTCGTCCTCCCCTCCGGGCGGTACGGGGAAGGTCGGATCGAGGGGAAGGTCCACAGAGGGCATCTCAAGCTCCTTCGCAAGAATTTCTCTCAGAGTATCCTTCTCAGAAATTCCTTTCAAGCGGGAGGCGCCCCTGCACTCGGGCTCGCGCCGCGCGTGGGAGGGTGAAGGACAGGACACGGAGGGAGCGGCATGAGCAGGGAATGGGACGACGTGCGGGGGTACTTCGACCGGGTGACGGTCGCGCACGTGGCGACGCTGATGCCCGACGGGGCGCCGCACACGGTGCTGGTGTGGGTCGGGACGACGGACGACGGGCTCGAGCTGTTCATGGCGGCGGGCTCCCGGAAGGACCGCAACCTGGCCGGGGATCCGCGCATCGCGTTCTCGGTGACGAACCCCGACAACGCCCTCGACATGGCGTTCGTGCGCGGTAAGGCGGTGGAGCGGCTCGCGGGCGAGGCGGCGTACGAGATCGTCGACCGCCTGGCGCGGAAGTACACCGGCGCGGACTACGACCTCCGCGAGGGCATGGTCGCCTACCGGGTGCGTGCCGACGTCAGCTGGGCCAGGGACCACACCGGCGACTGACACACGCGCGCCGCCGCGCCGCTCAGCGCCAGCCGGCGAGGTGGCCCTCGAGGTCGACCTCGCCGCGGATCGGATGCACGGGGGCGGCGCGGGCGACCGTGGCGAACGTGTGCGCGTCCGGGCGGCGCTCGCGGCGGGCGCGGGCGCGCGCGGCCTCGATCGAGACCACGACGTCGCCGGCCGGATCCATAAGGAGCACCGTACCGAGGTCGCCGACGCCGACCTCCTCGAGCGCCTCGGCGAGCATCCGCCCGAACTCGTCCCGTGAGGCTCGCGGGACCGCGAACGGCGCGGTGACCGCGGCCCGGACCCTGGCGCGCTCCCGCAGCGACGACGCAGACGGGGACGACCGCGCGACGACCCGGTCGTCCCCGGGGGCCAAGGACGCGAGCGAGTCGTCCACGAGGACGCGCGCCTGAGGGGCCGCCTCGAGCAGCACGTCGGCGCAGAGCAGCACGGCCGCAGGATCGGTGCCGGGCAGGTCCACGACCACGTCGGCGGCGGCGCTGCGCACCCCGCGACCCACCGAGCCCGGCACGCCGAGGAGATCGAACAGGGCGAGCGTCTCGTGGTTCTTCCGCCGCCGCAGCTCCTGCTCGTCGACGCGGCCCGCGAGGTCGGGACCGTCGTGCCAGGCCACCGCGGTGGGGACGTGGGCGAAGACGGCGCCGCGCGTCCAGGCGCGGTGCGCCCACTCCCAGTCCTCGCCGCCGTACCGGTCGAAGCGCTCGTCGAAGCCCCCGGTCTCGGCGAAGAGCTCCCTGCCGCACGCCAGCACGGCGGAGATCATGAACCGGTACGACCCGTGGTCGGCGTCGAGGAGATCGCGGCTGGAGGCGTACGCGTCCCGCAGCCAGTCGGGATCGGCGAGCGCGTGACGGGGCGCGAGCTCCTCGATCGGGGAGCCGTCGTCGGCCGTGCCCGACAGGTCGGCGTGCCGGCGGAGGCCGACGGTGACCGCATCCGACGTGAGGGAGGGCAGGCGGGTGAGCGCCTCGACGTACCCGGGCTCGGGGGTCGTGTCGGCGTCGAGGAAGCACAGCACGTCACCCGTCGCGTGGGCTGCGCCGAGGTTCCGTGCCGCCGCCGCACGGAAGCCGAGGTCGGGCATCCGGAGCAGCTGCACGTGCGGCGGGACCACCGGGGCCTCCGGAGAGCCGTCGTCGACGACGATCACCTCGAGGTGCGGATGCGTCTGCCGGTCGAGGGCGCGAAGCGTGCGGGCCAGCTCCGCCGGTTGGTCGTAGTAGGCCACGATCACGGAGACCAGGGGGAGCGGATCCGGGACGAGCCCCTCGAGCGCTGACCAGTCATTGCCCACCACCGCCATCCCGCGGGCGCGTGAGGAGGAGGCGGCCGTCACGCGAGGTGCTCCGCCCAGAACCGGCGGTAGGACTCGGCGGTCGTGGCGAGGTCCGGACCGAGGCGGGCGGAGTCGTCGAGCCAGGTCGAGCCCGGCCGCTCCAGCGCCCGGGAGATCGCCCCGGCGAGGTCCTCGCGGTCCACGAGCGTGAGCGCTCCCGGGTGGAGCGCCGCCATCTCCGCCATGTAGGCGCTCCGCACGACGATCGGGCGGCGCCCCGCGTCGAGCCACGACGCCAGCGACCCGGAGGCCGACACGTGCTCGTGGGCGATGACCGGCACGGATGCCCGTCGGCACCGCTCGAGGAACGCCTCGTCGTCGAGGTAGCCGGTGACCTCGAAGCCGACCTCGAGCTCGGCGGCCAGCCGCTCGAGCTGCGCGACGTCGCCTTCATGCCCGGCGGAGGGCCGGCCGAGCGCTTCGACGCGGAGTCCGGCGTGCCGAGTGCGCAGGTCGGCGGCGGCGCGCACGGTCGGCTCGTGTCCCTTGCCCGGGTACACGAACCCGAGGATCGCGATGCTCGAGCCGTCGGGATCGGCGGCTGGGTCGAGGTCAGCGGGCGCAGCGGTCCTCCCGGCCCGTTCGACCGGCAGCGGGATCACCGTCGCGACGACCGCCTCGTCGGCGAACCGCTGGAGCAGCGCGGCCTCGTGCGCGCTGTTGCACACCACCCCCGCTGCGGCCCCGACGACCCTGCGGTAGCAGTCCGCCCGGCGGGGGAGGTTGCGCTCCCCGTCGGACGGCTGGGGCAGGTCGTGGAGGGTCACGGTCACGCGGCGCGACGCCGCGACGGCCTCGAACACCGCAGCCGCGTCGGCCGGGTCCGATCCCCAGAGTCGATCGGTGAAGTGCACGTGCAGCGCACCGTCCCCCGCCTCGGGGGACGCGACTCCGGCGACGCCGAGCTGCTCGGCGAGCCTGCGAGCGTAGATCGTGACGCCGTGCTGAGCGTCCGCGGGCACGTGCAGGGCGGGGACGGGCACCGCGGGGACGCGCAGAGTGGCGACGTGCGGAGCGGGGACCGCGGGCGTGGTCGTCGTCATGCGCGCAGCAGCCCGATGACGTCTCGGTGCCGTGCGAGGCCGGCGGCCACCGCATCCGGATGCTCGGCGTACCAGGCCAGGTGAGCCGCCCTGACGGTGTCGACGTCGATCCGCCGCCCGTTCACCGTCCACGAGACGACCGGCGGGGCGTCGAGACCGAACGCGTCGATCACGACCTGCTCGCGGGGGGCGTGCACCGCGTCGAGCAGGGGCCGGCCGGGGTCCCGCACCTCGGCGTCGACGCCCAGCCCGTCGAGCACCCGTTGCCCGACGGCGAGCCAGATCGGGTTGCCCGGGTGGTTGATCGTGCGCATCTGGGCGAAGTCGGGACGGGCGAAGAGGTCGGAGACGAGGACGGTGCGGTGCGCCTCCTCCCGGGCGCGCAGCTGCCCGATCGACTCGTCGCGGACGGCCAGCACCGACTCGCGCCGGAGCGCGGGCAGCTCCTCTCCGGCGGCCTCGAGCAGCACCGCCAGGTCGTGGTACGGCACCACCGGGGGCACGAGCGACGGATCCGACGGCGGGCGGATGATCGCCTGGCGCGGGTAGAGACCGGCGAAGCGGATGACCGGGACGACGACCGCCTCGGCGGCCTGGGGCATCCGCGCCACGAGCTGGGACGTGCCGACCGGCAGGCCGCGGTAGTCGTCGCGGATGGGCTGGGTCACCAGCACGTCGGCGTGAGCCAGCCAGGCGTCGAGGGCCGGGAGGTCCGCCGTCGTGAGCTCGTGGACCGGCGGGATCCGCACGGTCTGCAGGGCTTCGTCGGGGAGCACGATCCGCAGCGACTCGGCCTGGCAGTTGCCCACCGACAGCACGACGCGTCGACCGTCGGTGACGGGGTCGTCGTAGAAGTCGGAGTAGTGGGCACGGCGTTCCGCGAGGGCGGTGGGGGAGGGCACGGTACCACTCTGACGCGAACGTGCCACCCCCGCCCGTCTCCGCGAGCCGAGGCGGATCATTCGCCCTACGTTCGTCAGGGTGGGGAGTGCCCGAGACCACCCCCGCTCGGCCCGGTGCCGTCCTGCGTCTCGTGAGACGGAGGACCTGTGACGCGCGACGCCGACTCCTCCCTCCGCGTCGCCGCCGTCCCCACCGAGCACCCCTACGTCCGCGCCGTCACGCTCGACGCCGACGGGGTCTGGGTCCGCCCCGAACCGACCGTCGCGTCGCGACCGCCCGGACAGTGGTGGCCGCCGGTGCTCCTCGATCCCGAGTACCTGCGCGCGCACGACCGGGAGTTCGACGTGCTCCATCTGCACTTCGGGATGGAGTCGGTGTCGACGGCCCAGCTCCGCGCCGCCCTCTACGCCCTCCGCGAGGCGCGCATCCCGCTCGTCTACACCGTGCACGACCTCGCCAACCCCCAGCTCGAGGATCAGGCGGTGCATCTGGCTCAACTCGACTCGGTCATCCGGGCCGCCGACGAGCTCATCACCCTGACACCGGGTGCGGCGGACGAGATCCGTCGACGCTGGGATCGGGAGGCGACGGTGATCCCGCATCCGCGCCTGGCCACGGGCGCGCCCGAGCGCGCACCCATCGAGCCCCGCGACCCGGCGGACGCACCGCACCGCGAGGCGGTCGTCGGGGTGCACCTCCGCGACCTCCGCCCCAACATCGCGGGCGCCGCCGTCGTCGGCGCGCTCGCGGCCGCGGTCGCCGCCCTGGAGGCGGAGGGGACGTCCGTCTCCGTGCGCCTCCGCCTCAACGAGTCGGTGCGCGACCAGGACGCCGCCGGTGAGATCCGCTCCCTGGCGTCCGCCTCGCCCGCGCTGCACCTGGAGCAGGGGCCGCGCCAGACCGACGCCGAGCTCGAGCGGTGGATCAGCGACCTCGACGCCGTGGTGCTGCCGTACGCGCACGGCACCCACTCCGGCTTCGCCGAGCTCTGCTGGGACCTCGGCGTCCCGGTGCTCGACACCGGATGCGGGTACGTCGCCGAACAGCATCCGGACGACGTCACCGTCTTCCGCCTCGACGACGGGGGAGCGTCGCTCACCGCCGCGCTCGCGAGCGTGCGCCCCGCCGACCCGGGCGATCGGCGGGCGCTCGTCGAGCATCGGAGGAGCCTGCGCGCCTTCGAGAGCCGACGGATCGGGGAGGCCCATCGCGAGGTCTACGTGCGGGCTCGGGAAGGGATCGCGTGAGAGGGACACCACCGTCGGAGCGGCTGCGGATCGTCGTGATCGGCCCGCTGCGGTATCCGCTGCGTCAGCCGCACGCGGGCGGTCTCGAGGCCATGGTCTGGGACCGCGTGCAGCAGCTCAGGCAACGCGGACACGAGGTGACCCTGTGCGCGGTGCAGGGATCCGACTTCCTGGAGGGCTCGCCCCCCGAGTTCGTCATGCCCGGGGTCCAGTGGCTCTCGGATGCGGATGCCTCCGACACCGACTACCCGGTCGGGTACGTCAAGCGCGCCTCGCGATCGCTCGAGAACGCGCTCGCCTACATCCGACGCCATGACGACCGGTTCGACGTCATCGACAACCACTGCCTTCAGGGCCCCCCGATCGCGGCCGCCGCGAGCCTGGGCGTCCCCGTGGTGACGACGCTGCACACGCCTCCGCTGCCCGAGATGCTCGCTGCTCACGCCGCCTCGATCGGGTCGACGCAGCGGTTCCTCGCGGTCAGCGCCCACACCGCCCGCGCCTGGCGGCAGCACGGGGTGCACGCGGAGGTCATGCCGAACTCCGTCGACCTCGACCGGTGGCCGCTCGGCAAGGGCGGTGACGCGCTCGTGTGGTCGGGGCGCATCGTCCCGGAGAAGGGGACGCACCTGGCGATCGACGCCGCCCGGATGACGGGACGGACCCTCGTCGTGGCCGGTCGGATCGGCGACCGCGACTACTTCGATCAGCAGGTCGCGCCGCGCCTGGGCGGCGACGTCCGCTACGTCGGCCCGCTTCCGCAGGCCGAGCTCGCCGACCTCGTGGGGCGGAGCGCCTGCGCGCTCGTGACGCCCCTGTGGGACGAGCCGTTCGGGCTCGTGATCCCGGAGGCGCTCGCGACGGGGACCCCTGTCGTCGCGTTCGACGCGGGAGGCGTGGGCGAGAGCATCGCACCCCTCCCCTCGGCGCTCGTCCCGCCGGGCGACGTGCGTGCGCTCGCCGAGGCGGCGAGCCACGCCGCCTCGCTCGGGTCCGCGCATCCCGAGACACGCTGGCTCACGAGGAGGACGGCGGAGCGCCGCTTCGACGCGCAGGGTCGCGCCCACGCTCTCGAGCAGCTGTTCCGCCAGGTCGTGGACGAGTCCACGACGATGGAGATCAGCGCGTGACCATCGGCTGGTACGTGCACCATCACGGTGCCGGTCACCTCACGCGCCTGCTCGCCGTGAGACCGCACCTCGACGACGAGGTCGTCGTGCTCTCCTCGATGCCCGCCCCGTCGTCGCTTCCTCCCCGGACCCGGTGGGTCGCGCTGCCGCGCGACGACGACGGGTTCGGCGGGTCGACCGGTGCGGCGGAGGCGCCGGTCGAAGCGGACCCCACGGTCGGCGGACTGCTGCACTGGGCTCCGCTCGGACACGCCGGCCATCGGGCACGGCTGGCCTCGATCGCCGACGTCGCCCGTGACAGCACGCTCGACGCGATGGTCGTCGACGTCTCGGTGGAGGTGACGCTGCTGTCGCGACTCCTCGGGATCCCGACGGTGGTGTTCTCGCAGCCGGGGGATCGGACCGACGAACCCCATCGGCTCGCGTACCGCGCCGCCTCCGCGATCATCGCGCCGTGGCCCGAGGGGGTGCTGTCGGATGCGGCCCTGCTGCCGGTGAGCGATCGCGTGCGGTGGACGGGCGGGATCTCGAGGTATGAGCCGGTGCCCTCGGCGTCGCGCTCCGCTTCGGCCACGTCACGTGGCGGGGGCGTGGTGGTGCTCGGCGCGCATCCAGGTCTCGACGTCGAGGGGCTCCGCCTCGCCGCGGAGGGTGCGGGGCTCGCCATGACCCGGGTCGGCGCCACCCGGGAGACGTGGACCGCCGACCCTTGGCCGCTCCTCGTCGCGGCCGACGTGGTCATCAGCGCGGCAGGGCAGAACAGCGTCGCCGACCTCGCCGCCGCCGACGCCCGCGCCATCGTCCTGCCGCAGGCGCGGCCGTTCGGCGAGCAGGACGCGACCGGCCGTGTCCTGGATAGCCTCGGGCTGGCGGTGGTCGCCGCCCCTCCGCGCGGTGCCGAGGCGTGGAGAGGGCTGCTCGACGCCGCGCTCGGGCTCCGTCCCGACTGGGGTCGCTGGCAGGTGGCGGGGGCCGCGCGCCGTGCCGCCGACAGCATCCGCGGTGTCGTCTCGTGACGGTGAGCGTCATCACCCTCGCGTCCGAGGCGCGGGCCGAGCACGTCCGGCGGCAGCAGGAGCACCTGCGCTCGCTGCCGGTCGATCGGGTGATCGTCTGGCTCGACGCCGAGCCGCCGCGGGCCGATGACGTGCTGGCCACGGCCGGCGCGCGGCTGGTGCACGTGCCGCCGGGCGAGCACGGCCTGCGGCTGGCCGCCGGGCGCAACGCCGGCGCGCGGGCCGCGGCCGACGCGTCGCGGGCGGAGGCTGGCGCGCCAGAGCTGCTGGTGTTCCTCGACGCCGACTGCATCCCCGGACCGGACCTGCTGGCCCGCTACCGGGCCGCCGCCACGGCGAGACCGGATGCGCTGCTCGCCGGCCCGGTCACCTACCTTCCGCCGGGTGCGCCGGTCGAGACGCCCGCCGACCTGCGTCGCGCGACGGCACCGCATCCCGCCCGTCCCGTCCCCGCCGACGGCGAGCTGCTCGACGGCGACCGCTACGAGCTGTTCTGGTCGCTCTCGTTCGCGGCCACCCGGGAGACCTGGGACAGCCTCGGCGGGTTCGACGAGGGATACGAGGGCTACGGCGGCGAGGACACCGACTTCGCGTTCCGGGCCAGGGAGGCCGGTGTGCCGCTGGTCTGGGTGGGCGGAGCGCACGCCTATCACCAGCACCATCCCACGACGAACCCTCCCGTGCAGCACCTGGGCGACATCCTGCGCAACGGTCGGCGGTTCGCGGAGCGCTGGGGCGAGTGGCCGATGCGGGGGTGGCTGACGGCGTTCGCCGGACTCGGGCTGGTCGAGGAGGACGGCGACGGCTACCGCCGCGCCCGTCCTGCGTCCGCGCCGGATCCCGCGTCGCGGATCTGACGCTCGAGAGGGGCTCCGATCGGTTCGGGCACCCGAAAGCGTCATCGCGGCAACCCCTCGCCAGGAGCGGTCGACCCTGTCACGCTGGTCGGATGACCGCAGCCGACGCCACCTTCCTCGAAGAGGCGCAGAACACCCCGAAGACCGTGACCGTCGGCGACACCGACTACGTGGTGCGCCACACCGAGAGCCACTACGACCTGCAGGTCGAGGATCCGTCCGGCATCGTGATCGGGTTCGCCGCGCGCACCCTGGACGGTGGCGTCGGCTTCATCCCCGCCGCTCTCGTCGACCGGGTGCAGCCGCAGCAGCACAGCTCCGTCGAGGACGCGATCGACTTCCTCCTCGCCACCGCGACCGACATCGGCACCGAGCAGCACCCCTGACGCGTCCGCTGCCGGTGCCCGTGCCGCGGGTTCCGCCCGCCGCGCGGGGAGCCGCCCGCCTGGGCGGCGTCATCGACGCGCTCCGCGGGCGGAACCCGCAACAGCAGCCTCGGGTCGGTGCGGGTCAGCTCCACCAGAAGGCGCCGGCCGGGCCGAGCAGCGCCCGGAATCCGGCGGGCGACGAGGCGAGGTGGGAGGGCAGCGAGCTCGCGCCGAACCAGGCGCTCCGCTGCACCGAGGGCACCGCCTCCGTCATCGCGGTCAGCGCCTCCCCGAACGCCTCCTCCGCGTCGAACGGCGCCCGGAGCGTGTAGTCGACGCCGTGCACCGAGAACAGGAGCTCGCCCGGCGAGGTCCGCTCCACGATGACGTGCAGCTTGAGGTTGAACTGCGATCCGCCGCCCGTCACGAGCGCATCGGCGGCCACGGCCAGTGCCGAGCGGCCCCTTCCGCCCTGCTCGTAGAGGTGCGCCGACGGTGTTGGGTTCTCCGGCTCCTTCCGGCGGTAGCCGTATTCGCGGAGCCGCTCGTCGAGCACGGCGCCCGCCGCCTCGACGGCCTCGGCCGGGCCGGTGATCGCGCAGACGGGGAACCTCAGCCGGTCGAGCGTCGCCTCCGCCCGTTCGACCTCCGCCGCATCCATGCGCCCAGCCTACGAAGGCCTACGGAGTTCCCGCGAGGTGCTCAGTGCCTGTGGAGGAGCCCGCTGAGGGGTCGCTGCTGCTCGCCCTGCTGAGCGGCGAGCACGACCAGCGTTCCCGTGAGCAGCGGCAGGACCCACTGGAGCACCTTCTGCCTCCGCTGAGCCGCGGCGAGCTTCTTCGAGGCGGACGCGCTGGGCTCGGTCACACCCTCGCCGCCCTCCTCCGCATGCTTGTCGATGGTGCGTCCGAGTGCGCCGGAGTAGAGGCTCGCGGCTCCGGCCACTCCGGTGAGCACGAGCTTCAGCGTGGTGTTCGAGCGGGCCTCTCCCTGACCCGCGAGGCGGGACTTGTTGCCGTTGATGAGGCCGACGCCGCCGATGCCGTGGACGACGATGGCGACGAACTGCACCGGTGCCCACTTCGCCCACCCGACGGAGGAGAGGTGCAGGCGCTCGCGCGGGTCCTTCGCCTCGGCGGCCGCGCCGTTGAGTCCGACGGCACCCATGAGGGTCCCGCCGAACCAGGCCGCGAGGCCGAGGTCGTGCATCGATCGGACGACGGTGTTGCGTGACGACATGGGGTACCCGTTTCTCTGGATCGAGGGTCGATGGTGACTCCTATCGACCGTCCGCGCCCGTCCTGTCGCGAGCGGGTTGCCGCGGGACGCGGACCATGCATCGGGGCGCGCGCATCCGCTCCGGATCGAGGAATCGCCCAGCCCGACGGAGGAGGGGTCTGACAGGGTGGAGGCATGGACTCCCCCGAGATGCCGAGCCTGAACCCGCCCGTCGAGGTCGTCGCCGACATCGACCGGAAGGCGGCGCGACTGCACGCCGAGCCGCAGAGCTTCGCGGCGATGGACGGACTCTGGCGCGCGGTCTACGGACTGGATCGGTGGATCTTCATCGCCCGCGGCTCGCAGGACGACCCCAAGCCCTATGCGGGAGAGCTCTCCCCGGGCCCGATGGTCTTCGCGTTCACCACCGCCGAGCGCGCTCTCGAGGGCGGTCGCAGCGTCGGACTGAGCGACGAGGAGGCCTCGCTCCTGCTCGCGGTCCCGATGCCGGGTGCGATCGAGTGGGTGGCGTCGTTCGCCGGGTCCGGGATCGCGGGCATCGCCTTCGATGTGCCGTCCGCCGGGTACTACGCCCCGCTCACGAACCTGCTGCCGATGCGCGACCACATGACGGCCAACCCGCCCGTGGAGTGAGGCCGAGCGGGCGGAACAGCGTCCGCCCGCTCGGTGCCCCATCCCGCCCGCAGGCGGTCGCCTTCAGCGCGTATCCCGGTGCGCTCGCAGCTGCTCGGCGACCAGCCATGCCCCGAAGCGGACCGCGAGAGCGGCGCCCGAGGCGAGCAGGCCGCCCGCCAGGAGGGGCGCCGCCACGGGGGCCGGCAGGTTCTCGGGGTCCGGCACGTGCAGTGCCGGGAGGTGGAGCGTCATTTGTCGCTCAGCTTGTCCTTGATGACCCCGGACGCCTTGTCGATGAGGTTCGGCTTCGGATCGGTGCCGAACAGGCGCGGATCGGGCTGCGTGGGCGGCGGCATCGGCGACGACGTGGTCGGGCCGTCGTGGTACGAGAACTCGCCCTTGCCATCCGGTGTGGGGCCGGATGCCCACGAGCCGTCCTTCGCGGCCGCTCCGTCGGAGAAGTTGAGGTACTGGTACGACACCTCGCGCTGCTCCTGTCCGAGCGGGAAGTTGCTCGGCACCGGGAGGTCCTCGACGCCCTCGGCCCGGAGCTCCGCGGCCGCGGCCGTCCACTGGTTCTGGTGCATCGTGTCGCGGGCGATGAGGAACGACAGCAGCTCCCGCACGCCCTTGTCGTCCGTCATGTTGTAGATCCGTGCGGCCTGCAGGCGCCCCTGCATCTCGCCGTTCGCGTTCGCGGTGAAGTCGGCGAGCAGGTTCCCTGATGCGGTGATGTACGAGCCCTGCCACGGGTTGCCGTTGCTGTCGACCGGGCGGGCACCCGCTCCGGCGACGATGGCGTGCTGCACGTCCATCCCGCCGATGATCGCGCCGAGCACCGGGTCGGACTTCGCGGCCTCCTCCGACTGCTCGACCGGCGCCTTCTCCAGCAGCTGGGCGATCATGATCGCGAGCATCTCGACGTGCCCGAACTCCTCGCTGCCGATCCCGTACAGCAGGTCCCGGTACTTGCCGGGGATGTGCGCGTTCCAGGCCTGGAAGCCGTACTGCATCGCGATCGTGATCTCGCCGTACTGGCCCCCGAGCAGCTCCTGCATCCGACGCGCCAGGATGGCGTCGGGCTTGGCCGGTGTCGCGGTGAACTGCAGTTCCTGCTTGTGGAAGAACATGCCTACCTCTCCTCGTCCTCGGCGGCCGTCGGTGGCGTCGCCGATGTGTGCGACCGTACGTCCGGCCTTCCGCGCTCCCTCGGGGGTGGACAACGTGCTCGACCCGTGCCACACGAGAGCCCGGCGCCTCCGGTCCACGCCGGCTGACGCAGCCCGCCGACGGGGATCAGTGGAACGGGAAGGGGCAGCGGGACGGTGCGCCGACGGCGCGCACGCGGCCGCCCGAGGAGGGCTTCGTGGGGAGACGACGCCGATCGACGTCGAGGCCCCGGTCGAGGATCGTGACTCGCGGATCGCTCAGCGTCGCGATCGCGGACGCGAGCCCGGCGATCGCGAGCTTCTCGCCTGGACAGCGGTGCCCCGTCGTCACGCCCGCTCCGCCATGCGGGATGAAGGCCTCGAGGGCCTCGTAGTCCTCCACGCCCACGAAGCGTGCGGGATCGAACCGACCCGCGTGGGGCCAGGAGCGGTCGTCGGTGTCGGTGCCGAGGATGTCGAGCACGATCCGGCCGCCCTCGGACACACGCTCGCCGTCGACCTCGATGTCCGCGATCGCCCGGCCGGGCAGCATCGGCACGAAGGGCGCTGTGCGCCGGACCTCCTGCGCGAACGCCGTCGCGAGCGGACCGTCGACGACAGAGCCGCGTTCGGCGGTCTCGTCGGCGATGCGCATCCGCCAGTCCGGATGGTCGTGCAGCTCCTTCGCGGCGAAGGCGACGAAGCGGGCCACCGCGATCATCGGACGGATGCTGTTCTGCAGCTCGATCCCCGCCAGGCGGGGCGGGAGCAGGTGTCCCGCCCGGTCGCGGTGCCACGCCCACTGCTCCAGCGCTGTGCCCTGCTCCGCGTCGAGCTCGCCGGCCCGGACGGCGGCGATGAGGTCCGCCGCGTGACGGTCCGACCACATCCGGTTGCCGAAGGCGAGGAGGTACTCGGGCGAGTAGGGGACGCCGAACCCGTCGACGATCTGCGCGAGCCGCCGAGCCCAGCGTGTCTTGGCGGCGGCGGTGCCCGGGAGGCCGGCCCACCGCATGCTCGCTCGCCCGAAGGCGCCGACGGCGGCGTCGTAGGCCGAGCGGCGGCCGCCCGCCAGCCACGCGTCGAGCTCGGCCTGCCACTCCCGCTCGAGCAGCGGGGTCAGTCTCGCGACCTGATGGTCCTCGTACGCGACGTCGACGAAGGTGGCCTTGCGGTGACGGTGGTCGTCGCCGTCGAGGCTGTGGACGGAGCCGTGCCCGAAGAGGGTCTCCTGGACGAGACCGGGCATGGCGCCGTGACGCGCGACGAGGTCGTCGTCGTAGAACGCCCGCACCCCCTCCGCGCCCCGGACGAAGAGCGTGTCGTCACCCAGCAGCCGCATCGGGGCCGACCGGGCGCCCGGTCGCGCGCGCCGCCAGATGCGGGCGCCGAAGCCGTAGCCGCGGGTGAGCACCGAGAGGGAGTCGTCGAGGGCGGGGAACGAGGTCGAGGACGCCATCCCCACATCCTGGACCGCCCGCTCGCATCTCGCTCGGGGGTTGCGCCGGCGACGGGGGCGTCGAGTCGCAGGGGTCGCGCGGCGGCGCTCGCGGTCGCTCCGGGCCCTCTGCGACACTCGAGGGGTGAGCGGAACGAGCACTCGTGCATCCCACCGGGCGGCGCTCGCGGGTCTGCCGGCCGCGCAGTGGGGGGCCTACCTCGCCGAGAACTCGGGGCTGCCCGGGCCCCGCGCGAACCTCGACCTGGCGCAGGCCGTCGCCGACGAGGCGTCGCCCGAGCAGATCACGGCTTTCGCCGACTCGGCCGACGAGTACACCGCCCTGTGCGGGGCGGTCGCGCTCGGGCGCCTCTGGACGGACGGATCCCGCGAGGAGTCGGAGGCTCGGCTGGTCGCCCTCGCAGAGGATCCGCGGTGGCGCGTGCGCGAGGGGGTCGCGATGGCGTTGCAGCGCATCGGCGACGCCGACCGCGATGCGCTCTGGGAGCTCGCGGAGCGGTGGGTCGAGAGTGCCACCGCCCCACGTCAGGCGCCTCGACTCCTCCTCCTGCGCGCGGTCGCCGCCGGCGTCGCCGAGCTCCGGCTCGTGAAGGCGGCACCGGATGCGCGGCGCGCCCTGCGCATCCTCGATCGGATCACGGCGGCGCTCGCCGCCCTGCCCGCATCCGAGCGACGGGGCCGCGACGACGTGCGTGTGCTGCGCCAGACGCTGGGATACGCGTGGAGCGTCGCGGCGGTCGGGGTCCCGGCCGAGGGATTCGAGGCCTTGGAGCGCCTCGCCGCGCTCGGCGACCCGGACATGAGCTGGATCGTGCGCTCGAACGCCACGAAGTCGCGGCTGGCCAGGCTCGACCCCGACCGAGCGGCTGCTCTCCGCGGCGGTGTCGGCTGACGTGGACACAATGGAGTCATGACGATCACGTGGCCGCGCACATCCCCGGTCCGTCGTCACCTGCGGTGGGTGATCCCGCTCGTCGTGGGCGTCGTCGGTGTCGCCGTGCTGTTCTTCTTCGCGGCGCAGACTGCGGAGGAGATCAACTCCTACGCTCCCGGGTCTTCGCCCACCAGCCTGGCCGGACGCCTGGTGCTTCTCCTGATGGGGCTCATCGCCCTCGGAGTCGCGTGCGCCGTGGTAACCCTCGTCAACGGGTCGCGCACCCTTGCGGAGTGGCTGCGGACACGGCGTCGGGCCGCGGGGCGGTACACGCCTGATGAGCAGGCGCGCCTCGACGAGGCCGCCCGGCTCCGCGACAACTGGGCCGCCGCATCCCAGCTGCGCGCCGACCTGATCGCCCGGAAGGTCCCGCCCCAGGTCACGGTCTGGGATCTCGCCCCCTACGCCGACGAGGTCTTCTTCGTGGATGCACCGGTGCAGTACAGCCGCTACTACGGCACCGACGTCACCTACACGCAGACCAGCGGCTTCTACTACGGGCGTCCGTCGTTCGTCCTCGCCGGCGTCGCCGCCTCCGCGATCGGCAACGCGTCGAGGCGCTCGGCCGCCTCTGCACAGGCCCGGGAGCAGTGGCGCGAGCACCAGACCGTCAGGATGCTGGTCTCGAACAAGAGGATCGCGACCCGCCTGGCGAACGGGCAGTGGCTCTCCTTCGACTTCGCGGCGATGTCGGCCGTCTATCCCGAACCGCGCGACTGGACGCTGATCTGCCAGTTCCCCTCGACCTCGCCGCTGCTGCTCACCGGCCCCGCCGTGCCCGCCGCGTCGCTGCTCACCCTCCTCATGACCCACGGCCCTCACGCCGTCGCGGAGCATCCGTCCCTCAAGCCGCTCAGCCTCGAGGCGCCCGCGTGAGCGTCTAGGGCCGAGCGCTCGCGCCCGCACAGCAGGTCGGCGGTGAGGATGCGGGCGGCGCGTCGCGCGGCGGCGACGATCGCGGTGTCGTCCGCGGAGGTGCCGGCGGCGGCGTGGACGGCCGCGTTGATCGAGAGCAGCGCCATCCGCAGCAGAACGGCGCTCTCGGGCGAGGGCGAGGGCAGCCGCGCGCTCAGCTCGTCGGCGAGCTGCGTCAGTCCGGCGCCCACGCGGGGCTCCTCGTCGGCGCGCGCCATCCCCGCGAGGAGGCGCGGGTTCGCGGTGAGGAACCGGATGCCCTGCAGCTTCTCCTCGGTGAACGAGTCGACCCACCGGGACACCGCCTCGGCGATCACGTCCGGCGCAGGAGGTTGGGCACGGACCCAGGCCAGCAGCTCCTCGGCCTCGTCGCCGCGCTGGTCGAGGAGGGACTGCACGATCGCCTCCTTGCCGTCGAAGTGGTAGTACAGCGAGGCCTTGTTGATGCCCAGCTCGTCCGCGATCTGACGCAACGACGTCGCCTCGTAGCCCTGCTCGGTGAACAGGCGCAGGGCGACCTGCTGGGCCAGCTCGCGAGTGCGCGAACCGCTCCTGCGGGCGGGAGGGGTGGCATCCGTCGTCATGACGCCAGTCTACCTACCGGCGGGTAGACAGACTACCGTCCGGTAGGTAGGCTGACGTCATCGACCCGAGAGGCGCACCCATGACCGGCTACACCGTCGTCCGCGACTACCCCTATCCGATCGACGAGGTCTGGGCGGTCCTCACCGAACCCGAGCAGGTCGCCCGCTGGACGACGACCGGCAGGGGCGGCCGGCCGGAGGGCTTCGCCGCCGTGCCGGGCACCCGGTTCCGGTTCGTGGGCAAGCCCACGATGGGCTGGGCCGGAGTGGTCTACTGCGAGGTCCTCGCCGTCGACGCGCCCCGTTCCCTCCGCTACACGTGGAGGGGCGACGAGGAGACCGACGACGTGACCGAGGTCACCTACCTCCTCGAGTCCACTCTGACCGGCACCCGGTTCACCTGGAGCCACGCCGGCTTCCGTGGCCTGGGCGGGTTCGCGATGTCGCGGCTCCTCGGCGGCGTCCGCAGGAGGATGCTGACCGAGGGGGTGCCCCCGGTGCTCGAGGACTACCACCGAGCGCGCACCTCCCGCTCCTAGGGGCGCGCGCCCGGCGTCGCTCGACCTCAGGCGGCCGTGACGCTGACGCTCCAGGTCACGCCGAAGCGGTCCGTCAGCATCCCGAAGCCGGGGCTCCAGGCCGAGGCGGCCAGGGGCTCGACGATGACGGCGCCCACGGCCAGTGCATCCCAGTAGCCCTGGAGCTCGTCCAGGGTGTCCGATGCCAGCGACAGGAACAGCGCCTGATCGGTGATCGTCGTGTTGTCCTCGCGCCGGGTGGATCCGCCGCCCGCGATCGAGCCCGCCGTCTGACCCGGGATGTCGTAGGCCATCACGCGGAAGCCGTTCTCGGCCGCGACCAGGCCGAAGACGACCTTGTCGGATCCTGGCACCTCGGCAGGCATCCCGAAGTCCGCGTAGGTGTTGACGATCAGGTGCCCGCCGAAGACGGACTGGTAGAACTCGAGCGCCGCTCGGGCGTCGCCGCGGAAGTTCAGGTGGGTGGTGGTCTGGATGCTCATGGCTGCTCCTCGTGAGTCTCTCCCGGGGTCGTCCCCGGTGTTCTCCACTCTCGCAGCCGTGTAGGTCAAGTCCGGTCCTACTCTGCGACTACTCTCGCACCATGACCGCATCGAGCACCTCGCGCCTGCTGCGGCTGCTGTCGCTGCTGCAGATGCGGCGCGACTGGCCCGGTCCCGTCCTCGCCGAGAGGCTCGAGATCAGTCACCGCACGGTCCGGCGCGACGTCGACCGCCTCCGCGAGATGGGCTACAGCATCAGCTCGACCATGGGGCCGGAGGGCGGATACCGGCTCGACGCCGGCGACGACCTCCCGCCGCTCCTCTTCGACGACGACCAGGTGATCGCGCTCGCCGTCGCGCTCCAGGCCGCCGCGGTCACCGGTGTCGGGATCGAGGATGCCGCGCTCCGCGCGCTCACGACCGTGCGGCAGGTGATGCCGTCGAGGCTCCGCCACCGACTGGGGGCGCTCGAGTTCACCACGGTGACTCCGCGGCCGGGGGCTGTGCGCCGGGATCCGGTCTCGCCGGACGTGCTGATCGCGCTGTCGACCGCCGTCCGCGCCCGCGAGGTGCTGCGCTTCGACTACGCGAGCCACCGCCCCCGCAGCGGCAGCGGCAGCGACGGCGACGGCGGCGCCGCGACCGATCCTGCGCCTCCCAGGAAAGTCGAGCCGCACCACCTCCTGACGTCCGGCGGATCCTGGTACCTCGTCGCGTGGGACCTCGACCGCGATGCGTGGCGGATCTACCGGGCCGACCGGATCTCGCCCCGCACGCCGACCGGCCCGCGCTTCGCGCCGCGCGAGGTCCCGGGCGGCGACGTCGCCGAGTACGTCTCGGCGCGGTTCAAGGGGTCCGAGAGCGGCGATCGGTGGCCCTGCATCGGGAAGGCGATCCTGCACCTGCCCGCCCGGGACGTCCTCCCCTTCGCGGAGGACGGGATCGTCGAGGACCTCGGCCCCGACCGGTGCAGTCTCGAGGTCGGATCCTGGTCCTGGATCGCCCTCGCCTCGGCGCTGGGTCGCTTCGACACGGAGATCGAGGTCGTGTCCCCGGCCGAGCTCACCGCCGCCTTCGGCGTCCTCGCCGCCCGTCACGCGGCCACCGCCGGCCGATAGCGGGTCGCGGCGCCCCGATACGGTGGAGGGGTGACCGCAGACGCTCCCGCCCCGCCCCGCCTCGGGATGACCTTCACGTCCGACATGGATCCCCGCGACCTCGTCGAGATCGCCACCCTCACCGAGCGGCACGGGCTCGACGAGCTGTGGGTCTTCGAGGACTGCTTCACCGCCAGCGCCATGCCCGTCGTGACGGCGGCGCTCGCCGCGACCAGCCGCCTCCGTGTGGGGATCGCCCTGGCGCCCGTCCCGCTGCGCAACGTCGCGCTGCTGGCGATGGACCTCGCCGCGATCGAGCGGATGTTCCCGGGCCGACTGCTGCCCGGCATCGGTACGGGGGTCCTGCCGTGGATGGCGCAGGTCGGCGAGGCGGTGCAGTCGCCGATGACGCGGCTCCGCGAGTCGGGGGAGGCGCTGCGCAGGCTGCTGGCGGGCGAGACCGTCACGACGGCCGGACGGTACGTCACCCTCACCGACGTGACGCTCGGCTTCCCTCCGGAGCGAGCGCTGCCCCTCTACGTGGGTGCCCGCGGCCCGAAGATGCTCGCGCTGGCGGGCGAGATCGGCGACGGCACGCTCCTCGACACCGGCCTCACGGACGCCGACATCGCCGAGAAGGTCGGCATCAGCCGCGACGCGGCGCTCGCGGCGGGGAAGACGTCCCACGAGACGATGCTGCTGCACCTCACCGCCACCGGCCCGGGCGCGCAGGAGCGCCTGGCCGCCGGCCTCGCTCGATGGGGCGCTCCGGACGCGGTGCCCGGCACCACCGGGTCGGCGGGCACGGCGGAGGAGGTGGCCGCCGACGTGCGCCGCCTCGCCGGCCTCGGCGTCACCTCGTTCAGCTTCATGCCCACCCCCGACGTCGCCGACGTCCCCGCCTTCGACGCCTTCCTCCGCTTCCTCGGCCAGGAGGTCGGCCCGCTCGTCCGCTGATGCGTTGGCGCGCGCTCGCTCGGCAACCTGAGCGTCGAAAGGTCGCCTCAGACGCGAGATGAACCGAATACGGGGCCGTGCGTGCTCTGAGGCGACCTTTCGACGGTGACCGGACTCAGTAGCGGGGCGGGACGGTCCAGGGGCGGCCGAACTCGGCGTCGAAGCTGATCGGGTCGAAGGGGCTCTCGCCGCCGGCGGGGTAGCTCGTGAGCTCGCCGAAGACGATGCGGTCGGGCAGCGAGTAGAGGTCCACGCGCACGAAGTCCGTCTCCGCCCCGAGCGTCTCGGCGACGTGGAGGATCTCGTCGAGACGTTCCGGACGGGGGCGCGGCGGATGCACCCAGGGCGGTCCGCCGCTCATCGGCAGGTGCGTCCAGGTGGGCGTGTAGAAGTCCTGCGTGCGCCCGCCGAACCGGCCGGCGTCGACCTGGATGAAGTGGGCCCGGCCGTGGAAGACGAACACCTTGTAGTCGTCGGGGATCGAGCCGTCCGGTCCCGCCAGCATCTCCTCGACCAGGATGCGGCGGGGCACCAGCCCGTAGGCCCACTCGCGGTTCGGACCCTGCCCGTAGAGCTGGCGCATCCAGTGACGTCCGATGGCCGCGAGATGCGACCGGTCGACGTGGGAGGGATCGACGTGGCGGTAGGTCCAGCTCCAGCGCGCCTCGGGCAGTCGCGCCTCCGCGGGGGCGGTCGGGCTGACCACGATCGCCGCCCCGCTGCCATGAGTGGGCTTGACGACGTAGCGGTCGGGCAGGTCGAGGCTGAGGAGCTCGTCAGGGTCGTCGAGGATGCCGAAGGCGTGCGGCAGGTACCCGTCGCCGACGCGCTCGGCGACGTGATCGCGCACCGCCGCCTTGTCGGCGAACGTCACCAGGAGGGGCCGGTGGTCGCGCAGCATCTTGTACCGGACCTTCTCGGTGAAGGTGCGGGGGTGGCGGGTGCGCAGCAGCCGGACGCCCCTGACGAGCCGGCTCCGCTCGCGTCGACGTGCGTGCTCCATCCCTCCATCTTGCAGTGGTGCGCGCGGCCGCGAGCGAACGCGGTTTCCTGTCCTGCAGGACACTAAATGTGGTAGTGTCCTATAGGACGGTTTATCGCACCGAGAAGGGAAGACGACGATGAGCAAGGCACTGGAGTACGAGGAGCTGCCCGCGGCTGTCCATGGGTTCGTGGACGGGTGGCAGGGGCGCGACGCAGCAGGGGTCGAGGCGCTGTTCGCGGACGAGGCGGTGGTCTCGGATGAGGGGCACACCTACCGCGGCCTCGACGAGATCCGCGGCTGGGTCCGTGGCTCGATCGACCTGTTCACCACGACCCTCACGTTCCTCCGCGGGCGCGAGGACGACGGCATGGTCGGGGCGTCGTTCCGGCTCGAGGGCGACTTCCCCGGCGGAGTGGTCGAGCTCGAGTACCGGTTCCGCCTCGACGAGGAGGGGCGGATCGTCCGGCTCGACTTCGCGTAGCGAGACGGCGGCGACCAGCTGCACGAAGAGGCTGCCTCCTCCCCGGGGGCAGCCTCTTCGTCGTGCCGGAGCTCGGTGTCAGACGGTCGGAACCGTCCCGCCGTCGATGACGAGCTCCGCGCCCACGATCGCGGAGGCCCGGTCGGAGACCAGGAATCCGACGAGGTCCGCGATCTCCTCGGTCTCGGCGAAGCGCCCCAGGGGGATGCCGCCGAGCGAGTCCATGACCTGCTGCGCCGCGGCCTCGCGGCTCACGCCGTCCGCCTCGGCGATCCGGTCGTAGAAGACCTCCGTCGCCTCGGTCCTGATGCCGCCGGGGCTGATCGCGTTGACGCGCACGCCCTTCGGCGCGAGCTCGGTGGCGAGCCCCTTGCTGTACGTGCGGAGCGCCGCCTTCGAGGCCGCGTACGGGAGCGTCGACTCCCAGAGCGGCATTTGCCGCTGGATCGAGGTGACGTGCACCACGACTCCGGATCCCCTCGCGATCATGCCGGGGATGAGCGCGCGGTCGAGGCGGACGGCGCCGAGGAGGTTGAGCTGCAGCTCGACGAGCCACTGCTCGTCGGAGATGACCTCGAATCCGCCGACGGGGGTCGACGATCCTCCGACGACGTGCACGACGATGTCGGCGCCACCGGCTTCGGTGAGCACGGCGGCGACGCGGTCGGTGCCCTCGGCGGTGGAGGTGTCGGCGCCGATGAACCTGTCCGGATGCGCGTGACCCTCCGGCATCGATCGTGCGGACGTGTACACATCCGCACCCAGCTCGCGCAGTCGCGCGACGACGGCCGCCCCCGCCCCCTTCGTCCCGCCGGTGACCAGGGCGCGTCGGCCGTCGAGGCGATCTCGATCGGTGTGTGACATGGGTGTCCTCTCCTTCGTTCGATGATGTCCTGACGGACAGTATCACGAGTACTGTCCGTCAGGACATCAAGAAGAGGACTCACTTCTTGAGGGGCAGCAGTCCTCTCTCGAGCATCCGCTCGGCCGACGCGATCGCGTCCTGGACGAACCGCACGGTCAGGCCGGTGTACTCCCGCACGTCGTCGTCCGACCATCCGTCGAGGACCTCGGCGATCATGCGATCGCCGAGCTCGTAGACGCTGTGCGCGGCCTCCTCCCCGGCCGTCGTGAGGCTGATGAGGGTCGCCCGGCCGTCGGAGGGGTCGGTCGTGCGCTGCACGAGGCCGTCGGCTTCGAGGCGTCGCACGATCTTGCTCACGTGCGAGGCGCCGGTCGCGAGCACGTTCGAGAGGGCGGTGGGGCGCATCGGGCCCCAGGCGAGCAGATGTCGGAGGGTCGCGTGAGACTGCTGGTCGATGCTCTCCCCGGTCTTCGCGAGGATCTCGCCCTGGAGGGCGGGCGAGTCCCAGAGGAGGATCAGGGCGCTCAGATTGGCGAGCAGCTCGGAGCGGTAGGGGAAGTCGCTCGCCCGTCGCGGGCGGGCGGAGTCGGAGTCTGAGCTCGAGGCCATGTCACGACTGTAGTGACCTCAAGCCATAGTGTCCCCGGCGACACTACAGTCTGATACTGTCCTTGAGGACAACATTGCCACCGGGAGGGGGTCGTCATGGGAGCGATGGACGAGCTGATCGGTCCTGAGGTGGTCGACCGCCTCCGGTCCGCCGTGCGCTCGGTGGAGCCGGCGCTCGAGCTCTCGGAGCTGTCCGACGTCCGGGCCTCCCTCGAGGGGCGTCGTCTCCGAGACCGCGTCGATCTCGTCCGCGACGCGATGCTCGCCGATCTCCCCGGCGGGTTCCCCGCGGCGCGCCAGGTCGTCGAAGGAGTGCTGTCGGTGCCGGACTTCGAGGGCTGGATGATCTGGCCCGTCACGGAGGTCGTCGCCGCACGTGCGCTGGAGGACGGCTCGACGGCCGCTTTCGACGGGGGACTCGACGTCCTGGCGCTGCTGACGACGCGGCTGAGCAGCGAGTTCGCGATCCGCGACATGCTCCTCGCCCGGCCGGAGCGGGCTCTGGGGATCATCCGCGGCTGGACGGGGCACGAGAACGAGCACGTGAGACGCCTCGCCAGCGAGGGCACGAGGGCCTTCCTGCCGTGGGCGAAGCGCGTCCCCTGGCTCGTCGCGCATCCGGACGCGACGCAGGGCATCCTCGACGCGCTGCATCGAGACCCGGCCGTGTACGTCCGTCGATCGGTGGCCAACCATCTCAACGACCTCAGCCGGATCGATCCGGCGCTCGTGACGACGACCGCCCGAGGGTGGGCGGCGGATCCGTCCGCCGACACGCCCTGGGTCATCCGCCATGGGCTGCGGACGCTGATCAAGAAGGCCGACCCGGACGCCCTGGCGCTGGTGGGCTTCTCCGGCGACAGGCTTCGGGTCGATCGGCCGCAGGTGCAGGAGACCTTCGTGCGCCTGCACGAGGATGCGCTCACCTTCACCGCGCGGGTCACCAACGACGACGACGAGGATGCGACGGTGGCGATCGACTACTCGATCGGGTTCCAGCGCTTCAACGGGACTGTCAGCCCGAAGACCTTCAAGCTCGCGTCGCGGAGACTTCGCCCCGGCGAGAGCGTCACCGTCTCGAAGACGCACTCCTTCCGCCGCATCACCACGCGCACCTACTACCCCGGTCCGCACGTCGTCACCGTCCAGGCCAACGGCGTCCGTTCCGAGGCCGCGCACTTCACCGTGATCGACCCGTCCGCGGTCGACCCGTCCGCCGAGCGCTGAGCGCCCCGCGCCCACCCCGCCCGAAGGCCCGGCTTTGTCCAGGTTTCCGTCGCGAATCCGGCGAAAGGCGACGGAAAAGTGGACAAACCCGGGGTCAGTACGAGGGGCGCGAGCCGTCGGCAGAGGGGGCGGGGGGCGCGAAGCGGGCGGCGAGGGACTCGGTCGCGCGGGCGAGGAGGGCGACGTCCGCGCCGACCAGCACGAACGTCGCGCCGGCGTCGATGTACCCCTGCGCCACCGCGGGGTCGAAGGCGTTCACGCCCACCGGCTTGCCGGCAGCCAGCACCGCGGCGAACGCCCGGTGCACCGCGGCGACGACGTCTGGATGCGTCTGCTGGCCGAGCAGCCCCATCGACGCCGCGAGGTCGGCGGGCCCGACGAAGACGCCGTCGATCCCGTCGACCGCGGCGATCTCGCCGGCGACGTCGACCGCCGCCGCGGTCTCGACCTGCACGAACAGCGACACGTGCTGGTCGGCGTTCACGAGGTAGTCGTCGACCCGGTTCCAGCGTGCCGACCGTGCGAGGGCCGAGCCCACGCCGCGGACGCCGCGCGGCGGGTAGCGCACGGCCTCGACGAGCGACGCGGCCTGCTCGGCGGACGACACCATCGGCACGAGCAGGTTCTGCGCACCGAGGTCGAGCACCTGCTTGATGAGCACCGGATCGCCGATGGGCACCCGCACGACGGGGGTGACCGGATGCGCGGCGACGGTCTGGAGCATCTGCAGCACCGTCTCGAGGCCCTGGGGCGCGTGCTCCATGTCGATCATCACCCAGTCGGTGCCCGACCCGGCGACGATCTCGGCGTTGACGGTCGAACCCGAGCAGACCCAGATCCCCGTGAGGGCACGGGGGGAGGCCGACGTCAGCGCGTCGCGCAGCGTCGGGATCAGATGAAGCGGCATGTGATCGTCCCCAGGTCGCGGTAGTCGGCCAGCACGGTGTCCCCAGGATGCACCCACATCGGCCGCGTGAACGACCCGGCGAGGACGATCTCGCCCGCCTCGAGCCGGTCGCCGTGCTGGGCGAGCTTGTTCGCGAGCCACGCCACCCCGGTGGCGGGGTGGTTGAGGACCGCGGCGGCGACGCCGGACTCCTCGATCACCTCGTTGCGGTAGAGCAGCGCCGAGACCCAGCGCAGGTCGACCGCATCCGGAGCGACGGGGTTGCCGCCGTAGACCATGCCCCCGAGGGCGGCGTTGTCGCTGATGGTGTCGACGATCGTGCGCCCCTCCATCTCGAGCCGCGAGGAGAGGATCTCGAGGGCGGGCACGACGTACTCAGTCGCGCGCAGCACATCGAACACCGTCACGGAGGGGCCCTCGAGCGGCGCGGAGAGCACGAAGGCGAGCTCGACCTCGATCCGCACGTTGGAGAACCGCGAGTGCTCGATGACCGCGCCGTTCTCGAACACCTGGTCGGCGAAGATCGCGCCGTAGTCGGGTTCGGTGATGCCCGTCGCGGCCTGCATGACCTTCGACGTGAGACCGATCTTGCGGCCCACCAGCCGTCGTCCGGCCGCGACGCCGCGGCGGCGCCACTCGTTCTGCACCGCGTAGGAATCCTCGACGGTCATGTCGGGGTAGCGGGAGGTGAGCCGGGGCACGGTGGTGCGGTCGCGCTCGGCGGCGGCGAGCTCGTCGGCGATGGCGGTGATCTGGGAAGCGGAGAGCGCCATCAGAGCTGGTTCCCCAGCTTGTACTCGCCCTGCTTCCACTCCGGCAGATCGGCCGGGTCGTCGTCGGGTCGGGTGTAGGAGAATCCGTCGGCGCCGATGGTGACCGCCATCTCGCTCGAGTCGGTCCGCGCGACCACGGGCTGGGGGTTGCCGTCGAGGTCGAGCACGAGCGATCCGTCGGTGTACCAGGACGGCACGACGGGGTTCCCCCACCAGTCGCGGCGCTGGTTGTCGTGGACGTCCCAGGTGATGACGGGGTTGTCGGGGTCGCCCGTGTAGTAGTCCTGCGTGTAGACCTCGACACGGTGCCCGTCAGGGTCGCGGAGGTAGAGGTAGAAGGCGTTCGAGACCCCGTGGCGTCCAGGTCCGCGCTCGATCGCGTCCGAGCGGCGCAGCGCGCCGAGCTTGTCGCAGATCGACAGGATGTTGTGCTTCTCGTGGGTGGCGAAGCACACGTGGTGCATGCGCGGGCCGTCGCCGCCCGTCATCGCGGTGTCGTGGACGGTGGGCTTGCGGCGCATCCACGCTGCGTACACGGTGCCCTCGTCGTCCTGGATGTCCTCCGTCACCCGGAAGCCGAGGTCCTGCATGTAGCGCACGGCGCGCGGCACGTCGGGCGTGATCTGGTTGAAGTGGTCGAGCCGGACGAGCTCGCCGGGGATGTGCAGGTCGTAGCGCCAGCTCATCCTCTCGACGTGGTCGGTGGCGTGGAAGAACTCGTACGGGAAGCCGAGCGGATCGACCACGCGCACCGAGTCGCCGATGCCCTTGACGAAGCCGTCGGGGTTGCGCCGGACCTCGCAGCCGAGCTCGCCGAAGAACTCCACCGCCCGGTCGAGGTCCTCCGCCGCACGCACGCGGTACGAGAAGGCGGCGACGGCCGCGACGTCGCCCTTCCGCAGCACGAGGTTGTGGTGGATGAACTCCTCGGTCGAGCGGAGGTAGATCGCCTCGTCGTCCTCCTCGGTGACGTACAGACCGAGGATGTCGACGTAGAACTGCCGCGACGCGGCGAGGTCGGTGACGACGAGCTCCATGTACGCGCAGCGCAGCACGTCGGGCGGCGTGGCCGTCGGCGTCGGGAAGGCGTTCGCCGCGGAGATGGGCGCCTCCTGGCTGGTGTAGTACCCGGCGGAGGTGAGGGTCTTGTCGGTGCTCATGGATGCGCGTCCTTGCGTCGTGGAGAGGGGTGCCGGTTTCAGTTGTCGGAGTCCTCGGTCGCCTCCTCGAGCTCCTCGCGGGACTCGGGGGTGATCGGGGCGGACTTGCCGAAGGTGGGGTTGTGCACCTTGCCGAGGGTGATGTGCACCGCCTGCTGGTCGGTGTAGAAGTCGATGGAGCGGTAGCCGCCCTCGTGGCCGAGGCCCGAGGCCTTCACCCCGCCGAAGGGCGTGCGGAGGTCGCGCACGTTGTTGCTGTTCAGCCACACCATGCCGGCCTCGATGGCCTGTGCGAAGTTGTGCGACCGCTTGAGGTCGTTCGTCCAGACGTAGGCGGCGAGGCCGTAGCGCACGCCGTTGGCGAGCTCGAGGGCCTCCTCCTCCGTGTCGAACGGGGTGATCGCGACGACCGGGCCGAAGATCTCCTCCTGGAAGATCCGCGCCTCCTTCGGGACGTCGGCGAACACCGTCGGTGCGACGTAGTTGCCGGTGGGGAAGCCCTCGGGCCGGCCGCCGCCGGCGACGAGGCGGCCCTCGCCCTTGCCGATCTCGACGTAGCTCATGACCTTCTCGTAGTGCTCCGGATGCACCAGCGCACCGACCTCGGTGGCCGGATCCTGGGGGTCGCCGACCACGACGCGCTTCGCCTGCTCGGCGTAGCGCTCGACGAACTCGTCGTAGATCGGGCGCTCGACGAGGATGCGGCTGCCCGCGGTGCAGCGCTCGCCGTTCAGGGAGAAGACGCCGAAGATCGTGGCGTCGATGGCGGCCTCGAGGTCCGCGTCCGCGAACACGATGGCGGGGCTCTTGCCGCCGAGCTCCATCGACAGCCCCTTGAGGTAGGGCGCGGCGTTGGCGAAGATGATCTGCCCGGTCCGGCTCTCGCCGGTGAAGGAGATGAGCGGGACGTCGGGGTGCTTCACCAGCGCGTCGCCCGCATCCTCGCCGAGGCCGTTGACGAGGTTGAACACACCCTCGGGCAGTCCGGCCTCCTCGAAGATCCCGGCCCAGAGCGACGCCGAGAGCGGCGTGAACTCGGCGGGCTTCAGCACGACGGTGTTGCCCGTGGCGAGCGCCGGGCCGAGCTTCCACGACTCGAGCATGAACGGCGTGTTCCACGGCGTGATGAGCCCGGCGACGCCGATCGGCTTGCGGTTGACGTAGTTCATCTGCCGCCCGGGCACCTTGAACGCGTCGTCGGCCTGGGCGACGATCAGGTCGGCGAAGAAGCGGAAGTTCTCGGCGGCGCGTCGCGCCTGGCCGAGCGCCTGCGTGATCGGCAGCCCCGAGTCGAAGCTCTCCAGCTCGGCCAGGCGCGCGTCGCGCGACTCGACGATGTCGGCGATGCGGTGCAGGATGCGCGCACGCTCGCGGGGGAGCATCCGCGGCCACGGCCCGTTCACGAAGGCCTCACGGGCGGCGGCCACGGCGAGGTCGATGTCGTCCTTCTTGCCCGCCGCCGCACGCAGGTACGTCTCGTTCGTCACCGGATCGAGCACCTCGAAGGTGTCGCCGTCGACCGAGTCGACGAACCGGCCGCCGATGTAGTGCTGGATGTGGTCGGGCAGATCGGCGGGGATGTGTCGGGTGGTCATGGCGCGGATCCCTTCTGAGGACGGCGGGCTGCTCTGCCGAAGCCGTCTGTGTTAGATCGTATACGATCCGCGTGGAGCGATCAAGGGATGCCGGTGACGAGGGCGGGTCACGTCATGGGGACGAGGGCTCCCGTGGAGGTGAGGCGAACGTCGAGAGCAGGGGGACTCCGAGGGCGAGGCCGACGAACCCCGCGATGAGCTTGTCCAGGACGGAGGCGGTGAGGTTGGACGAGGCCACGGCGAGCACGAGGTTCTCGCCGACGGTCTGGAAGCGATCGGTCAGGGAGTTCGCCGCGACGTGCGAGCTGTATCCCTCGAAGACGGCGGCGGTGATCGGCACCGCGACGATCGTGCACGCCAGGGCGACGACGACGCTCAGCAGCAGGAATCGCGGCAGGCTTCGGGCGAGGCCCCACCGCCGGGCACCGTACCCCCAGATCAGCGCGCCGACGATCGCTACGGGGGTGAACGGGAGGCCCGCCGAGGTGCCATGCAGGGGAACAGCGGCGAACTGGGTCACGACGGCGGTGGCCACGGCGTACCAGGGGCCGAGGGCTATGGCGACGACGGCCGTGCCGATCATGTCGAGGAAGAGAGGGAGCTCGAGCCAGATCACGAGCTCCCCGCCGACGAGGTTCACCGCGATGGCGGCGAGGAGCGTCGCCGCGACGAGCAGGAGGCGCTGCCTCCCGGTCCAGGTCGGAGCGGCCCGGCCGGCAGGCGCGGGCGGCGAGGGAGGCGTCGGCTGAGGTCCGGCGACCGAGTCGGACGGGGCGCTCCGCGAGGGGGAGCGAGCGACGGCCGGTCGGGTCGTGGTGCAGCGCTCACGCCAGCCTTCGGCGTCCTCGGGGCTGACCCCGAGGCTCAGGACGATGTCGACCACGAGGTCGGGGTTCAGTCTCGTCCGCCCGGGACGGAAGGCGTCGTAGACCGTGGACCTGGAGACCTCGAAGCCCGCACCGCCGGACCGCTCCGCGCGGAGCCGCGAGATCCTCGCCGCGATCTCCGCATAGGTGACAGCGCCCGCCTGCTCGCGGAGTGCCTGCAGGCCCTCGGCGATCGATGGCTCAGCCACCTCACGGTGTGTGCTCGCAGCTTCAGGGCCCTTCACGCTTCCTCCGACGTCGACTGTCCTGGAGACATCCTCGCGTACCTCGACGCGAGCCCGGACGACCCCGATCAGGGAGCGCTGTCCGGGCTTGTATGGGAATCGACTCTCGCGGGGGAACGAGTCGAGCGGGTGGATACAGTCGGCTCGGGACCGGGTCTGCCCCGCTGCCGCTGCGTCCCGCACCGACACCCGTACAGGAGACAGACCCATGTCACAGCAGTCCTTCTCACGCGCCCGGCATCGCGTCGGCGCCGTGCTCTCAGCCGTCGCGCTGACGGCGGCCCTGGCCATCGGCACGCCGCTGGCCGCATCCGCGGAGGATCTCGGACTGCCGTCGACCGGCACGGTCGAGAGGGTCCCCGCCGCCCCGGTGATCGGCGGGATCGCCATCGGGAAGAGCACGGCATCCATCGAGGTCAGGGCCGGTGCGGCCTCCGACTCGGAGGACGGCGGCCCGGTCGACACGTTCGAGGCCGCCATCACGCGCGACTCCACGGGGGAGACCACCACGCAGCAGAGGGGGACGCCCGGGAGCTTCGACTTCACGGACCTGGCTCCGGGCCTCTATCGAGTGGTCGTCACCGCCTACGGCCCCGGCGGCGACGCCGCGGTGACCGGGTATGGATTCGTCATCCCGGACACGGTCAGTGCGCCCCTCATCGATGCGGTCGACGCCGGGTGGTCGGGAGTCACCCTGAGCGTGAGGAACGTCAACGACGCGATCCCGGCCCAGCCCGGACCGACGGAGAGGGCCTCGATCAGCTACCGGCTCATCCTGGACGACGGGGTGGACGTCTACGAGACCGCGAGCTCGGCGATCGACGGCACCATCGGCTACGCCAACGGTCTGAAGCCAGACACGACGTACACGGCGACTCTGACGGTCAGCTACTTCAGCCCCTCAGCCGGATGGTTCGGAACCAGCGAGCCCGCGATCACCACGTTCACGACCCGCACCGGCACGGACCCGGTACCCACGGCACCGCGGGCGCCGCTGCCCGAGAACCTCACGGAGGAGCTCCGAGGGGGGATCGGCGTCCCCCCGTCCGCCGTGGCGGGAGGAACCGTCACGGTGAACGTCGGCGAGCTGGCCGCGCCGGGGGAGCCGGTCAACGGCTGGCTGTTCTCCACGCCCACGCCGCTCGGCACCGAGGTGGTGGATGCGGCGGGGAACGTCACGTTCGCCCTCCCGGCGGACATCCCCGCGGGTGCCCACCGGCTCGCCGTCACCGACTCCGAGGACAACCTCCTCGGGTGGAACGACATCCAGGTCGCCGCTGCGGCGTCCGGGACGAGCCCGGCAGGCCCTGCCGGCGAGGAGAAGCCGTCGACGACGCTCGCCGAGACGGGGGCGGAGGTCCCCGTGGCGCTCGCCGGAGCCGCCCTGCTGCTCCTCCTCGCCGGAGGCGTGATCAGGGCCGGTCGAGGTCGAGCGCGTCGGGTGTGAGCCCGGTCGTCGCGGCGGCGATCGTCCTGACTAGGAGCCGGGGTGCTCGCCGCCGTGGCGCGCGGCGATGAACGCGTCCATCGTGCGCCAGCGGTGGCGGCGGGCGGCGAGCTCGATGTCGAGCGGATCGGCGCCGTCGCGGATGAGGTCGAGGATCTCGACGTGCTCGTCGACGGAGTGGGTCGCGCGTCCGGGCACGAACGCGAACGTCGAGTCGCGGATCCCGGCGAGCCGCCCCCAGCCCCGGTGCACGAGGTCGAGGACGTGCGGGTTGGGGCACGGCTCGTAGAGCACCGAGTGGAACTCCTGGTTGAGGCGGGTGAACTCGTGCGGATCTAAGTCGTCGAGGAGGGCGTGCATCCGCTCGTTCACCGCCGAGGCCCGATCGAGGTCGGCCGGGTGCAGCAGGGGGCTCGACAGCGCCGTGGCGAGGCCCTCGACGAGTCCGAGGGTCTGCATCGTGTGGACGTACTCGCTCTCGTCGATGAGGGCGACGCGCGCCCCCACGTTGCGCTCGAACGAGACGAGCCCCTCCGCCTCGAGGCGGCGGATCGCCTCGCGCACGGGCACGACGCTGATGTCGAGGGCGTCGGCGATGGTCTGGAGCACGAGACGGAACCCCGGCTGGTACTCATGGGCGAGGATGCGCTCGCGGATCCAGGCGTACGCCTGCTCCGACTTGCTGCCCGCGGGCGCCGTCTCGAGGCTCATCGGCCGCGCTCGCTCTCGTACCGGGCCCGCCACTCGGCGTTCAGGGGGAAGAGCCCGTCGACGGGGTGGCCCGCCCTCACCTGCTCGGCGATCCAGGCGTCCTCCTCCTCCTGTGCGAGGGCCGCATCCACGACCGTCTCCACCAGGGCAGGGGGGATCACGATCACGCCGTCGGAGTCGCCGACGAGGATGTCGCCGGGCAGCACGGTGGTGCCCCCGCACGCGACGGCCACGTCGCCCTCCCAGGGGACGTGCTTGCGCCCGAGCACGGCAGGGTGCGCTCCGACGGTGTAGACCGGGATGCCGACGGCGGCGACCGCGTCGTAGTCGCGTACGCCGCCGTCGGTGACGATGCCCGCGGCGCCGTTCGCCTGGGCGCGGAGGGCGAGGATGTCGCCGAGCGTGCCCGATCCGGCCTCGCCGCGCGCCTCGATGACCACCACCTCGTCCGCGCCGACGGCGTCGAAGACGCGCTTCTGCGCGTTGTAGCCGCCGCCGTGGCTGTCGAAGAGGTCCTCGCGGTTCGGCACGAAGCGGAGGGTCCGGGCCACGCCGACGAGCTTCTGCTCGGGATGCATCGGGCGGACGCCGTCGATGGTGACGTTGTTCAGCCCGCGCTTGCGCAGCTGCTGGGAGAGCCCGGCCACGGGGGCGCGGAGCAGCCTCTCCTTGAGGTCGGGATCGAGGGCCGGGGCGGCATCCGCGGGGGTCTCGGGCGCGAAGCCGGCGGCCTCGGCGGAGCCCCAGGCATCCGCCCGCTGGGCGTCGTCGACGGCCGGCAGTGAACCGAGCGCGGGGTCGAAGCCGCCCGCCCCCGCGACGACCGTGGTCGCGAGGCGGCCGCTGGCGGGTGAGCCGGGCGCATCCGGCACGTCGACCTCGACCTCGACGGTCTGCCCGGGGACGACGACGCTCGACCCGGCGGGGGTGCCCGCGAGGATGACGTCGCCTGTCTCCAGGGTGAGGTGCTGGCTGAGGTCGGCCACGATCTGGGCCAGGGGGAAGATCAGGCCCGCGGTCGTGTCGTCCTGCACGAGGGCGCCGTCGACCCAGGTGCGCAGCCGGATGGCGGCGGGGTCGACGGTGCTCGCGTCGATCAGCGCCGGCCCGATCGGCGTGTAGCCGTCGCGGCCCTTCGATCGGACGTTCGAGCCCTTGTCGTTCGCCCGGTAGTCGTAGATGCCGAAGTCGTTCGCCGCGGTGATCCAGCCGACGTGACTCCACGCCTCCGCTGCGCTCACCCATCTCGCCGGCTCGCCGATGACGAGCGCGATCTCGCCTTCGAAGGCGAGCAGCTCGGTGCCGTCGGGCCGCTCGATGGTGCTGCCGTCGGCGGCGACCGAGCTCGACGGCTTGAGGAAGTAGGACGGCGCGGCGGGGCGTCGGCCGCGCTGGTCGGCCCGCGACGCGTAGCTCAGGTGCACGGCGATGATCTTGCCCGGGCGGACCGGCAACGCGGCGAAGCGTCCGTCGTCCTGACCTGTGGATGGCATGGCGTCGCTCATGAGCCCCTTCGCTTCCGGCCGCCGGCGCGACCTCGCTCAGATCATATACGATCCGGTCCTGTCTGGGCAGGCCCGCGGCGTCTCCAGCGTAGGCCCACCCGCGAAGACCGGGCTCGGCACCCGCCGTCAGGGGCGTGTGCCGATGGCGTCGAGCTCGCGGACGTCGTCCTCCGAGAGGACGGTCGCCGCGCCGGCGATGTTCTCGCGGAGGTGCTCGACGGACGAGGTGCCCGGGATGAGCAGGATGTTCGGCGAGCGCTGGAGCAACCAGGCCAGCGCCACCGGGAGGGGCGCGGACCCGACGCGCTCCGCCACCGCCGAGAGCGCCTGAGCCTGCAGCGGGCTGAACCCGCCGAGCGGGAAGAAGGGGATGTACGCGACCCCCTCGGAGGCCAGCCTGTCGATCAGCTCGTCGTCGTTCCGGGTGGCGAGGTTGTAGGCGTTCTGGACGGAGACGATCGGCGCGATCGACTGGGCTTCCGCCACCTGCTCGGCTGTGGCGTTGCTGAGGCCCAGATGGCGGATGAGCCCCTGCCGCTGCAGGTCCACGAGCGTCGCGAAGGCCTCCTCGACCGGCTCGGGGGCGGGGCCGGTGGCGTCGCCCATCCGCAGGTGGACGAGGTCGAGGTGCTCGAGGCCAAGCGTCTCGAGGTTGTCGTCGATCTGGCGGCGGAGCTCGTCGGGCTTCCGGGCCGTCGGCCAGCCGCCCCGAGCATCCCGGCGCCCGCCCACCTTCGTGGCGATCACGAGATCGGGTGCGTACGGATGCAGGGCTTCGCGGATCAGTTCGTTGACGATCTTCGGACCGTACGACTCGGAGGTGTCGATGTGGGTGATGCCGCTCTCGACCGCGGCCCTGAGGACGGCGATCGCTGCGTCGTGGTCCTTCGGCGGCCCCATGACGAAGGGACCGGCGAGCTGCATCGCGCCGTAGCCGAAGCGGGTCAGGCTCCTGTCGCCGAGCGACCAGAGTCCGCCCGGGAGATCGGTCGTCGTGGTGGGGATCGTCGGTGTCGTGTCGGTGTCCATGGGGTGTCCTTCCGGCCGCTCGCGGATCGAACGGCCTCCAGTACTCTGCGGCAGGCGCTATCCTTTCGGAAGCAGTTACCCGAAAGTGCGTAGATACCCGAGGAGTGGGATGGCGACGCTGACGGCGGCCGAGAAGCGGGCGCAGGCCAAGACCGAGTACGACGCGTTCCTGTCGGCGTGCCCGAGCCATCAGCTGTTGGGCCGGATCGCGGGGAAGTGGGTCACCCTCGTGCTGTCCGCCCTCGGCAGCGGCCCCGACTGCGACGGCGAGCCGCGACCGATGCGCTACTCGGAGCTGTCGCGTGTGCTGGCCGGGGTCAGCCCGAAGATGCTGTCGCAGACGCTGCGCTCGTTGGAGCGCGACGGTCTCGTCGAGCGCACCGTCACGCCGACCGTGCCGGTCACGGTGAGCTACGAGCTCACCGCCCTCGGGCTCTCGCTCCACTCGACCGTGCGGCAGCTCAAGCTGTGGTCGCAGGATCACCGCGACGAGGTCGCCGCCCGCCAGTCCGCCTACGACGAGGCGCACCTGCCCGCGTCCTGACGCCCGGCGCAGCAGCACGCCGCTGCCCCCGCGGTGGCGCCGAGTGACGACTTCTCGCCCTCTTCCGGCCGCACGAAGGGCGGGATCTCGCGACTCGACGAGGGTGCCCGGACGCGACGCGAGTCGCCGGGAGGGGGCCCGCGCTACTCCGCGGGCTCGGCCACGAGCCAGCCGCCCGGCGGGATGATCAGGTCGTCACCCTCGGTGGTCGCCTCGCCCGCGATCGGGACGTGCGGGCCGCCCACGGGGAGCCGCCGCGGCTCCGCAGACGGGTTGAGCGCGGTGACGACCGCACCGCTCCCGGTGGCCGTGCGGAGCACGATCCACTCGTTCTGCAGCTCGACCACGTCGGTGTGGGCGCTGTGCAGCCACGGATGCCGACGGCGCACCGCGACGAGCTGCTCGTGTGCGCGCAGCACGGCGGCGGCCTCCGGGGGCAGCTCGCCGGGAGCGGGCGGCGTCGACGGGAACTCCGGTCGAACCGCGTCATCGCCCCCGAGCCGAGCCTCCTTGACGCCGAGGTGCGCGTACTCGTCGCCCGCGTAGACGGACGGCACGCCGGCCACGGTGAACAGCACGGCGGCCGCGTGCGGCACGAGCTCGGCGCCGACCGCGGAGGCGATCCGCGTGACGTCGTGGTTGCCGATGAACGTCGAGGGGATCGAGTGCTGCAGCAGCTCGTTGCCGCGCTCCACGGCGTGCGCCAGCTCGAACAGGTTCCGGTCGGACAGCGAGTGCCAGATCCCCTGCCACAGCTCGTACTGGGTGAGGGAGTCGATGGTGGACTCCACGACGAAGTCGCCGCCGACCCCGTGGATGACCTCGCCGCTGAACCACGCCTCCGGATGCCGTTCGCGCACCCGTGGCAGCACCGCCGCCCAGAAGGAGGCGGGCACGGCGTAGGCCGCGTCGAGGCGCCAGCCGTCGATCCCGCGATCGAGCCAGTGCGACATGATCTCGACGACGTGGTCGCGCACGGCCTCCGAGTCGTGGTTCAGCACGACGAGCGCGTCGTGCCCCTCGAAGACCTGGGCCGGCACGGCGTCGCCGGGGTGCCACCCCGGGGCGTCGTCCCAGTCGATCCGGAACCGGTCGGCGTACTCCGACTCGGGCCCGCGAGCCTCGACGTCCGCGAACCACGGATGCGCTCGGCTCACGTGGTTGAAGACCCCGTCGAGCAGCACCCGGATGCCGCGAGCCCTCGCCTCCGCGAGAAGCCGGTCGAGATCGTCGCCGTCACCGAGCCGGGGGTCGACGGTGAAGTGGTCGACGGTGTCGTACCCGTGCGACGTCGACGCGAACACCGGACCGAGCTGGAGGCCGTTCAGTCCGAGCTCGATCACATGGTCGAGCCACCCCACGATCCGGTCGAGCCGGTGGGTCACCTCGCTCGTCGGCGACTCCGGCCGGATCTCCGCGCCGACGAACCCGAGCGGATACACCTGCCACCAGAGCACGTGCTCCGTCCACGCTGCCGTCATCCCCTCACGCTAGCCCGGCGCGCGCCGTGGCGCTCCGATCGAGCCGGCGCTCAGAATCCGCTGCCCATGCCCTGGCCGGTGCCGCGCACGTGGTGGCCGACCCCGGAGGCCGCCTGCCCGTCGGTGTGGCCGCGTCCAGGGACGTCACGCGGATCGAGGTGCTCGACGTGGTCACGTGCCCGGCGTTGACGCACGGCCATGACCGCTCCGATCGCTGCCAGCACAAGGGCGAAGCCGCCCAGGATGAGGAGGAACGTCATCGGATGCTCCCTTCGTCGTCCCTCCACGCTAGGGGCACACGGCGCCCAGCGCCGGCCCTCGGAGGGACTTCGGAGGCGAGGAGAGCGCGCGCGGTGCCGCGGATCTGACACTCGTGGTGCCCTCGGAGCCCGTCAGCCCACCACGAGTGTCAGATCCGCACGTCCTCACGCCGTCAGCGCGATGTACTTCTCCTCGAGGAACTCGAGGATCCCCTCGCTCGCGCCCTCGCGGCCGAGTCCGCTCTGCTTCACGCCGCCGAACGGCGCCGCCGGGTCGCTCACCACACCGCGGTTCACCGCGACCATGCCCGACTCGAGCCGACGGGCGACCGCCATCGCCTCCCGCTCCTCGCCGAAGACGTAGGCCATGAGGCCGAACTCGGTGTCGTTCGCCATCCGGATGGCGTCGTCGACCTCGTCGTACGCCACGACGGCGGTCACCGGGCCGAAGATCTCGGTGGCGTTGATCTCGGATCCGTGCCGCACGCCCGTGAGGAGGGTCGCGTCGTAGAAGGCCCCGGTCTCCGAGCTGTGCCCGCCCGTCACGACGGTGGCGCCCTCCGACACCGCGGAGTCGACGAGTGCGGCGACCTTGTCGCGCTCGCGCACCGACACGAGCGCCCCGAGCTGGTTCAACCGGTCGAGCCCCGACCCCACCGACACGCTCGAGAGCGCCTCGGCCATCCGTCGCACGAACTCCTCGTGGAGGCTCGAGTGCACGTAGAACCGGTTGGCGGCGGTGCAGGCCGAGCCGCCGTTGCGCATCTTGGCCAGGAGCGCCTCGGGCACGGTCGTGTCGAGGTCGGCGCCCGGCAGCACGATCACCGGAGCGTTGCCGCCGAGCTCCATCGACGCGCTCACCACCGTGTCGGCGCAGGCGTGGAGCAGCTCGCGTCCCACCTCCGTCGATCCGGTGAACGAGAGCTTCCGCACCGCCGGATGCGCGAGCATCTCGGCGACGAGCGGCCCGGTGGGCACGGGGGTGACGAGGCCCACCACTCCCCGCGGCACGCCCACGCGCTCGAGCACCTCCACCATGTACGCGGCGGTGAGCGGCGTCTCGCGGGCGGGTTTCAGGATGACTGCGCAGCCCGCGGCCAGCGCGGGCGCGAGCTTGCGGGTGGCCATGGCCGCGGGGAAGTTCCACGGAGTGATGAGGAGCGACACCCCGATCGGCTGACGGTCGACGACGATCCGCTTGTCGCCGGCGGGGGAGAGGCGGTAGTCGCCCGGGATGCGCACCGCCTCCTCGGCGAACCAGCGGAAGAACTCCTTGGCGTAGTTCGCCTCGCCCATCGCATCCGACCATGACTTGCCGTTCTCGCGCACCATGATCTCGGCGAACAGCTCGACCTCCTCGGTGAGCAGGTCGTACGCAGCGCGGAGGAGCTCGCTGCGCACGCGCGGCGGGGTGGCCGCCCAGCCCTCCTGCGCGGCGGCGGCCGCTTCGACAGCGGCGAGGCAGTCGGCGCTCGTCGCGATGGGGAAGTCCGCGATGGTGCTGCCGTCGGCGGGGTCGACGACGGCGAAGGTCCCGCCGTCACCGCCCTCCCGCCACTCGCCGTCGATGTACAGGGCCGCTCTGAAGGTGTTCGTCATGTCGTCTTCCAAATCGGGGGTCAGCGGCCGCGATGGACCGAGGAGTCGAGGAGCGAGCGGTGGCCGGAGTGGGCCGCCCGCAGGATCGAGAGGAGCACGCCGGGATCGGCGCCGACGGGCGAGATGCCGACGAGCCGCTTCGAGTTCAGGGCGAGCTCGGCGATGTGCTCGAGCTGCGTCTCCTCGACGCCGATCTCGGCCAGGCTCGACGGGATGCCGACCTCCCGGCAGAGATCGGCGATGCGGTCCACCGCATCCTGCGCGGCCACCGAGTCGTCGGGCTCGGTGCCGCCGAGGACCCGGTCGATCTCCGCCAGGCGCGACGGCACGACGGCGACCGCGGCCTGCAGCACGTACGGGATCATGAGCCCGGTGCCCAGCCCGTGGGGCGTCTTCGTGATCGCGCCGATCGGGTACTGCAGCGCGTGCGAGAGGTGCGTGCCCGTGGGGCCGAACGCCATCCCCGCGAGGAGGCTGCCGAGCGCCACCTGCGCTCGGGCCTCCCGGTCGGAGCCGTCCCGCACCGCGCGCGCGAGGAAGGGCGCGATGTGCCGGATCGCCTCGAGGGCGAGCGGCGCGGCGAGCACGTTGCGGCCGGTGAACAGCGGCAGCTGCCCCGTCCAGTCGAGCGGCACCGCGGCCGCGGTGTACGACTCGAGCGCGTGCACGAGCGCGTCGATCCCGGAGTGGGCCGTGACCGACGGCGGCGCTCCGAGCGTCAGCTCCGGATCGACCACGGCGGCGACGGGCACGAGGAACGGGCTCGAGATGCCGATCTTCATCTCCCTGTCCGGATCGGACACGACCGCCACCGGCGTCACCTCCGATCCCGTGCCGGCGGTCGTCGGAACGGCGACGATCGGGCGGATGGGGCCCGGCACGGCGTTCTCGCCGTAGAACCGGCTGAGGGGCCCGCCGTGGGCCAGGAGCGTCGCGATGAGCTTGGCCGCATCGATCGCGCTTCCCCCGCCGTAGGCCAGCACGACCTCGGGGTCGGTGTCGGCCACGGCCTCCGCGGAGGCGGTGAGGGATCCGACCGGGAGCTCCGGCAGGACGCCGGTGTGCGTGGTGACCTCGAGGCCCGTCGCCTCGAGCGACGCGAGCAGGGCGACGAAGTCGGGTGAGGTCGCGAGGAAGGGATCGACCACGGCCAGCACACGTCGACCGTGCTCGGCCAGGAGCGCGGGGATCTGCTGCCGCACCCCGTACCCGACGTGGATGCGGGCGGGCAGCCGCAGCGTGCCGACGGCGTCGGCGAGGGCGTCAGGCACTGAATCCTCCGTCCACGGGGAGCACCACACCGCTGATGTGGCTCGCGAGATCGCTGAGCAGCCAGGCGGCGGCCTCGCCGACCTCGCTGCCGGTCCCCGCCTTGCGGAGGGGAGTGGCGGCGATGCGCGCCTCGACGCCGCCGGGGATCGCCTCGCGCGTCTGCTGCAGCATCGGCGTCTCGGTGGGGCCAGGGGCCAGCGCGTTGACACGCACTCCGACCGGCCCGTTGTCGTGGGCGGCGGTGCGTGTGAGTCCGATCACGGCGTGCTTCGTCGCCTGATACGCGCCCATGCCCGAGCTGCCCCGAAGCCCGCCGATGCTGCTGACGTTCACGATCGAACCCGATCCGGCGGCGCGCATGACGCGCAGCTCCTCGCGCAGGCACAGCCACGTGCCCTTGACGTTCACCTGCAGGATGCGGTCGAAGTCCGCCTCCGAGACCTCGTCGAGCCGCCCCGCCTGCGTCATCGCCGCGTTGTTGAAGGCGCCGTCGAGTCCGCCGAAGCGTGCGACCGTGGCGTCCACGAGCCGCGCCACATCGTCGGCGACGCTGATGTCGCCGGTGACGACGTCGACGTCCGCTCCCGTGCCCGTGAGCTCGTCGGCGATCCGGTCGAGCGGCTCTCGGGTGCGGGCCGCGAGCATGAGGCGGGCGCCGTGCCGGGCGAGGACCCGCGCCGAGTCGGCGCCGATCCCCGCGCTCGCGCCCACGATCAGCACGGTCTTGCCCTCGAGCAGTCCGGTCGTGCGTCCTTCGTCCGTCATCGTTCTCCTCCTGCTGTCTGCGCTGAGTCCGTGGTGCGGGCCGAGCGCGCACGGATCGACCGACCCGCCGTCACGGCGGCGGCCGCCGCCGCACCCAGCATGCTCGCGTCGTTGCTCATGAGGGTGAAGGCGTACCCGGCGTCTGCCGAGCCCTGGACGGCCGACGCCGCGGCCCCACCGGCGTTCCCGACGGGAACGCCCACAGCGAGGGAGTCGCGCACGGCTCCCTCGATCAGGGCCACCACATCCGGATGCGCCTCCGTCTTGCCCTCGCTGGTCGAGAGGTCGGCGGCGCCGATCAGCAGCGCGTCGACTCCGTCCACCGCGGCGATCGCCGCCGCGTTCCGTGCCGCCTCGGCGCTCTCGATCTGGGCGATGAGCACGACCTCCTCCTGCCCGTAGCGGAGGTACTCCTCCCGGGAGACAGCGCCCCAGGCGCCGGCCCGGCTGGTGCTCCCGACCCCGCGGGTGCCGCGCGGCGGGAACCGGACGGCACGGGCGGCGGCCGCCGCCTGGTCCGCCGTGTCGACGTGCGGGACCATGATGCCCTCGGCGCCCGCATCGAGCAGACGCTGGACGATGCCGCCGTCGAGGGCGGGCACGCGCACGATCGGCGAGACGCCGGTGAGGAGGGCGACACCGATGTGATGGAACGCGGTCTCGATGCTCATCGCCGAGTGCTCGAGGTCGATGACGACGAAGTCGAACCCGGCCAGCGCCATGAGCTCGACGCTCTCGACGGCGGGCAGCTTCACCCAGGTGCCGAGCGCCGGGCCGTCGGTCTGCGCGAGCGCCTGCCGGAACAGGCTCGTGCGGAGGGGGAGCGTCGTCATCGCGCCGGGTACTCCTCGGCGTTCAGCACCCAGCCGGCGTCCGAGAAGTCGTCGCGCGGCGGGGAGAAGATGTCGATCAGCTGCTGGTGCTCGCCGACGCCCTGGGTGGTGTGCACGGTGGGCGGCGGGATGACGCAGATCGACGGGCTTCCGATCTCACGGCTCTCGTCGGCTCGCCACTGCGTGGAGTCGGGCCCCCACGGGTAGCGGATGTGGTGGACGAACCGGCCCTTGACCGCCAGCGAGATCTGCTCGAAGTCGTCGTGGTGGTGGGGTGAGAGCTTCTCCGGGTTCCGCGGGGCGGGCTCCTCGGCGAGGAAGTTCACCATGACGGTGGTGGTGCGGAAGATCCGCCCGAACCGGCCTTCGGCGATCGGGGTCTCGGCCAGCGGGTACACCCGCAGCACGAATCCGCCGACCGGGTCCGGCCACGGCGTGACCGGCGTGGCCCTGAGGTCGGGTTCGGCGTACGCCTCGGCGTTCAACGACGCCGCGACGAGGTCCGACGCCTCGGTCGAGAAGAGACGGATCACCGGCCCGTCCGACAGCACCTCGACCGCGCTGTCGCCGGGCGGCACCACGACCAGCGCCTCCTCGTCGACCTCCGCGGACTGCTCGCCGGCGATCACGCGGACCGCCGCGCTGTCGGAGGTGAGGAGCACCGTGTACTCGTCGGGCTGCCCGGTGCGGGACAGCACCTCGCCCGCCCTCGCCTCCGAGTAGGCGATGACGAGGTTCGCGGCGCGCGCGATCCAGGTGACGCCGCCCGAGGCGCTGCGCTCGGTCGGCTCGTGGTCGTGGAACGCGATCCACTGGGCGGGCTTGATCGGGGTGGACGGGTCGACGGCCCTGGCGGGCTGCGGGCCGGTCGCCAGGCGCGACCGGATGTCGTCTGCGGCGTACATGGTCATGGGATCTCCTTGGTCGACGGGCGCCGGTCGGGCGCAGGGGATGGCGCGACAGGCGCGTCAGAGGGTGACGCCGGCGCGGCCCTTGAGGCCGAGCATCCGGCGGGCATCGTCGGGCGTCGCGATCGGACGGCCGAGGTCCTCGACCACGGCGCGGATCTTCCGCACCTGCTCGGCGTTGCTCGTGGCGAGTCGGCCCTTGCCGATCCACAGGCTGTCCTCGAGCCCGACCCGGACGTTGCCGCCGAGCCAGGCGCTGTGCGTGGCGAACTGCATCTGGTGGCGTCCCGCGGCGAAGGCCGAGAAGAAGTAGTCGTCGCCGAACAGCTTGTCGGCGATGGCGACCATGTGGGTGAGGTTCGCGTGGTCGGCGCCGATGCCGCCGAGGATGCCGAAGACGCCCTGGATGAGGAACGGCGGCTTCACGAGACCGAGGTCGACGAAGTAGGCCAGGGAGTAGAGGTGCCCGATGTCGTAGCACTCGAACTCGAAGCGCGTCCCGAGACCCTCGCCCAGCTCCCGCAGCGTGTGCTCGATGCGGTCGAACGAGTTGATGAACGGATGCGAGTACGTGTTGAGGACGTACTGCTTCTCCCAGTCGTACTTCCAGTCGTCGATCCGATCGGCGATGCCGGAGTAGACGAAGTTCATCGAGCCCATGTTGAGCGAGGCCAGCTCGGGTGCGAACCGGAGGGCGCCGGCCAGGCGCTGATCCATCGTCATGGCCGACGAGCCGCCCGTGGTGATGTTGATCACCGCATCCGTCTGCTCGAGGATGCGGGGCACGATCTCCTCGTAGACCTCCGCCTCCCAAGCGGGGCGTCCGTCCGGGTGGCGCGCGTGGAGATGGATGATCGCGGACCCCGCCTCGACCGCCTCCAGAGCCGACGCCACGATCTCGTCGGCGCTGAGCGGCAAATAGTCGCTCTGCGACGGCACGTTCACCGAACCGGTGATCGCCGTGCTGATCACCACCTGCTCCGCAGCGCGCATCAGTTCGTCTCCTCGAGGCCGAGGAGGAACGCGGTGTTGCGGCAGATCATCTGGCGGATGTCCTTCTCGGCCACGCCGTGGTCGAGGAGCTGCTGGATGACGTAGATGTAGCCGTCGACGGGCAGCGGGTTGATCTTCTGGCCGAGGTCGGAGTCGATGACCGTGCGCTCGGGGCCGATCCGCTCGATCCAGTCGACGAGCTGCTGGATCGGGAAGCCGGGCGCCTCGACGGCCGGGTGGTACATCGAGAGCTCGTGCTCCACGAAGGCGCCGTAGCCGATCATCTCCTCCACGTCGCCCTGACTGGCGTTGATGATGAAGTCGGGGTGGTGCAGCAGGAGCCTCCGCACCCCGTTCTCCTTCGCGGTGGCGAAGAACGCCTTCATCGACTCCGCGTCGAGGTGCCCGCCGGAGAGCATGATGTCGGCCTCGGCGATCAGCTGCGTCACGCGCACGGTCTCGGCCGACACGTTGCCGTCCGCGTCCCAGATCGACTCCTCCTTCTCCTCGAGGTTCGCTCCCGCGGTGGGGAAGCCGTCGTCGTGGCTGTGCGCGCGGATGTGCTGACCCGCCGACACGGTCGGGCCCCACACGGCACGCCCGCCCATCTGGATCGCGACGGCCACGGCGGAGGGGTTGATCCCGCCGACCTCGGAGTTGAGGGCGACCCCGCCGTACGCGGGCGTGGGGGCGTCCTTCAACTGGTCCTGCATGGCCAGCAGGTCCATGACGGTGTTGTGGTGGTGCGACTTGATGAGGATCGCCCGCATGTTGATCCGCGCGGCGTCGTAGGACGCCTCGACGTGGTTGAGCCGGCGCGGGAAGGGGCTCGGCCCCGAGTGCACGTGCAGGTCGACTGCTCCGTCGAGCACCTTGAGAAGCGCGGGGGATGGTGTGGTCATGTCGTCGGCGACGAGCATCCGAGGACCTCCTTGTGTTCGGAATGCGTGCGTGGCGTTCAGCATATGGACTCAAAGACCGCCTGTCTAGCCGAAAATCCGCAAGCTGCCGGTCCTGCGCCGACTCATTGGTTCGTAATGCGGAATTAGGGATTGCATTATGAACAGCGGATTGCTTTACTGAACGAGTCCACGACCCGTGACCCTCGATGAGGAGGTGAGGCTCATGTCCGATCCCGGCGAACAGTCCGACGGCTCCCCCGTCATCGCCCTGCAGGAGTCGGAGCGCGGCGGCATCCAGTCGATCGAGCGCGCCGCCGCCGTCCTGGCGCTGTTCGACCAGAAGACGCGGGCGCTCACGCCCGCCCTGGTCTCCGAGCGACTGGGCCTCAACCGGACGACCGCCCACCGGTACCTGCTCTCGCTGCAGTCCTCGGGCTTCCTCAGCCCGTCCTACGGACCCGGCCCGCTCATCGACCAGCTCTCCGGGCTGGTGTCCGGCCGGCAGCAGATCCTCTCGCTCGCCCCGGCCGTCCTCCGCCACCTCTCCGACCAGACGGGGCTGACGGCGGTGCTCAGCTTCCTCGGCCGATCGGGTGCGGTCGTGGCCCTCGTCGAGGAGGCGAACGCGGGGACCATCGTGCTCACCGTCCGCGTGGGCACCGTGCTCGAGCGCAAGGCGGCGCAGTCCCGCGTGCTGCTCGCCTTCCAGTCCGACCCCGCGGTGCTCGCCCGGCTGCAGTCGGGGATGGAGGCGGACGAGGTGCGGCGGGAGAACGCCGAGCTGGCGCTCGTGCGTCGGACCAGGGTCGCCTGGGCCGACCTCGGCCGTGTCGGTCTCGCCTCCGTCGCCGCCCCGGTCTTCGGGGAGAACGACGTCCAGGCGTCCATGGCCGTGCTCGGCACGACGACCATGCTGCCGCCGGAGGAGTCGGACCACCTGGTCCAGCTCCTCCAAGAGGCAGCCGACCAGCTCAGCACCATCGTGAACGGATGACGGGACCCATGACGACGACCTCACGACCGATCCGCCGACCACGGCCCTCGTGGCTGCTGCTGGTGCCCGCACTGGCGCTCCTCGCCGTGGTGCTCCTGGTGCCGCTCATCCAGAGCCTCATCCGCAGCTTCGGGCTGCCCGGCTTCACCCTCGACCACTACGCGTCGCTGTTCACCGACGGGGTGACCATGACGGTGCTCGGCAGGACGGCGGCCACCGCCGCGGTCGTCACCGTGGTGGCCTTCCTGCTCGGCTATCCGTACGCCTACCTGATGACGAGGGTCGGGCCGCGAGCTCGGGCCGTGCTCCTCGTGATCGTGCTCCTCCCGTTCTGGACGTCGGTGATGGCGCGCAACTTCGCGTGGATCATCATCCTGCAGCGGGGTGGACCGGTGTCGAACGTGATGGAGTTCTTCGGCGCAGGGGACGTCGTGCTGCAGGGCAGCGTGGTCGGGGTGACCATCGCGATGAGCCAGGTCCTGCTGCCGTTCATGGTGCTGCCCCTGTTCAGCTCGCTCGGCAGCATCGACCGGAAGCTCCTCCTCGCGGCTCGCGGGCTCGGCTCGTCCCCGCTCGTGGCCTTCTGGAAGATCTACTGGCCGTTGTCGCGGGGAGGAGTGGTGTCGGGGCTCATCCTGGTGTTCACCCTCAGCCTGGGCTTCTACGTCACCCCCGCGCTGCTCGGCTCGCCCCAGCAGTCGCTCATCGCGCAGCTGCTCGCGCAGCGCACGACCCAGCTGCTCGACTTCGCCGGCGCCGGAGCGCTCGGGATGCTCGTCCTCGTGGTCACGCTGGTGCTCGTCGCCTGGGCCAACCGGGTGGGCGGCACGATCTCGGCCATAGGCGTCGTCTCGACGTCGCGCACGTCCCGCACAAAGGAGGACGCATGACCACCTCGCTCGACGATGTCGACGGCCGGAACGGCCTCGACGCGGTCGACGGCCTCGCCCGGGAGGCGGTCGCAGATCCCGCGCGTCCCGGCCGCGTCCGCCGACCCCGGTACCGCCGGGTCGACCCGGTGCCGTGGTGGCTCGTCACGATCGGCATCCTGGTCGCCCTGTACTTCATCCTCCCGACGCTGGTGGTCATCCCGCTGAGCTTCAGCTCGAGCGCGGCCTTCGAGTTCCCGCCGAAGGAGCTGTCCTTCCGCTGGTACGAGAACTTCTTCACGAACAAGGCGTGGATCGGGTCGCTCGGCAACTCGCTGCTCGTCGCCGTGCTGGCGGCAGCCATCGCCACGGTCGTGGGGACGGCGGCGGCCATCGGGTTGAACAACCTGGCCGGGCGGTTCGCGGCCTTCCTGCGGACCCTGCTGATGGTGTCGATGGTCACGCCGGCGATCGTCATCGCGGTCGCCGTCTACATCTCCTTCCTGCAGTGGCACCTCACCGGGACCGTGCTCGGCTACGTTCTCGCCCACGCCGCGCTCGGCGTCCCGTTCGTCCTCGTCTCGGTGTCGAGCGCGCTCGGCGGCTTCGACAAGCGACTGCTGCGCGCCTCCGCCTCGCTCGGCGCCACGCCGTTCCGGTCGTTCCTCCGGGTCACGCTGCCCCTCATCAGCCGGGGTATCGTCACCGGCGCGATCTTCGCGTTCGTCACCTCGTTCGACGAGGTGGTCATCGCCCTCTTCCTCCGGTCTCCGACGTTCCAGACGCTGCCCGTGCAGATGTACAACAGCGTCACCTTCGAGCTCGACCCCACCATCTCCGCCTCGTCGAGCCTCGTCGTCGTCGCGGTGACCGTCATCCTCCTGGTGCCGCTGCTCCTCGGCACCCGCAAGAAGTCCCGATAGGAGAGCACCGTGACCATCTCCCGCCCCGCCACGACAGCGCCCGCCAAGGCCCCGGCCGCACCCCAGCCGACCCGTCAGGGCACGCAGATCCGGCTCACCGACGTCACCAAGGACTACGGTCTGGCCAGCCCCGCCGTCGACCGCGTCTCGCTCACCATCGAACCCGGCGAGTTCATGACCCTGCTGGGTCCCAGCGGATCCGGCAAGACCACGACCCTCAACCTCATCGCCGGGTTCGAGACCCTGACCTCGGGCACCATCGCGCTCAACGGCACCGACGTCGGATCGCTCCCGCCTCACAAGCGCAACCTCGGGATGCTGTTCCAGAACTACGCCCTCTTCCCGCACATGACGGTGGCGCAGAACGTCGCCTACCCGCTCAGGGAGCGCCGGGTGCCCAAGGCGGAGATCACGCGCCGCGTGGCCGACGTGCTCGCGCTCGTCCAGCTCGAGGGGCGCGACTCGAACTACCCGAGCCAGCTCTCCGGCGGCCAGCAGCAGCGTGTGGCGCTCGCCCGCGCGATCGTGTTCAACCCGAACGCGCTCCTGCTCGACGAGCCGCTCGGCGCGCTCGACCGCAACCTCCGCGGAGCGCTGCAGACCGAGATCCGCCGCATCCACCGCGAGGTGGGGTCGACCTTCGTGTTCGTCACGCACGACCAGGAGGAGGCGATGAACCTCTCCGACCGCATCGCCCTCTTCAACAGCGGGCACATCGAGCAGATCGGATCGCCGGAGGATCTCTACCGGGCGCCCGACACGCTCTTCACCGCGCGTTTCCTCGGCGACTCGAACGTCTTCGACCTCGGCGAGGGCGCCGTCGGCGTCCAGGCCCGCTGGGAGGACGAGGTCTGGGCGATCGACCCGTCCACCGTCACCGCGCATCCCGGCGCCGCCTCGCACAGCGCGATCGTGGTGCGGCCCGAGGACGTCCAGGTCGCGCGCAGCGCCGACGCGGTGCCGGCCGGCGCCAACAGCGTGGCGGCGCGGGTGCGCGATGTCGAGTACATGGGCGCGTATCGGACCGCCCTGCTCGACCTCGGGCGCTCCGCCCGGCCGGGCCGGGCACGGCTCGAGGCGCTCGACTCCACCCTCGCCCTCGGCGACCAGGTCGTCGCATGGTGGCGCCCCGAGCGCCAGCGCGTCGTCGCGGCCTGAGCCGGCATCCGACAACCCACCCACCACACAGCGCCCGTCCTCGGGCAACAAGACAGGTAAGGAACGACAATGGTGTCCAGATCCAAGAAGGTAACCCTCGCGGTCGGCCTCGTCGCCGTCGCGGGCCTGCTCGCGGGCTGCTCCGGCGGCGACACGGGCGGAGGCGGGGGAGGGGGCTCCACCGACGCCGCCACCACGATCACGTTCGTCGGCTACGGCGGCGACGGGCAGCAGGCCCAGATCGACGCGTGGCAGACCCCGTACACGGAGGCGCACCCGAACGTCACCTTCGTCAACACCTCGCCGCCCGACGTGGCGCAGGTCAAGGCGCAGGTCGAGAGCGGCGCCGTCCAGTGGGACGTCATGGCGACCGCGCCCTACGCCGCGCAGCAGAACTGCGACACGCTCTTCGAGCCGCTCGACCTCTCGGGCATCGACCAGTCCGACCTGGTGGAGGGCACGGTCGGCGAGTGCTACCTCGGCAACTGGATCAACGCCACGCCGATCGCGTACCGCACCGACGCCTTCCCCGCCGGTCAGGGGCCGAAGACGGTGCAGGACTTCTTCGACAAGGAGAAGTTCCCCGGGCAGCGCGGCATCGTCACCAACCTGCAGAACGGGATCCTCGAGTACCCGCTGCTCGCGGACGGGGTGAAGCCCGACGACCTGTACCCGCTCGACGTCGACCGCTCGCTCGAGAAGCTCGACAGCATCCGCGACGTCACGACGTTCGCACCGAACGTCGGAGCGCTTCAGCAGGCGGTGCAGGGCAACCAGGTCGACATGTTCCTGCTGCCCGACTCCCGTCTCGTGCCCCTGCTCAAGGAGGGCATGGACATCACGATCGTCTGGGACGAGACCGTCGCCTCGCTCAACGCGTTCGCGGTGCCGAAGGGCTCGCCGAACAAGGCGGCGGCCGAGCAGTTCATCTCGAGCGTGGTCGAGCCGGCGCAGGTCGCGAAGATCTCCGAGCTGCTCGGCGTGGCCCCGGTGAACAAGACCGCGAAGCCGCAGCTCGACGAGTTCACGAAGCAGGTCGAGGTGTACGGCCCGGTGAACACCGGGGGCACCGTGCTGCAGGACGTCGACTGGTACGCGGAGAACTTCAACGACGTGTCGAACAAGCTCACCACCTGGCTGAACGGCTGATCCCGTGACGCAGCGGGCGCCTCGTCTCCGGACCGATGTTCTCACCCTGAAATACGCTTCAGGCATGGTGAACACCGGAACGACGGGCGAGGCGCCCGGCTCTGACATCCAGGCGGTGACCCGAGCGGGTCAGATCTGCGCCCTGTTCGGGCCCGACACGGCCGAGCTCACCGCCGCCGACGTGTCGGAGCGGCTGGGCCTGAACCGCACCACCGCCTACCGCTACTGCATCTCCATGGTGACGGCGGGCATCCTCGACCGCGGCGCAGCCAAGGGGACCTTCGTGCTCGGGGAGCTCATGCTGCGGCTCGGGATCCAGGCGCTCCGGCGCCGCCCGGTGGTCGACCTGGCGCCGCCGTACCTGGCGAGGCTGAGCGAGGCCACGAGGATGACCGCGGTGCTGAGCCTCTGGAGCAGCCGGGGCCCCGTGGTCACCCTGGTCGAGGAGGACCGCACCCGACCGGCCGTCGTCACCGTACGGCCGGGCACCGAGCTCGACCGCACGGCGGCGCAGGCCCGGGTGTTCCTCGCCCACCAGCCCGACCAGCGCGGGCTCGAGGCCCTGAGCCTCGGCGCGTCTCCCACCGAGCGCGCCGAGCTCGAGGCCGCCGTCTACACGGCCCGCCGGACGGGCTACAGCATCACCGAACTCCCCGGCGGGGTCATCGCCGCGGCCGCTCCCGTCTTCGCGCCGGAGGGCATCGCCGCCACGGTGGGCCTGTTGGGCACCGACTCGAGCGTCGACCTGTCGGCGGGATCCACCGCCGTCACCGAGCTCCTCGCCGCCACCGCCGCCCTCACGGAGGCGCTGGCCCACCGATGAGAAGGAAGCCGACGTGATCGTCCCCCGCTACGACGAACTCCTCCAGGCCGATCCGCCCGGATCCAGCTGGCAGGTCTTCGGCCCCGACGATCACCTCGGCACCATCAACTTCCTCACCCCGGCCCGCGTCGCCGAGGCGGCGCGCCTCATCCGCACCGGACGCCGGTTCGGGCTCGACCACACGCTGACGGCATTCGAGCCCTATCCGACCGGGACGCGTCGACCGCTCGAGCACCACCTCTTCTCGACGAACACCTGGCACCGCGACGACTGGGTCGACTCCCTCTACCTGCAGTCGTCGTCGCAGATCGACTCGCTGCGGCACATCGGGCATCCGCAGCACGGGTTCTACAACGGCCTGCGCCCGGAGGAGAACACGGCGGACTCCTCCGCGCTCGGCGTGCACGAGTGGGCGGAGGCGGGCATCGCCGGCCGCGGCGTGCTCCTCGACGTTCCCCGGTGGTTCTCGCTCCGCGGGCTCCCGTACGCGGCCGACCAGACGCTGCCCATCGAGGCGACGATGCTCGACGAGATCGCCGAGTCGGAGGGTGTGACCTGGGAGGGCGGCGAGATCCTGCTGCTGCGCACCGGATGGGCGGAGCAGTACCTCGCGAAGACGCCCTCGCAGCGCGCATCCACCCCATGGCGGCAGGCGCCGGGGCTCGCGCAGCGCGAGTCGATCCTGCGGTGGCTGTGGGACCACGAGATCGCCCTGGTCGCCGCCGACAACCTCGCGGTCGAGGCCGACCCGGTGCTCGAATCCGACTTCCGCGTGCCCGGCGAGACGCCGCCCGCGTCGGGCGTCGACCATGGTGGGATGCTGCACCGCCCGCTGATCGCGCTGCTCGGGATGGCCCTCGGCGAGCTCTGGCGCCTCGACGAGCTCGCCGCCGACTGCGCCGCCGACGGCGTCTACGAGTTCTTCGTCACGTGCAAGCCGCTCAACCTCGTCGGCGCCGTCGGCTCGCCCCCCAACGCGATCGCCTTCAAGTAGCGCTCCCTTCGGCGGTGGATCTGACACTCGTGGTGCCCTCGTGGACGCCGAGCCCACCACGCCTGTCAGATCCGCGTACCGGTCCGCGTGGTGGTGGGGTTGTCGTGGTCGAATGAGAGGGTGTCGGTCTCCTTCTCGTTCCCCGTCGGCACGACCGAACGTCACGAGGTCGGCGTCGCGGTCGTGGGGCTCCGCCGCAAGGTCACCCTCACCGTCGACGGGGTCGTGGTGCTCCAGACACGGGGAAACTACGGCATCGTCATGCCCAACGTCTTCGACATCGAGGTGGGCGTCCACGAGCGCCACATGGTCTCGGTGCGGCTCATCTTCCAGCAGTACGTCGACGGCGGCGCCGCCTACATCGACGTCTTCCTCGATGGCCGCTTCGCCTTCCGCCGCCCCTGGCGCACCACCTCCGGCGCCTGACCCGGTCCCGCGGGGCGCGGAAATGACAGTCGTGGTGGGCTCCTGCACGAGAAGCCCACCACGAGTGTCAGATCCGCACCGCCCGCCCGCGCGCAGGCGCGGGGCGGGTTACTTCGACCAGGCGTAGATGCCGCGGCGCTGCTCCTCCTCGGCGCCGGGGCGGAGGTTGATGCCGCGGCGGTCGCGGAGGAGGAGGGTGGCGACGAGGCCGATGACCGTCATACCGAGCAGGTACAGGGTGACGGACACGGTGGTGCCGGTGGCCTGCTGCAGCGCGGTCGCGATCGTGGGGGCGAAGGCGCCACCGAGGATCGAGCCGATCGCATACGAGATCGAGACTCCCGAGAAGCGCACCGAGGCGGGGAACAGCTCCGAGTACCAGGACGCCTGAGCGCCGTAGGTGAGGCCGAGGCCGGTCGTGAGCAGCACGAGCCCGAGACCCAGGAGCAGGATGTTGCCCGTGTTCACCAGCGGGAAGAGGGTGACGACGAAGACGCCCTGCAGCACCCATCCGATGATGTAGGTGGTGCGGCGGCCGATCCGGTCCGAGATCCAGCCGGCGAGGAACGTGAAGATCAGCCAGAACACGCTCGACACGGTCACCGCCCAGAGCACGGCTCCGCGGTCGAGGCCCAGCGGACCGTTCGGGTTGGTCGCGTAGTTCTGGATGTATCCGCCCGTGGTCATGTAGCCCACGGCGTTGTTGCCGGCGAAGACGAGCGCGGCGAGGATCACGAGGGGTGCGAAGTAGCGGAACAGCTTCCCGATGGGGGCGCGGGTCTGCTCCTTGCGGGCCGCGATCTCCTCGAACACCGGGCTCTCCTCGACGCTCCGACGCACCCAGTAGCCGACGCCGACGAGCACCACGGAGAACAGGAACGGGATCCGCCAGCCCCACTCGAGGAAGGCGTCGCCGGGGAAGATCAGGTTCATGATGGCGAGCATCGCGCTCGCGAGCAGCAGGCCGATCGGCACGCCGATCTGCGGCATCGCTCCGAACAGGCCGCGGCGCTCGCGGGGGGCGTGCTCGACGGCCATCAGCACGGCCCCGCCCCACTCGCCGCCTGCCGAGACCCCCTGCAGGATGCGGAGCAGGATGAGCAGGATCGGTGCGACGATCCCGATCACCCCGTAGGTCGGCAGCAGGCCGATCAGCGTGGTCGAGACGCCCATGAGGATGAGGGTGATCACCAGCATCGGACGGCGCCCGATCCTGTCGCCGAAGTGCCCGGCGAGGAACGCGCCCAGTGGGCGGAACAGGAAGCTGATGCCCACCGTCAGGAAGGACAGCAGGGTGGCGATCGCCGGACCGGCCGGCTCGAAGAAGAGCTTGCCGAACACGAGTCCGGCGGCGGAGGCGTAGATGAAGTAGTCGTACCACTCCACCGTGGTTCCGACGACGGTGGCGATCGCGACGCGGCGTCGATCGACCGTGAGGGCGATCGTCCCGGTGGGGGTGAGGGAGGGTGAAGCGGCGGACATCGAGCACTCCTTTGTGACGTCTCCGGTCGACGCACCTGCGCGTCTCGAGCGATCATATACGATCCTCGGTCGCAATGCATCCCCGATCGCGCGGGTCGGTCCCGCTCAGCTGCACCCCCAGAGGATCGTCTGGTCCGCGGGGTCCTCGTCGCCGCTCATGGGCTTGTCCGAGCGGCTCTGTCCGGTGGTGAACGAGCCGAGGGGCCGGCAGTGTGCGTCCGCCGACGCCTGCCTCACCGGGTCAGAGTCCGGGGCGGTCCCCTTGACCGCCAGCACGCGCACCTGTCCGGAGGCGATCAGCGCGTCGATGTCCGCCGCGCTGAACACGGTGACCTTGCCGGAGTATCCGCCGTCGGTGAGGACGCTGTCACCGGTGGCGCTGATGATGTCGGCGGACAGCGACCACGAGTCGCTGAGCAGGAGGGGGCGGCCGTCCTGCCCGCCCCCGGCCGAGGATGCTGCGGCCACCACCGCCTGCTCGGCTGGATTGAGCGACGGCGTCCCACCCCACGGTGCAGGGACGGACGGCGCGAACCCGTGGGCCTCCGGTGTGCTGCCCGGCTTGATGCCCACGTACGCGTCACCGCCGCTGCCCTCCCGGGCCGAGTCGATGACCTGGACGGAGTAGAGGGCCGGGCCGGCGAGCATCAGGACCGCGACCAGGGCCGCGAGGGTTCCACCCACGCGACCGCGCTCCCGCACCCCGGTCGGGTGTTCCTCCTGCACCCCGGTCGGGTGTTCCTCCCGCACCGCCGTCCGGCGGCGCCCGCCGTGCAGCAGGAGGAGCACTCCCGCCAGGGCGCCGAGTACGACCGCGGCCAGGATCACCCCCAGCACCACGGGCATCCCGCCCACCACCGCGAGCACCCCGGCCCAGGCGGGGGTGACGAGCATCAGCGCGACCCCGCCGATCCTGACCCCTCGCCGGGGTGAGGAGAGCAGCCGTGTGATCTGCGTCCAGCCGACCGCGGCGAGGAGCGCGAGCTGCACGGCGATCGCGGCCACGTAGGCCGTGTGCGGGACCGCCGCGACCGTGAGCACCGCGGCGGCGGTGGCCAGCCAGATCGTGAGCACGATCACGAGAGCGCCACGGGAGCGATCGGCCCCCGCGCCGGTGCGGCCGCCTCGATCCCGTCGCCCCCGCCACCAGAGCACGAGCGACAGCGCGATCGCGAGGAGCGCCGCCGGGTAGAGCCAGCCGATCTGCGTCACGTACATCGGATCGAGCAGCTTGAGCAGCGACCGGCCGGCGTTGGCCGGATCCGCGTCGGACGATCCCCCGGACGCCGCGATCACGTGCGTGACCATCGAGACCAGCGAGGTCCCGTCGCGGTGGGGACCGCCGGCCGACCCCGGGGCCGAGCCCACCGCACCCGGGAACGCGCCGGGGATCAGCCGGTCGACCCCGTTGTATCCGAAGACCATGGCGAACACGTCGTCGTCGGTCGAGCCGTCGATGAACGGGCGGGACGACGCGGGCACCAGCTGCATCGCGGTGATCCACGCCACCGAGGCGGCGACGGAGGTCGCGAGCAGGACGACGGTGTCGCGCATCCGGCGCCGCAGCGGACCTGCCGCCCAGAACAGCGTGCCCACGGCGAGAGCGGGGAGGATGAACCACGCCTGCGCCATCTTCGCCTGGAACCCGACCCCGACGAACAGCCCGGCGACCAGCAGTGGCCAGAGTCGCCCGCTGATCACGGCCCGCTGCCAGAACAGCAGAGCGACGGCGAGGCTCATCGTCAGCAGCCCGTCCTCCATCGGATGCGCGAACATCGACACGAGGATGGGCGTCGACGCGGCGGCCGCGCCGGCGACGAGGCCGGCTCCGGGGCCGCCCCAGCGGAGTCCGATCACCGAGCAGGCCCACACCGTCACGAGGCCCTCGAGCACTTGGGGGAGGGCCACGGCCGAGGTCGTCATGCCGAACAGGGCGATCGAGGCCGCCTGCGGAACGGCGAAGCCGGACAGCTTGTCGAGGGTGACGGTGGCGGCGGGGTCGAAGGCGCCGAACAGCAGCGCCCGCCACGACTCCGACATCGATCGCGCCGACGCCTCGTAGAACGAGAAGTCGCCGCCCCGGGCGAGGTTCCACGTGGTGAGGACCGCGGCGCCGAGGAGGATCAGGGCAAGGCCCACCCGGAACCGGACGGGCTGCTTCCACCACCGGACCAGGGGTGAGGGTTCGCGCACTCGGTCACCGTGGACCCGGTGTCGTCGCATCCGCTATGGATGCGCTGATCAGACGCTGAACGGATGCCGCCAGCCCGCCTGGAGGCGTCGACCGAGCGGCCGGGCTCGTGTCGTCGGCTTCCCGGCTCCCTCTCGGCTTCCCCGTTCGAGAATCGACCGGGACCGGTGCCGCCGGCCTATCCACGCGATGACGAGGAGCACGCCACGCCCGACCTCCTGACCGTGCTGACGGCCTGGCGCTTCGACCCGCTCGCCGCCGCCGTCCTCGTCCTCGCCGCCGCCCTCTACCTGGCTGGCGTGTGGCGCCTCCGTCGATCGGGCGGGCGCTGGCCCGTCCGCCGCACCCTCGGGTTCCTCGTCCTGGGACTGGGCTCGTACGCCGTCATCGAGTTCGGCTTCCTCGCCGCCTACGGGCCGGAGCTGCGGTTCGCGTTCAGCACCCGCATCGCGCTGCTGCTGTTCGTGGTGCCCGTCCTGCTGGCCACGGGCAAGCCGCTCGAGCTCGCCCGGCTCACCCTGCGCGGTCGCGCGGCCCGCGGGTTCGCCGCGGTCGAGCGCTCACGCGTCACGCGCATCCTGGGGAACGCGGCGGTGGGCACGGTGATCGCCGTCGCGCTGTTCTGCACCTTCCTCACCCCGGTGTCGGGGTGGGTGCGGACCACCCCGTGGGCCGACTCCGCCGTCGGGCTGCTGATCCCGCTCATCGGGTCGGCCGTGGTACTGCCCCTCGCGGGCATGGCGGTCGTGACGAGCCTCGCGCTCGCGGCCGAGTTCATCCTGGCCTTCGCCGAGCTGGTGCTCGATGCCATCCCCGGGATCGTCCTCCGCCTGAACGACGGGATCCTCGACGGCGTCCCCGCGCTCGTCGGCTCGCCGGCCTGGTTCCCGTCCGCCCTGCGCGACCAGCAGATGTCGGGCGACCTGCTCTGGCTGATCGCCGAGGTGGCCGACATCCCCATCCTCATCCTGCTCTTCGTGCGCTGGGCCCGTCTCGACCGCCGCGAGGCCCGGCGGGTCGACGACCTCGACGACGAGGCCCTGGAGGAGCTGACCCGCCAGCACCTGAGGCGCCGCGACGGCTGAGGGTCGACCGCGCACCGCGGACCGAGACGCTGGCGGTCCCCGCTCAGGCCTCCCCGGAGCGCGGGTCGCGCACCGTCCAGCCGACGGCCTCGAGGGCCGCGCGGAGCCGGAGCGACTCGTGCCGCGCATCCTCGAGCGACACGGTCGAGAAGACGTCGACGGCGAGCGGCGGCGGGTCGCCGAAGCGGGGGATCTCGACCTCCGCCCACGAGCGCGAGCCGAGAGGGACCCGCGGAGCCGCCGTCCCGGCGCCCACCACCTCGCCATCGGCGACGAACGCGATCACGTCGAGCGCGTCGAGCTTCCCGACGGGCAGATCGACGACGAGCGTCACGACGAAGGGGCGGTCCCCGGGCGTCGCGGCGGAGGAGGGCATGCGCCCATCCTGCCCCGCGGCGCGACTCACCGGGCGCACGGACGGCGTCAGGAGTTCACGCGGACGATCTCGAGCTGGTACGGGGCGATGACCGAGCCGGAGATGCGCAGGTCGAGCACGAGGAACGGGCGGGAGTCGGCCGGCTCCGCCGCCCACGACTCGAGCCGAGCGAGGTCCTCCAGCCGCCGGACGACGACGCCCTCGGCGCCGACGGAGGCGGCGAGCCCCGCGAAGTCGACCTCGGGGATGCGCATGGGCCCCTCGGCGAGCCCCTTGAGTCCGTAGAGGTTGACCTCCGCACCGTAGGCCGCGTCGTTCCAGACCACGGCGATGCCGCGCCCGCCCGCGCTCCGCACGGCCGACTCGAGGTCGGCGAGGGCCATGAGTCCGCCGCCGTCGCCGGTCGTGAGCACGATCGTCGACTCGGGATGCGCCGCCGCGGCGCCCGGGACGCTGCCGAACCCGAGCCCGATCGACTGGTAGGCGGTGCCCACCATGAGCATCCGGTCGGGGGAGGCGACCGGCCAGTACATGTTCGCCCAGCCGAGGAAGTGGCCGCCATCGCTCACGACGACGCGGTCCTCGGGGAGCAGGCGTGCAATGGCGCGGGCGGCGGACCTCGGGTCGAGCCGGCCGTCGGGCGCCAGCTCGTCGCCCTCGTCGTAGCGCCGAGCGGCGGCGATGTCGACGCTCTCGCGCCATCCCGACGGGGCGGCGCCGAGGGCGCGCACGCGCGACACGAGCGCCTCGGTCGCGAGTCGCGCATCCGCCCGGACGAAGCCCGACACGAACGGATGCGTCGCGGTCTGCGCGATGTCGATCTGGTGCACGACCGTGCCGGGCCCGAACAGGTCGCCGAACCGCATCGTGAACTGGTTCAGGCCGGCGCCGACGACCACCGCCACGTCCGCGGTGCGGACCAGCTCCATCGCACCCGCCGCCCCGAATCCTCCGGCGACGCCGAGGTCGTAGCGGGTGTCGGGGAACACGCCCCGGCCGAGCGCCGTGGTGGCGGTGAGGGCTCCGGTCGCCTCGGCGAGCTCGCCCAGGGCTGCGCCCGCTCCGGCGAGCCATGCCCCGCGGCCGGCGAGGAGGACGGGACGCTCCGCCCGCGCGAGGTCGGCGGCGAGGGCGTCGAGTCGCGCCTCGGCCACCGGATGCGTCACGCCGACGGGCTCGGGGTGGCGCGGTTCGGGCGCCGGCGGCACCGGGCCGGCGTCGGCGTGGACGATGTCGTAGGGGATCGCGAGCACGACGGGCAGGCGGTACGCGAGCGCGTGCTCGACCGCGATGCCCACCGTCTCGGCGGCGTCGGTGCGGCCGACGGTGTAGGTGCGGGCGCCCACGGCGGACGCCAGCGCGATCTGGTCGACCCCCCACGGTCTCGGTCCCGACGTGGGCTCGTCTCCGACGACGAGGAGGAGGGGGACCCGGGCCTGCACGGCCTCGGCCAGGGCGGTCAGCGTGTTCGTGAAGCCGGCGCCGTAGGTCGCGGTGGCGGCGGCGAGTCGTCCGGAGGCGCGGTAGTGCGCATCCGCCGCCACGACTCCGGCGGCCTCGTGCCGCACCGCGGTGTAGACGACGTCGGTGTCGCGTTCGAGGGCGTCGAGGAAGTAGGCGTTCCCGTTCCCCATCACGCCGAACACGTGGTCGACGTAGGAGGCGAGGGTGGAGGCGACGTGCGCGGACACGGACGGCATGGCGGAGCCTTTCGAGACGGTACGGAGTGCGAGGGCCGTGTGTGTCTCGCCCGCTCCTGCGCCGGAGTGGCTGCGTGCCCATTTTTCGAGCACCGACGGCCGCGGCTTCCCAGCCCGCACATCCGCCTGACGCCGTCGAGTATACGACCGCCCGGACGTCGGACACGCGACGTTCACCTGGGCGGGGCATGATGAGGACGTGTCACAGCAGCAGTCACTCCGGGAGTACATCGAGCGTCTCCGCAGCGAGGGGTACAGCGTCGCGGACGGCCACACCGCCGATCCGGACCTGATCGACCCCCAGGGCAACCCGGTCTACACCTGGCAGGAGGGGTACCCGTACGAGACGCGCATGGAGCGCGACGCCTACGAGTACGAGAAGTACCTGCTGCAGATCGAGCTGCTGAAGTGCCAATACTGGATGGAGGACACCGGTCGCAAGGCGATCATCCTCTTCGAGGGCCGCGACGCCGCGGGCAAGGGCGGCACGATCAAGCGCTTCACCGAGCACCTCAACCCCCGCACCTCGCGGGTCGTCGCGCTGAGCAAGCCGACGGAGCGGGAGCGCGGGGAGTGGTACTTCCAGCGCTACGTGCAGCACTTCCCCACCTCGGGTGAGATCGTGCTGTTCGACCGCTCCTGGTACAACCGCGCGGGCGTCGAGCGCGTGATGGGCTTCGCCACCGACGACGAGTACGAGACGTTCATGAACCAGGCCCCGGTGTTCGAGCGGATGCTCGTCGACTCGGGCATCCACCTCACCAAGTTCTGGTTCTCGGTGTCGCAGAAGGAGCAGCGCACCCGGTTCGCGCTGCGCCAGCTCGACCCGGTGCGCCGGTGGAAGCTGTCGCCGATGGACCTCGAGTCGCTCGGCCGGTGGGACGACTACACCGCCGCGAAGGACGAGATGTTCCGCCGCACCGACAAGCGCTACGCGCCGTGGACGATCATCCGCTCCAACGACAAGAAGCGCGCCCGAATCAACGCGATGAAGTACTGGCTGAGCCGGTTCGACTACGACGAGAAGGACGCCTCGGTCGTGGGCAAGCCCGATCCGCTCATCGTCATGCGCGGCAAGGCCGAGGACTTCGGCGAGTAGCTTCGCGCTTGCTCCTCCGCGCACGCCGCTGTGCAGGATGCGCGCGGATCGCCGGGCGAGGCCGTCGGCGATGCGCCGTCACGTACAGTGGCAGGTCACGACCCACTGCTCAGCTCGGGAGCTGCCATGGCGCATGTCACGATGACGGCGAGGACGCCCGACCGGGCGTGCGAGGTCGCCGGCCGCGTGTTCCATGCGCACCGGCTCGAGCCGAGGGTGGGCAGCGGGTTCACGTTCTCGCTCACCAGCGACACCGTCGGGCCGATCACGGTGGGGGAGCTCACCTACGGTGCCGGCGTCGCCATCCGCACGGCCGAGTACCGCACGGCGTACCAGGTCAACCACGCCCTGGAGGGGACGCTGCGCACGTCCTCCGGCTCGGAGCGGCGGGAGATCACGGAGCGCTGGGCGGCGGTCTACCGCCCCGACCGGCCCACCGCGATCGCGGGCTGGGAACGCCCCGCCACGATGCTCGCGGTGAAGATCCTCAGGGATCCGCTCGAGCGCTTCGTCGAGAGCTACACGGGCGAGCCGCGGGGTGGTGAGGCCCTCCCGCTCACGATGTCCCTCGACACCACTTCGCCGGAGGGTCGAGCCTGGCGCGAGTCGCTCCGGCGTCTGCGCTCCGCGGCGCGGGCGGGGATCGCCGACGGGCCGGTGCTCCGTTCGATCCTCGTCGACGACTGCCTCACGGCGCTCACCCTCGCCGCCCTGCCCGGCCGCCGCGGCAGGACGACGGGCGCCGACACGGCGCTGGAGGCAGGCTCGGCGGCGGGTCGATCGGCGTACTCGCTGGCCGTGGAGCTGATGCACGCCGCGGCCGCGGAGCCCCTGACCCTGCCGCTGCTCGCCGCGCACGCCGGAGTGTCGGGCCGGGCGCTGCAGCTGGCCTTCCAGCAGCACGTGCGCACCACGCCGATGCGGTACCTCCGCCAGGTGCGGCTCGACCTGGCTCGTCGAGAGCTGCGCCGAGCCGGTGCCGACGACTCCGTGGGTGACATCGCCCGCCGAGCGGGCTTCGGGCACACCGGTCGCTTCGCCGCCGAGTACGCGTCCCGGTTCGGCGAGCACCCGTCGGACACGCTCCGTCGCGGGTGCCGCTCCGCGAACTGATCCGAATTGCGAAACCGCCTTCTGGCGTCGCTTCCCGCGTTCCTACTCTGACCCCGTCGGCGACATCGAGGTCGCCGGAACGACGAAGGAGTCAGCATGACGATCATCGAACCCGCTGCCGGCCCGGTCCTGCCGCCCGATGTCGACGAGAGGACGTTCCGCGCCGCGATCGCCGCCTTCGGCGACGCGATCGGCGACGAGAACGTCCACGTCGACGACGAGCACGTCCGGCCCTACGACGACCGCTTCCCGGTGACGGACGGCGACGAGTTCCGCCCCAGCGCCGTGCTGTGGCCCGGGAGCACGGAGGACGTGCAGGCGATCGTGCGGATCGCGAACGAGCACCTCATCCCGCTGCACGCGTTCTCCACCGGCATGAACCTCGGTTACGGCGGATCCGCGCCCCGCGTCGCGGGCAGCGTGCTGCTGCACCTCGGCAAGCGGATGAACCGTGTGCTCGAGATCGACGAGCGCCTCGCCTACGCCGTGGTCGAGCCCGGGGTGGACTACGCCTCGCTCTACCGGGCCGTGCAGGACAGCGGCGCGAAGCTCATGATCGACCCCACCGAGCTCGACTGGGGCAGCCCGCTCGGCAACACGCTCGACCACGGCGTCGGCTACACCCCGTACGCCGCCCACGCGATGTGGCGGTGCGGGATGGAGGTCGTGCTGGCCGACGGCTCGGTGCTGCGCACCGGCATGGGCGGCATGCCGAACTCGGATGCCTGGCATCTGTACCAGGGCGGCCTCGGCCCGTCGGTCGAGGGGCTGTTCGAGCAGTCGAACTACGGCATCTGCACCAGGATGGGCATCCAGCTGATGCCGGCCCCACCCGAGTCGCTCTCCTTCGTGATCTCGTTCGAGAACGAGGAGGACCTCGCCGCGATCATGGACACCACGCTGCCGCTGCGCATCGGGATGGCGCCCCTCCAGGCCGCGCCCATCGTCCGCAACGTGACCTTCGACGCGGCCTGCGTGTCGACGCGCGACCACTGGTACGACGGCGAGGGTCCGCTGCCCCGGGAGGCGTACCAGGCCATGATGACCGAGCTCGACCTCGGCTACTGGAACGTCTACGGCACCTGCTACGGCCCGCGCTGGCTCATCGACCGGTACATCGAGATGATCCGGGACGCCTATCTCGCCATCCCCGGCGCCCGCTTCGACACGACCGAGACGGTCACGCCGGGAACCCCTCGCGCCGAGCTCCTCGCCGCCAGGGATCAGCTGAACAACGGCATCCCCAACCGGCACTCGTCGGCGGTGTTCGACTGGTTCCCGAACGCCGGGCACTTCTTCTACGCGCCCGTCTCCTCGCCGAGCGGAGAGGACGCGGCCGCGCAGTTCGCCGACACCAAGCGCATCAGCGACAGCTACGAGATCGACTACCTGGCGCAGTTCATCATCGGACTCCGGGAGATGCATCACATCTGCCTCCCCCTCTTCGACACCGCGGATCCCGACAGCCGGGCGAGGACGCTCGAGATGACACGCGAGCTCATCCGGGCAGGGGCGGAGCGCGGGTACGGGATCTACCGGGCGCACAACGTGCTCGCCGACCAGGTGGCCGACACCTACAGCTTCGGCGACCACGCGCAGCGCAGGTTCAACGAGCGGATCAAGGACGCTCTCGACCCGAACGGCATCCTGAACCCCGGCAAGTCGGGCATCTGGCCGGCGCGCCTGCGCGGCCGAGGACTCTGACCGCGAGGGAGGAGGAGAGAGGACCAGCGCACGATGACAGGGTCCGCTTGTGCACACGCGCATCGGACTTGTCGAGGCGACGGCATCGCGGACGGGACCGTATCGCGATGCCGTCGCCCGTTCCTACAGTGGGACCGAGTCGTGGAGGAGGCTTCACGACGAGACAGCAAGGAGGCTGCAGTGACATCCGTGGGAATCGTCGGTGCGGGTACCGCAGGGCTGCATCTGGGGCTGCAGCTCCGGCAGGCGGGAATCCCGGTCACCATCTACACCAACCGCACGGCCGAGCAGGTGGGCGCCGGCCGGCTGCCGAACAGCGTCGCCCACCACGCGGTCACGATCGAGCGCGAGCAGCGCCTCGGCGTCGACCACTGGCCGGTCGAGGAGTACGGCTACGACTCGCACCACCACTACTTCGGGCTGCCGGAGCCCATCGTGTTCCGCGGCGACTTCCCGCGCCGCTCGCGCGCGATCGACTACCGGATCTACCAGCCGAGCCTCATGGCCGACTTCGAGGATCGCGGCGGCGTCATCGAGATCCGCGACGTCGACGTCCCCGACCTCGAGGGCCTCAGCGAGAAGCACGATCTCCTCACCGTGGCCTCGGGCAAGTTCACCCTCGGGCAGTTCTTCGGTCCGGCGGAGGGGCGCCAGCCGTTGCCCGGCCCGCTCCGTCGTCTCCAGGTCGGGCTGTGGCGCGGGATCGCGCCGAACGACCCGAAGGGCGTGTCGATCGCGGCCTCGCCCGGTCACGGCGATCTGCTGGAGATCCCGATCTACTCCTTCGCCGGCCACGTCACGGCGCTGCTGTTCGAGAACGTGCCGGGAGGCGCGCTCGAGAAGCTGGTCGACGTCAAGCACGACGACGACCCCGCGGCCTTCCGGCAGATGGTCCTCGACGTGCTGCGCGAGCACTATCCGCTCACCTTCGCCCGGGTCGACGAGGCCGAGTTCGAGCTCACCAGCCCGAACGACCTGCTCCAGGGGCAGTTCACGCCCACGCTCCGTGGCGACTACGGGCAGCTCGACAACGGGCGGTACGTCCTCGCGGTCGGCGACATCCACTCGACGCTCGACCCGATCGTCGGACAGGGCGCCAACTCGGCCAGCTACTCGGCTCAGGTCGTGGGAGACACCGTGCTCGAGGATCAGACGTTCGACCTGAGGTTCATGCGCAAGGTCGCCGAGCGTCGCCGCAACCGCGTCGAGGCGGCGTTCGACTGGAGCAACCTCATGGCGGGCCCCCCGCCCGGGCACCTGCTCCAGCTCGTCGGGGCGATGTCGCAGGACCAGGATCTCCGGAACGAGTTCACCTGGAACTTCAACTTCCCCGACCGGCAGTGGGACATCCTCGCCACCCCCGAGCGCACCGCCGCGGCCATCGCGCGCTCGGCAGCGCACGCCGCTGCGAACGCCGCGGAGAACGGAGAGCCGATCCATGCATAGGCTGATGGTCCTCTACCCCGAGCCGGTGAGCCGCGAGGCCTTCACCGAGTACTACGAGTCGACGCACCTGCCCCTCGCGCGTGCTCTGCCCGGGATGCTCGCCTGCCGCTACAGCCTCGCCGTCGCGGGCCAGGATGCGCCCTACTTCGCCGTGTTCGAGGCCGACTTCCCGGACGCGGAGACGATGGGGGCCGCCATGGGCTCGGAGGCCGGCGCCGCGGTCGCGAACGACGTGCCGAACTACGCAAGCGGCGGAGCCGTGGTCATCGACTTCCCGGTGACGGAGCTGTCGGTCCCGGTGGGGGAGCCGGCCTGACGGTCGGAGCAGGTCACCGCGCGGGCGAGGCCGCCAGCATCCGGGAACGGAACTCGCTGGCCGTCTCGCCCGCGTCGGCGCGGAACGCCTTGCTGAAGTGGGCGGGGTTCACGAACCCCCACGAGGCGGCGATCTGCGAGATCGCGAGGTGCTTGAGCCGCGGATCCTGCAGGTCGCGCCGCACGTAGCTCATCCGCCGGTCGCGGATCCACTGCGAGATCGTCGTGCCCTGCTTGTGGAAGATCTGCTGCAGGTACCGGGTGGAGATGAAGTTCGCGGCCGCGATCGACGACGGGCTGAGCTCGGGGTCGTGGAGGTTCCGCGAGATGTACTCGTGGATGGAGTGCAGCAGCTCCCCGCTCCTCGTCCGGCTGTCGCCGGCCAGCCGGATGAGCTCGCCGGCGAGCATCGTCGAGATGACGTCCACCGTGTTGTGGACGACGCGCAGCCCCGTGGAGCCGTCGAGGTCGCCCACGGTGCGTGAGAGCTCCCGGAGGAACGGGCTGACGGCGCGGGCGAGGCCGTCGTCGCCGGCCAGACGCACCGCGGTCAGCCGCTCGACCTCGGTGCGGTCGATGTCGAGGAGTCCGTGCGGGAACATCACCACGACGGCGTGCATCGGGCTGTCGAAGGTGAGCGTGTAGGGCCGGCTGGTGTCGTAGAGCCCGATGTCGCCGGGCCGGAGCACCGCCTCCTTGCCGTCCTGCACCAGCAGCCCGGTGCCCTTGAGCTGGAGCGTCAGCTTGTAGAAGAGCTCCGACGACGCATCGATCAGCTCCGGGGTGCGGGTGACACGGTGGGCGCTGACGCCGATCTCGGAGAAGAAGACGTCCTCCAGCACACGACCGCTCAGCCGGGCGTCGAACGAGGCGGGGTCGTCGCTGACGACCTCGAGCGGCACGAACGATCCCGAGACGACGTCCTGCCACTGTCGGAACGAGCGCGTGCGCAGGCGCACGGCGTTCGGATCTGCGTCGTCGGGTCGAGCGTTCATGGGCGCACCTCCTCGTGGCGTGGTGACATGGTACGCCGTCGCCCTGTCCGGTGGGCCTTGGGTTCGCGTTTCGGATCGCCGCCGTTTGTCCCAGGCGAACGGCGCTGGTCCGCAGGCGAACTCTCGCCGTCCCGGGGCCGACGCGGACGCCGGGTTCGGTCAGTGTGGAGTCGAGCACAGCCGCTCGCCCGCTTCTTCCGTGGAGGGGAATCGATGATGATGACCATGACGCCCGGGTTCAGCCCGGAGTCCAAGCTCTACCGCCCGCTCGCCCACTTCTTCCGGGGCAGCCTCGGACGGTTCGCCACCGGGGTGGCGATCGTGACGTTCGACGGCGTCGACGACGACGGCGCGCCCAAGCGGCACGGCATCACGGTCAACTCGTTCACCTCGGTGTCGATGGATCCGCCCCTCGTCCTGGTCTCGATCCAGCGGACGGTGCGCACGCACGCGATGCTCGCGTCGCGCCCCTTCACGGTGAACATCCTGGGCGCCGAGCAGCAGGCGCTCGCCCTGCACTTCGCCGGCCGTCCTCAGGCGGAGACCGTCTGGGAGGAGGGCGATCACGCCCCGAGGCTGGCCGGCGTGCTGAGCTGGTTCGAGTGCACGCCCTGGGCGGAGTACGACGGCGGCGACCACACCCTCTTCGTCGGCGAGGTGCAGGACTTCGACTACCGCAGCGGCGATGCGCTCGGCTTCGTGAACGGCCAGTTCACGACGATCCACGAGTCCGTCTCCGGCCACGAGTCCCTGTTCTGATGGGAGCGCGCACCGGCGAGCAGTACCTCGAGCGCCTGAACTCGACCACGCCGACCGTCTACGTAAACGGCGAGAAGGTGACGTCGCGGATCGCCGACCATCCCGCCTTCCGGGCGTCCGCACGCACCTACGCGGAGCTCTTCGACCTCCAGTCCGGCGAGGAGCATCGTGAGGCGCTCACGTTCGTCTCGCCCACCTCCGGTGACCCCGTCGGGATCTCCTTCCTCGTCCCGCGCAGCGAGGACGACCTCCGTCGCCGCCGCGAGGGCGCCGCGGTGTGGGCCCGCCACGCCAACGGGTTCCTCGGCCGCTCCGGCGACTACATGAACTCGGCGCTGACCGCGCTCTCGACGGCGGCGCAGTTCTTCGGCCGTGCGGATCCGGTCTTCGCCGAGCGCATCGCCGCCTACTACGAGCACGTGCGCGAGGCCGACCTGCTCGCCACGCACACCCTGGTCCCTCCGCAGGTCAACCGGGCGGTGCCGGCCTCGGCACAGGGCGGTGGGCAGCTGGCGGCGCGGGTGGTCGAGGAGCGTCCGGACGGCATCGTGGTTCGAGGGGCGAGGATGCTCGCCACCCTCGCCCCGATCGCCGACGAGATGCTGGTGCTGCCGTCGACGCTCCTCAGGAACTCCCCGGAGGATGCGCCCTACTCGTACGCGTTCGCGATCCCCACCGACACCCCCGGGCTGAAGCTGTACTGCCGCTCGCCGCTCCACCGCGGCGGGAGCGCGTTCGACGAGCCGCTCGCCTCGCGGTACGACGAGATGGACGCGGTGGTGGTGTTCGACGACGTCTTCGTGCCGAACGACCGCGTGTTCCTCCTCGGGCACCCCGACCTCTGCAACGCCTTCTACACCGAGACGGGCGCCGGGCAGCTGATGACCCACCAGGTGGTCACCCGGACCCTGGCGAAGACCGAGTTCTACCTGGGGCTCGCCGCCTCCATCGCCGACGCCATCGGGATCGGCGGCTTCCAGCACATCCAGCAGGACCTCGCCGAGCTCATCTCCTACGTCGAGATCGAGAAGGCTCTGCTGCGGGCGGCGGAGTCGGACGGATCCCGCAACGCGGAGGGCGTCTTCCTGCCGAAGTGGGAGGCGCTGAACGCCGCGCGGAACTGGTATCCGACCCAGGTGTCGCCGCGACTGGGCGAGATCGTCCGCACCTTCTCCGCCTCGGGTCTGATGGCCCTGCCGAGCGAGGCGGACTTCGAGGGCGACGGACGCGAGGACCTCGACACCTACCTGCAGTCGGCGACGCTGCCCGCGAAGGAGCGCGCGCGGCTGTTCAAGCTCGCCCTCGACGCCTCGGTCTCCGGCTTCGCCGGGCGCGAGGCGCTCTACGAGTACTTCTTCTTCGGAGACCCGGTGCGCATGGCCGGCGCGCTCGTCTCGTCCTACCCGCTCGACCCCCTGAAGGACCGCGTCCGCGAGCTGCTGCACCGCGACGGCTGACGCGCACGTCCCTCACCCCGCCGCCACACACCACCAGGAGACACCGATGTCCGACACCATCCTCGCCGTCGACGAGACGGCTCTTCTCGACCGAGTCCAGGCCCCCGAGGGCCAGGGACGCCCCATCCTCGACGCCGCCACCCGCCAGGTGGTCGGGCGTGCCCCGGAGCACACGGTGCACGATCTCGACGACGCCGTCGCCCGCGCTCGAGCCGCCCAGCCCGGCTGGGATGCGCTCGGACACGAGGAGCGGAGCGCGCTCCTCCTCGCGGTCGCGGACCGCATCGAGGCGGAGGCCGAGCCGTTGGCGCGCCTGCTCTCGCGGGAGCAGGGGAAGCCGCTCAACGGGCCGAACGCGCGCTTCGAGGTGGGGGCGTGCTCGGCCTGGCTGCGGGCCACCGCGGCGACGCCCCTCGAGCCCGAGGTCGTCGTCGACGACGGCGAGGTCCACGCCGAGCTGCACTACCGCGCCCTCGGGGTGGTGGGCGCCATCGGGCCGTGGAACTGGCCCCTCATGATCTCGATCTGGCAGATCGCCCCCGCCCTGCGGATGGGGAACACGGTCGTGGTGAAGCCGAGCGAGTACACGCCGCTCAGCGTGCTCGCCCTGCTGTCGGTCATGAACGAGGTGCTGCCGCCCGACGTGCTCCTCGGGGTCTCGGGCGACCGGGAGGTGGGTGCCCGGCTGGCGTCGCATCCGGATGTCGACAAGGTCATGTTCACGGGGTCGACCGCGACCGGGCGCCGCATCATCGAGGCGTCGGCGGGGAACCTGGCGCGGCTCACCCTCGAGCTCGGAGGGAACGACGCGGGCATCGTGCTGCCCGGAGCCGATCCCGCGGCCATCGCCCAGGACCTCTTCTGGGGCGCCTTCATCAACACGGGCCAGACGTGCGCCGCGCTCAAGCGGCTCTACGTGCACGACTCGGTCTACGACGAGGTAGTCGAGGCGCTCGCCGGGGTCGCGGCTCAGATGCCGATGGGCCCCGGGCTCGACGAGTCGAACGTGCTCGGTCCCCTCCAGAACAAGCAGCAGTTCGACATCGTCGCGGGCCTGGTGGAGGATGCTCGATCTCACGGGGCCCGCATCGTCACCGGCGGAGCGCCCGCGGAGGAGCTGGGCGAGCTGTTCTACCCGATCACGCTGATCGCGGATGCCGCCGACGGGCAGGCCGTCGTCGATGAGGAGCAGTTCGGGCCGGTGCTCCCCGTCATCCGGTACACGGACGTGGACGAGGCGATCGCGCGGGCGAACCGTCTCGACCACGGCCTCGGGGCCTCGGTGTGGGGCGACAGGGAGGAGGCCCGCCGGGTCGCGGCGCGAATCCAGGCCGGCACCGTGTGGATCAACTCGCACGGCGGGGTGCATCCGATGATCCCGTTCGGCGGTGTGAAGGGCTCGGGCTACGGCCTGGAGTTCGGCGTCGAGGGACTCAAGGCGGTGTCGGCCCCGCAGGTGATTAACGGCTGATGCCGGGGAGCAGGTCGCGGAGGGCGGTGATGGTGTCGGCCTCCGCGGCCGGCTTGTCGGGGCGGTAACCCTTCACCCGCGCGAATCGCAGGGCGACGCCGCCCGGGTAGCGCGGCGAGCGCTGCACGCCGTCGATCGCGATCTCGACGACCGTCGTCGGCGTCACCGTCACGGCGCCGCGTGATCGGCCCGTCTCGAGCGCCAGGAAGTGCTCGGTCTGCCAGCGCAGCGTCTCGTCGGTGAGGCCCTTGAAGGTCTTGCCCACCATGACGAACCCGCCCGGTTCGCCGAACTCGCCGAGCGGATCGCGCGCACCCAGGTGCAGGTTCGACAGCCAGCCCTGTCGTCGCCCGGACCCCCACTCGACGCCGAGCACGACGAGGTCGTAGGTGAGCACGGGCTTGACCTTGATCCAGGACGCTCCCCGCCGGCCCGCCGCGTACGGTGCGTCGAGGCCCTTCACGACCACGCCCTCGTGGCCGGCGGCCAGCGCCTCGACCGAGACGGCGGCGGCGACCTGGGGGTCGTCGGTGACGGTGCCCGGCATCATCCACTCCCCGACGACGCTCTCGAGGACGGCGCGGCGGACGCTCAGCGGCTCGTCGAGGAGGTCGCGGCCGTCGAGGTGCAGGATGTCGAAGAACCAGGGGCGGAGGGCGATCTCCGAGGCCCGCTCGGCCCCGAAGCGCGCCATCGTGTCCTGGAAGGGGCGCGGGGCGTCGTCCTCGTCGAGGGCGAGCGTCTCGCCGTCGAGGATCACGTCGGCGGCGGGCAGGGTGCGGACGATCTCGACGAGCTCGGGCACACGCCGGGTGATGTCGGCGAGGGTGCGAGTGTAGACGCCGACCTCATCGCCGTGCTTGTGCACCTGGATGCGCGCGCCGTCGAGCTTGTACTCCACCGACGCGGGCCCCGAGACGCCGATCGCCTCCTCCACCGTCGACGCCGTGGAGGCGAGCATGGGCAGCACCGGCCGGCCCACCTCGAGCCCGACCGCGGCGAGTGCGTCGGGCCCCTCGGTGAGCGCCAGCCGCGCCGTCTCGCGGAGGTCGCCGGAGAGCATCGCCGCCCGACGGACCACCGGTCCCTCCGTGCTCGAGGCACGGGCGATCGCGTCGAGCAGCACGCCCTCGAGCGCGCCCGTCCGCAGCTCGCCGAAGATCACGCGCTGCAGCAGATCCCATTCGGAGGCGGTGGCCCGCTCCGCGAGCCGGGTCAGCACCGCGAGCCGAGCCGCCGCGGAGCCGGACCCGCCGGCCGAGGCGAGCTCGTCGAATGCGGCGTCGACGTCGGCGACCTCGAGCGTCGCGCTGTCGGCGTGCGTCGCCTCGACGCCGCTGAGCGTGCGCCATCCGATCCCGAGCCTGCCCTGGCGGGGTGCGGCGACGAGCATCCCGACGGCCGGTGCGATCTCCTCGGGGCGCAGACGCGTCAGCAGGTCTGCGAGCAGGTCGACCTTCGCGAGCCGCGACCGCGTGGCGGTGACCCCGTCGAGGGTGCGCACGATCTCGGCGAGCAGCATCCTCGCAGTCTCCCACTCCCCACCGACACCGCCACCACCTCGCCCCCGCCGCGCTGCGCCGCGGCCGCGTGTCGTCGCGCAACCACGCCGAACAGCGAGAAGGCGCCCTTCCGAACGGGTCGGAAGGGCGCCTTCTCGCTTGTCAGCAGGGGCTGGTGCTACTCCGCGGTGCGGCGGCGGAGCACGAGGCCGCCGGCGACGGCCGCGGCGCCGAGGGCGAGGATGCCCGCGCCGAAGGCGATCGCGCCGGTCTGGTCACCGGCACCGGTGTTCGCCAGTGCGGGGCGAGCCGGGGTCGCGGCGGGAGCGGCGACGCCGCCGTCGAGGCTCACGGCGAGGTTCGCGCGGCCGAACTCGTCGAAGGCGACGATGTCGTGCGGGTCGTTGGTGTACGCGGTCGGGACGACGAAGTCGACCTCACCGCCGACGATCGACGCGGACGAGATGAAGCTCGGAGCGCTGTACCCGTAGAAGTCCACGTCGCGGGGCTCCTGCTCGCCGACACGGTGGCCGTCGTAGGTCGAGACGATGTCGCGGAACTTGATCGTGAACGACTTGCCCTTCTCGTAGCTCGTCGGCGTGAAGGTGTAGGTCGCCGCCGGGAGCAGGTACTGGAGGTCCTCCGAGTCGGGAGCCGGCGACACCGGGGTGTCACCCAGCATCATGAACTCGCCGTCCTCGTAGGCGTACTCGACGGTGGTGCCGCGGTAGATGGCGGCGTTCGCCTCCGGCGCGTCCTCGACGGCGTCGGTGGTCGGGCCGGCCGAGTTGTTGACCAGCTCGACGACCACGGGGCCGGCGAGGTTCGTCACCTGCGCGAAGTAGCCGTCGTCGTCCGCGTCGGGCTCGACGTCGGCCGACTGGACGAGGTACTCGCCCGAGCCGTCCGGGATCGGGGCCCACACGTCGACGGAGTAGCCGGCGAAGGTGTCACCGAGGCGGATGACGATGTCACCGCTGTTGAGGTCGAAGGTGCGGTCGCCAGACTCGTCCGCGTGAACCGCGGAGGCGCCCAGCAGGCTGGCGGAGCCGAGCGCCAGAGCGGCGCCGGTGGCCACGAGAACGCGGCTGAACTTGCGTGAAAGAGACGACATCGGTCGAATTTCCCCCTAGATCGATGGCAGAGCTGTCCAGGCTGCGATGCCTGGGAGTTCTCTTACACTGCCCCAAGTCACAGGAGACGTCAAGGCTTCCGGTGCTACTTGCTATTTCTCTACGACGTGTTACGGCACCGAGCAGAGGGGCTCTGCCGAGGGGGCGTCGTCGCCGCCGGCACCGGGCGAGACGGGCGCAGACAGGCCGCCGGACAGCGGTGCCGGAGGCGCCGTAGGGCTCGTCGACTCCTCTCCATCCTCGCCCGGGTGCAGCGCGGATCGGAGGGCGGACGCGACGACGTCGAGGTCGGGCTGCAGCGGCTGCACGAGGGGCTTCGTCAGCTCCACCCGGTCGAGCGGCTGGCTGCGGGCGCCGTCGGCGAGCGCCGCCAGCGTGCCGAGCGCCTCCGGGGAGAGATCGGTGGAGAGTCCCTCCGTCGTCCCGGCGAGGGAGAGGAACACCGAGAGGGCCGTGCCCGGGTCGAGCTGCTTCAGCAGGGCCTGCTGGATGCACGACTGCCGCTGCATGCGGTCGGAGTTGGAGCTGGCGTACCGCGACCGGGCGAACCACAGCGCGGTCTCGCCGTCCATGTGCTGGACGCCCGGCTCGATCGGCGGCCCCACGACCGACAGCTGGTCGCTGCCGATGTCGGGCACGCCGATCCGTGGCACCTCGGCCTTGACGTCCACCGTGACACCGCCGAGGGCGTCGATGAGCCGGATGAACGCATCCAGCTCGACGTAGACGTGTCCGCTCATCGTGAGGCCGGTGTACCCCTCGACGGCCTCCGTGAGCGCGGACAGGCCGGGGTCGGGGGAGCCGGCCCAGAGATCGGCGTGCTCGAGCCCGTACTGATAGGTGAAGTTGATGTTGCAGCCCGAGAGGCAGCGGTTGCCCGAGGGGAACTGGGACGCCATCACCGAGCCGGCCGGGTAGGGGAAGTTCTGGGTGGTGCGGTCCACGCCGACGACCGCGGTCCGGCCGGTCAGCGCGTCGACGCTCACGACCGTGATGCTGTCGGGCTGCACGACCGAGCGACCGGGTGCCCGGTCGGCGCCGACCACGAGGATGTTGTACCGCCCGTCGTGCGCCTCGAGCCCGGTGTCGCCGCCGAACACCGAGGTCAGGATGCCGCGTCCGGTGAACGCCGACGCCGAGATCGTGCTGCAGATCACTGCGGGGATGACGAGGAGCGCGACGGCCGCCAGCGAGAGGCGACGACGAGCGCTCGCGGCGGAGCGCATCCGGAGCCGTCGCAGCAGGTCGGCGGCGACCGCGGCGACGTAGACGAGCCACAGCGCCGAGGCCAGGCCGACGACGCCGAGTCCGTCTGCGGCGGCGCCGAAGGCGATCGCGTCGAGCGGTGACGAGGCGAGCCTCGCCACCAGCAGGGCCACGGCCAGGAGCAGCGTACCGGAGAGCGCGGTGAGCGGGATCCCCGTCGATCGGGCGCCCACGAGGACGTGACCCGTTCCGGGGACCAGCGTGCCCGCGAGGAGAGCACCGGCGGCGCGACGCCGCGACACGCTCGTCTCCACGGCCCTCCCTCCGCCGACGCACATCATCGCACGCCCGCCCGGGACACGCCCGAGCCCGGAACCCGCGAGCGAGCTACAGGTCGAGGCGGTGCGGGATGACGTCGCCGCGCCGCCCGGAGGGGACGAAGCCCATCGCCGCGTAGTAGGCCAGAGCGCCCGCGTTGTCCGCTCCGATGCTCGCGTCGATGTGGTGGAGTCCCGCGGCTTCCGCGGCGGATCGCGAGACGGCGAAGAGCCGTCGCCCGAGGCCGCGCCGCCCGGCGTCGGGGCGGATGAGGGTGCCGATGATGCCCCATCCCTCGGGGACGCCGTAGGGGTTGTCCGGCCAGGAGCGCTTCAGCGACTGGAAGCCGAGGATGCGGCCGTCCTCCTCCGCGACGCTGCACGCCACCGTGTGCTCCACGGCGAGGTACCGCTCGCGGACGAAGTCCTCATCGACCGGGTGCGCGCGGAGCCCCGCGGCGTGGATCGCGTTCTGCACCTCGACCATCCCGGCGGCGTCGCCCTCGCGAGCGGGGCGGAGCTCGATCGTCACCGCGCTGAGCTCGTGCCGCTGCGGCGCCCGAAGACGAACCACCCGATCGAGCCGAGGAGGGGCAGGATCAGCACGACCAGGATCCAGATCACCCGTTCGGTCGTGGTGAAGCCGGGTGTGCGGGCGATGCTGACGATCGCGAGGATCCAGAGCACGGTCGCCGCGAGCATCACGAGGAGGATCAGGAGGTGGGTGGGCTCGAGGCTGAACATGCCTTCCACCGTCTCACGTCGGTCCCGCCGTCGCCACCAGCATGACGGCGGTCCTCGCAGCGGTCAGCGGGCCAGGAACACCACGAAGTTGATGATGAGGATGACCAGCCCCAGCCCGGCGATGATGTACGGCCAGAACCGCAGCGGGATGAAGAACAGAGACGAGCGCGGGGCCACCACGAGCGGCTGACCCGACTGCGGGTCGACGGCGGGGACGACCTCGTGGGTCTGGATGCGGCCGTCGGGATGCGTGTACGGCTGGGCGAGCTGCCGGGTGTAGGTCAGCTGCCGCGGCTTGTCGAGGTGGGCGCGCACGACGTACTTGTCGAAGAAGAACAGCGCGACGCCCGAGACGAGGAATCCCAGGCCCACGAAGATGCCCGACACCGACGGCTCGGTGACCCGGCCGAGGCCGACGGCGGCCTTCAGCAGGAAGCCGAGTCCGACCCCGAGGCCGACGAACAGGAACGCGAATATCCCCCACCGGGTCCAGATGATCACCCTTCGACCGTAGGCGGATGCGTGGACGTCCGCGATGGGGAGGCCTCCCCATCCGGCCGATCGGCTGCTAGTCTGACTGCGCGATATGCGAACGGTGCGTTCGATAATCGAACAGATCACGATGATGTGACCATCACGACGATGTGACCATCACGACGATGTGAGGAGAGCCCCATGCAGTTCCACCACCACGGGTACGTCTCGGGCGATCCGCGCATCCAGGAGGCCGCGGGCACGGGGATCGACCGGCCCGAGGAGCTCCCCGACGAGATGGACGTCCTCATCGTCGGCACCGGTCCGGCGGGGATGATCACCGCCGCTCAGCTGTCGCAGTTCCCCGACATCACCACCCGGATCGTCGAGCGCCGACCGGGGCGGCTGGCGATCGGCCAGGCCGACGGCATCCAGGCCAGGAGCGTCGAGACGTTCCAGGCGTTCGGGTTCGCCGAGCAGATCATCCAGGAGGCGTACCGGATCACCGAGATGTGCTTCTGGAAGCCGGACCCCGCCGATCCCTCCCGGATCATCCGTACCGCGCGCCCCGTGGACGACGAGCTCGGGGTGAGCGAGTTCCCCCACCTCATCGTCAACCAGGCCCGGGTGCTCGACTACTTCGGCGACGTGATGCGCACCTCGCCCACGCGTATGACCCCCGACTACGGATGGGAGTTCGTCAGCCTCGAGGTGGACGACGCCGCCCAGCATCCCGTCGCGGTCACCCTCGCCCGCACCGCCGGGCCGGACGAGGGAGCGCTCCGCGTGGTGCGGGCCAAGTACGTGGTCGGCTGCGACGGGGCGCGCAGCCGGGTGCGCGAGCAGATCGGATGCACGCTGGCCGGCGACCAGGCCAACCACGCCTGGGGTGTGATGGACGCGCTCGCCGTCACCGACTTCCCCGACATCCGCACCAAGTGCGCCATCCAGTCGGAGGCCGGCAGCATCCTGCTCATCCCGCGCGAGGGCGGGTACCTGTTCCGGATGTACGTCGACCTCGGCGAGGTCGCGGCCGACGACCACGGCGCCGTGCGTCGCACCAGCCTCGACCAGATCATCGCGCAGGCGAACGCGATCCTGCATCCGTACACGCTCGACGTGAAGGACGTCGCCTGGCACAGCGTCTACGAGGTGGGACACCGCGTCACCGACCGCTTCGACGACGTGCTCCCCGACGACCTCGGCAGCCGCACGCCCCGCGTGTTCATCACCGGCGACGCGTGCCACACTCACAGCGCCAAGGCCGGTCAGGGCATGAACGTGTCGATGCAGGACGGCTTCAACCTCGGCTGGAAGCTGGCCCACGTGCTCGAAGGGCGGAGCCCCGCCGAGCTGCTCTCCACCTACTCCGCCGAGCGTCAGGTCGTGGCCCAGAACCTCATCGACTTCGACAAGGAGTGGTCCGCCCTGATGGCGGCCAAGCCCGAGGACCTCCCCAGCCCGTCCGAGCTCGAGGACTTCTACGTGCGCACCGCCGAGTTCCCCGCCGGGTTCATGACGGAGTACACGCCGTCGCTGATCACGGCGGACAGCTCTCATCAGGCGCTCGCGACCGGATTCCCGGTGGGCAAGCGCTTCCGCTCCGCACCGGTGACGCGGGTCTGCGACGGCAACCCCGTGCACCTCGGTCACCACGCCCGGGCCGACGGGCGGTGGCGCATCTACGTGTTCGCCGACGCGGCCGCACCGGCGGCGGGCGAGCCGGGGCCGGTGCCCGCGCTCGCGGAGTGGCTGACCACGTCGTCGTCCTCGCCGCTGGCGGCCACGCCCGCCGACGCCGATCCGGACGCCTGGTTCGACGTGAAGGTCATCTACCAGCAGCCGCACTCCGAGGTCGACCTCGGGGCCGCCGTGCCGGCGGCGTTCTTGCCGCGGGTGGGCCCGTTCGAGCTCGTCGACTACGAGAAGGTGTACGCCGCCGCACCCGCGGACGACATCTTCGATGCCCGCGGCGTGAGCCGCGACGGCGCGATCGTGGTCGTCCGCCCCGACCAGTACGTGTCGGCAGTCCTCCCGCTCACGGCGACCGACGAGCTCGCGACCTTCTTCGCGCCGCTCCTCGCCGCCCGTCCGGTCTCAGCCGGCGTCTGACGGTACCCTTCTGCGTGCTCCGGCTCGTCACACGAGCTTTCGACGGACGAAACACGCGTGACACACGGCGTCGCTACCGTCGACTGCATGACGTACGCGCACGAGACCGAGGGCTTCTGCCCCTGGTTCTGCCTGCGTCGACAGAGCGGTCACCACAACACCGCCGTCTTCTCCTTCAACTCCTGACCGCGCCCCGCGTCGGGGGAGAGGTGTGCCCATCGGGCGCCCGCCCCTGACCGCGATCGCCGCTCTCTGCTGACGCCCGTGGCGCTCGGCCCGTGGCGCTCGGCCCGTGGCCCTCGGCCCCGGAACGCCGTCCGTCGTCTCCGCTCGCGTCCCCGCGCCGCTCGATCAGCTCCTGCCCGCGCAGTCGGATCTCATCCCCGTGCTTCGCCTCGACGCACGCGGCTCCGCGACGGGCGAGCACCCCCGTCGGCGTTCAGCAGACCACTCACCGCACCCCCGCATCCTCAGCGCGCCCGTCGCACGTCCGGCGCGCCCTCTCGAAGGAGACCCATGCCCACGCTCTGGCGCGACGCGCTCGTCCTCACCCTGGACGGGAGCCCGGACGGAGTCCGTCCGAGGCGCTCCGACCTGCTCATCGACGGCAGCGAGGTCGTCGACCTCGGGTCCGGGCTCGATGCGCCGGAGGGCGCCGACGTCCGCGACGGCCGCGACCTGCTCATCCTCCCGGGCCTGGTGAACGCGCACACGCACTCCTGGGAGATCCTGTTCCGCGGAACGAGCGAGCGGCTGCCGCTCGAGCTCTGGACCCTGGTCAGCTATCCGCCGCTCGGCGTCGAGCCGCTGCCCGACCGGCTCGTCTACCTCCGCACGGCGATCGCCGCGCTGGAGTCGCTCCGCGGCGGAGCGACCGCGGTGCTCGACGACGTGGGCGAGCTCCCGACCCAGTCGCCCGAGTCGATCGAGCAGGTGTTCGCGGCCTACGACGACCTGGGCATCCGCGCCGTCTGCACCGGAGCGGTCGCCGACATCGCGATGGTCGACCGCCTCCCCGGAGCCGATCACCGCTTCAGCCCCGCGCTGCTCGCCGAGAGCCGCAGCGCCCTGCATCCGTCGGCGGCGCTCATCGACGCGTATCTCGAGCTCTCGATGAGCGCGATCGCCGCCGCGGGCTCACGATCGAGCGGCCGGATCGCGTACGCGGTGAGTCCGAGCGCGCCGCACCGCTGCTCCGACGACCTGCTCAGGGCGTGTCACGACCTCGCGCTCGACCGGGACCTCCTCGTGCACACCCACCTGCTCGAGACCCGACTCCAGGCCGACGTGGCGCACGAGCGCTGGGGACGCACCGCTGTCGAGCACCTCAGCGACCTCGGGCTGCTCGACGACCGGCTCATCGCGGCCCACGGGGTGTGGCTGACCGCATCCGACCGTCGGATGCTCGGCGCGGCCGGATCGACCATCGCCCACAATCCGCTGTCGAACCTCAAGCTCGGCTCGGGTGTGCTCGACTGGCGCGGGATGCGCGAGGCGGGGGTGCGCCTGGCGCTGGGCACCGACGGCGCCTCGTCGAGCGACACGCTGAGGATGCTCGAGACGGTGAAGGCCGCGGCGCTCGGCCAGTCGACGACGGAGTCCGACCTGGAGAGCTGGCCCACGGCGGCCGAGGTGCTCGCCGCGGCGACGAGGTCGGGGGCTGCGGCGCTGCGTACGGGTGCCGGGGTGATCGCGCCGGGTCGGCCGGCGGACCTCCTCGTGATCGACCTCGCTCGGGACACCGCCTTCACGCCTCGCCACGACGTGGTCAGGCAGCTCGTGTTCAGCGCGGATGCCTCGTCGATGGCCGAGGTGTGGGTGGCGGGCGAGTGCGTCGTCCGCGACGGCCGCAGCACCTGTGTCGACGACGTCGCGCTGCTGCGCGAGTTCCGCCAGGAGGCCGAGCGCTGGGCCGAGACCGTGCCGGCGATCCGCTCCGCCAACGCGCGGCTGGTCGAGCCGGCCGCAGCCGCGTACCGGTCCGCGCGGGAGGCAGACCGGCCCGCAGAGGCGCACCCGTCCACAGAGAGAGGGATCCGATGAGACTCGACGACATCTGCCTCGTCAACAGCGACGTGACCGCATCCGACGACTTCTACCGCCTCGAGCTCGGCTTCGAGCGGCGGATGCGGAACGTGCGGTTCGTCGACTTCGTCTTCACGACCGGCCCGAGGATCGCGATGTGGATGCGGCCGAGCATCACCGAGACGGTCGGCTCGGTGTACCCGACGAGCCCGGGGCTGCCGTTCCGGGTCACGGTCGGCGACGGCGGCGGGGTCGACCGCGTCGCGATCGACCCGGACGGCTTCGCCACGGTCCTGACCCCGGGAGTCCCTCGCGTCACGGCGCTCGAGCTCGCGGTCTCCGACGTCGGTCGCACCGCGGCCTTCCTCTCGACGCTCGGGTTCGCACCCGCCCCAGGGCACGGCGCCGATGCGTTCGACGGGGGCGGACTGCCGATCGTGCTGACACCGCTCGCCGACGTGCCCCGCGATGACCGGGCCGCGCCCGACGGCTGGACCCGCAACGGCGGGCACGTGATGCTCGCGATCGAGCTCGACACCGGAGACGCGGTCGACCGGGCGTACGCCGAGCTCGTCGCCCGCGGCCTGCAGCTCTCCGGCGAGCCCGCCGTGTACGAGTGGGGCGCCCGGTCGACCTACGCGGTCGATCCCGACGGCTTCATCTGGGAGATCTACGCCTGGGTGGAGGAGCCGCGATGACCTGACCCGACGCCCTCACGCGCACCGAAGCAGCATCGCGGACCGCGCACCGCAGCACCACCGCATCCGAACCCTTCCGCACCACATCACCGATTGGACGTGATCATGACCCACCGCACCACGCCTCGACTCCTGCTCTCCGCGGGAGCCCTGCTCACCGCCGCCGTCGCCCTCGCCGGCTGTGCCAGCGCACCCGCCGGCTCCGGGGGATCGACCTCGGCCGGCGCCTCCTCCGACTTCCTGCCCTGCATCGTCTCGGACGAGGGCGGCTTCGACGACCAGAGCTTCAACCAGCTCGGTCTCCAGGGCGTCACCGACGCCGCGGAGGCGCTGGGCACGAAGCACATCGACGTCCAGTCGAGCTCGGAGACGGACTACGCGCCGAACATCTCCAACCTCGTCGACCAGGGCTGCACCGCGATCGTCACCATGGGCTACGCCCTCGCGGCGGCGACGCAGGAGGCGGCGGACGCGAACCCCGACGTCGACTTCATCATGGTCGACGACAACACGGTCTCGGGCGACAACATCAAGAGCGTGATGTGGGACACGTCGCAGGCCGGCTTCCTCGTCGGCTACGCGGCGGCGGACTACACCACGAGCGGCAAGGTCGGCACCTACGGCGGCGCGCAGATCCCGCCGGTGACCCTGTACATGGACGGATTCGCGCGCGGCGTCGAGTACCACAACCAGGTCAAGGGCACGAACGTGCAGGTCGTCGGCTGGAACCCCGACTCGCAGGAGGGTCTCTTCACGGGCAACTTCAGCGACATCAACGCCGCGAAGGTGCTCTCGCAGGGCATCCTCGACCAGGGTGTGGACGTGATCGTGCCGGTCGGCGGACCGATCTACCAGGGCGCTGCGCAGGCCATCCGCGAGTCGTCGAAGCCCATCGCCCTCGTCGGCGTGGACACCGACATGTACCTCAGCGACCCGGAGTACGACGACCTCTGGTTCACGTCGATCGCCCGTGACATGCCCAAGTCGATCTCCGAGGTGATCCAGAAGGCGGCCTCCGGGGAGTTCTCGAACGAGGAGTACGTCGGGGTGCTGTCGAACGGCGGTGTGCTGATGAGCCCGTTCCACGACTTCGAGTCGAAGGTCGCGCCGACCCTCCAGGGCGAGCTCGACGACATCCAGGCCCAGATCATCGACGGCACGATCACGATCGAGACGCCGTCGGCGCCCTAGCCGTGTCGCCGCGGGGTCCGGTGTCGTCTCACCGGGCCCCGCGGCATCCCCCCGCCCTCTCCTCTCTCTTCTGCGTGGAGGCAGTCATGCGCGATCTCATCCTCATCACCGATCCCGGCCAGGAGCAGGCCGTCGCGATCTGGACGATCCTCGCCTCGCCCGAGGACTTCCGAGTGCTCGGCGTCATCGCGAGCGCGGGCAACACCACGCTCGACAACACGGTCGCCAACGTGCACCGGGTGCTCGAGCTCGCCGGAGCCGACGACATCCCGGTCTTCAAGGGCGTCTCTCGACCTCTCGTACGGCCGTTGGTCACGGCCGCGCACGTTCACGGGGAGAGCGGGCTCGACGGGTACGTGTTCCCGCCCGTCCGGGGTGCCGCGCAGGAGGAGAGCGGGGTGCAGGCGCTGATCCGGATATGCCGGGCCGCGCCACCCGCATCCGTCACGATCGCTCAGTTCTCGAGCATGACGACCCTCGCGGTCGCGCTGACCGAGGCGCCCGACATCGCCGTACACATCCGCGAGGTCGTGATGATGGCGGGCGCGTACTTCGAGGTGGGCAACATCACGCCCGCCGCCGAGTTCAACGTCTACGTGGATCCGCACGCCGCGTCCATCGTGCTCGAGTCGGGGCTTCCGCTCGTGATGCTCCCCCTCGACGTCACCCACCAGCTCCGGAACACCCGCGCCCGCCTCGACGCGTTCTCCGCCCTGGGCAACGAGGTGGGCAGGGCGGTGGATGCGCTGCTCACCTTCTCGGAGACGTTCGACCTCGAGAAGTACGGCTGGGACGGCGCACCCCTGCACGGGCCCGTCGTGCCGATGTACCTCCTGCGGCCCGAGCTGTTCCGGGGCAGGCGGATCAACGCACGGGTGGAGACCGGGTCCGAGCTCACGATGGGCATGCTCGTCGCGGACTGGTGGCACGTCACGGATCTGCCGCGCAACGTCTGGTACGCCCGTGAGGTCGATGCCGAGCCGTTCTACCAGGAGCTCCTCGCCCGCATCGGGCGCCTGTCGTGAACGGACGGTGATCGGAGGTAACGTCCTGGTGTGAAGATCCTCTCGATCCAGTCGGCCGTGGCGTACGGGCATGTGGGCAATTCGGCGGCGGTGTTCCCGCTGCAGCGCATCGGAGTCGAGGTGCTGCCCGTCTACACCGTGAACTTCTCGAACCACACCGGGTACGGGGCCTGGCGCGGGCCGCTGATCTCGCCCGACGACGTGCGCGACGTCATCACCGGCATCGAGGAGCGCGGAGTGTTCCCGCAGATCGACGTCGTGCTCTCGGGATACCAGGGCGGGACCGGGATCGGGGACGTCATCGTCGACGCGGTGAAGCGCGTGAAGGCCGCGAACCCGTCGGCGATCTACGCGTGCGACCCCGTGATGGGCAACGCGAAGTCGGGCTGCTTCGTGGCCCCCGAGATCCCCGACCTCCTGCGCGACCGCGTCGTGCCGGTGGCCGATATCATCACGCCCAACCAGTTCGAGCTCGGCTACCTCACCGGGACCGAGCCCGCCTCGCTCGAGTCGACCCTGGAGTCGGTCGACCTCGCTCGGGCGATGGGACCGTCGACGGTGCTCGTGACGAGCGTCGAGCGCCCCGACCGCGAGCCGGAGACCATCGAGATGCTCGCGGTCGACGACGAGGGCGCCTGGATCGTGCAGACGCCGCTCATCCCCATCAAGGCCAACGGATCCGGCGACGTCACCGCGGCGCTGTTCACCGCCCACTACCGCTCCACGGGGTCGGCGCAGGTGGCGCTCGAGCGCACGGCCTCGAGCGTGTACGACCTCATCGACGCCACCTATCGTTCGGGCGAGCGCGAGCTCCAGCTCGTCGAGACGCAGGACGCCTACGCCCACCCGCAGCTGCAGTTCGCCGCCCGCCGCGTCCGCTGAGCCCCGCTGCGCTCCCGTTCTGCCCGCCGTGCGCGGAGGGTGCGTCGAGTGCTCAGAATGCGCGCTATCTCCGCGGCGAGGCCGCAGTTTATGAGCAGTGGATGCGCGCAGGCCGGTGGAAGCGTCGAGTGCTCAGAATCAGCGCTACCTCTGCATGGATCGCGTGTTTATTGAGCAGTGGATGCGCGCTGAAGCTCGTGGTGGTCTTGGGTGGATCTGCTGTCTCTGAGCCGCGGATGACGGGAATCCGCGGGCATCGGGACGCTAGCGTGCGGGCTGCGGTGGGAGATGTGCGGCGGGCCCGTCATGTGTCCGCGAGGAGTAGCGGCGGGGCTGCGCGCGAGGTCGTTGTCGGGCGCACCAGCGGCTCGTCGGGCGGCGGGCGTGTGGTCAGAAGGGGGTGCGTTCGGGGAGGGGGCGTGGGGTGCGGATGCGGGCGAGGACTCCACGGCCGCGCGCGGTCAGGGCCGGGCCGTTGTCTGGGTCGGGGTTGCTGGTGCGGGGCAGGGAGTTGTCGCTGATGGGTGGTGGTGGGTTCTCGCGATCGGGGGTGGTGGGCCGGTCGGAGTCCTGGGCGCGGGTGAGGATCGCGCGAGCGCGGAGGGCGGCGTCGGCGAGGTCTCGCTGGGGTGGCCGGGTCGTGGTGGTGCGGCCGAGGGGGCTGGTCCAGGTGAGGGTCCGGTCGGGATCTTGAGTCACATCCCAGTCGGTGGCGTGTTTGACACGATGGTGTCGGCGACACAGGTGGGCGAGGTTGTCGCGTGTGGTGCTGCCGCCGTCTTGCCACGCGGTGGTGTGGTCGGCGTCGGCGGTGATCGCTCGGCGGTTGCAGCCGGGAAAGCGGCACCGTTCGTCCTCGACCCGGAGGCGGCGCCGGAGCGCGGCGGGGAGCCGGTAGGAGGCCCGCCCGACGGAGACGATCTCTCCGGTGTCGGGTCGGGTGAGGACGCGGGTGAACGCGGGAGCTGCGGCGGCGAGTCTGCGGGCGGTGTCGGGGTCGACGGGTCCGTATCCGCTCAGCTCGCCCGGCTCCTCCGCCACGCCGGCGAGGGTGGTGGCGGGGACGGTGACCACGAGCTCCACCGCGGCGCCTCCGGTCGCGGCGGAGGTGCCGAGAAGGAGGTCGACTGCGGTGTCGGCGCGCAGCTGGGGGATCATGCGGGTCTCGTCCGGTTCCGCGGCCAGAGCGCGGGCGTGGTGGTGCAGGCGTGAATCGATCGCGAGGATGTCTTCGGCGCCGGCGTAGAGGTGCAGGTGGGCCATCCCGTCCCGATCCTCGCTGATCCAGGCGCTGCGTTCCTCGCGTGCTTGCCGGGCGCGGATGGTGAGGGAGTCGGGGTGCAGGCGTTCCCGCATCCTGCGAGCGAGATTGTCGAACCGCGCCGGGTTGAGCTGGACGGCGAGGGGGAGGACGGCGGCTTCGAACGCCTCCCACGTCTCGGCGGGGAGGGTGTTGAGGTGGGTGACGAGCTTGTGCACGTGCTGGCGGGAGATGTCGCCGCGGGCGAGTGCGTTCAGGGTCGTGGGCAGCGCGGTGATCGTCTCGGCGTCGCAGGTCTCTGCCGTGACGAAGCGCTCGGAGACGTTCAACGCGACCGCGACCTCCGCGGTCATGGAGCGGCGCTGCATGTCGCGCGCCTCGGTCACCCTGTCGGGGTGCAGGAGTGCAGCGAGCTCATCCGCGGTCTCGGCGAACTCCGCGAGTAGCCGGAGCCGTTCGGCGTGGAGTGCGGCCTCGGCTCGGCGGCCTTCCTCCAGTCGCGACAGGAGGACCCGCTGTCTCTCCTCCACGGCGACGACCGCGGGGTCGGAGGCGCGTGCGGGTTCGAACCGGGGTGTCCGGGTCGTGGTACGCGTCTCCTCTGTCATGAGAGATACTCAACCAGAGGCCACCGACATTGGGACGGTGACCGGGTCAGGTGGGGAGAGGGATTCCTCAGCGCTGGCGGGAGAGGGCGATGGCGCCGGCGATCGCGAAGTAGAGGCCGCCGGCGAGGGGAGCGATGACGAGCCACCAGAAGTGGATGCCGTACTCGTGGTGGGCCTGCGAGATCGCGAGCGGGATGCAGAGGACGCCCACCACGATGAAGACGATCCCGAGGATGAGGCTGAGCCGGGGACGGCCGGGCGTGAGCGAACGCATGCGCTCACCGTACCGGCGAGGCCACCGGCCTGCCGCCCGTCCGGACGAGGACGCGCCGAAGGGGTGCGATACTTGTGGTGATCTCTTGCCGACCCGGTCTCTCGCGATCACTCCTCGTCGCATCCGTCGGCGGGGTCTCACCGTGCCACTGCAGGAGCGCTCCATGACCCACATCGTGCACGCTCCCGACGACCCCCTGTTCGAGCTGCTGGTCGACGCGATCACCGACTACTCCATCTACCTGCTCTCGCCGACGGGCATCATCCAGAGCTGGAACAACGGAGCGAAGCGGATCAAGGGGTACGAGGCCGCCGAGATCGTCGGCACCTCCTTCCGCCGCTTCTTCACCCCCGAGGATCGGGATGCGGATGAGCCCGGTCGCATCCTGCGGGCCGTCGAGACCTCGGGGCGCGTCGAGACCGAGGGCTGGCGCGTGCGGAAGGACGGCACCCGGTTCTGGGCGAACGTCATCGTGTCGCAGGTGCGGCGGCCGACGGGCGAGCTCCTCGGCTACGCCAAGATCACCCGCGACGTCACCCAGCAGCGCGAGATCCGCGAGGCCCTCGACAGGACCGTGCGCACGGATGCGCTCACCGGCATCGCGAACCGCACCCAGTTCTTCGAGTCGTTCGGGGAGCTGATCGCATCGGCGACCGGACGCGTCGCGGTCGCCGTCATCGGACTCGATCGGTTGAAGCTCGTCAACGACGAACACGGCCACCCCATCGGCGACCTGCTGCTCCGGACCCGCGCCGCCGATCTCGTGCAGGCACTCGACGACCCGCGGAGCGTCGCGGCCAGGCTGGGTGGCGACCAGTTCGTCTGCGCGATCCCGTTCGACACGGCCACCGAGCTCTCCGCCGTGCTCGACCGCGTGGGAGCGGCCTTCAGCACCCCCTTGCCCGTCGGGCAGGACTACGTCTCGACGACCGCATCCGTGGGAGTCGCCGTCCATCCCGACGACGCGACCGACGTCGACCACCTGCTGATCGACGCCGACCTCGCGATGAGCCGCGCCAAGCGCACGCTGACCGCAGGGCCCCAGTTCTTCACCGCCGAGCTCGACGACGCGATGCGCTCGCGACGCTACATGGCCCACGAGCTGAGCAGCGCCCTCGCCCGCGGACAGATGCGGCTCGTCTACCAGAACCAGGTGCGCGTCTCAGACGGCGTCGTCGTCGGACGTGAGGCACTGCTGCGATGGGACCACCCGCGGCTAGGGTCGGTGAGCCCGGGCGTCTTCATCCCCCTCGCCGAGGCGACGAACGACATCATCGTCATCGGCGACTGGGTGCTGACGGAGGCGTGCACCCAGGCCGCCGTCTGGACGGACGGACTGCGCGTCGCCGTGAACGTGTCTCCGGCGCAGGTCGCCCGCGACACCTGGGTCGACGAGCTCCGTCGTGCCCTCGAGGTGTCGGGGCTGCCGCCCGAGCGACTCGAGATCGAGGTCACCGAGTCGGCCCTGCTCAACCAGACCCCCGACACGCTGCGACACCTGATGGACGCACAGGCCCTCGGCGTCAGCATCGCGCTCGACGACCTCGGGGCCGGATACTCGTCGCTCGGGACCCTGCTGTCGTTCCCCTTCGACAAGATCAAGATCGACCGCGCCCTGATCGCCCGCTACCCCGAGGACGTCCGGGCGCCGAGCGCCCTGCGCGCCATGCTCACCCTCGGACACACGCTGCCCGCGCAGGTGCTCGTCGAAGGCGTCGAGACCCTCGACCAGCTGCGCCTGATCGAGCAGCAGGGCTTCGACGAGGCCCAGGGCTACCATCTCCACCGCCCTCAGTGACGCGCAAGGGTCTCGCCGGGAGGGGCGGAGCGGCCTAGGGTCGGGAGCCTCAGCGGAGGAGGATCGTGCGGACCGAGCGAGTGGGCGACCTGGTGTTCGGCGTGGTCGGGGCGGGCGCGGAGATCGGCGCCGTCCCGCCGGAGATCGTGCTGATCCACGGGATCGGGGTGTCGCACCGGTACTTCGAGCGCCTGCACCGGCGACTCGGGCGTGAGGCGCGCGTCGTGGCGATCGACCTCCCGGGGTTCGGCGGTCTGCCGAAGCCGCACTGGAATCCGACGATCGGCGAGATGGCCGCGGCCCTGGCCGAGGTGCTCGACCGTCTCGAGGTCGGGCATGCCGTGCTCGTCGGCCAGTCGATGGGATCGCAGTGGGTCACCGAGCTCGCTGTGCAGCGCCCGGATCTCGCGTCGCACGTCGTGCTGATCGGGCCCGTCAGCGACGAACGCCACCGGACGCCCCTCTCCCAAGGCGTCGCGCTCCTCGCCGACATCCTGCGAGAGCCGCCGAGATCGAACCTCATCGTCCTCACCGACTACCTGCGCTGCGGGCCGCGCTGGTTCGGCGCCCAGTTGCGGTGGATGCTCTCCTACCGTCTCGAGGACGCCGTCGAGCGACTGACCGTCCCCCTCCTCGTCCTCCGCGGCGCGCGAGACCCCATCGCCGGGATGCGGTGGTGCAGAGGACTCCGCGACCGAGCCCCCGAGGCCGGCCTCGTGCTCGTGCCCAGGGCGCCCCACAACGCCCAGACCACGGCGCCCGTGGCCGTGGCCTCCGCCCTCCTCGCCTTCGTGGCGGCGCATCCCGCGGTCAGGGACGCGGCGTGACGCGCCCAGCCCAGGGGATCCGTCGAGGCGACGCCCGCGGTCCTCGCGTTCGTGGCGGGGTGCCCGGCGCGGGACCGGCAGGCCGGCGTCGCGGGGCGAACCGACTGCTGCGGATCCCCGGCTGGTGGATCGCCGACTACGCCTACGCCGCGCACTGGCAGGTGCGCGCGTTCTTCAGCCGGCTCGACCCGATCGAGCTGACGACAGGACACCTCAGACCCGTCGTCGTACTGCCCGGGGTGTACGAGACCTGGCGGTTCCTGCAGCCCCTGGCGCAGGCGCTCCACGACCGCGGCCATCCGGTGCACGTCGTGGAGGCGCTGGGCAGCAACCGCCGGCCGGTCGCCGAGGCTGCCGCCGAGGTGGCCGACTACCTCGAAGAGCACGATCTCGAGGATGTGGTGCTCGCCGCTCATAGCAAGGGCGGGCTGGTCGGGAAGTACGCCATGACGCTCGGCGGTTCAGCCCGGCGGATCCGGTCGATGGTGGCCGTGGCCAGCCCGTTCGCGGGATCCCTCTACGCCCGATGGCTGCCCCTGCCGACCCTGTCGATCTTCTCGCCACGCGATCCGACCATCCTGGCCCTGGCGCGGGAGCGGAGCGTCGACGAGCGGATCGTCTCGGTGTTCGGCGCCTTCGACCCGCACATCCCCGAGGGGAGCCGGCTTCCCGGGGCCAAGAACGTCGAGCTCGACACGGGAGGGCACTTCAGGGTGCTCGCCGACCCGCGCGTGATCGGGGAGCTCGTCGCCCTCTCGGAGTGACGCGCGACGCGCGGCGAGCGCGCGGCTCAGGCGTCGGGATCCGCGGGCGGCGGGCCGGGCCGCACGAACCGACGGGTGAGCACGAGCGCGACCAGCGCGAGCACCGTCACGGTGAGGAACGCGACGCTCATGCCCCAGATGGACGAGTCGAGCGTGAGCTCGAGATACCGGGAGAACGCCGGATCGAACGTCGACGGGTGCAGGCCCGTGCTCTCCGCGGCGATGATGTCGTCCTTGAGCTGCTCCTGCTGGGCGGGGGTCAGGGCTCCGGCCAGGCCCGAGTCGAGCCGCAGCACGTACACGGTGTGGAACACCAGGTACAGCACCGCGATCCCGAAGGCGCCGCCGAACTGCTCGGCCGTCGCCGACACGCCCGAGGCCTGCCCGTGGTCCTTCTCCGGCACCGTGTCGAGGCTCACCGGGTCGTTCACGGTGAGCACCAGTGCGAGTCCGATGCCGTAGACGAGGAAGCCGGGGAAGAGCATCCAGTAGTCGCGCGAGTGCACGCCGATCGCGAGCGCGATCCCCGCGAGCGCCAGCACCAGGAACCCGACGGTGAGGGGGAGGCGTCCGCCGCTCCGGTCGTACCAGCGTCCCGCGAGCGGCGCGATGAGGATCATCGGCAGCGTCGAGGGGATCAGCGCCAGACCCGCCAGCCCCGGGTCCATGCCGAGGTTGAGCACCAGCAGCAGGGGGAAGAGCACGCCGAGACCCATCTCCGCCACGCCCGCGAAGCCCTGGCTGAGGGTGGCCCCGGCGTAGTTCGGGTACTTCCGCAGCAGCGCGAAGTCGAGCAGCGGATCGGGCGTCCGCCGCTCCCAGATCACGAACACGACACCCGCGGCCACCGCCACCACGAGCGGGATGAGCACCCCGGGGGACGCCCAGCCCCAGCTCTGCGACTGCGACAACCCGAAGACGAGCCCGACCAGGGCCACGCACAGCAGCAGGGTGCCGCGCAGGTCGACGTGCGGCCTCACGGTGCGCCGCGCATCCGCCTTGACCGAGACGAACGCGGCGATGACGGCGAGAGCGGCCAGCGGGACGTTGATGAGCAGCACCGATCGCCAGCCGAGGCTCGTGGTCAGGCCGCCGCCGATCGCCGGGCCGAGCGCGCCCGCGATGGCGGCGATCCCGCCCATGATGCCGAGGGCTCGCCCACGCTCAGCCCCCGGGTACACGCTGCTGATCACCGCCACCGTGGTCGGGAGCATCAGCGCGCCCCCTGCGCCCTGGAGGACGCGGAACGCGATCAGCACCTCGAAGGTGGGCGCGAACCCGGCGCAGGCGGAGGCGCCGGCGAAGATCACCGTGCCGAGCACGAAGATGCGGCGATGACCGAAGAGGTCGCCGAGCCGCCCGCCGAACACGAGCAGGCCGGCCAGGGGGAGCAGGCTCCCGGTGAGGACCCACTGCACCATCTGCGACCCCACGTGCAGGTCGTCCATCACCGACGGCAGGATGAGCGGCACCGCCGTCTGGTCCACCAGCACCATGGCGTTGGCGAACGTCATCGCGACCAGGGCGAGGACGCGAGTGCCTCGGCGCGTCCCCGTCGTCGTCATGGAGCGACGCTAACAGCGTGTCCCTTCCCGCGATAGCCCGCACACGGGTGCTCGCCGGGACGCCCGCGGCTCGGCTGACCCCGCTACGCCTCGGGTGACACGGGCGCGGTCCGCCCCTGGACTGCTGCGCGGATGCGCTCGATCGGGAACTTCGGTGTGCGATCGGCGTAGAGCAGACCGTTCGTCTCCTGGCCCGTGTCGGTCAGCTGGGTGTAGCAGTACCCCGCCAGCGTCCGCATCCGCCCGACCACTCCGAGGATGTCGGTGACATGCGACTCGAACCCGTCGGGGTCGGCGGCCGTGGCGTAGCCCCAGTCGCCCTCGGTCCCGGTCGCCAGGCTCACCCCGCCGAACTCCGTGAGCATGACCGGCAGGGAGTCGTCGTGCGCAGGCCGCCTGGGGTCGTCGACCCCCGCGGTCATCCGCCTCCCCGCCGGTCCGAACCCGTCGAGCATCCGCTGCAGGCTCTCCCGGCTCCCGTAGCGTTCGGCGAGCACCGAGGGATCGCACTCGTAGTCGTGGATCGTGACGATGTCGGACCGGGTGTGCTCCCATCCGTCGTTGGAGATCACCGGGCGTGTCCCGTCGAGGGCGCGGGTCAGGTCGGCGATCGACCGCGAGAAGGCCTGCTGACGAGGATCGTGCGAGATGTGCTGCACGCCCCAGCTCTCGTTGAGCGGCACCCACGTCACGATCGACGGATGCGACGAGTCGCGGCGCACGATCGCGCTCCACTCCGTCACGAGCTCGGTCATCGAGCGCCGGTCGAAGGCGTAGGCGCTCGCGGTCTCGCCCCAGATCATGAGGCCCAGGCGGTCGGCCCAGAAGAGGAAGCGCGGATCCTCCGCCTTCTGGTGCACGCGCGCCGCGGTGAAGCCGAGCTCGAGGATCAGCTCGACCTCGCGGCGGAGCATCTCGGCCGTCGCGGCGTTGTGCGTCTCGGGCCAGTAGTTCTGAGCGAGGACCGCACGGAACGGGACGGGCCGATCGTTCAGCAGCAGCGCATCCGGAGCGGTGCCCACGCTGCGGAGCCCGACGTAACTCGCGACCTCGTCGGCGCTCGCGCCGTCACCCGTGATCGACACCGTCGCGGAGAGCAGGGTGGGTCGATCCGGGCTCCACAGCAGCTCCTCGTACGCCTGGCCGTTGAGCTGCCGCGGGATGACGAGCCTCACCGTGACGATGCTCTCGCCGAGCGTCCGCACCGATGACTGCGCGAGGAGCTCACCCGCATGGCGGAGCGCGACGGTCAGCTCCGCGCCGGGGTCGACCCGTCCGCGCAGCTCGATCTCGGCGTCCACGGTCGCCGAGACGAGGTCGCTCCGCCAGGCGACGTGGGCGATCGACGTGGCGGGCACCGCCTCGAGCCAGACGGGCTGCCAGATGCCCGTGGTGCGGTGGTACCAGATCGTGTGGGGCTCCTGCCTCCAGTCCTGCTTGCCGCGCAGGATCGACACGTCGGAGGGCAGGTCGACGGCACGGACGACCAGCTCGTCCCCCTCGCCGGTGAGATGCGCGGTCACATCGGCGCTGAAGGGCGTTTGTCCGCCCGAGTGGGTCGCGACGAGAGCCCCGTTCAGCCACACCTCGCAGTCGTGGTCGACGGCCCCGAAGTGCAACAGCAGACGAGCGTCGTCGCCGACGGCGAACCCGGCGCCCTCCAGGTCGGCGGGCGTGATCGTCCGGCGGTACCAGACGCAGGGGTGGAAGCCCGTGTCGCCGAGGCCCGAGGCGGGCGACTCGGGCGGGAACGGCACCTCGATGCGGTGGTGGAACTCGACCTCGGACGGGGTGCGCTCGAGCGAGTCGTCCCAGGCGAAGTCCCAGGGGCCCGAGAGGTCGGTCCACCGTGCGCGCACGAGCTGCGGACGCGGATACGTGCCGTCCTGCGTCGTCGCGTCCGGGAGGGCGGCTCTGCCCCGCGGGAAGGTCGGTGCGGTCATTCCGCCGGTCCTCTCGTGCTGGCACGGTCGACGACCGTGAACCCGATGGTGTGCATGCCCCGCGCGGACGGGGCGGGCGCGGAGTCGGTCCCGGCGGGATCCGGGGCGAGGAGGTCGAGGGCCGTCCGCACCAGAGCCGTGGTGTCGGGGGAGACGGAGCTGAGGGCCGGGGTGCTGTACCGCGCCTCCTCGATGTCGTCGAAGCCGATGACGGCGACGTCGTCGGGGACGCGGATGCCGGACGTGACGAGCACGTGCAGGGCGCCGAGCGCGAGCAGGTCGTTGAACGCGAAGACCGCGTCGAAGTCGGTTCCGGCCTCGAGGAGGGTGCGAGCGGCGTGGGCGCCATCGGCGCGGTGGTAGCCGTCGACCGGGAGGATCAGGCTCTCGTCGACCTCGAGGCCCGCCGCGGTGAGGGCCTCGCGGTATCCGCTCAGGCGCAGCACCGAGGTCTCGTTCGGCCCCTCGCTCTGCGCCCCGATGGCGACGATGCGGCGGCAGCCGAGCGACAGCAGGCGCTCGGTGGCGGCCCTCGCCGCGGCGCTGTTGTCGACCGTGACGTGGGGGAGCACGCTCTCGCCGATGTGCTCGCCGAGGAGCACCAGCGGAGTGGTGTCGCGGCGGCCCTCGAGGTCGCGCGCACCGAGGGCGAGGGGGCTCATGATGAGGCCGTCGACCGCGGGAGAGCCGATGCCCTCGCTGATGCGGCGCTCGATGTCGGCCCGGCCGTCGGTCTGGTTGACGAGCACCGTGATCGACCGCGCCTGGGCCTCCCGCACCAGCTCGGCGGCGAGCTCGGCGAAGTAGGGCTGGCTGAGGTCGGGCAGTGCCACGGCGAGCATGCCGGTGCGTCCGCTCCGCAGCTGGCGGGCGGCGGAGTTGGGGCGGTAGCCCACCTCGACCAGTGCGGCCTGGACGCGTTCCCGCAGTTCGGCGGTGACCCATCCGGTGCCGTTGACGACGTTCGACACGGTCTTCGCGGAGACGCCGACGCGGTCGGCCACGTCCTTCAGGGTCGGTCGTGCCATCGACATCCTGGGGGCCCCTTCCTCGGACAGATCCTCGACAAGAGGTCACGATAGCGCTCTTGTTCAACGTTTACCGTTCATGTATAACGGTAATCGCTCCAACGTTCAACGTTGAACGACTACGAAAGGGAAGAGTCGATGAAGACACAGCACCCGCGCAGCGGACGGGCTCGACGCCCGTTCCGCGCGCTCACGGCCGTGGCGGGCATCGCCATCGCCGGTCTCGCTCTCGCCGGCTGCACCGGGCAGGGGTCGGGGGGCGGAGGCGCCTCCGAGACCGACGCGTCCGGCAAGGTCACGCTCGACTTCTGGAACGGGTTCACCGGACCCGACGGGCCCGCCCTGCAGAAGGTCATCGACGACTTCAACGCCTCGCAGGACACGGTGGAGGTGACCGCGAACATCATGCCGTGGGACACCCTCTACCAGAAGGTGCTCACCTCGGTGGCCTCGAGCGATGGACCCGACATCATCGCGATGTCGGCCTCCCGCATGCCCCAGTTCGCCAGTCAGGGCCTGTTCATGGGCGTCGACGACTACTACACCGACGAGTCGCACGACTCGAAGGCGCTCAACCAGGCCGCCATCGACGCCTCGGTGTTCGACGGCGTCAACTACGGCGTACCCGTGAACTACACGCCGATGATGCTCTACTACAACAAGGACCTCTTCACGGCGGCGGGCCTCGACCCCGAGAAGCCGCCGACCACCTGGGACGAGTTCGCCGCGATGGTGCCCAAGCTCACGGTCGATCAGGACGGCGACGGCAAGCCCGACCAGTACGCCATCGCGATGGGCGACCACGAGACGGTGCCGATCTACCCGTCTCTGCTCTGGGGAACCGGCGGCGGCATCGTGTCGGACGACGGGAAGACCTCGACCCTGGCCGACCCCGAGTCCCTCAAGGCGCTCGACTTCTGGGTCTCCCTCGTCCGCGACCAGAAGGCCACGCAGATCGGCATGTCCGGGGCGGATGCGGACAAGCTGTTCCAGACCGGCAAAGCCGCCATGGAGATCGTCGGCCCGTGGATGACCAGCGGATTCGACGAGGCCGGGCTCAACTACGGGCTCGCCAAGCCCCCGGCCGGACCCACCGACCCCGCGGTGCTCGCCGACGTCGTCTCGATGGGACTGCCCGCGAACACGAGCGACGAGAAGAAGGCCGCGGCATACCAGTTCTTCGCCTACTGGAACTCGGCAGAGGGCCAGACCACCTGGGCCGACGGCTCCGGGTTCCCGCCGAACCGCTCCGACGTGGCCGACAAGGTGACCTCGAGCCCCTACCCCGCGATCTTCGGAGCCCAGGATGTCGCAGACGACGCGAAGCTGCTGCTCCCCGGCATCGCCCAGGGCGGTCCGATCCTGGAGACGGTCTTCACCCCGGCGCTGCAGCGCGCCCTGAACGGAGAGGGGTCGGTGCAGGACATCTTCACGGCGGCCTCCGCCGACGTCCAATCCCAGCTCGGCAAGTGACCACAGGGGAGGGCGGGTGCGCTCGCCCTCCCCGGAAGGCTCGATGATGACGACGACAGTCGGACCCCCGACGGAGCGCACGACCGCTCCGCGCCCTGCACCGCCGCGACGACGCAGGCCCCTGCTCAAGGCGAACGGCCGACGAGCGCTCACCGCGTGGCTGTTCCTCACGCCCTCGCTGATCGTGCTGCTCGCGTTCACGCTCTACCCGATGATCCAGGCGGGGTACCTCTCGCTCACCGACTACAACCTCATCCGGGCCGCGAGGTTCGTCGGGCTCGACAACTACGTCGAGCTCTTCCAGGATCCGGCGTTCTGGAACGCCTTCGGCAACACCGTGCTCTACGCGGTCGTGGTCACCCCGGTGACGGTGGTGCTCGCGCTGCTCTTCGCCCTGATGCTCAACCAGCGCTTCGTCGGCCGGTCGTTCGCGCGGACCGCGATCTTCCTGCCGTTCATCGTCTCGCTCGGCATCATCGCCATCGCGTGGGCGTTCCTCCTCGACCCCAACATCGGCCTGCTCTCCTACTGGCTCGGCGAGATCGGGATCGTGCCCGAGCAGGGCTGGCTCAACGACCCGCGGTACGCGATGGCGGCGGTCATGGCCGTCGGCGTGTGGAAGAACGTGGGGTTCTACATGGTGATCTACCTCGCCGGCCTGCAGTCCATCCCCGGCGAGATCTACGAGGCCTCCCGCCTCGACGGCGCGGGACCGTGGCAGCGGTTCCGCAGCGTCACGCTGCCCCTGCTGTCGAACCAGACGCTGCTCGTCTCGGTTCTCGCCCTCATCGCCACGCTGCAGGCGTTCGACCAGATCTGGGTGATGACGCACGGCGGGCCGTTCTTCCGGACCGAGACGCTCGTCATGCTCGTCTACCGCGAGGGCTTCCAGCAGCTGCGCTTCGGCTACGCCTCCGCGATCTCGTTCGTCCTCCTGGTCTTCGTCTTCATCCTCTCGATGGTGCAGTTCGGATACCTCCGCCGGAAGCAGGTGACCTACTGATGGCCGTCAGCACCGTCCTCGGACGCTCGGACCTCGGCGACCCGACGGAGCAGGGCCGCCCGGTGCGCCCCTCCCGTCGTCCCGGCGGCGGCCAGCGCGCCGTCACCTGGATCCTGGCGATCACGATGATCGTCGTCGGCCTGCTCATGCTGCTGCCGATCATCTGGATGATGTTCACGGCGTTCAAGCCGGAGAGCGACATCGTCAGCTATCCGCCCACGCTGTGGCCGCGCGAGCTCACGATCGACCACTTCATCGACGTCTGGAACCGGATCCCGTTCGCCCGGCTCTACGTGAACACCATCGTGTTCGCCGGCGGGGTCACCCTGATCTCTCTGCTGTTCGACTCGATGGCGGCCTACGCGCTCGCGCGCATCCCGTTCAAGGGTCGTGCGGTCGTGATGGTGCTCATCCTGGTGCTGCTCATGCTGCCGTTCCAGGTCACGCTGATCCCGCTCTACGACATGCTCAACGGCATGGGCCTGACGAACACCCTCCCGGGCCTGATCATCCCCCGGATGACGAACGCCTTCGGCATCTTCTTCCTCACGCAGTTCTTCCTCTCGCTGCCGAAGGACCTCGAGGAGGCGGCGCGCGTCGACGGCGCATCCGAGTGGCGGATCTACTGGGGCATCGTGATGCCGCTCGCGCGCCCCGCCCTCCTCACGCTCGGGCTCTTCCACTTCCAGTACAACTGGAACGACCTGCTCTGGCCGCTGGTGATGTCCTCGTCGGTCGAGACGTCGACGCTGCCGGCGGGCCTGTCGCTCTTCATGGGCCAGCACGTGGTCGAGTACGGGCTGCTCATGGCCGGCTCGCTGCTGTCGCTCGTGCCCGTGATCCTCTTCTTCCTCCTCATCCAGCGCAGCTTCGTCGCGGGCATCGCCACGACGGGGCTGAAGTGATCCCCCCTCCCGAAAGGACACGCATGACCGAGACCCCCTGGTACCTCGACGGCCGCCTGCACTACGGCGTCGGCATCGAGGACACGTTCATCCCGCAGGAGGCCGTCGGCCACCGGAAGCTCGACGAGTACGAGCTCACCCAGCACTACGCCCGCTGGGAGTCGGACCTCGAGCTGGTCGCCGAGAGCGGCGCCGAGTTCCTCCGCTGGGGTGTGCCGTGGTACCTCGTCGAGCCACGGCCGGGGGAGTTCGACTGGTCGTGGACGGACCAGGTGGTGTCGAAGATGCGCGCTCTCGGGCTGCGGTGCGTGGTCGACCTCATGCACTACGGCACGCCGCTGTGGCTCGAGAACGCGTTCCTCAACTCGTCGTATCCCGAACGGGTCGCGTCCTACGCCCGTGCCGTGGCCGAGCGCTACGGCGAGGTCTGGACCGACTACACCCCGCTCAACGAGCCCTTCGTGAACGCCGAGTGGACCGGGCAGAACGCCCTCTGGCCGCCGTACCTCCACGGTCAGGACGGCTTCGTCCGCATCATGATGCAGCTGGCCCGCGGCATGGTCCGCACCCAGCAGGAGATCTCCACCGTGCTGCCCGAGGCGACGTTCGTGCACGTCGACGCCGGCTTCCTCTACGAGGGCGAGACCAGTCCGCTGCCCCGATCGCTGATGGAGCTGCGCCGTACCCTCGCCCTCGACCTCATCACCGGTCGGGTCGACGCCGACCACGCGATCCTGCCGTACCTCACCGAGCACGGCGTGACCGCATCCGACCTCGAGTGGTTCCGCGCGAACGCCGTCACCCCCGACGTCATCGGCGTCAACTACTACCCGCGCTTCTCGAACGGACGTGTCGAGGACGGCGCGTTCACCCCGGTGCGCTCCGACGCGTGGGGACTGCGCCGGCTCGTCGAGATGTACTCCGAGCGGTACGGACTGCCGATGGTGATCACGGAGACCTCGCTCGTCGGCACACCCGCCGAGAAGATCGAGTGGCTCCGCGACTCGGCCGCCGAGCTGCACGCCCTGCGGGCCGAGGGGCACCCGATCGGCGGGTTCACCTGGTTCCCGTTCTTCACGCTCGTCGACTGGCTCTACCGGTTCGACCAGAAGCGGCCCGACGAGTGGTTCATGGAGTTCGGGATCGTCGACCTCGTCCGCCGTGCCGATCAGGGGCTCGAGCGGGTGCCGAACGAAGCGTTCGAGGTGTTCCAGCGACTGGCCGCGGAAGGTCGCGGCCAGTAGGCCCGGTCTCTCGCGCTCCCCGGCCTGCTACGCCGAGTACACCTTGGCCTCCCAGGGAGCGAGAGGAGCGGCGACGTCGGGTGCGCCCTCGGAGCCGGGGAGGTTCGTGAGCAGCACCTCCGCATCCTCCCAGCGCTCGAACGCCGTCGACGCGAACCGGGGGATCCGCTCGTCGGACGACAGGTTCGCCACCACGAGCATCCGGTCGTCGCCCAGCACCCGCTCGAAGGCGAAGATCGCGTCGTCGCCCGCATCCAGCCGCTCGAACGAGCCGTCGGCGATCACCGGATGCGCGTGACGCAGGGCGATGAGCGACCGGTAGTAGGCGAGCACGGAGTGGGGGTCGTCCTCCTGGGCGGCGACCGTGATGCGGTCGGCGTTCGGGTTGACGGCGATCCACGGCGTGCCGGTGGTGAAGCCCGCGTTCTCGGACCCGTCCCACTGCACGGGGGTGCGGGCGTTGTCGCGGCTCATCGACGCCAGTCCGAGGAGAGCCTCCGCGGGGCTCGAGCCCGACTCGATGTCCGCGGCGTAGAAGTTGAGCGACTCGACGTCGCGGAAGTCCTCGATCAGGGCGAAGGGGGCGTTCGTCATCCCGATCTCCTGGCCCTGGTAGACGTACGGGGTGCCCCTCTGCAGGTGCAGCATCGTCGCCAGCGCCGTGGCGGAGGTGCGCCAGTGAGCGCCGTGGTCGGTGCGGTCGTCGCCGAACCGGGTCACCGAGCGGGCCTGGTCGTGGTTCTCGAGGTAGAGGCTGTTCCAGCCGGTCTCGGCCAGCGCATCCTGCCAGCGGGTGAGGTTCGCGGCCAGCTCACCCGGCTCGAGTCGGCGGGAGCGGAACTTCGTCACCGGGCCGTGATCGAGGCCGACGTGCTCGAACTGGAACACCATGTCGACCTCGTGGCGGGCGGGATCGGTGAAGAGCACCGCCTCCGGGGGCGTCACGCCCGGGGTCTCGCCCACGGTGAGGAGCCCGTCCCGCCCAGCGAAGACCTCGCGGTGCATCTCCTGCAGGAACTCGTGCAGCCTCGGGCCGGACGTGTAGTACGGAGCGCCGTTCGCGAGCGCGCGGCCCGGCAGCGGCTCGGCGTCGGGAAGGGACGGGACCTTCGAGATGAGGTTGATGACGTCCATCCGGAAGCCGTCGACCCCACGGTCGAGCCACCACCGCATCATCGCGTACACCGCCTCGCGGACCTCCGGGTTCTCCCAGTTGAGGTCGGCCTGCTTGCGGTCGAAGAGGTGCAGGTAGTACTCGCCCGTCGCCTCGTCGAGCTGCCAGGCGGGGCCGGAGAAGAACGACTCCCAGTTGTTCGGCTCGGCGCCCGGCGTGCCCGGATCGCGACCGTCGCGTGCGGGACGCCACCAGTACCAGTCGCGCTTCGGGCTGTCGACGCTCGACCGCGACTCGACGAACCACGGATGCTCGTCGGAGGTGTGGTTGACCACGAGGTCCATGACGAGCTTCATGCCGCGCGCGTGGAGGTCGGCGAGGAGCGCGTCGAAGTCGTCGAGCGTGCCGAAGACCGGGTCGATGTCCTGGTAGTCGCTGATGTCGTACCCGTTGTCGGCCTGCGGCGAGCGGTAGATCGGCGACAGCCAGACGACGTCGACGCCGAGCCGCTCGAGGTGGTCGAGGCGCTGCCGGATGCCGGGGAGGTCGCCGATGCCGTCGCCGTTCGAGTCCTGGAAGCTGCGGGGGTAGATCTGGTACACCACCGCGCTCTTCCACCAGTCCGGGCCGGTGCTCGCGCTCGTCGTGTCTGCAGTGCTGTCGGTGGGCGCCATGGATCAAGTCAAGCACGCCCGCGAGCCTGCCCTCGTCGGCGTCGGACGGCGGAGGTGCCGGCGCGGTCAGTCGGCGCGAAGCGCCTCGGCCGGCTCGATCCGCGACGCCCGCACGGCGGGATAGGCGCCCGACACCAGGCCGAGCGTTGCACCGGCGAGCACGGCGCCGATCACGACGACGGGGTCCAGCACGGGCGCCCAGCCGCTCAGCGCCGACACGACCACGACGGCCATCACCCCGAGCGCTGCGCCGCTGATGCCCCCGATCACCCCGACGAGGCCGGACTCGACGAGGAACTGCGCGGCGATGTCGGAGCGGCGTGCTCCCAGGGCGCGGCGGAGTCCGATCTCGCTCGACCGCTGAGCGACCGAGAGGAGAGTGATGCCCATGATCCCCGCGCCACCGGCGAGGAGGGTGATCCCGCCGATGACGAGGAAGGCAGCGCCGAGGTCGTTCCGCACTCCGCCGCTGAGGCTCGTGTTCTCGGCGGGGGTCGTCGCGTCGAACGACTCGGGCGCGGACGGAGCCAGGGCGATCGGGGCCTGGCGGGCGACGAGCGACGACGCGCCCGGTGCGGTCGCGATCTCGAGGATGCGCGGGGCCGAGTACCCGAAGTCGCGCCGTGCCGCCGTGTCGGGGATGATCACCGAGCTCTCCAACGTCGTCTGCACCGCGAGCCCGTCGACGATGCCGATCACGGTGTAGGGGATGTGGCCGAGGAACACGGCGGGCGCGCTCGCGACGTCGGTGATCCCGAGCGCGTCGGCCGCGTCCGCCCCGAGGACGGCGACCCGGTCGGCGCGGTCGCGGTGCCCGGCGTCGAACATGCGGCCGGTGACGATCGTCCCGCCGGTGGCCTCCAGCAGGTCGCCGACGGCGGCCGACACGAGGGGCCCCGTCGTCGGAGCTGCCTCAGGATCATCGAGGTCGACCGCCGTCACCCGTTCCCCGGCCAGATCGACATCGCCGACCTGCACTGCGGCCTCGACCCCGGCGAGCCGGACCACGCGATCCACGCCGTCGGTGGGGAGAGCGGCGACCGCGTGGTCCTTCCCGTCGGCCCCCTCGCTCTTCGCGGCCGACACCTCGACATGGGTCGCCGCCACCGAGTCGAAGCGAGACGCGACCTGCACGGCGGCGGTCTGCCCCACCCCGGCCGCGACCACGAGCGACCCTATGCCGATCACGGTCGCTCCCAGGGTGGCGAGGAAGCGGGCCGGCTTCATGCCCACCCCGACGACGGCCTCGCGCATCAGGGCGGCGATGCTCGCCCTCCCGGCGCGAGCCAGGACGCGCCTCGGACCGCTCCTCACGCGTCCTCCTCGTGAAGGCGGCCGCCCTCGAGACGGACACGGCGGCGGGCCCGCGCGGCGACCGCGTCATCGTGGGTGATCACGAGGATCGTCTGGCCGGCGGCGTTGAGGTCGGCGAAGAGCCTCATCACTCCGTCCGCGTTCTCGCGGTCGAGGTTCCCGGTGGGCTCGTCGGCGAGCAGCAGCCGTGGTCCGGCGGCGACCGCTCGAGCCACGGCGGTCCGCTGCCGCTCGCCGCCCGACAACGTGGGTGGGAAGGCGTCCTGGCGGTGGGACATGCCCACCGTCTCGAGCGCGAGTCGGGCGTCGGCGAGACGGCGGCTTCGTGGGCGGCCCGAGTAGAGACCGGCGAGCGCGACGTTCTCGAGGACGGACAGACCGGCGACGAGGTGGAAGGCCTGGAAGACGAAGCCGATCTGCTCCGCCCGTCGAGCCACGCGAACACCGTCGGGGGCGAGCGCCATGTCGAGGCCGCTGAAGACGTGCCGTCCTGAGGTGGGGCGATCCAGCAGCCCGACGACCGACAGGAGGGTGGACTTGCCCGCTCCGGATCGACCGAGCACCGCCGTGTAGTCGCCTTCGTGGACGACCAGGTCGACTCGGGAGAGCACCTCCACGCTGTCCCTGCTCCTCGTCGACCGCTGATCGGCGGGTGGCGGGAACGATCGCGAGACGCCGTCCAGGACGACGAGAGGAGCCGGGGCGAGGGGGGAGCTCACCGCCCCACCACCACCCGGACGCCGGGCCGGAGACGGGGATCGTCGCTCCGGACCTCCACGTAGCCTCCGGCGGACAAGCCCGTCGTCACCGTCACGAGCGATTCGTCGCCCGACGTCTCGTCCACCACCGCGACCCGGCTCTCGCCGGCCGGCCCCGCGGTGAGCGCCGCTACGGGGGCGGCGAGCACCTCGCCGTCGGTGGACTCGATCGGGATGGTGACCCGCACGTTCGTCCCGCGCAGGGAATCCATCGTCGCCTGGTCGACACCGCTCGGATCGAGGATCAGACGGCGCCGCTTCTCGTCACCGTCGGGGTCATCGGCGACCTCTCGGAGGACGGCCTGCAGCTCCCGACCGTCCTCCGTGACGAAGACGGCCGGCTGGCCGACGACGAGGTGCTCGGCGTCGGCCGAGGAGATCGTGCCGTCGAGGCGGATCGCCGCGCCGGACAGCGAGACAGCGTCGGCGGTGAGCAGATCTCCGCGGTGCACCGAGACGGCGTCGACGCGGCGAGGGAGCGACGTGAGGTAGCGCACCTCGGACGCGGGGAGCGGGGTGAGGGCGTCGTCACGGGCGCGGGCGAGCTCGACCTCGGCCTGGTTCTGAGCGGCCAGGGCCGAATCGAGTGACGCCTGCTGGTCGGAGACGTTCGGAGAACGGTCGAGCTCTGCGCGTCTCGCCTTCGCCAGCTCGACCGCGTCGGCGAGGGTGTCGAGCTGTGCCTGCGGCGCGCCGGTGGCGGCCGCGGCGTCGAGCTCGCGCTGCGCCTGGCGTACGGCGTTGTCGGCGGCGAGCCGTTCGGCGGCGGATGCGCCTGACCCGGCCGCCTCGAGAGCGGACCTCGCGGCGGCGACCTGCGCGGCGGCATCGCTGACCGCGCGTTCGGCAGACTCGACCGCTCTCCGGGCATCGGGCGACGACACGGGCGAGGGGTAACCTGCTCGTCGATAGAGCTCGTCCACGGCTGCGGCCGTCGAGGCGTCGTAGAGGTCGCTCGCGGCGTCGCCGGGGTCGATCCCGAGCGAGGCCAGCGCTGCCTTGAGCTGGAGCACATCCGGACCCGAGTAGCCCGCTCGCAGAGACCGGTAGGCCGGCAGCTCGCCGGGCAGCGCGATCACCGGCCTGCCCGCCACCTCGATGACCACCTGGGCGGCGTCGACCACGGCGCCCACCTCGGGGACTCGGCCCGTCACGACGGAGGGTCCGCTCAGGGAGGAGACGTCGATGTCGAGGTCGACCGCATCCGCGTAGGTGATGTCGGCGCGGGCGGTGATGGTGCTGCTGATCACCCGGGTCTCGAGCGGCGCCGTGATGCTCCGTTCCTCCGGAGCCGAGGGCTCTGCAGCGGAGGAGGAGAGGACGGTCCGGCCGGCGACGAGCCCGGCGACGAGCGCGAGCACCGCGACCCCGGCGACGAGCGCGATGAGCCCGGGTCCGCGGGTCAGCGGGATCCGTCGGCGCGCGGCCGTTCTCGTCGTCGAGGGCGTCGGGGGCGTCGAGGGCTGGAGGTCACTTGTCGGCATAGCGGGCCACGAGTGCCTCGAGCTCGTCGCGGTGCTCCGCGACGTAGGCGGCTTCGCGCTGCTGCACCTCCTCGGCGAGAGCGGTGTCGTAGCCGGACTGCTCCGAGCAGTCGGCATCGGCGGTCGCGGTCGCCACCTCCTTCGCCTGGAGGTCGCTGAGCTTCGTTGGATCAGGCGCGATCGAGGCGGGGTCCTCGGTCGAACCGTCGGGCAGTTCCGCCCAGAGCGCGTCCATCTCGCTCTGGATCGCGGCGCGCGGCTCATCCTTCGTCTTCACGTCGTACCCGGCCGAGCCCATGCAGTCAGCCCACGTGGCGAGGGTCTCCTTCACCGCGGGTGACTCGGCTGCTTCGGTCTGGATCGTGCTCTGCGCCTGCGCGACGGCGGTGACCTCGGGGTCGTCGAAGCCCGAGTCGTCTCCGAGCACCTCGTGGAAGGCGCGTCCGCTGCATCCCGACTTGGTCCAATCCCAGGTCCCGCCGGTGTCGCTCCCGTCGACGTCGACCGGATCGCCGTAGAGAGCATCCTGATACGCGTCGAGCTGCGAATCGCTGAGCGAGTCGCGGTACTCCTGGTTCGGGTCCTCGTACTCGCCGGGATCTCCCCAGGGATTGGTCGACACCCCGTAGCCGTAGGTGCGCATGAACTCGGGGCTGGTGGGATCGAGCTGGCCGGCGTCCGCGACGATGAAGCCTCCCGAGTCGGCGGAGGGCTGGTACTCGAACCCGAGCTCGGTCATGCATCGTGCGGTGACCTCCTCGATCTCGGCATTCGTCTCCCGCTGCTCATCCTCGGAGGGCATGACCTGGATCCGATCCAGATAGTCCTGCAGCGGATGCGCGCTGACGCCCTCACCGGGCTGGGACGCGCATCCGGCCAGGAGGAATGCTGCAGCGAATGCGCCGACGGCGGCGCGGACAAAGGGTGCGCGGGCGTGCGTCATCGTGAGGAGCCTCTCCACCCCGACGGCACCGATAGGCGAACAATGCTCACATCGTAGGCGACATGTCGGACGGTGGCCCCTCCCGATGGCGTCCTCTTATGGTCCCTTCAGGTGGCGGTCAGCTGAAGGGCGCGGCAGCACCGCACCCGTCCTGCTTTCGCTGCCTGTTTGGAGTCTCGCGCGGTCAGTGGGCACGCGAAAGGTCAAAGAGGGCGCGAAAACCGGGGTCAGTCGATCGCGCCGGAGGCGGCGAGGCGGCGGAGGATCTCGGCGCCGGCGGGCGGGCAGCGGTCGACGTCGGTCGTGGTTGTCCAGTGGAGGGCGTCGACCTCGGCGGAGGCGACCGGGGTGAGGGACGCCGCGACGTCGGGCGTGACGCCGAAGACCGCCATCTCGACCAGGCGGCCCTCCGGCTCGCCGTGCGCCTGCACCGCGATCGAGAAGAGCGGATGCACGTCTCGCTCGGCGAGGACGACCCCGATCTCCTCGCGCGCCTCACGCACGGCGGCCTGCGCGGCGGTCTCGCCGGGGTCGATCTTCCCGCCCGGCATGTAGTGCACCTCGCGGCCGCGCGCGGTCACCATCAGCAGTCGCCGGTCGCGGACGAGCGCCACGACGGCGGTGCGGATCGGCGGGAGCGCGGGCTCGTCCACGCTCAGCGGGCGGAGCGGCGGAAGTCGTCGAGCGAGACCGCGTCGGCGGACGCCTCGGCATCGGACGCCTCCGCCGCAACAGCCGCGGCGGCGCCCGCCGCGCTGGCGGCGGCCCCGTCGAGCCCGAACAACGTCTCGAGCGCCGCGAACACCTCGTCGGAGCGGCCCTCGCGGGCCAGCTCGCGCGCCCGCACCGACGGGGTGTGCAGCAGCACGCCCACGAGGTGGCGCAGTGCGCGCTCCGTCTGCTCCGAGTCGCCGCGGCCCCTGGCCCGCTCGATCTCGGCGTCGAGCACGTCGAACATGTGCGATCGCAGCGCCACGATGCCGGGGGTGACCGTCGCCTCGGCCTTGCCCGCACGGTACTCGGCGGCAGCCTGGTCGACGAGGGCACGCGCATCCGACTCGGCACCCAGCTCGTCGAGCGGCGCGTGGATGCTGATCGTCTCGAGGTCGAGCACCTCGTTGCCCGGCACGGAGGCGACGCCGGTGTCGACGTTGCGCGGCAGGCCGAGGTCGATCACCAGCCGACGCGCCACCGCGCCCGGCATGGCGGATGCGGCGGTGACGTGGGCGGGGAGCAGCACGGGCTGCTCGCTGCTCGAGCATGTGATGACGACGTCGGAGGCGGCGATCGCCTCCACGAGCGCATCCGCATCCGCAGTGACCGGCACGATGCCCTGCTTGGCGGCGAAGACCTGGGCGCGGCCCGACGGCGAGTAGACGCTGATGTCGACCACACCGCGCTCGCGGAGGTTGGCGAGCGTGACCCGGGCGTACTGACCGGTGCCGACGAGCAGGACGCGCGTGCGGGCCCAGTCGGTGATGCGGCTCTCGGCGAGGTCGAAGGCCAGCCGGGCGAGCGAGCGACCCGCGGCGCCGAGGCCGGTCTTCGTCTTGACCCCGCGCGAGGTGCGCGCGGCGCGCTGGAACAGGCGCTCGAGGTCGGACGACGTCGTTCCCTCGAGGCGCGCCGTCGTGAGCGCGCGGCGGACCTGACCGGCGATCTCGTCCTCGCCCACGACCACGGACTCGAGCCCGGACGACACGGAGAAGAGGTGCTCGGCGACCAGGTCGCCGCTCAGCACGGTGAGGGAGTCGCGCAGCTCGGCGACGTCGGTGCCGGAGGCGGCGCCGAAGCGCTCGGCGGCCTCCTCGACGGCGAGCGAGCATCCGGCGGTGAGGGGCTCCTCGATGTCGAGGTAGGCCTCGAAGCGGTTGCAGGTGGCCAGCACGACCGCGCCCTGCACGAAGTCGCTGCCCTCGATGAGGGACTTGGCGACGGTGGGTGCCCCGACCGAGAGCTTCTCGAGGAGATCGAAGCTCGCGTTGCGATGGTTCGCCGTGAGACAGATGAGCACCGATGAAGTCTACGCCTGTCGCCGCTGAGGGTGCCCTCCGAGGGACCGCGAGGGCCCACGGAGGGGGTTCAGCGGGCGCACGTAGGATTCTCGGGTGACTCTGCCCGCCGATCATCCGCTCGCCACGGGACGCACGGCCTCCTCGCGTCTCGTCTCCGCCTACCGGGGGGTCCGGGGCGATGTGACGCCCGTCTGGTTCATGCGCCAGGCCGGTCGGTCGCTGCCCGAGTACCGCGAGCTCCGTGTGGGCACGCGGATGCTCGACGCCTGCCTCGACCCCGCGCTGGCCAGCGAGATCACGCTCCAGCCCGTGCGTCGGCACGGCGTCGATGCGGGCATCTTCTTCAGCGACATCGTCATCCCCCTGAAGCTCGCCGGCGTCGCGGTCGAGATCGAGCCGGGCCGCGGGCCGGTCTTCGCCGCCCCCGTCCGCACCTCGGCCGACGTCGCCGCACTCCCCGATCCCGCCGACGCCGACTTCTCCGCCATCGCGGAGGGCGTGGCGCGCACGGTCGCCCAGCTCGGAGACACCCCCCTGATCGGGTTCGCCGGGGCGCCGTTCACGATCGCGGCCTACCTCGTCGAGGGCGGCCCGTCCAAGGACCACATCCGCGCGCGCACCCTGATGCACTCCGACCCGGATGCGTGGCACGCGCTCCTGACCTGGGTCGCCGAGGTCACCGGACGGTTCCTCCGCACGCAGGTGCTCGCCGGGGCGAGCGCCGCCCAGCTGTTCGACTCCTGGGTCGGATCCCTGTCGCGGGCCGACTACTCCGCCCGCGTCGCGCCGTACTCCGCTGCGGCGCTCGAGCACGTGCGAGACCTCGACGTGCCGCTGGTGCACTTCGGGGTCGGCAGCGGCGACGTGCTCGACCTGATGCACGGCATCGGGGTGGATGCGGTGGGCGTCGACTGGCGTGTGCCCCTCGACGAGGCCGACCGGCGCGTCGGCGCGCGGGCGACGCTGCAGGGCAACGTCGATCCGGCGATGCTCGCCGCGCCGTGGCCCGTGCTCGAGCGGCACGTGCTCGACGTGCTGCGTCGTGGGGCGTCCGCCCGCGCCCACGTCCTCAACCTGGGCCACGGTGTCCCGCCGGAGACCGATCCCGACGTGCTCACCCGGGTGGTCGAGCTGGTGCACTCCGCCACCGCCGAGCAGATCGCGGGCGCGGAGCCTGTCGGCGCGGACACAGACGCGGACACAGACGCAGACGCCGACGCCGCGGCCGAGGGAGCGCGTCCGTGAGCCGCGTCATCGTCCTCGGCGGCGGCATCGGCGGACTGGTCGCCGCGCGCCGGCTCGCCCACCTCGGCAACGAGGTGACGCTCATCGAACGCGAGCCGACGCTCGGCGGGCTCGTGGCGTCGCGCGAGGTCGCCGGCATCCGCATCGACACGGGGGCGGAGAGCTTCGCCACCCGCAAGGGCACCGTCGCGCAGCTCGCGATCGAGCTCGGGCTGGGCACCGACATCGTCGAGCCCGACCCCGAGGGCGCGTGGCTGCGCTGGGACGACGACGCGGCGCGGCTGCCCAAGACGGGGCTGCTCGGCATCCCCGGGTCTCCGCTCGCCGACGACGTGCGCCGGATCGTGGGCTGGCGTGGATCGCTCCGCGCCTACTGCGATCGCCTTCTGCCCGTGCTCCGGGTGCGCAAGGAGACCGATCTCGGCGACATCGTCCGCCGGCGCATGGGCCGGCTCGTGCTCGATCGACTCGTCACCCCGGTCGTGGCGGGGGTGCACTCCGCGGATCCGTCCACCGTCGACGTGCAGGCCGTCGCGCCGGGACTGACGCAGAACATGACGACGCAGGGCTCGCTCTCCGGCGCGGTGATGGCGCTCCGCGAGATGGCTCCGGCGGGCTCGCAGGTGCAGGGCATCCGCGGTGGCATGGCCCGGCTGGTCGACGCGCTGGTCGCCGACTGCGAGAAGTACGGCGTGCGCATCCGCACGTCGCGCGAGGTGCTCGGGGTCGCCGCCGACGAGGCCGGGGGATGGGACGTGGCGATCGCGGCGGTCCCCGCCGACGTCGACACGGCCGCCGAGCACGGGGACGGCGCAGGCGCCGCCACCGCCGCGGGCCGCGTCACCGCCGACGCGCCCGCCACGGGTGAGGCGCTGCACGCCGACGCGATCGTGATCGCGACGGGCTTCCGCGCCGGACTCCGCCTGCTGGGGCAGACCGGCGTCGGATCGTCGGGCCCGGCCGTGCCCGGCCCCTCGGCGTGGCCGGAACCGTCGTCCGTGACCATCGCGACCCTGGTGATCGACGATGCCCGCCTGGACGCGCATCCGCGGGGCACGGGCGTCCTGGTCGCACCCGGAACACCCGGCATCGGGGCGAAGGCGCTCACCCACTCGAGCGCGAAGTGGGCCTGGCTCGCCGAGTCGCTCCCCGCCGGTCGCCACGTCGTGAGGCTGTCCTACGGCAGGCGCGAGGCCGACGACCTGGTGACGCCCACCGATCCGACCGTCGATCAGGCGAGTGCGCTGTCGGATGCGGGCGCCCTGCTCGGCCTCGACCTGCTGCCGTCGTCGGTGGTCGGCTTCGCGACCACCGAGTGGCCCGCGTCGCTCGCGTTCGCCACCGTCGGCCACAAGGCGCGCGTGAAGCAGACCCTCCGTGCCGTCGCCGAGGTGCCCGGCCTCGACGTGGTGGGCGCGTGGGTCTCGGGCACCGGCCTCGCCGCGACCGTCGAGCACGCGATCACCACCGCCTCCGCCCTCGCCGCCGAGCTCCGCGGAGCCCGCCGCCTCGACCGCGACGAGTAGCCCGGCGACCCCGCTCCGGCCGAACTCCCTGCTCAGGGGCAGGTGTCGAGGGTGCGGGTGATAGCGGCGCGGTCGGCGTCGTCGATGGTGAGCTGGTACTGCGCGACCACCAGGGTGAAGACGGCGACGTAGGCGCACTGCGAGTCGGCATCCGGGGGCAGCCATCCCGCGGGGCCGTCGTCGGCCTTCGCGTTGTTCGCCTTGCCGTCCACGGCGACCAGCTCGACCGGATCGTTGGCGAACGCCAGACGCGTGGCGGTGTCCCAGTCGCCCGCCCCGTTCCGCCACGCCCAGGCGAGCGGGACGACGTGATCGATCTGCACGAGTGGGGAGGTCTCCTCGCCGCGGACGAAGTCGATCGTCGAGCCCGTGTAGGGATCGTCGAGGACGCCCGACGTCACCGTGCACCAGGATCCGGACTTCATCGTCGGGTCAGCGAGATCACGGCGCAGGATGTCGTTGCGGGTGTCGCAGCCGTTGCGGTCCATGTCGGCCCACGGCTTCCCGAACGCGTCGCGCTCGTAGTCGCCGAGCGCGGTCGTCGCGGCGGGGATGGCGGCGAGGATCCCGCGGACCTCGTCCACGTCGACCCGCGGCTCCGATCCCGCACCCGTGTTCGAGTCCGCACCCGTGTCCGAGTCGGTGCCCGAGCCCGATCCCGCGGCCGAGTCTGGCTCGGTGGCGGGGTCCGAGCCCGGTTCAGGGGCGAGCAGGCCCTGGTCCTCCAGGATCCACGTCAGCCCGCGCAGCGTGGGCCCGGGCGGGGTCGGGGCAGGGCGCGACAGCCAGGCGCCGAGCGCGCCGACCGCGAGCAGCAGGATCGCCGCGCCGGCGATGACGAGCCGATACCGGGCGATTCTCATAGGGCCGACCACACCCGATCGAGTATGCCCTGCGCGAAGCGGCGTCCCCGGCCGTCACGCCGGGCACGCCCGATAGGCTGGCCCCGCCGGAGCGGGGAGAAGGATGACGCAGGAGAGCCGGGCCCCGGCCACGCTGAGCGACGTGGCCGCGCACGCCGGGGTGTCGCTGGCGACCGCGTCGCGTGTACTGAACGGCAGCACCCGGCGCGTGCGTGCTCCGCTCCACGAGAAGGTGGTCGCCTCGGCTCGCGTGCTCGGCTACGTCGTCGACGCTCAGGCGCAGGCCGTCGCGCGGGGCACGAGCAGCACCATCGCCCTCGTGGTCGGCGACATCGCCGACCCGTACTTCTCCGGGGTGGCCGCCGGCGCCATCGCGGCTGCCCGCTCGCGCGGGATGACCGTCACCATCTCGACGGTGTCCGCCGAACCCGAGGACGAGGTCGAGGTCGTCGCCGCACTCCGATCGCAGCGGCCGCGCGCCGTCATCCTCGCCCGTAGCCGTCACGTCGACCCGCGGGCGGAGACGGGTCTGGCCGCCGAGCTCGACGCCTACCGCGCCCGCGGCGGCTCGGTGAGCTTCGTCGACGGATCGTCGGCCTCGGATGCGCGCAGCGTCCGCGTGGCGAACCAGGAGGGCGCGGCGGCGCTCGCTTCCGCCCTGGTCGACCGCGGCTACCGGCGATTCGGGGTCCTGGCCGGCGACGAGCGACTGGTCACCCCGCGCGACCGGGTCGCGGGCTTCGTGGCCGGTGCTGAGCAGGCGGGGGTGCCGATCGCCCCCGACCTCGTCGTGCCGGGCGGTTTCTCCCGGGACGGCGGACGCGACTCGGCCCGGGAGCTCCTCGCACGTCACCCCGACCTCGACTGCGTCTTCGCCGTGACGGACGTCATGGCCGTGGGAGCGATGGCCGCCCTCCGCGAGCTCGGGCTCGAGCCCGGGGCCGACGTGGGCGTGGCGGGCTTCGACGACATCGCGATGCTGGCCGACGTGAGGCCCTCCCTCACGACCGTGGCGCTGCCCCTCGCGGCGATCGGCGAGCGGGCCGTCGAGCTCGCGCTCGCGGCCGACGACGAGCTCGACGCGACCCGGGATCCCGTGCTGGGCGACCTCCGACTCCGCGAGAGCACGCCCGCTCGCTGACCCGTCCGGGCGTGGCGTCGAGTGCTGGATCCGCAGGATCCGCTTGCCCTCGCGCCGTCGTCTGACTAGTTTGGAAAGCGCTTACCAGAACTGCGATCAGGCCGCGCGGCCGAGAGGGGACGCCGATGTCCACACGAACCATCCGCATCGCGATGAACGGCGTCACGGGGCGCATGGGCTACCGCCAGCACCTCGTGAGGTCGATCCTCGCGATCCGCGACGAGGGCGGGATCGTCCTTCCGGACGGCGACCGCATCCAGGTCGAGCCGGTGCTGCTCGGCCGGAACGCGGAGAAGCTGGCCGAACTGGCGGCGGAGCACGGGGTGGCGGAGTGGTCGACCGACCTGGATGCGGTGCTCGCCGACCCGTCGATCGACGTCTACTTCGACGCGCAGGTCACCAGCGCCCGGAAGGAGGCGATCCTCGACGCGATCGCGGCCGGCAAGCACGTGTACACCGAGAAGCCCATCGCGAACAGCGTCGCCGACGGCCTCGAGCTGGTCGCGGCCGCGGAGGCGGCGGGGGTCGTCAACGGCGTCGTGCACGACAAGCTCTACCTGCCGGGCCTGCAGAAGCTCAAGCGGCTCATCGACGGCGGCTTCTTCGGCCGCATCCTCTCCGTGCGCGGGGAGTTCGGCTACTGGGTCTTCGAGGGCGACTACCTGCCGGCGCAGCGTCCGAGCTGGAACTACCGCGCCGAGGACGGTGGTGGCATGACGCTCGACATGTACTGCCACTGGAACTACGTGCTCGAGAACCTGTTCGGCCGGGTGCAGGCGGTGTGGAGCAAGTCGGTCACCCACATCCCCCAGCGCTGGGACGAGCAGGGCCGGCCCTACCAGGCCACCGCCGACGACGCGGCCTACGGCATCTTCGAGCTCGAGAGCGACGTGATCGCGCAGATCAACTCGAGCTGGGCGGTGCGCGTCGACCGGGGCGAGCTCGTCGAGTTCCAGGTCGACGGCACGCTCGGCTCCGCCACCGCGGGGCTCTTCGGATGCAGGGTGCAGTCGAGGGTGAGCACGCCGAAGCCGGTGTGGAACCCCGACCTGCCCACCGACCAGGACTTCCGGTCGCAGTGGGACCAGATCCCCGACAACCAGGAGTTCGGCAACGGCTTCCGGGCGCAGTGGGAGCAGTTCCTGGCCGATGTGGTGGCCGGGCGTCCCCACGTGTACGACCTCGCCGCGGGCGTCCGCGGGCTCCAGCTCGTCGACGCCGCGCTCGAGTCGTCGACCGAGGGGCGCCGGGTCGAGCTCGAGCCGATCACCGCCCGGGTCCCGGCATGACCGCGACGGCACCGGCTCCGGGTACCGCGGTGAGGATCCCGACCGCGGACGGGACCACGACGATCCACCTGAACGACCCGCGGGAGTGGGCGGAGCATCCGCAGCCGTACTCGTCGCGGGTGGCCTTCGCCGCCGCGCACGTCGTCGCCGACCCGCGCGGCGACAACGTGCCCGGCGCTCCCGCCGCGATCGACTGGGAGGCGACGCTGGCGTTCCGCAGGCACCTCTTCCGGTACGGCCTCGGCGTCGCCGAGGCGATGGACACCGCGCAGCGCAACATGGGGCTCGACTGGCCGGCCGTGCAGGAGCTCGTCTCCCGCTCGGCGGTGCAGGCGGCGGAGCTCGGCGCGCGCATCGCGTCGGGCGCCGGCACGGACCACGCCCCGGAGGCGACGACGACGGAGGCGGTGATCGCCGCGTACCTCGAGCAGGTCGAGTTCGTCGAGGGCACCGGATCGCAGGTGATCGTGATGGCGTCGCGTCAGCTCGCCCGTGCCGCGACGTCCGCCGAGGACTACCTGGCGGTGTATGACCGCATCCTCTCCGAGGTCTCTCGCCCGGTGGTGCTGCACTGGCTGGGCGAGGCCTTCGATCCGCAGCTCGCGGGCTACTGGGGTTCGACCGACGTCGACACCGCCACGGCCACCTTCCTCGACCTGATCCGCTCGCACGCCGGGAAGGTGGACGGGGTGAAGGTCTCGCTGCTGTCGGAGTCGCACGAGATCGGTCTCCGGCGCGCCCTCCCCGCGGGCGTGCGGCTCTACACGGGCGACGACTTCAACTACCCGACCCTCATCCGCGGCGACGACCAGGGCCATTCGGATGCGCTGCTCGGCGCGTTCGCCGCCATCGCGCCCGCCGCCTCCGCCGCGTTGGCCGCGCTCGACGAGGGCGACGTCGCGCGCTATGACGCCGAGATGGCGCCCACGCTCGAGCTCTCGCGCACGGTCTTCGAGGCCCCGACCTTCCACTACAAGACCGGGATCGCCTTCCTGGCGTGGCTCGCCGGTCACCAGGACGGCTTCACGATGGTCGGCGGCCTGCAGTCGGCGCGCAGCCTCACCCATCTAGGACGGGTGTTCGCCCTGGCGAACGAGGCGCGGCTGCTGCCCGACCCGGAGCTCGCGGCGCACCGGTTCGCCCGGCTCTGCGAGGTCCAGGGGGTGACCGCGTGAGCGCATCCCCGCCCCTCACACGCGAGGTCGACGTCCCGAGCGGGGCGCCCGCGCGCATCCGCACCCCGTCGGTCGGCGACCCCCGCCTCGCGCGGCTGTCGCTCAACCAGCGCACCACCGCCGAGTGGTCGCTGCGCGAGGCGCTCGACGGCGCGGTGGCGGCCGGGCTGCCCGCGATCGGCCTCTGGCGCGAGCCGGTGCAGGAAGTCGGACTCGGGACGGCGGTCGAGCTGGTGCGGGACTCGGGGCTCCGTGTGTCCTCCCTGTGCCGCGGCGGGTTCTTCACCGCGGAGGACGAGGATCAGCGTCGTCGAGCCCACGACGAGAACCTGCGCGCGCTCGACGAGGCGGCGGCGCTCGGAGCGCCGACCCTCGTGCTCGTGCCGGGAGGACTCCCCGCGGGATCGCGGGACCTGGTGGGCGCGCGCACCCGCGCCGCCGAGGCCGTCGCCCGGCTCGCCCCCGAGGCTCGCGCGCGCGGCGTGGTGCTCGGCATCGAGCCGATGAACCCCCTCTACGCCGCCGACCGGGGCGTGGTGTCCACCCTCGCCCAGGCGCTGCGGATCGCCCGCGACTTCTCGGCCGACGAGGTGGGGGTCGTGGTCGACACGTTCCACCTGTGGTGGGAGCCCGAGGTGCTTCAGACGATCCGCTCCGCCGGCGACCGGATCGTGAGCTACCAGGTCTGCGACTGGATCACCCCGCTGCCGGCCGACACGCTCCTCGCGCGCGGCATGATGGGCGACGGCCACGTCGACTTCGCGGCCTTCACCGCCGCGGTGGCCGACGCCGGCTATCGGGGCGACGTCGAGGTCGAGATCTTCCACGCCGAGGTGTGGGCCGCACCGGGAGCGGACACGGTCGCCACGCTCGCCCGCCGCTACGTCGAGCTCGTGGAGCCCTGGCTCGGGACGTAATGTTACGGACGACCGGTGGCACGCCGAGCAGGGGCGGCTACAGTCGACGTGATCGCAGCATGACGCGAAGCCTCGCGCCGGGTGACGACATCCCGGCACGCGCTGCGACATCCTGAACCGCACCTCCGCGGGCCGCCCGGCCCGCCCGTTCACGATCGGTCTCCCATGCGTCCTCCTGCCTCTCCTGCATCAGCGGCCTCCTGTACGTCGGCGACGCGCCGGCATGACAGCGCCGCGCTCGTCGCCTCTCTCCCCGCCGCTGCCTCCACGGTGGTGACCGCGCCGTGACGAACCCGACCTTCTCCCTCGACTTCACCCGCTTCGACGAGGACTACCGCCCTCTCGACGGCTCGCGCATCACGACGAACTTCGCCAACCTCGCCCGGGGCGAGAAGCGTCGCGAGAACCTGCGCACCACGTTCACGATGATCGACGAGCGCGTGAACGAGCTCGCCCCGGGAAGCGGCGAGGACCGCGATCGCTACACGCTCGAGCTCGACATCGTCTCCGCGAGCCTCGACGTCGACGGCTCCGGCCGCCACGACCCCGTCCCGCTCATCGAGGTGCTCCTGACGACGATCGTCGACCGCCGTAGCGGTGAGCGCGTCGAGGGGATCGTCGGCAACAACTTCTCCTCCTACGTGCGGGACTACGACTTCAGCGTGGTGCTGCCCGCCCACGCGGAGGCCTCGCCGGACTCGGGCCCCCCGGACGACTTCGGAGTCCTCCACGGGAACCTGTTCATGGCGTTCCTGGAGTCGGATGCGTACACGCGGCGTTTCGCCAAGCCTCCCGTCATCTGCCTCAGCGTCTCGAGCAGCAGGACCTACGACCGGACCGAGACCACGCATCCGGTGCTCGGAGTCGAGTACCGCCAGAGCGGGTACTCGCTCACCGACGAGTACTTCGCGAGGATGGGTCTCCAGGTCCGCTTCTTCCTGCCGCCGGGAGGGAAGGCCCCGCTCGCCTTCTACCACCTCGGCGATCTCACGGGCGACTACAGCGACCTCGAGCTCGCCGCCACGATCGGCACCATGGAGACCTTCCAGCGCATCTACCGGCCGGAGATCTACAACGCCGACCACCCGGCGGGGCAGTCGTACCGGCCGAGCCTGACGAACCCCGACTTCTCGAGGACGCCCATCGTCTACGACCGCGAGGAGCGCAGCCGGCTCGCGGTCGAGCAGGGCAGGTTCGCCCAGGAGCACTTCATCACCCCGCACGCGAAGACCCTCGAGGACTGGTCGGCCGACTTCACGGCCCGCCGGTACAGCCTCCAGGAAGGACGGTCATGAGCACACTCCTCCCCACCTCCACCGCGGGAAGCCTGCCCAAGCCCTCCTGGCTCGCGGAGCCCGAGAAGCTCTGGTCGCCCTGGAAGCTCGACGGCGACGAGCTGGCGGAGGGTCGGCGCGACGCGCTGCGCCTGTCGCTGGCGGACCAGCAGAGGGCCGGCATCGACATCGTCAGCGACGGCGAGCAGACCCGGCAGCACTTCGTGACCACCTTCATCGAGCACCTCGGCGGGGTGGACTTCACCAGGCGAGAGACGGTGAGGATCCGCGACCGCTACGACGCGTCCGTCCCCACCGTGGTGGGAGCGGTGACCCGCGAGAAGCCCGTCTTCGTCGAGGACGCGCGGTTCCTCCGCGCGCAGACCGACCGGCCGATCAAGTGGGCCCTGCCCGGGCCGCTGACGATGGTCGACACGCTCTACGACGCGCACTACCGCAGCCGCGAGAAGCTGGCGTGGGAGTTCGCCGGCATCCTCAACCAGGAGGCGCGCGAGCTGCAGGACGCCGGGGTCGACATCATCCAGTTCGACGAGCCGGCGTTCAACGTGTTCTTCGACGAGGTGAACGACTGGGGCGTGGCCGCGCTCGAGCGGGCGATCGAGGGGCTGACCTGCGAGACCGCGGTGCACGTCTGCTACGGCTACGGGATCAAGGCCAACACCGACTGGAAGGAGACCCTCGGCGACGAGTGGCGCCAGTACGAGGAGATCTTCCCCAAGATCCAGGCCTCCGACATCGACATCGTCTCGCTGGAGAGCCAGCACTCGCACGTGCCGATCGACCTGATCGAGCTCATCCGCGGCAAGAAGGTGATGGTCGGCGCGATCGACGTCGCCACCTCCATGGTCGAGACCCCCGAGGAGGTCGCCGAGACCCTCCGCCGGGCGCTCCCGTTCGTCGACGCCGACCTGCTCCTCCCGTCGACCAACTGCGGGATGGCGCCGCTGCCGCGGTCCGTCGCGACCGCGAAGCTCGCCGCGCTCGCCGAGGGTGCGGCCCTCGTCCGGGCCGAGCTCGCGGCCTAGGGAGCGCACCCCCATCCCGAAAGGATGCCGGGTGCCATGCGCGCATTCCGGGAGCGGGATACGCTGGGTCTCGCCCCACACCCAGTGACGGACCGTCCTCGATGAATGGAGACCCGATGCGCGGAAAGGCCATCTTCGTGGTGGGTCTTGCCACCGGATACGTGCTCGGCACGCGAGCAGGCCGCAGGCGCTACGAGCAGATCAAGAGCGGTGCCCAGAAGGTGTGGAACACCCCCGTCGTGCAGAAGGGCGTCGGCGTCGCCGAGGAGTTCGCCTCCGCGCGGGTCGACCAGCTGAAGGACATCGCCGGCGACGCAGCCAAGAAGGCGCTCGGATCGCTGCTCGGCAAGCAGCCCTACACCGAGCCGACGCAGTCGACCTCGCGGTCCTCGGCCTCGAGAGCAGCCGGTGCTACGGCGAGCGGCTCGAAGGCGACCACCTCGAAGTCGAGCGGCTCGAAGGCGTCCACCTCGAAGAGCACGTCGACCTCGTCGCGGTCGAAGGCCGCACCCGCCGGCGGGGACACTCCGCCGGTCGAGCCGCTGGCTCCGTCCACCGACATCTGAGCCGGCGCAGACGCGGCCGACCCGAGCATCCGAGACCGAACCTCCAAAGGAGCGGAACCGTGACCGAAGAACGCGACCGACGAGCCCGACGATCGCTCGGGTCCCTCATCGCCGACGTCCCCACGCTGATCGTCAAGCTCCTCAAGGACGAGCTCGAGAACATCAAGCGCGAGCTGACCAAGCGCCTCGCGAGCCTCGGCATCGGGATCGGACTGCTCGTCTTCGCGGGCCTGCTCGCCTTCTTCCTGCTCGCGGTCCTCATCGCCGCGGCGGTGCTCGGCCTGTCGACGGTGTTCGCGCCCTGGCTGGCGGCTCTGCTGACCGCCGCGGGCCTGCTGATCATCATCATCGTGCTCGCCCTCGTCGGGCTCGCCTCGGTGAAGAAGGGGATGCCGCCCGTGCCCAAGGAGGCAGTCGACAGCCTCAAGAAGGACGTCAACGTGGTGAAGGGACTCGGCCAGTCATGAGCGACGACAAGAGGGTGTCCACGACCCAGTCGGGCGAGCAGCCCGCGGAGCCCAAGCGCAGCCAGGCCGAGCTGCACGCCGACATCGAGCGCACGCGCGCCGAGCTGCGCGCCACCCTCGACGCGATCGAGTTCCGACTCAACGTGCCCAAGCAGGTGCGCCACGCGGTGCACCGCACGAAGGTGCGTGTGCGGGCGGCGTGGGAGCGGAACCCGGCCCTGGTCGCCGGAGTCGCCACCGGCACCGCGACCGCCGCAGCGGCTCTCATCTTCGTCGGGTACCGTGTCGTGAGGAAGTGAGCCGCCGCGCCCGAGGCGCCGCAGCTCACGGATGCACGCTCTGCGTGCGCAGCATGGAATCGGATTGAGGACGATGACTGACCCGACGGTCGACCCGACCACCACGTATGCCGAACCGCACACCGCCCGAGACGTCGAGGACTCCGAGGAGATCCCCGCCGCCGGGTACACCCTGTGGGCGGTGTTCCGCAGGAACCCCGCCTCCCCGCTCTACCTCGACGGGTCGGAGATCCCGGATGCCGTCGCCGAGCTCGACGACGCGATCCTGACCGTCGAGGCCGAGGACGTGTTCGTCCGAGGCCTGTACGACGTCTCGGGTCTGCGATCCGACGCCGACGTCATGGTGTGGGTCCACGGCGGGGTGCCGGAGACGCTCCAGTGGGCGCTGCGTCAGCTGCGCCGCACGCGCCTCTTCCGCGACCTGCTACCCACCTGGAACGCGATGGGCGTGCACCGCGACGCCGAGTTCTCGAGCTCGCACGTACCGGCCTTCATGCGCGGCAAGGAGCCGCTCGGCTGGCTGACGGTGTACCCGTTCGTGCGCTCGTACGAGTGGTACATCCTCCCCGAGGAGGACCGCCGCCGCATGCTCGCCGATCACGGCCGCAAGGGCTCCGCCTACCGGAGCGTGCTCACCAACACGGTCGCGTCGTTCGCGCTCGGCGACTACGAGTGGATCCTGCCGCTCGAGAGCGACGAGCTGCTCGACCTCGTCGACCTCATGCGCGACCTCCGCAACACCGAGGCCCGCCTGCACGTGCGCGAGGAGGTCCCGTTCTACACGGGCCGCCGCATCTCGACCGCCGAGCTGCCCGAGGTGCTCCAGTGAGCGAGGCCACCACCGGTGCGGTGAACGTCGGTCAGCAGCGCGTCCGCAACGCGAGCCCCGCCGCCGCGGACGGGCCCGAGCACGTCAGCGAGCCCACCGCGTACGACGCCATCCTCCTCGCCTCCTTCGGCGGCCCGGAGGGTCAGGAGGACGTGATCCCGTTCCTCCGCAACGTCACGCGCGGACGCGGCATCCCCGACGAGCGACTCGAGGAGGTCGCGCACCACTACCGCCACTTCGGCGGGGTGAGCCCGATCAACGCCCAGAACCGCGAGCTCAAGGCCGCTCTCGAGGCCGAGCTCGCCGACCGGGGCATCGACCTCCCCGTCATCTGGGGCAACCGCAACTGGGATCCCTATCTCGCGGATGCCCTGCGCGACGCCCACGCCGACGGGCACCGCACCCTCATCGCGATCGCGACGAGCGCCTACAGCTCGTACTCGAGCTGCCGCCAGTACCGCGAGGACTTCGCCGCCGCCCTCGCCGAGACGGGCCTGGAGGGCGAGCTCGTCATCGACAAGGTGCGTCAGTTCTTCGATCACCCCGGGTTCGTCGCCCCGTTCATCGACGGCCTCGAGGCGGGCCTGGCGGAGGTGACCACGGCGAACCCGGAGATCGACCTCACCACCGAGGTGGAGGTGCTGTTCACCACGCACTCCATCCCGACGGCGGATGCGGGGAAGTCCGGTCCGGCGTCGCGCGGCTTCGGGGAGGGCGGCGCCTACGAGGCGCAGCACCGGGCGGTGGCCGAGGTGGTCATGGCCGCCGTCGACTCCGCGGAGGGCGTGCCCTGGCAGCTCGTGTTCCAGTCCCGGTCGGGCCCGCCCTCGCAGCCGTGGCTCGAGCCCGACATCAACGACGTCATCGCCTCCGCCCCCGAGCGGGGCATCAAGGCCGTCGTCATCGTGCCCATCGGCTTCGTCTCCGACCACATGGAGGTGATGTGGGACCTCGACAACGAGGCGATGGAGTCCTGCCGTGAGGCCGGGATCCACGGTGTGCGGGTCCCGACCCCCGGGGTCGACCCGGCGTACGTGTCCGGTCTCGTCGACCTCGTGATCGAGCGGATCGTCGGCACCCCCGGTTCCGCCCGTCCGGCGACCACCGAGCTCGGTCCCTGGTACGACGTCTGCCGGCCCGGCTGCTGCGAGAACGCCCGCCTGGGCTTCCGGCCGGCGCTCGCGGGCCTCGCTCCGTGACGTAAGCTCGACGCATCGCTATGACACCCCTTCGCATCGCAACCAGAGGCAGTGCCCTCGCCCGAGCGCAGACGGAGGCCGTCGCCGCCTCGATCGTCGAGGCGTCGGGCCTCGAGGTCGAGATCGTCGTGATCCAGTCCGAGGGAGACCGGATCAAGGACTCGCTGTCCTCGCTCGGGGGGACGGGCGTGTTCGCCAGCGCCCTGCGCGAGGCGCTGCTGGCCGACGAGTGCGACGTGGTCGTGCACTCCCTCAAGGACCTGCCCACCCAGCCGTACCCTGGGCTGCGCATCGGCGCCGTGCCCATCCGCGAGGATCCGCGTGACGCGCTGTGCGCCCGAGACGGCCTCTCGCTCGACGAGCTGCCGCCCGGTGCCAGGGTCGGGACGGGTTCGCCGCGGCGGATCGCGCAGCTGAGGGCCGTCCGGCCCGACCTCGAGATCGTCGACATCCGGGGCAACATCGACACCAGGCTGGGTCGGGTCGAGTCGGGAGACCTCGACGCGGTCGTCCTGGCTGCCGCCGGGCTGTCCCGTCTCGGTAGGCTGGATTCGGCATCCGACCTCTTCCCGCTCGACCTCTGGCCGACGGCCCCCGGTCAGGGTGCGCTCGCGATCGAGATCCGAGAGGGTGACAGCATTCCCGAGCTGCTGAGCATCGAGCATCCGCCCACGCGCACGGCGGTCTTCGCCGAGCGCGCGGTGCTGGCCGCCCTCGAGGCGGGCTGCGCGGCTCCCGTCGGCGCCACCGCCGTCGTCGATGACGACGAGCTGCTGCTGGCGGCCACCGTCTACGCGCCGTCCGGAGCCGAGGAGATCGGCTGCTCGCGCTCGGCTCAGCTGCTCGGCGATGATGCGCTCGTCGCGTCGCTCCTCGGTCAGGCCGTCGCCCAGCAGCTGCTCGAGGACGGAGCGGGCGAGATCGCGCCCATCGGCGTGCCCGCGCCGACCGACTCGGCGCCCTCCGACGGCGTGTGGCCGGGGGACCGGCCGTGACCGCCGCCTGGTCGGGGCGACCGCTCGGCGGTTGGCGCGTCCTGGTGCCGCGGGGCGGGCCGTGGGGTCACGGCGTGGCCGCCGACCTGCGCGCCGTGGGCGCCTCGCCCATCGTCGCGCCCATGATCAACTTCGCGCCGGCCGACGACGCCGCCGCCCTCGAGGATGCGCTGCGCCGACTCGCCGACGGCGCATTCGACTGGCTGACCCTCACCAGCGCCACGACGGTCGACGTGCTGATCTCGCAGCAGGCCGTGGTGCCCAGCTCCACCCACGTCGCCGCGGTGGGCGAGACGACGGCCGCGGCCCTCATGGCGGCCGGCTACAAGGTCGACCTGGTCCCCTCCGAGGACAACTCGGCGGCGGGCCTTCTGCGCGAGCTCAAGCGCTTCGAGCAGTTCGGGCCGGAGCTGCGCGTGCTGACGCTGCGCAGCGACATCGCCAAGCCCGTGCTCACCGAGGGGCTCATCGCCCGCGGGCACACGGTCGACTCGGTGGTGGCCTATCGCACGGTCGGCGTGCCCGTCGATCCGCAGATCCGGGCCGACGTGGCGTCCGGCTCGATCGACGCGATCTTCGTCACCTCGGGCTCGGTGGCCGAGCAGGTGCAGGAGCAGCTCGGGCCGGTGCCCGAGTCGACGCTCGTGGCCGCCATCGGACCGCGCACGGCGGAGGACGCCCGCGGCTACGGTCTCCGCGTCGACCTCATCGCGAAGGGCCGCTCGGCCGAGTCGCTCATCAACGCCGTCATCGAGGTCGCCAACGCGCGCCGCGCCGACGGATCCGACGGCTCCGACGGCGAGTACTGACCGTCTACTGCGTGGTGGTGTGCTCGATGCTCATGACGAGCACCACGCGGTCGGCCTTGTCGGGCGGCGGGGTCTGGCTGGGGTTGCCGTAGCGCTTGCCGAGCACCACGTAGAACGCGCCCTCGGGGTCGGGCTCGACCTCGATGAGCCGGCCGCGCACCTCCAGGTAGTGGAACGGGTTCTCCGGGTCGATGACGGAGAGCGACATCGACGGATTGTGCTGCAGGTTGCGGAACTTCGCGCGCTTCGTGGTGTGCGTGAACCGGAGGGTCTCGCCGTCGTAGAGGAACCACATCGGGTTGACCTGCACGGTGTCGTCGGGGCGGATGGTGCCCAGGTGGCCGTAGTTCGGCTCCTCCAGCAGGCGGACCAGGTCGGCGGGGATCTCGGTCGTCATGGTCCCAGCTTACGGCGATGTGACGATCAGAGGATCGTCCAGGTGGTCCATCCGATCGTCCTCGGGCGGTCGCGACGGGGCGGCGTAACGTCGAACGTGCGCTCACGACGTTCGACGACGAACCGGGACCCCCGAATCGTGCGGAGAGGTCACCCCGAGCGCGAGACACGCACACCGTGAACACCCACCCGGCCACGTCGGCCGGGAGGTCGAAGAGGACAAGGAACACGGATGATCAGACACACAGCACGCGCGCCCTGGCGCGCCGCCACCGCTGCGGGCATCGCCGCGGTCGCCCTCGTCGCACTCAGCGCCTGCACCTCGGGCATGGAGTCGAGCGGCTCGGGCTCTACCCCGGCCGCAGGGGGCACGAACGACGGGCCGCTCACGATCGCGCTGCTGCAGAAGCAGGGCGACCAGCAGTACTTCATCGACGAGGCGAACGGCGCCAAGCAGGCCGCCGAGGCCGCCGGTGACGTGACCGTCAACGTCGTCGACCTCGGCACCGACTCGAACAAGGCCATCTCCGAGGTCGAGGCGGCCATCGCCCAGCAGGTCGACGGCATCATCATCGTCGTCCCGGACCAGCAGATCGGCCCGCAGGTGATCCAGCTCGCGAACGACGCCGGCATCCCGATCATGGCCGCCGACGACACCATCGAGGACGGCGCGGGCAACGCGGCGCCCTTCGCCGGCTTCGACGGCACCTCGATGGGCGAGCAGGTGGGCGCTGAGGCGGCGAGCCTCTACCAGAAGGCCGGATGGACGGCGGCCGACACCCGCATCCTCTCCGCCTACAAGGAGGACCTCTCGGTCTGCCAGCAGCGCGTCGACGGCGCGGCGAGCGCCTTCAGCAAGGCCGTCGCCGACGGACCCGAGGTCATCAAGGTCGGCACCGACAACTCGGCGACCGACGCTCAGGACAAGGCCGGCGCGGTCATCACCGCCAACTCGGGCGTGAAGCACTGGATCGTCTGGGGCTGCAACGACGAGAACGAGACCGGCGTCGTGACGGCGCTGCAGAACTCGGGTGTCGCTCCCGCCGACATCATCGGCGTGGGCCTGGGCGCCTACCTCACCTGCAAGGACTGGAAGGCCGGGCAGGACACGGGCAACAAGGCCGCCCTGTTCATCTCGGGCGTCGAGGTGGGCAAGTCCGCCGTCGACTCGATGGTCGCCCTCCTCCGCGACGGCACCGCGCTGCCGCCCCAGTCCATCGCGAACACCGAGATCGTCGACGCGAGCAACTGGGAGTCCAAGGGCGTCGTCTGCACCTGATCGCCTGACCCACCGCTGACCCGGGCGGGTCGGGAGCGGCGCCTCCGCTCCCGACCCTCCCCGGTCGACCGACCATCCCATCCGACGACGAGGACGGACCACATGACCGACGACGTGATCGCGCTCCGCGCATCCGGCATCACCAAGAGCTTCGGGCCGGTGCGCGCCCTGCGCGGGGTCGACCTCGAGCTGCGGGCGGGCGAGGTCACCGCGCTCATGGGCGAGAACGGCGCCGGGAAGTCGACGCTGCTCAAGATCCTCAACGGCGACTACCGCGCCGATGGCGGCGAGCTGCTCATCGACGGGCAGCCGGTCTCCTTCTCCGACCCCGCCGATGCGCGCGCCGCGGGCCTCCGCGTCATCGCGCAGGAGCCCGAGATCATCGGGGCCGTCTCCGTCGCCGAGAACGTCTTCGTGGGAGACCTCGGCCGCTTCGCCTACAACCGCCGCGCGCTGCTCAAGCGCACCCGCGACGAGCTCACGCGCTGGGGCTTCGACCGCGTCATCCGCGCGGATGCGCTGGGCTCCGAGCTGTCGCCGGCCCAGCGTCAGATCGTCGAGATCATGCGGGCCGTGGTCAGCCGCCCGCGGATCATGTGCTTCGACGAGCCGACGTCGTCGCTCGGCGACGACGAGGTGGGGCTGCTCTTCGCCCTCATCCGTCAGCTGCAGGCCGAGGGCATCGCCATCGCCTACGTCTCGCACCGCATGCAGGAGATCTTCCAGCTCGCCGATCGCATCACCGTGCTCCGGGACGGGGCGTTCGTCGGCACGAAGCCCGTGGCCGAGACCAGCCACGACGAGCTGGTGCGGATGATGGTGGGCCGTGACCTCAGCCAGTTCTTCCACCGTGACCCGGCTCCGCTCGGCGACACCGTCCTCGAGTTGAGGGGCGTGACGAACCCGTTCGTCTCGGGCGTCGACCTCACGGTGCGCGCGGGCGAGGTCGTCGGCATCGCGGGCCTCGTGGGCGCCGGGCGCAGCGAGCTCATGAAGACGATCGCCGGCGACTACCCCGTGACCAGCGGCGAGATCCGGATCTCGGGGAGCGTCAAGCGCATCCGTCAGCCTTCCGACAGCATCCGCGCCGGAGTGGGCTTCGCACCCGAGGAGCGCAAGGCCGAGGCGCTGCTGCTGCAGCGGTCGGTCCGCGACAACGCCGCGCTCGTCGTGCTGAAGTCGCTCTCGAGCTGGATCTTCGTGCGGAACCGCGCGGAGCGGGCGCTCGCCCAGGACTACATCACGCGGCTCCGGATCCGCACGCCCTCGACCGAGACGCTGGTCGGCAACCTGTCGGGCGGCAACCAGCAGAAGGTGGTGCTCGCCCGCTGGCTCGCGACGAAGCCGAAGCTCCTCCTCCTCGACGAGCCCACCCGCGGGATCGACGTGGGGGCGAAGTCGGAGATCTACGGCATCATCGACGAGCTCGCCCACGCCGGCGTGGCCGTCGTGGTGGTCTCGAGCGAGCTCCCCGAGGTGCTCGGCGTCTCCGACCGCATCTACACGATGGCCCACGGCCGCATCACCGGCGAGCTGCCCCGGTCGGAGGCGACGGAGGAGCGGATCCTCGCGCTCGCCATGGACGAGGAGGCGGCCGCATGAGCACCGGCGCGCGCACCACAGACGACAGCACCAGCATCCATCCCCGAGAGGACACCCCCGTGACGACGACCGAGAAGGCCCCCGCGGTGCAGCCGCAGGCCGAGCCAGAGCGGATCTCCGGCCTCCGCCGGGTCATCAGCGCGATCGGCGTGCAGAACATCTCGCTGATCATCGCGATCGCGATCGTGGTGGCGATCATCGGCATCCAGAACCCGCTGTTCTTCACCGTGCCGAACCTCAAGGTGATCGGCACCGCCATCGCGATCGTCGGACTGCTCGCGGTCGTGCAGACGATCGTCATCATCCTCGGCGCGCTGGACATCTCGGTGGGGTCGGTCGCCGGTCTCACGAGCGTGGCGTCCGCGATGATCTTCACTTCGACCAGCTCGGCCGCGCTGGGGGTGCTCGGCGCCGTGATCATCGGCCTGGTCTGCGGTCTCATCAACGGCTGCATCATCGTGTTCGGCCGGGTGAACCCGGTGATCGCGACCCTGGCCACCCTGGCCGCGTTCAAGGGCGTCGCGCAGCTGATCTCCGACGGTCGAGCCCAGGGCTACACCGGCGCCGACCCGTTCTTCGTCTTCCTCGCCCGCGGCACGCTCCTCGGCATCCCGGTGCTGATCTGGGTGCTCATCGTGGTGGCGGTGCTGGCGCACGTGGTGCTCCGGTACACCTCGATCGGCCGCAACATCTACGCGGTGGGCGGCAACAACATCGCCTCCCGCCTCGGCGGCATCAACATCAACCGGTACATCATCGGCGTCTACATGGTCACCGGCGCGGTCGCCGCGATCGCGGGTATCCTGATCACCGCGAGGACCGGATCCGGCCAGCCGATCTCGGGATCGGAGGGCCTCGAGCTGCAGGCCATCACGGCGGCGGCGCTCGGCGGCGCAGCGCTCAAGGGCGGCAAGGGCGCCATCGCGGGGACCATCCTCGCGGTGATCCTGCTCGGCGTGCTCACCAACGGCATGACGCTCCTCGGCGTCAACACGTTCTGGCAGAACGTCGCCCAGGGAGCACTGCTCGTCGCGGCGGTCGTCATCCAGCAGCTGCGCTCGGGCGAGCGCCGCATCGGCATCCCCGGCTGATCGGACGAGGACGATGTCACATCGCATCCGAGTGCGCGCACCCGGATCAGCCCTTGTGCTGCGCCCGGTAGGTCGACGGGTTCACCCCGTGGATGCGCCGGAAGTGCCGCGAGAAGTACAGCGGATCGGAGTAGCCGACCGCGGCCGCCACGTCGGCCACGGGCAGCGACGTCGTGTCGAGGAGGGTCCGTGCGCGGCCCATCTTGAGCGCCGTGTGGAAGGCCCCCGGGCCACCGCCCGTCGCCTCCCGGAAGAGCGCGCTGAGGTGCGAGGGCGAGAGCCCCACGATCGCCGCGAGCTCGGGCACCGGGATGGTGCTCTCCACCCGCGACTCCAGGTAGCGCATGGCGCGTTCGAGGGGGGAGCCGGAGGCGGGCAGCACGCTGTCGACGGTGATCCGCGTGAGCAGGTTCCAGGCGATCCCCGACGCGGCCAGCAGATGGATGGGGGACAGGCGCCCCTCGAGCGTGGTCACCAGCTCGTCGAAGAGCGCCGCGACCCGGTCGATCGTGCGGAGCCGGGTGAGCGAGCCCTCGGCGGCGAGCATCCCGCCCACCAGGTCGGGGACGTCGGCGCCGCGGATGTGCATCCACCAGATCGTCCAGGGGTCGTCCTCCGACGCCGAGTAGTCGTGAGGGGTGAAGGGCGGGATGACGGCGCACGTGCCCGGTGTGACGAGCGTCGTGCGACCGTCGATCGTGACCTCGCCGCTGCCCGACACGCAGAGCAGCACGATGGTCTCCGCCGTGCCGTTCTTCCGCCGGCGGCGGTGCCTGTCGGCCGTGGGGAAGTACCCGGCGTCCGTCACCAGGAGCTGGCGGGTCCCCGCCCGGCCGGAGGCGGCATCGACCTGCGGGCGCGGCACCACGCAGAGCCGCTGGTTGCGGAAGCCCTCCTTGCGATAGTGCGGAGTGGCCTCAGCCATCGTCGATTCGTTCATGCGCTGCCTCGCAGCTCACCCTATCCGCGACCCGCCCACGTTCACGACCCGTCCATCCCAGGAGGCCGACGATGACCGCTGATCCCACGATCGCGGTGCCCGAGCTCGCGCAGCTCACACTGCCCGACGTGCCGGAGGAGCTGAGGGCCGACCTCGAGGCCGGCCGACCGGTCGCCTGGAGCGAGCCGCTCACCATCCGCACCTACGAGGCGGAGACCCCGAGCGAGTATCCGATGTACCTCGACCAGCGCGTGTACCAGGGCTCGAGCGGGCGGGTGTACCCGCTGCCGTTCACCGAGCGCATCGCCGACGAGGCCCACGACCGCCAGTGGCAGGCGATCCACCTCGAGAACCGGTACGTCCGGCTCGTGGTGCTGCCGGAGCTCGGCGGTCGGATCCACATCGGGTACGACAAGACCACCGGGTACGACTTCTTCTACCGCAACAACGTGATCAAGCCGGCGCTGGTGGGACTGGCCGGGCCGTGGATCAGCGGCGGCGTGGAGTTCAACTGGCCCCAGCACCACCGGCCCGCCACCTACCTGCCCGTCGAGACGGCCCTCGAGCGCGGCGACGACGGCTCGATGACCGTCTGGTGCGCCGACCACGACCCGTTCACCCGGATGGCCGCCCACCACGGTGTGCGGCTGCGGCCCGACAGCACCGTGGTCGAGCTTGCGGTACGCCTGCACAACCGCACCAGCGAGCGGCAGACGTTCCTGTGGTGGGCGAACGTCGCCGCGCGCGTGCACGACGACTACCAGTCCTTCTTCCCCGAGGACGTGCGGTACGTCGCCGACCACGCGCGGCGTGCGATCACGGCGTTCCCCGCCGCCGATCGCCCCTACTACGGGGTCGACTACCCGGCGCTGGCCGAGGCGCATCCGGGAGCCGACCGCATCGACTGGTACCGCAACATCCCGGTGCCGACCTCGTACATGATCGTCGACTCGCAGCAGGACTTCTTCGGCGGATACGACCACGCCGCGGGGGCCGGCTTCGTGCACTGGGCCGAGCGGCGCCTCTCCCCGGGCAAGAAGCAGTGGACCTGGGGCGACGCACCCTTCGGGCACGCCTGGGATGCGCAGCTCACCGACGGCGACGGACCCTACGTCGAGCTCATGGCCGGCGTCTACACCGACAACCAGCCCGACTTCTCCTGGCTGCTGCCGGGCGAGACGAAGGTGTTCACCCAGCACTGGTTCCCGATCCCCGCCATCGGGCCCGCCCGCCAGGCCACCCCGGACGCGGCCGTCGGGATCACGACGGGCGCGGGGGTCGAGGCGCTCTTCGCGGTCACCTCGCCCCAGCCCGACGCCGTGGTGCGGATCCTGCGCGGTGGCGAGGTCGTGGAGTCGCGGACCGTCGCGATGGTGCCCGGCGTGCCGGTGTCGGTCACGGCTCCCACGCTGTCGGGCGACGACCCCGAGGTCGCCGCCGAGCTCGTCGACGCGTCCGGGCATCTCCTCGTGCGCTGGGCCCCGACGCGGACCACGGACGAGGAGCCCTGGGTGGCCACCGAGCCGCCCGCGCCCGAAGAGATCGCGAGCGTCGAGGAGCTGTACCTCACGGGACTGCACCTCGAGCAGTTCCGCCACCCGACGCGGTCGCCCCTGGCGTACTGGGAGGAGGCGCTCCGGCGCGACCCCGGTGACGTGCGGACGAACCTCGCGCTCGCGAGCCGCGAGCACCGCGCGGGCTCGTACGCGGCGGCGCTGGCCCGCGTGGAGCTCGCGCTGGACCGGCTCACGCGACGGAACGCGAACCCGGCGGACGCCGAGGCCTACTACCTCGCCGGGCTCATCCTGACCCGGCTGGGTCGGGACGAGGAGGCGGAACGCCACCTCGGGAAGGCCGGGTGGGACGGCACGTGGGCCGCGGCCGCGGGCTACGAGCTCGCCGCCTCGCTCTCCCGGCGCGGCCGTCTGCGCGCCGCCCTGCGCGTGCTCGACACCCTCGACGGCGTCGTGGGGCACGACAGCCGACGCGCGGTCCTCCGTGCTGTGCTGCTGCGACGCAGCGATCGGACGGCCGAGGCGGACGCCCTGCTCCGGGCGGAGCTCGTCGCCGAGCCGCTGAACGTCGCGGTGCGCGTGCTCCTCGGGCAGCCGGTCGCGGAGGACGCCGGTCTGCTGCTCGACGTCGCTCTCGAGCTCCGCGCCTGCGGTGCGGATGACGCGCTCCACCTGTTCCTGCGCGCCGCGGCGGCGGCTCCGACCGACGCCGGCAACCTCGGACCGGTCGCCCACTACCTCGCCGCCCAGCTGCTCGACCGCCGAGGTGACTCCGACGGGGCGGCACGGGAACGGGCGGCCGCCCGCGCATCCGATCTCACCCGGGCCTTCCCGTCCGGCCTCGACGCGCACGACGCACTGGTGGCCGCACTCGAGGTCGACGAGGGCGACGCGGTCGCGCACTTCCTGCTCGGCATGCTGCTCTATTCGAGCGGCCGCCGGGCCGACGCGCAGCACCACTGGGAGGCCGCGCTCGAGCTCGGCCTCCGCGATCCCGTGCTGCTCCGCAACGCGGCGCTCGCGGCCTACGCCGTCGCCCACGACGACGGGACGGCCTGGCGGCGCTACGAGGAGGCGCGTGCGCTGGCACCCGCCGACGCCCGGCTGCTCTACGAGCAGGATCAGCTCGCCGCCCGGCTGGGACAGAGCCCGGCCGAGCGTCTCGCCCGGCTCGAGCCCCTGGCCGAGGTGGTCCTGCGGCGCGACGATCTCACGATCGAGTACCTCGGGCTGCTGATCGCCGAGGGGCGTGCCGCGGAGGCCCTGGAGATCCTGCTGTCGCGACCCTTCCATCCCTGGGAGGGCGGCGAGGGGCGTGCGCTGGCCACCTGGGACGCGGCCCGCGAGGCGCTCGGTCTGCCGCTCGCCGATCCACCCGCCTCCCTCGGCGAGGCCCGGCCGCGGTACACCGCGCCGGCGCCGGTGCGCGACGACGGGACGACGGACTACTTCGCCACCAGCCTGCCCGAGCTGCTCCTGTTCACCCGGGAGTCGGCGGGCGACGGGGTGTGACCGCCGCGGAGGCGGGCGCGGCGTCGGTGCCGGCGTCGGGGGTGCCGGCGTCCGCGGTTCCAGCGTCCGGGGTGCAGTACGAGGTCTCGGGCGGCGGGTACGAGGCCGTGCTCGGAAGCGTCGGAGCGACGCTCCGGTCCGTGTCGTTCCACGGGCGTCCGCTCCTCGCCTCGTTCGAGGCCGACGAGGTGCGGCCGGGGATGAGGGGCGCGCTCCTCGCGCCGTGGCCGAACCGCCTCGCCGACGGCCGCTACGAGTTCGACGGGGTCGAGCACCAGCTCACGCTGTCCGACCCCGTGACCGCCACAGCGCTGCACGGTCTGGCCGCCTGGACCGACTTCTCCTGCGTGCGCTGGGGATCGGGTGGCGTCGCGCTCCGCGGGCGCATCGAGCCCCAGACGGGATACCCGTGGCGCCTCCGCCTCGACGTGGAGGTCTCCGTCTCGGCGGGCGGGATGCGCCAGCGGATCACGGCGACCAACGAGTCCACGCGGCGCGCTCCGATCGGGCTGGGCGTGCATCCGTACCTCGTGGTGGGCGCGGGGGCGGATGCGGGTGCGGCGTCGGCGGAGGGCGACGTGGACGGGTGGCGCCTCAGCATGCCCGCCACCGACGTGATGCTCGTCTCCGAGGACCGGATGCTGCCCCTCGGGGTCGTCGACCTCGCCGAGCGCCCGGACCTCGACTTCACCGCGGAGCGGGAGATCGGCGACGCCGCGCTGAACCACGCGTACGCGGGGGCGGCCGGGGCGAGGCTGACGGATGCGCGGGGTCACGGCGTGGAGATGGGATGGGATGAGGGCTGCGCCTGGGTCCAGCTCTACAGCGACGACCTCGACGAGCCCGGCCGACGGCGGTCGGCGTTGGCCGTCGAGCCCATGACCTGCCCGCCCGACGCCTTCAGCTCGGGGATCGACCTCCGCGTCCTCGCGCCGGGGGAGTCGACCTCCCTGGAGTGGTGGCTCCGTGCCGTCTCGTGAGGCGGACTCGCCCGCTCAGGCTCGGCTGCGGCCGACGGTGGCCAGGGCGACCACGGCGGCGACGACCATCAGCGCGGCGCCGGTGAACGAGGTGAGGACGACTCCCGAGTCGAACGCGTGGCGCGCCGAGTCGACGAGGGCCGAGCCCACCGCATCCGGAAGCGCCGCACCCGCGTCGAGCGCGCCGGCGAGGGTCTCGCGCGCGGCGGAGGCGGCCTCGTCGGAGACGCCGCTCGGGATCACGAGGTGAGCTCGGTAGGCCGCCGCGAGCACGCCGCCCATCACGGACGTGCCGAGCACCGCGCCCAGCTCGTACGCGGTCTCCGAGACCGCTGACGCGGCTCCCGCCTTCGCGGGCGGGACGGACGCGATGATGATGTCGTTCGACAGCGTCTCGGCGAGTCCGACGCCCACCGAGAGGGCGGCGAACGCGGTGCCGAGCAGCAGGACCGAGGCCGAGGCCCCCGCCAGCGCGATCGTGAGGTAGGCGGCGCCGGAGAGCAGCAGGCCGGAGGCCATCAGCACGGCGGGGCGGATGCGCCGCACGAGGCGCACCACGACGAGCCCGGCGACCATCATGAGCGCCGCCCCCGGCACGAGCACGAGGCTCGCCTCCAACGGGCCCAGCCCCACCACGAGCTGCAGGTGCTGCGAGAGGAAGTAGAGCAGGCCCACCAACGAGACCACGCTCATGAGGTTGACCAGCACCGAGCCGGTGAACGCCGGCACGGCGAACAGCCGCACGTCGAGCAGCGGATTGCGCTGACGCAATAGGCGACGGACGAACAGGACACCGGCGACGATTCCGAGCACCGCTGCGCCGAGGGTGAGGAGGTCGACCCCCTCGGTGGCGACATGTTTGATGGCGAACACGATCGGCGCGAGCGCGAGCATGGACAGCCCGATCGAGGGCAGGTCGATGGGCCCGGGATCGGGGTCGCGGGACTCGCGGATGACGAAGGGCGCGAGCGCCAGCAGCGGCACCAGGATGGGCACGGCGATCAGGAACACCGAACCCCACGGGGCCACCTCGAGCAGGAGGCCGCCGACGATCGGGCCGACGGCGCCGCCGAAGCCGAAGCCGGTGGCCCAGATGGCGATGGCGAGACGGCGCTGCTCGCGGTCCTCGAACATCCCGCGGATGAGCGAGAGCGTGCACGGCATGATCGCCGCACCGAAGACGCCCATCAGCAGACGGGCGACGAGCAGCATCTCCGCCGAGACGGAGAACGCCGCGAGGACGGAGACGACCGCGAACCCGGTCGCCCCGACCAGCAGCAGTCGTCGCCTGCCCCACCGGTCGCCGAGGTTGCCCATCGTGACGAGGAGCCCCGCGAGCACGAGCGGGTAGACGTCGACGATCCAGAGCTGCATCGCGGCGCTCGGCTTCAGGTCGAGCGCGATCCAGGGCAGCGCGAAGCTCAGCACCGTGTTGTCGATGGAGACCAGGAGCACGGGGAGCATCAGCACCGCGAGTCCCAGCCAGTCCCGAGCACCGGCGCGCACGGGTGAGGAAGGCGTCTGGAGGATCATGGCGACGTCTACTATACCGTCTGGACGGTACAGTGGCGAGTGACCGGACCCGTGCTTGCGCGGCTTGCAGTGTTGCGGAGAGGAGAATGGCAGCATGACGTCGGCCCGAGAGCGCATCCTCGACGCCTACGAGCGGCAGCTCGTCGAGCTCGGGGAACGCGGATCCACGCTCGACGCGATCGCCGTCGAGGCGGGGGTGTCGAAGGGCGGGCTGCTCTACCACTTCAAGTCGAAGGACGACCTCGCCTCGGGGCTCATCGCCCGGCTCACGGAGCGGGGCGCCGCCGACCTGGCGGGCTTCCCCGACACCGCCGAGAAGGCGATCCACCACTTCATCGTCGCCGCGAGCGACGTCGACGACCCTCTCGGGGCGAGCTACCTCGCCACCCAGGTGCTCGCCCGCGCGGGGCGTGCGGATGCGTTCGCCGCACTCCAGGACCTCGAGGAGGGCTGGTACCGCGCCATCCTCGAGCTCACCGGTGACCCCGTCGTCGCGAGGCTGATGCAGCTCGTGTCCGACGGCATCTACTACAACGCGGCGGTCGTGCCCGAGGGGTCGCCGCCCACGGCATCCGGCTTCACGCTGGTGCCCCTCGGCGAGGAGCGCGAGGCGATCATCGCCCGCCTGCTCTCGCTCCTCCCGCCCGCGGGCGCGAGTGGTCAGCGCGGCCAGTAGGGCCTGAACTGCACGCTGATGCGGGGGCCGACGGCGCGCTTGGTCTTGAGGATGGCGTGCTCGTGCGTGCGCTGGCAGCTGCCGCCCATCACGATGAGGTCGCCGTGCCCGACGGGGAAGCGCATCACCGCACCGCCGCCCTTGCGTCGCACCGAGAGCGTCCGCTCGGCGCCGACGGAGAGGATGGCGACCATCGTGTCCTGGTGCAGGGTGCGGCCGACACGGTCTCCGTGCCACGCGACGCTGTCGTCGCCCGTGCGGTAGAAGCAGAGCCCTGCGGTCTCGAACACCTGCCTGGGCGGACGGCCGTAATGATCGTTCAGGGCCTCGCGCGCTTCGGTGAGGATCGGCAGCGGCAGCTCGTCGCCCCTCCCGTAGCGTGAGACGAGCCGAGGCACGTCGACGACGCGGTCGTACATCTCGCGCCGGTCGGCGACCCACGGCACGTGCAGGGCGAGCTGCTCGAACACCGCGTCGGAGTCGTCGAGCCAGCCCGGCCGCAGATCGAGCCACGCCCCCTGCGACAGCGTGATGCGCTCGACGGCGTCGCCGAGCGGCTGGAGGCCGGGGCCGCCGTCGAGGAGGTCGAGGGTGTCGAACAGCGACCCCTGATACTGCAGATCCATATGCACGACCCTACCGAGTTTCGAACACATGTTCTAGTGCAGGCGGTTCGTCGACGGCCTCTCGGGGGGTCTTGACCGCGTCCGGGAGACTGGCTAACATACAACCTAATGGTTGTATCAGAGGATCTCTCGCAGGACGACGTCGATCGCCTCTTCAGGGCACTGGCCGACGCGACGCGGCGTGACATCGTGACGCGGGTCATGGCATCCGGGCAATCGGTGTCGTCGCTGGCCGAGCGCTACGCCATGAGCTTCGCGGCCGTGCAGAAGCATGTCGCGGTGCTCGAGCGGGCACACCTGGTCCGGAAGCAGCGCAACGGGAGGGAGCAGATCGTGCATGGAGATGTGGACGCCGTCCGCGCCGCCACCCGTCTGCTCGAGGGCTTCGAGAGGATCTGGCGGCAGCGCGTGGATCGTATGGACGACATCCTCGCGACCGACGAGCCGAGCGCTCGCGGCCGCGACCGACAGAAGGAGTGACAGTGCCTGTCATCGCTACCGAGAAGGACGCCGAGGCCCTGACCCTCGCCATCGTGGCCGAGTTCAGCGCCGATGTCGCCAGGGTGTGGCAGCTGTGGGCTGACCCGCGCCGGCTGGAGCGGTGGTGGGGCCCGCCCACCTGGCCCGCCACCTTCCACGCCCTCGACCTTCGCCCGGGTGGGCGTGCGACCTACGTCATGACCGGGCCCGACGGCACCCAAGCGGGCGGGGTGTGGGAGATCGTCACGGCCGAGGCCCCGACCTCGTTGTCCTTCGAGGATCGCTTCGCCGACGAGCGCGGGGAGCCGAACCCCGACATGCCGACGACCCACGTGACCGTCACGCTCGAGGCGATCGGCGGTGACGTCGACCGCACCCGCATGGTCGTCACCTCGCGCTTCGAGAGCGTCGAGCAGATGGAGCAGCTCATCGCGATGGGAATGGAGGAGGGCCTCCGGGAGGCCATCGGCCAGATCGACGGGCTCCTCGTCCACTAGCTCGCCACTCCGCGTGAAGGTGAGCTCTCCTCTGTCCCGTGTGGCCGCCCTCCTCGCCGTCGCCGGGGTGGTGGGCCTGGCGGGGTGCGCGTCGAGCTCGACACCGACGGGGGCGGATGGCGTGCCGGGCGCGAGCCCCACGCCGACCCCGACGCCTCCTTGGCCGGACGACTCCGGGCCCGTCGTCGTGATCGAGTTCGAGCGCGACGGGACGCCGACGACGCTGACGGGCGAGCTGAAGCCGGGCGGGCTCCTCTCCTGCGTCGGCGACTCCATCACCATCGCGAACAAGTCGCCCGAGGCCGGGGTCGGCGTCAGCTTCGACGTCGTGGATGACGACCGGGTGCTGAGCTGGGTGGTGGGCGACGACCTCGTCGCGCAGTTCAGCGGGTCCGGGGCGCTTCAGATGGAGGTCGGCGACGACGGCGCGACGACCTACACCGCCCTCGGTGCGGAGGGGTGGGCCTCGGTGCAGCCCCGCGACCCCGCTCTCGCCTCGATCGGCGACTACGACCCGTCGGTCGCGGAGCAGCTCGACGCCACGAGCTCCTTCACCGCCACCTGCCCCGCACCCTGACCTGCGCGGCACTACCCTGACCGCATGGAGAGAGTGGTGGGGGTCGGCGGGTGGTTCGTGCGCGCATCCGACCCGGAGGCGCTGAGGGCCTGGTACCGCGACGTGCTCGGGATGGAGCTCGACGAGTACGGCTCGTGGACGACCGAGCATGGCCCGACGGTGTTCGCCGTGTTCGAGGCCGACAGCGACTACCTCGGACCGCGCACGCAGCAGAGCATGATGAACCTCCGCGTGCGCGACCTCGACGCGATGCTGGCGCAGCTTCGCGCGGCCGGAGCCGACGTCGACGACGAGGTGCAGGACATGGACGGCGTCGGCCGCTTCGGCTGGGTCACCGACCCCGAGGGCACGCGGATCGAGCTCTGGCAGCCGGCCTGAGCCGACCCGAACCCCTTCCCGGCCGGGGCAGGGGCCCAGGATGCGCGCCTAAGCTGGAGGGCATGACCGGCAGCTTCCCCGCCGTGCGTCCCCGTCGCCTCCGCAGCACCCCCGCTCTGCGTCGCCTGGTGGCCGAGACCCGCATCGACCCCGCTCAGCTCATCCTCCCGCTCTTCGTGCGCGACGACGTGGTCGACCCCGTCCCCATCACGTCGATGCCGGGGGTCGTGCAGCACACCGTCGACACCCTGAAGGCGGCGGTGAACGAGGCCGCCGACCTCGGCGTGGGCGGCGTGATGCTCTTCGGCGTGCCGAGCGACGAGGTGAAGGACGGCGTCGGATCCGCGGCCACCGACCCCGAGGGCGTGCTCAACGCGGCCACTCGGGCGGTCGCCGCCGAGGTGGGCGACGCGATCGTCGTGCAGACCGACCTCTGCCTCGACGAGTTCACCGACCACGGCCACTGCGGGGTGCTCGCCCCTGACGGCAGCGTCGACAACGACGCGACCCTCGGCCGCTATCGCGACATGGCCGTCGAGCAGGCTCGGGCGGGCTCGCAGCTGCTCGGCCTGTCGGGGATGATGGACGGCCAGGTCGCCGCCGTGCGCGCGGCGCTCGACAACGAGGGCTTCCAGGACGTCGCGATCCTCGCCTACGCCGCGAAGTACGCCTCCGCCTTCTACGGCCCCTTCCGCGAGGCCGTCGGCTCGACGCTCAAGGGCGACCGCAAGACCTACCAGCTCGACCCCGCCAACCGCCGCGAGGGTCTGCGCGAGGCGCTGCTCGACGTCGACGAGGGCGCCGACGTGGTGATGGTGAAGCCCGCCATGAGCTACCTCGACCTCGTCGCCGACGTCTCCGCGGCCGTCCCCGTGCCGACCTGGGCGTACCAGGTGTCGGGGGAGTACGCGATGATCGAGGCCGCCGCCGCGAACGGCTGGATCGATCGCGACCGGGCCATCCTGGAGAGCGTGCTCGGCATCCGCCGTGCCGGTGCCGAGGCCGTGCTCACCTACTGGGCCGTCGAGCTGGCGGAGCGTCTGAGGAAGGAGGGCCGCGCGTGAGCACCACGACGAACCAGGCCGAGTTCGAGCGCGCCCAGCGCTCCATCCCCGGCGGCGTCAACTCGCCCGTGCGCGCCTACCGCTCCGTCGGTGGCACACCGCGCTTCCTCGTCTCGGCACGCGGTCCCTACGTCACGGATGCGGAGGGTCGCGAGTACGTCGACCTCGTCGCCTCCTGGGGCCCCGCGATCCTCGGCCACGCGCATCCGGAGGTCGTCGCCGCCGTGCAGGCGGCCGCCGCCCGCGGGCTCTCGTTCGGGGCGACGACCCCGGCCGAGTCCGAGCTCGCCGAGCTGGTGCGTGCCCGCGTGGAGGCCCAGGGCGTGCACCCGATCGAGCGGCTGCGGCTCGTGTCGACGGGGACCGAGGCGACGATGACCGCCATCCGCCTCGCCCGCGGGGTGACCGGTCGCGACGTGCTCGTGAAGTTCGCCGGCCACTACCACGGCCACTCCGACGGGCTCCTCGCCGAGTCGGGGTCGGGACTGGCGACGCTCGCCCTGCCCGCCTCCGCGGGCGTGCCCGCGGCGGTCGCCGCGCAGACGATCGTGCTGCCCTACAACGACCTCGACGCCGTGCGCGCGGTGTTCGCCGAGCGCCCGGGCGAGATCGCGGCGATCATCACCGAGGCGGCGCCCGCCAACATGGGTGTCGTGACGCCGGAGCCCGGGTTCAACGCGGCTCTCGCCGAGATCGCGCACGCGAACGGGGCGCTGCTCATCGTCGACGAGGTGCTGACCGGCTTCCGCACGGGGCCCGCCGGATGGTGGGGCGTCGAGAACGGCGCCGGGCTCACCGAGCCCGCCGAGCATCCGTACCGGCCCGACCTCGTCACCTTCGGCAAGGTGGTGGGCGGCGGGATGCCGCTGGCCGCGCTCGGCGGCCGCGCCGAGGTGATGGAGGCGCTCGCGCCGCTCGGACCGGTGTACCAGGCGGGCACCCTGTCGGGGAACCCGGTGGCGGTGGCGGCGGGCATCCGCACCCTGCAGCTCGCGGATGCCGCCGTGTACGAGCGGCTCGCCGTCGTGTCCGACGCGGTGTCGTCGGCGGTGTCGGATGCTCTCGCGAAGACGGGGGTCGCGCACAGCGTGCAGCGGGCGGGGAGCCTGTTCAGCTTCACGTTCGGCTCCGCCACCGCGCCGCGCGACTACGCCGACGTGCAGGCGCAGGAGGCGTTCCGGTACGCGCCGTTCTTCCACGCGATGCTCGATGCCGGCGTCTCGCTGCCGCCCTCGGTCTACGAGGCATGGTTCGTGACGGCCGCCCACGACGACTCCGCCGTGCAGCGCATCCTGGAGGCACTGCCCGCCGCGGCCCGCGCGGCGGCGTTGGCGAAGCCCTCGGCCGCCTAGGCTCGGTGGCGTGAGGGACTCAGCGCTGATCGGGCCCGTCGAGGCGCCCGATCTGCAGGTGATGACCTTCAACATCCGACGGCGGATGCCCCTCGACCCCCGGCCCGCCGACAGCTGGTCCCGTCGAGAGCCCGCGGTCGCGGCCGTCCTCGAGGAGGCGCGGCCGACGCTGCTCGGCGTGCAGGAGGCCCTGCCGGGCCAGGCCGCCGCGGTCAAGCGGGCGCTCGGGCGCGGGTACCGGATGCTCGGACACGGCCGCAACGCCGACGGCCGGGGCGAGGGCACCCCGCTGTTCTTCGACTCGACACGGCTGCGCCTGCTCGAGTGGCAGCAGCTCGCCGTCTCCGCCACGCCCGACGTGCCGGGATCGCGTACCTGGGGCAACCGCACACCCCGGATGCTGGTGCGCGCCCTCTTCCTCGACCGGGTCACCTCGGCGCGGTTCATCATGATCAACACCCATCTCGACAACGCGTCGCGCCGCTCCCGCTTCGAGGGTGCGAGGATGCTGCGGCAGAGGGCGGAGAGCGACGGCCTGCCGACGATCATCACCGGCGACTTCAACTCCGGCGAGGGCACCGAGCCGCTCGACGAGCTGTTCTCCGACGGCGCGCTCGTCGACGCCTGGCACGCCGCGGCCCGCAGGCTGAGCCCGCTCTGGGGGACCTTCGAGAACTACCGCGATCCGCGCCCTCATCGGAAGCGGATCGACTGGATCGTCGTGTCCGCCGCTATCGAGGTCTCCGCCGTCCAGATCGGGGTGCGCCGGCCGAAGGGCGTCTGGCCGTCCGACCACCTGCCCGTCCAGGCCGTGGTGCGCATCCCGGCCCCCGACGCTGTGTGATCAACCCCTTCCCAGGCGGCGCCGCTGGGAGTATGCCCGAATCGTTATGCGCGGCGGCGGGCCGCCCCTGCCCAACGTCGGCGAGGCGCGGCAGACTAGAGGCATGGCAGTCCTCTTCGTGCACACAGATCGGCTCGAGATCCGTCTGACGCGCACCGAGAAGCTGCTGTCGTTCCGTCGCACCGACATCGTCATCCCGCTCGACGACATCAAGTCCGCCGTGCTCACCGACGACCCGTGGATCTGGGTGCGCGGCATCCGCGCGCCGGGCTCGGCGATCCCGCTGACCCTGGCGATCGGCACCTGGAAGCACCACGACGGCAAGGACTTCCTCATCGTCAAGCGCACCCGCTCCGCGGTCGTGATCGACCTCGAGCGCCAGGAGTACTCGCGCCTCATCGTCACCACCTCGCACGCCGTCGAGCTGCTGCGCGCCCTCCGCCTCCCGCCCGAGGAGGGCACGGAGCGCATCGACGTCTGAGTCGGTCCCTCCGGGGTCGACGCCGGCTTGTGCTGTCGCTTCGACACCGAATCCGGGCAACCTCGCCGGATAGCGGCGGACTTCACCGGAATCGGTGTCGAAGCGACGACGACCGCCAAGGGGTCAGCGGCTGAGGTCGACGACCGTGCGGCCGCGGACGGCGCCGGCGAGGATGCGGTCGGCGAGCGGGAGCACGTCGGCGAGGCCGATGGTGGTCGTCATCGAGTCGAGGGCGTCGAGGTCGAGCTCGGCGGCGAGGGCCGACCATGCGCGCTCGCGGAGGTCGACGGGCGCCTCGACGGAGTTCGCGCCCGTCAGCGTCACCGAGCGCAGGATGAACGGCATCACCGTCGCAGGCAGGTCCGGCCCCTGCGCGAGGCCGCAGGCCACCACGGCGCCGCCGTACCGCGTCTGGGCGAGCACGTTCGCGAGCGTGCGGCTGCCCACCGAGTCGATGGCGCCGGCCCAGCGCTGGCTCTGCAGGGGGCGACCCTCCGCATCCGACAGCTCGTGCCGGTCGAGGAGGTCGGCGGCCCCGAGGGCGGTGAGGTACTCGCGCTCCTCGGGGCGACCGGTCGAAGCGATCACCCGGTAGCCGCGCCCGGCGAGCAGCGACGTCGCGATCGAGCCCACGCCGCCGGCCGCGCCCGTGACGAGCACGTCGCCGTCGTCGGGGGAGACGCCGAGGTCCGACAGGGCCAGCACGGCGATCATCGCGGTGAACCCCGCCGTGCCGATCGCGGCGGCGCGTTCGGGGCTGATCGAGGCGGGCAGTGGCACGAGCGCCTCGGCGCGGACCCTGGCGCGGTCGGCGAACCCGCCGTGGCGGGCCTCCCCGATCCCGTCGCCGTTCAAGACGACGAGGTCGCCCTCCTCGAAGCGAGGGGTCTCCGACGCGGTGACCCGCCCGACGATGTCGATGCCCGGCACGAGCGGCCACTCGCGGACCACGCCGGGCCGCCCGGACACGGCGAGCCCGTCCTTGAAGTTGACGCTCGAGTAGAGCACGTCGAGCGCGACCTCCCCGGTCAGCTGCTCGTCGTCGAACTCGGTCAGCTCGCCCGGCGCACCCTTCTCGGGCACCACGATCGCTCTCGTCACATCTCCTCCTCGGCCCGCCGCGGCATCGTCAGACGGGGCGCTCTCGACCCTAGCCCCGAGATGCCGTACGCTGGCAGGCTCGCCACCGACCGGGAGGCGGGCGGAAGGAGTCCGGCATGACCGGCAACGACCGCTTCCTCGAGGCCAATCGCGCCAACTGGGACGACCGGGCGACGCTCCACGCGGCGCGCACCGGCAGCGGCTACGAGACGGGTCGCTTCGTCGACGACAGGGAGCTGCTGTCCGACGTCGTGACCTTCGACCGCGAGCGGCTCGGCGACATCCGAGGACTCGACGTGGTGCACCTGCAGTGTCACATCGGCACCGACACGCTCTCGCTCGCGCGGCTCGGCGCGCAGTCCGTCGTCGGGCTCGACTTCTCGGAGTCGGCGATCGCCGAGGCGCGCCGCCTCGTCGCCGAGACCGGTGACGCCGTCGAGTACGTGCGGTCGGATGTGGACGGTGCGGTCGACGCGCTCGGCGCGGGTCGCTTCGACCTCGTCTACACCGGCATCGGCGCGCTGTGCTGGCTTCCCCGCATCCGCGACTGGGCCTCGGTCGTCGCCCGGCTGCTGAGGCCCGGCGGCCGGCTGTTCATCCGGGAGGCGCATCCGATCCTCTGGACGATGGACGAGCGGATCCAGCCCACGTACCCGTACTTCGAGCACGCCGAGCCCCTCGAGTGGGACGAGGACGACAGCTACGTCGAGACCACGCGCAAGCTCACCGCCACGAAGACCTTCGAGTGGAACCACGGCCTGGGCGAGATCGTCACCGCGCTGCTCGACGAGGGCCTCGCGATCACGGGGCTGGTCGAGCACGAGACCGTCCCGTACGTGCCGTTCCCGGGGCTCATGGTCGAGGCGCCGCTCCGGGAGTGGGCGCTCGCCGAACGCGCGGGGACGCTGCCGCTCACCTACACGCTTCAGGCCCGGAAGGTCGGGGAGGCGCAGGAGCGGTGAGGGGGTTGCGCGGATAGGGTCGGAGGCATGGCAGACGACCAGCAGTCCGCATCCGCCCCGCAGTCGGGGCTGAGCCCCGAGCAGCTCGAGGGCTCACAGCACCTCGAGAAGCGGTCGGTCGGCGGCGAGGCGCGGTACTACGTGAAGGACCTCGAGAAGCACCTGAGGGCGTGGAACCACCCGAACCCCGACGGGCTGGTGGCCTACTTCTCGCCCGACGGGAGGTTCCACGCGCAGGGTGTGGAGCGCGAGCACCAGCTCGCCCTCATCGGCATGATGGGCGGCGTCGTCGCCTGAGCCCGCACGGGCCCCGGGCCTGAGCCCGGACGGGCCCCGTCCCGAATGGGCTCGGCGCCGAACTCCTGAGACAATGGCGGGGAGGGGGCGAGCACCAGAAGGAGGCGGATCGGCCGCGTGTCGACTGAAGACCTCGAAGAGGCGTCCCTCGCGGAGCACATCCGCAGGCGCACGTTCCGCGGCTCGCTCGGCCTCGTCGTCGACAGCCTCTTCTTCCTGTTCGGCACGGCTGCCGCGGGCTGGCTCGCGTACCTCGTCGCCACCGAGTCGTTCGCCAAGGGCTGGCAGCAGCTCTGGTTCCTCGTCGTGTTCTGGGCGGTCGTCGCGTACCTGCTGCTCCCGCGGGTGCACAGCATCCTCACCCTGTTCTACGTCCCCGACTACTTCATCGGTCGGGCGAAGACGCGGGAGGGGCTGCTCGGCGACCCCGTCAACGTCGCGCTCCGCGGCACCGAGGAGCAGATCCACGAGGCGATGACGCGGGCCGGGTGGCACCGCGCCGACGACATGGGCCTGCGCAGCGCGCTGCGCACGATCCGCGCCACGATCACGCGTCGCAGCTATCCGGATGCCCCGGTGAGCGCGCTCTACCTCTTCGGGCGGATGCAGGCCTTCACCTACCAGCAGGAGGCCGGCAACACCTCGAAGCGGCACCACGTCCGCTTCTGGGCCTGCCCGGCCGGGTGGCTCCTCCCCGGCGGCGTGCGGGCCGACTGGATGGCGGCGGGCACCTACGACCGGGCGATCGGCCTCTCCTTCTTCACGCTGCAGCTCACCCACCGGGTCGAGCGCGACACCGACCGCGAGCGCGACTACATCGTCGAGACGCTCGCGGAGGGGAACGAGTCGGTGCGGGTCGAGACGATCCGCAACTTCTCGAGCGGCTATCACCACGTGAACGGCGGGGGCGACGCGATCTCGACCGACGGCGACCTGCCGATCGTCGACGTGTCGCGGGTGCCGACCTGGGACGTCGCGACCCGGCCGTCGGCCGACCGGGAGTCGAGCGCGATCAACCCGCTCGGGACCACGATCGGCGAGCGCCCGCAGTCGATCTACCTCGGCGTCCTGCTCATGGCCTTGCGCGTGGCCTCGGCGATCGTCACCGCCATCGTCGTGGCGCTGTCGCTGCCCGAGGCCGAGCGGAGCATCCGCAACCTCTCCGGCGCCCTGACCCCCGAGGATGCGCAGTACCTCTCGTCGCTGGTCCTCGCCTCGTTCGTGTCGGTCCTGGGGCTCGCGATCGCCTTCTACTCCGCCCTGGCGTACCTGATCTACCACGGCCACAACTGGGCGCGCTTCGCCGCCATGAGCATCAGCACCGCCGCCGTCGTGGGAGCGGCGCTCAACTTCTGGCACGGCGGCCCGGAGATCACGCTGCAGACGAACCTCGTCGGGCTCTCCTTCGACGTGCTCGTCCTGCTGGCGCTCTCGGGCACGGATGCGCGCAGCTTCGCGCACCGCCGGGGGCTCGAGCGGCGCGCATCCCGCGCCCGGCGCCGGGCCGAGCGGCTCGCCGAGGCCGCGACCGCGTAGCGGCAGCGCACGGCGCCTCCCCGTTTCGCCATGCTCGTGGTCTTTCGCCACGCGCCCGCCTGTGGCGAAAGGCCAGGAGCGTGGCGAAAGCCGGGCGGGCGTGAGCGAGGATGGACGGATGCGGACAGCGGTCATCGTGGGCGGCGGGATCGGCGGCCTGACGGCCGCGCTCGCGCTGCGGGAGTGCGGCTGGGACGTGACCGTGCTCGAGCAGTCGCCCGAGCTCAGCGAGATCGGTGCGGGCATCCAGATCGCGCCGAACGCGACGCGGGTGCTGGTGGCGCTGGGCCTCCGCGATGCTCTCGAGCGCGTCGCGGTCACGCCGCTCGAACAGGTGCGTCGGCGCTGGTCCGACGGCGAGGTGATCGCGTCGATGCCCATGGGCGACGAGCTCGAGCGGCGGTACGGCGCACCATACTGGCAGCTCCACCGCGGCGACCTCTTCCGCGTCCTGCTCGACGCCTGCCGCGATCCGGATGAGGAGGGTCGCGTGGTGCGCATCCTCACGTCCTTCCCCGTGGTCTCCGTCGAGGACTCGGGTGCGAGGGCGACGGCCGTCGCCGCCGACGGGCGGCGGGTGTCGGGCGACCTCCTCCTCGGGGCCGACGGCCTCCGGTCGACGGTGCGCACCTCCGCGGGGTTCCCGGGGGAGCTGCTCCGCGAGAACGAGATCTCCTACCGGGCGCTGATCCCGCGGACGGTGCTCGAGGCCGACCCCGAGACCGAGTGGATCACCCACCGCCCCGACAACACGCTCTGGTACGGGCCGGGCGCGCACGCCGTGCACTTCTTCCTCCACAGCGGCGAGACGCTGTGCCTCGTGGTGCAGAAGCACGGGTCCGACGCGCGGCTCGACGACGCTCCGTCCGCGCTCGTCACCCGGGACGAGTTCGTCGCCACCGTCCCCGGCTGGACGCCGCGGCTGCTCTCGCTCCTGGCGAAGGCCGGCGACGACGTGCTCCTGCAGCGGCTGCTGCACCGTGCGCCCCACGACGACTGGGTCCACGGACGGATCGCGCTGCTCGGCGACGCCGCCCACGCGATGCTGCCCTACCAGGGCCAGGGCGGCTCGCAGGCGATCGAGGACGCCGGCGTCCTCGCGGCCGAGCTCGAGGGCCCTGGAGCCGACGACATCGACGCGGCTCTCGAGCGCTATCGCGCCCGGCGCGCGCCGATCGCCGCCGAGCTGCAGCGCGCATCCCTGGTCAACAAGCACTTCCTCCACCTGCCCGACGGACCGGAGCAGCGCGCCCGCGACGCCCTCCTCCGCCACCGCTTCGCGGGCGACGGCGGCGTCACCTTCGACTGGATGTGGAGCCACTGACCCCGACCCGGTCCCGTCCTGCCCGGCCCGGCCTGGGTCGCGCGTCGAGGATAAGTGAGCATTGCGCGAATAGTCACGATGCGCTATCTTCGACGCATGCTCTCCTCGGCCCAGGTCCTGCGTGACGCTCGTCGTCAGGCCGGCCTCACGCAGGCTCAGCTCGCGGCATGTGCGTCCGTGACCCAGAGCGTGGTGAGCGCCTATGAGGCGGGTCGACGCGAGCCCTCGCTGCGCACCCTCATCAAGCTGGTGGGCGCCACCGGCCAGATGCTCGAGATCCGGGTCAGCGCTCGCTCCGAGGCGGCCACGCGGCTGAGGGGGAGGCTCGACGAGAGCGCGGACGAACTGAAGTCGGCGCTGGGTGAACTCGGTGCGCGCTCGATCCGCGTCTTCGGGAGCGTCGCTCGGGGGGATGCGACCGACTCGAGCGACATCGACCTCCTGGTCGATCTCGACGAGGGTGTGAGCCTGATCGACCTTGCTCGGATCCAGCTCGAAGCAGAACGCATCCTCCGCACCGGGGTCGACGTCGTCCCGGCAGACTCGTTGAAGCCCGCAGTGCGCGCCCAGGCACTCGCTGACGCGATCATGATCTGACTCGTCGCCCCCGTCGATCCGGTAGCTCGTCTTCGTGCGCGACGATTCCGCTCGTCTGGAGGACATCGTGGTCGCCGCGCGGGCGATCGCCGGATACCTCGCGAGGGACGGTGCCGACGACGACATCCTCTTCGACGCGATCAGAGTGCGCCTCATCGAGATCGGAGAGGCGGCCAAGGGGCTGAGCGAGTCCACGAGAGCCCAGCAGCCCTCGGTCGACTGGGTGCCGATCGCGCGCATGCGCGACCTGCTGGCCCACCGCTACTTCGACACCGCCCACTCGATCGTGATGCAGACCGCGATGAAGGACGTGCCCGTGCTCCTGTCGGTCGTCGAGCGGATGCGGGCGGGAGGGGAGGAGGATGCGCGGGGGAGCTAGGGGGTGCGGTGGGGGCGGCCCGCGTGGATGTCGCGGGCGGCGTGCTGCAGCGCGGCGAGGGCGGCGCGCTGGGGCCACGGGCCGTAGGAGATGCGGGCGACCCCGAGCGAGGCGAGGTGCTCGAGCGAGAGGGGCGAGTGCAGGTGGCCGATCAGGCTCACGCGGCGCTCGCCGATGGCCTGGACGAGCCGCTCGATCACGGCCACCTCGGTGACACCCGGGACGAAGACGCACGCGGCGCCGGCGTCGAGGTAGGCGCGGCCCCGCTCGACCGCATCCTCGATGGTGTCGTCGAGGGGACGGTCGCCGCGGAGCAGGAAGGCGTCGGTGCGCGCGTTGAGCACGAAGGAGGGCAGGCCCTCCGCGTGGGCCGCGTTGACGGCGGAGGCCACGTTCTCGACCGACTCGATGTGGGGCCGCATCCCGTCCTCGAGGTTCGCGCCCACGACGCCGAGGCCGATGGCGCGGCGGACCGTCTCCCCCGGTGACCCGTAGCCCGCTTCGAGGTCGGCGGTGACCGGGAGGTCGGTGCAGAGCGCGATCCGGCCCACCATGTCGAGCATGAGGTCGACGGGGATCTGCTCGCCGTCCTCGTAGCCGAAGACGGCCGCGATCGCGTGGCTCGCGGTGGCGATCGCCCGCGTCTCGGGCACCTCGGCGAGGGCGGTCGCGCTCGCGACGTCCCACACGTTCACCAGCGCGAGCACCTCGTGGGCCTCGTGGAGCTCGAGCAGTCGAGCGGCCCGCTCGCGCCGCCCGGCATGCAGGGTCGTCATGGCGTCAGCGTACCGTGCGCCCGGGTGGGTGAACGGGGACCTCCCCGCCACGCGAACCCACGATGCTGTGCCGCGGGAACGGGCCGGTCAGGCGGTCGCACCGCTGACGATGACCGCGATCGTCCAGAAGATCGCAGCGCCCACCGCGATCGCGAGCGTGGAGTAGCCGAGGATGAGACCGGTGAGCGCCTGATTCCGCCCGAGGCCAACGACCCGCGAGCGGTTCATGCCGACATGTCCGAGCACCACCGCCACGATGGCGCAGGGGCCGGCCGTGAAGGCGACGAAGAAGCCCACGATCGGGATCACCATCCACACGCCGAAGGCGACGGAGATGATCCCCAGCACCAGAGCGGCCACGGCGACGCCGTTCCCCGGCGGACGCTGGACCACGATGGGAGTCGCCGCCGCAGGCGGGACGGGTGTGTACGGCGATGGTGGCTGCGGGTGGGTCACGGTGGCTCCTCGGCTCAGGGTCCCGACGGGAGCAGTATAGGTGAGGATTAGTCAGCCACGTCAAGCGGGCGGATGTCCGTGCTCGGGTCAGGCGGCGTGGGTAGCGCAGGAGGGGGCGGCGGGGGCGCAGTCGTCGCAGACGACGAGCTGCGTGCGGCAGGAGAGGTCGGCGCAGTTCTGCATCCGGCTCGTCGCGGCGCCGCAGGAGGCGCACTCGCCGATGACCGCGGGGCTGTCGCCGTAGTCGACCGAACCGCGCCCGTCGAAGACGTAGAGCGAGCCCTTCCAGAGGCCGGAGGAGCCGAAGCGCTCCGCGTAGCGGACGATGCCGCCGTCGAGCTGGTACACCTCCTCGAAGCCGCGGCTGCGCATGAGGGACGAGAGCACCTCGCAGCGGATGCCGCCGGTGCAGTAGGTGACCACCGGGCGCGACTTGAGGTGGTCGTAGCGCCCGCTGTCGAGCTCCGCCACGAAGTCGCGCGTGGTCGCCACGTCGGGCACCACGGCGCCGTCGAAGCGGCCGATCGCGGCCTCGAACGCATTGCGCCCGTCGAAGAAGACCACCTCGTCGCCGCGCGACTCGACGAGGGCGTGCACCGCATCCGGATCGAGGTGTCGGCCGCCGCCCACCACGCCGCCCTCGTCCACCGCGAGCTCGTCGGGGGCGCCGAAGCTCACGAGCTCGTCGCGCACCCGCACCGAGAGCTTCGGGAAGTCGGTGCTCGCCCGGTAGACCGTGTGAGGCGACGCCGGCTCGTCGGTGAGGCCGGTTCCCTCGCTCCACTTCACGTCGAGGTCCGAGAACGGCCCGAACTCCCTCGTCTTCCGCAGGTACCGCTTCACCGCGTCGAGCTCGCCGCCGAGGGTCGCGTTGATGCCCTGGGGTGACAGGAGGATGCGTCCGCGGAGACCCAGCGACTCGCAGAGGTCGCGCTGCCAGAGGCGCACGGCCTCGGGGTCGGGCACGGGCGCGAAGACGTAGTAGAGGATGATCTTCGGAATCGCCACCCGCCGATCCTAGGTCGTACGCCTCCGAGCCCGCCCGCCCTCGAGCGCTGAGCAGCACTACCCAGACGGTCTTCGCGGCCGGCCCGACGCGTGACAGCATGACGGCGGCGTCGGTCGTCGTCGCCGTGAGGAGACAGCATGCGCCGCGAACAGCCCCAGACCCCTGCCACCCCGGAGTCCGCAGAAGGACGCCGTCGGGCGCGTCTGCTCCTCCTCGGCGCCGCCGTCGTGGCGACCGTCACGCTGGGACTCGCCGGATGCACGTCGAGCTCCGGCACGGTCTCCTCGGGGGACCAGGCGCAGGCGAGCGCCACCTCGACGAGCAGCGCCGCAGAGGACGACGACGATGACGATGACGACGACGCTGTCGGCGGTGGCAGCGACGTGCAGGGCTCGACGTTCGCCGACGCCCGGGCGGTGCTCGACGCCTTCCTGAAGGCCGGTGGCACCTGCGAGAACCCCAAGGACTCCGGTCTGAGCGTGGCCACCTCGTCGCTGGACTGCACCGGGCCCTCCGGCGGCACGCAGACGATCGCGGTGTTCGCCACCGAGGACGAGGCGAAGAAGTGGTACGACGCGCAGACCGTCGTCAAGACGGATGCGAGCACCAGCTACCTGCTCGGAGGCAACTGGGCGATGGTGGCCGACGCGACCAGCATGAACGCCGGTCAGAAGCTCGGCGTCCGTGATCAGACCATCGTCATGAACTGAGCCCTCGGGGGCCGGCACGGCGAGGCCGGACGCGGGGCGCGGGGCGCGAGGTGCGGGGCGCGCAGGAGCGTAGCGTCGGGTCATGGGACTCATCGCGATCGAAGAGCATTGGAACCTCCCCGCGCTGACCGACGAGGTCCGCCGCCTGCCTGAGGAGCGGGGCGACCCCAGCATCGTCCTCGACGAGATGGGGGACAACCTCGAGCGGCTCGACGACCTGGGCGACCTGCGCCTGGCGATGATGGACGAGCAGGGCATCGACGTGCAGGTGCTGTCGCTCGCGCCGCCCGGCACGCATCCTCTCGATCCGACGGCAGCCGTCGAGTGGAGTGCCCGAGCGAACGACATCGCCGCTCGGGCCGTGGCGGCGCACCCCGACCGGTTCCGCGCGTTCGCGTCGCTGCCCCTGCCGGACCCGACGGCGGCGGCCACCGAGCTCGAGCGGGCGGCGGGCCTCGGCCTCGTGGGCGCGATGGTCTACGGGCGGGCGGGGGCGATCCCGCTCGACGACCCCCGGAACGACGAGGTCTTCGCTACCGCCGCCCGGCTCGGACTGCCCGTGTTCATCCACCCTCAGGTCCCGTCGAGGACGGTCCGCGACGCGGCCTACAGCGGATTCGGCGGGCTGACCGACCTCGGGCTGGCGACCTTCGGATGGGGATGGCACCTCGAGGCCGCGCTCGCGGCCCTGCGCCTGATCGTGGCGGGCACGTTCGACCGCCATCCCGAGCTTCAGATCGTGCTCGGCCACTGGGGTGAGCTGCTGCTGTTCTGGAAGGACCGCATCGCGAGCCTCGCCCGCACGGCGGGCCTCGAGCGGAGCATGCTCGACTACCTCCGCGAGAACGTCTGGATCACCAGCTCGGGGATGCTCGACCCCGCGCTGCTGAGGCAGACGCTCGAGGTCACCACGCCCGACAGGCTGCTCTTCTCGACGGACTACCCGTTCCAGCGGCCGAGCCGCGCCGACATCCGGACGTTCCTCGCCGCCTTCCCGGGGGAGGAGGCGCGGACGGCGTTCGCGGAGGGCAACGCCAGGAGGCTGCTCCGCCTCCCGGGCTGACGCGCGCCGGACCGACCAGGCGCCTCACGCCGGAAGGGGGCCGCCACGCTCCTCGAGGAGCTGCTGCATGTACTGGATCTCGCCCGTCTGGGCGAACACGATCGAGTTCGCGAGGGCGAGCACCATCGGGTCGTCCGTGCGTGCGATGACCGCATCCGCCATCTCGACCCCGCCCTGGTGGTGCGCGATCATGAGCTGGAGGAAGATCCGCTCCGCGTCGGTCCCCTGCGCGGCGGTGAGTCGCGCGATGTCGGCGTCGGAGGCGTAGCCGGGCATCGTCGTCGGGACCGCGTTCGCCCCCGGCGCCATGCCGTGCCCGGACATGTCGTCCGCGCCCGGGGTGATCACGGGCTGCAGCATCCACGTCATGGGCGGCTGCGTCGAGGCCTGCGGGAGGTTCCAGGCATTGAGCCAGGCGAACATCTGCCCGGACTGCTGGGCCTGCGACGTGGCGATGTCGTAGGCGAGGCTGCGGACGGCCTCGTCGTCGGTGCGATCGCGGACCAGCATCGCCATCTGCACCGCCTGATCGTGGTGCGTCTGCATGTCGCGCGCGAAGCCGACCTCGGCGCTGCCCTCGGCCGGTGACGACGAGCGCGGGGCGAGGAACCACCCCGCGAGGAAGCAGACGAGGCCCACCGCGATCGCGGTGGTCAGGGCGGCGGCCAGGCCCCGCCCGCGCCCGGCCGAGCGTGCGGAGACGGCGGGCCGACCGGACGAGGCGTCGTCCTCGACCTCCGGCGCGTCGCCGTCGGCGCGACCGCCGTCAGCTCCGGCGGCCGTGTCCGAACCGCGGACGGACGGGGTCACGCGACCCGACCCGGGCCGTCGAGCCCGCCCGTGCACGCCGCGCCCGGCTCCGGCGCGTCGTTCGAGCGCCAGAACTTCGTGATGAACTCGCCGAGACGGGGATCGTCCACGCCGTCGAGCTTCACCTGCTCTCCCCACGCCGAGGCCACCACGGGCGCGCCGAGGCCCGGGTAGGGCGAGAGGACGATGTAGGTGGAGGGCAGGGCAGCGCGAAGCGCGTCCACCCCGGCCGCATCGACCGCATCCGGGTCGTAGGTCACCCAGACCGCGCCGTGCTCGAGGTCGTGGACGGCGTTCTCGTTGGGCACGGGCTCGGAGTACACACCGCAGTTGAGCCAGATCGAGGCGTGGTCGCCGCCGACCGGGGGCGTCTGATCGTAGGTGACGGAGCCCTGCACGTGGTTGGCGGTGAGGTTCGGGTACGACTGCAGCCCGTCGATGGCGATGCTCGCCGGGTCGACCTTCGGCGCCGCGTTCACGATCACCAGGGTGATGACCAGGGCCAGCACGCCGACGCCGCCGACGATGCTCGAGACGATCGTGATCATCCGGTTGCGGCGCTGCCGCGCCTGCGCGCGCTGGAACTCGGCGACCTTCTCGGCCCGGCGCTGCTCGCGCTGCTGCTTCACCGTGAGCTGACGCTGGGCGTCCTTGGCCTTCGGGGGGATCGGGTTCGACCCGGATCGGGGGGACTGGTTGCTCACGTGGGACTCTCCGGCTCGATCTCGAAAAGGTTGCAGGTGCAACGTACCGGCGTAGTTCAGGAGTCTGCTGGGAGCGTGCGCGCCGCGACGGACTCGAGCACCGCCTGCGCTGCGGCGAAGCCGCCGAGCCCGGAGACGGCGCCACCGCGTCGCGACCCCGATCCGCACAGCATCACCCGGGGATGCGACGTCGACACTCCCCAGCGCGCCGCCGGGGTGTCGAGCGGCTCGTCGTCCTCGGCGAAGGGCCAGGAGAGCGCGCCGTGGAAGATGTTCCCTCCCGGCAGCCGCAGTGCGTCCTCGAGATCGGCCGTCGTCTTCGTCTCCACGCACGGGCGACCGGAGGCATCGCGCAGCAGGAGCGGTTCGATCGGCTCGGCGAGCACGCTGTCGAGCGACTCGAGCGCGGCACGCTGCAGCTCGTCGCGCGTCGCGTCGAGCCGATGCGGGGTGTGGAGTCCGAACAGGGTGAGCGTCTGCGCGCCGCCCTCCTGCAGCTCGGGAGAGAGGATGCTCGGGTCGGTGAGGGAGTGGCAGTAGACCTCCGCGGGCAGCGGCGCCGGGATCCGCCCGCGCTCGGCCTCGGCGTGGGCCTCCTCGAGCTGCCGGTAGCCCTCATGGATGTGGAAGGTCCCGCCGAACGCCTCCTCCGGGGACACCGACTCGTCCCGCAGCCGCGGGAGGCGCGAGAGCAGGAGGTTCACCTTGACCTGGGCGCCCTCCGCGGGCGGCGGCGGCGCGTCGCCGAGGAGCCGGGCGAGCTCGTGCGGGGAGGCCCCGCTCAGCACCCGATCCGTGGTGAGCGTGTGCTCGACGCCCTCGACGACCACGCGCACGGCGGCCGGGGCGCTCTCGTCGCCCGCGTCGACGGCCACGACCTCGGCACCCGTGACGATCTCGGCTCCGCCGTCTCGCGCGGCGCGGGCCAGCTCGGCGGTGAGGGCGCCCATGCCGCCCACGGGGACGTCCCAGTCCCCGGTGCCCTGACCGATGAGGTGGTAGAGCAGGCACACGTTCTGCTGCAGGCCGGGGTCGGTGAGTGAGGCGAAGGTGCCGATCAGCGCATCCGTCGCGACGACGCCGCGCACGGTGTCGTCGCGGAAGCGGCGCTCGATCGCGTCGCCGATCGGACGCTCGACGATCTCGAGCCACAGGGCATCGTCGGCGAGACGTGTGCGCATCTCCTCCCGGGTGGCCAGAGGCTCGGTGAGCGAGGGCCAGACGACTGTGGCGAGACGGGCGAGGTCGGCGTTCCATCGCTCGTAGGCGTCCGCATCCGGTGCCGCCCCGAGTCGCTCGAACGAGCCCTGCGTCGCAGGGCCGTCGAGCGTGTCGATGAGCAGTCCCCGGTCGGTGCCGGGTACGGGGGTGTACGAGGAGTACCGGCGGCGTCGCAGCTCCAGCTCGAGGCCCAGGTCGTCTCGGATGCGCTGCGGCAGGAGGCTGACGAGGTACGAGTAGCGCGACAGTCGCGCATCCATGCCGTTGAAGGCATACGACGAGATGGCGGCGCCCCCGACCGCGTCGAGCCGCTCGAGGACGCAGACCGCCAGGCCCGCGCGAGCCAGGTAGGCGGCCGCGACGAGTCCGTTGTGCCCGCCACCGACCACGATCGCATCCCATCGCCGCTGCATGCGGGAAGCTTACGGGGGCGTCCGCTCGCCGTGTCGGTCCCTGCACAGCGGCGTCTGCGGCGCGTCCCCCTCCACAGACCGGCCGAGAAGGGCCGCGCACCCTATCCTCGAGACATGGACGACAGCGCCCACCCGGCCCCCTCGCCCAGGCCGCGAGACCTCGCCGACCGTGCGGTCGAGCTCGCACGCACCTGGCTCGACGCCAGTCGCGACGCGCCCGCAGACCCCGCCGCGGCGCGGCTGGCCGGGGTGCTGAAGGATCCGGACGGCCTCGCCTTCACCCTGGGCTTCGTCGACGGGGTCGCGAGGCCCGAGGACAACGCGGTCGCCGCGCGCGACCTGGTGCAGGTCGCCGAGAAGGTGCCCGGCTTCCTCCCGTGGCCGCTCCGCTCGGCTCTCGGAGTGGGGCGGGGCGTCGCCGAGGTCGCGCCCGGGGTGGTCGTGCCGATCGCGCGTCGCGTGCTCCGTCAGATGGTGGGCCACCTCATCGTCGACGCCCGGCCGGCGAAGTTCGGCCCCGCCGTCGCCGCTCTGCGTGCCACCGAGGGCGTCCGCCTCAACGTCAACCTGCTCGGCGAGGCCGTGCTGGGCGACGCGGAGGCGGCGAAGCGGTTCGAGGGGACCACACGCCTGCTGCAGCGCGATGACGTCGACTACGTGTCGGTCAAGGTGTCCTCGATCGCGGCCGATCTGTCGATGTGGGGCTTCGACGAGACCGTCGAGCGCGTCGCCCGGAGCCTGCTCCCGCTCTACCGGATCGCGGCCGACCGGAGCCTCATGGGTCCGCAGAGCATCGCGCAGTCGACCACCGCCGACCGCCGCAAGTTCATCAACCTCGACATGGAGGAGTACCGCGACCTCGACCTCACGGTCGCCGTCTTCGAGCGCGTGATGTCGCAGTCCGAGCTCCTCGAGCTCGAGGCGGGCATCGTCCTGCAGGCCTACCTGCCCGACGCGCTCGCCACCCTGCAGCGGCTGCATCGCTTCGCCGCCGATCGGCGCGCGCGGGGCGGCGCGCCGATCAAGGTGCGCGTCGTCAAGGGCGCCAATCTGGCCATGGAGCGCGTCGACGCGACGCTGCACGGCTGGCCGCTCGCGCCCTACGACCGCAAGGTCGAGACCGACGCCAACTACAAGCGCGTGCTCGACTGGGCTCTGCGCCCCGAGCACACCGACGCGGTGCACATCGGCGTGGCGGGGCACAACCTCTTCGACATCGCCTGGGCATGGCTGCTCGCCTCCGAGAGAGGGGTGCAGGACGCCGTCGACGTCGAGATGCTGCTCGGCATGGCCTCGGCGCAGGCGGATGCGGTGCGCCGCACGGTCGGAGGCCTGCTGCTGTACACGCCGGTGGTCGCCCCGGCGGAGTTCGACGTGGCCATCGGCTACCTCGTCCGGCGCCTCGAGGAGAACGCCAGCGACGAGAACTTCATGTCGGCCGTCTTCGACCTCGCCGCCGATCAGTCCCTCTTCGTGCGCGAGCGCGACCGCTTCCTCGCGTCCCTCGACCTGCTCGAGGAGGAGGGGTTCGACCCGCCCGCCCCGAATCGCACGCAGGACAGGCTCGACGACGAGATCGCGCCCATGCCGCGCGAGTTCCACAACACCCCCGACACCGACCCCGCCCTGGCCGCCAACCGCGAGTGGGCTCGGCGCATCCTGGCCCGGGTGCCGGAGTCCGATCTGGGCACGGCCACCATCGCGGAGGCCCGCATCGAGTCGGAGGGTGCGCTGGAGGAGGTCGTCGAGCGGGTCAAGACCGCGGGCGACGCGTGGGGAGCCCGCTCCGCGGAGGAACGCGCGGGCTTCGTGCGCCGCGCGGGCTACTCCCTCGAGAGCAACCGCGACAGGCTCATCGAGGTGATGGCGGCCGAGACCGGCAAGACCATCGACCAGGCCGACCCGGAGGTCAGCGAGGCGGTCGACTTCGCCCGCTACTACTCGCTCTCCGCGCTCGAGCTCGACGCGGTCGACGGGGCGTCCTTCGTGCCCTCGTCGCTCACCGTGGTCGCCCCGCCGTGGAACTTCCCCGTCGCCATCCCGGCCGGCGGGGTGCTCGCGGCGCTCGCGGCGGGCAGCGGCGTCATCATCAAGCCCGCTCCCCAGGCGCGCCGTTCCGCCGCCGTGATGGTCGAGGCGCTCTGGGAGTCGGGCATCCCGCGCGAGGTCCTCGCGCTGGTCGACCTCGACGAGGACGAGCTCGGCCGGCGATTGATGTCCGACCCCCGGGTCGACCGGCTCATCCTCACGGGCTCCTACGACACGGCCGCGCTCTTCCGCTCCTGGCGTCCCGACCTGCCGCTGCTCGCCGAGACGAGCGGGAAGAACGCGGTCGTGGTGACGCCGAGCGCCGACCTCGACCTCGCGGTCTCCGACATCGTGAAGAGCGCCTTCGGGCATGCCGGCCAGAAGTGCTCAGCTGCGAGCCTGGCCATCCTCGTCGGATCGGTCGCGGAGTCCGCCCGTTTCCGGCGGCAGCTCGTCGACGCGGTGACCTCGCTGCGTGTCGGATGGCCCGCCGACGCGACGGCTCAGATGGGGCCGGTCATCGAGCCGCCCTCGGGCAAGCTCGCCGAGGCGCTCACCACCCTCGGCCCGGGTGAGCGTTGGCTCGTCGAGCCGCGCAGCCTCGACGAGAGCGGCCGCCTCTGGTCGCCCGGCGTGAAGGAGTGGGTACTGCCGGGCACGGCGTTCCACCTCACCGAGTACTTCGGGCCCGTGCTCGGCCTCATGCGCGCCGAGACGCTCGAGGAGGCGCTCGAGCTCCAGAATACCGTGCAGTTCGGGCTGACCGCGGGTCTCCAGTCCCTCGATGCGGAGGAGATCAGCGCCTGGCTCGCGGGCGTCGAGGCGGGCAACGTCTACGTCAACCGTGGCATCACGGGCGCCATCGTCCGCCGCCAGCCGTTCGGGGGCTGGAAGCGGTCGTCCGTGGGCGCCGGCTCGAAGGCGGGCGGCCCGCACTACCTCGCCCACCTCGGGAGCTGGGTGTCCGACCCGGGCGAGCCGGGTCACGGCCTGAGCCTCGCCGGCCTCGACCCCGCCGTGGCGCAGCTGCTCGAGTCGACCACCACCGGGCTCGAGTGGGAGGACTTCGACATCGCTCGCCGCGGGGCGAAGAGCGACGCCGTCGCCTGGAAGACGATCTTCGCCCCGGCCGATCCGTCGGCCCTCGGGGTGGAGCGCAACGTCCTCCGGCACCTGCCCGTCCCGGTGCTCATCCGCCTCTCCGAGGGTGAGCCGCTCCACTCGCTGGTGCGCGTGCTCGCCGCAGGCACGCTGGCGAGGTCCCGGATGCTCGTGAGCACGGCCGCCAAGCTGCCCCGCCCCCTGCGGGCCCTGCTCAAGGAGCGCGACGTGAAGGTCGTCGTCGAGAGCGACGCCGCCTGGCTCGAGCGCGTGCCGACCTACCTGGGCGACGTGCCGCGCATCCGCCTCATCGGAGGGTCGGCGTACGACCTCGCGGTGGCGCTCGAGGGCTCATGCGACATGGCGATCTATCCGGATGCGGTCACCCGCGCCGGGCGCGTCGAGCTCCTGCCCTTCGTGCGCGAGCAGGCGATCAGCGCCACGGACCACCGCTTCGGCAGCCCCACGCCGCTCCTCCGTTCGATCGGCCTCTGACCTCTGCCTCGTCGCGAGGCTCGTCAGGGGTGGGCGAGGGCGGCGCGGGCGAGGTCCAGCGCCTCCGCCGGGTCCACGCCGAGCGCGCGCACGCGGTCGGCGTACTCCCGCGCGGCGCGCTGGGCGGCCTGATGCGACGGCGAGCCCGTCGCGGCGACGAACGAGCCGCTGCGTCCGCGCGTCTCGATCACGCCGTCCGACTCGAGCTCGCGATAGGCCCGCGCGACGGTGTTGACGGCGAGCCCGAGCTCCTCCGCGAGTCCGCGCACCGTGGGGAGCTTCGCGCCCGCCGCGAGCGAGCCCGCCTCCACCGCGTCGCGGATGCCGGTGCGCACCTGTTCGTACGGCGGGACCGCCGAGGCCGGGTCGACGGTGATCCCCATCGGCGCGAGTGCGGCGCTCATCGTCGGATGAGGTTCGACAGCACGATCGCGCTGCGGGTGTGGTCGACGTTGGGGGCGATGCGGACGCGTTCCAGCGCATCCTCGAGGCTCGGGATGTCGCGCGAGCGGATGTGCACGATCGCGTCGGCGCTGCCCGTGACGGTGCCCGCGTCGACCACCTCGGGCACCCCGGAGAGGATCCGCTTGAGCTCGGCCGGCGCGACGGTGCCCCGGCAGAAGAGCTCCACGTAGGCCTCGGTCGAGCTGCCGTCGAGCGCCGGGTTGAGCTGGATGGTGAAGCCGGTGATGACCCCGTCGGCGACGAGCCGATCGATGCGGCGCTTCACCGCGGAGGCGGAGAGTCCGACGACCTGGCCGATGTCGCCGTACCCGCTGCGGGAGTTGATCTTGAGCAGGTCGATGATGCGGTGATCGAGCGCGTCCATGACCGACGACCCTACGCCGTTTCGTTGCGTCGTGCGAGCGAGGACGCAAGAGATCGGGCGGATGACGCACGCCATGGCTGTTTCGGGCGTGCGAGACTGGCGGCGGCGTGCCCCTCGGGGCCCCTGGACAGCGCGCTGGTCCGCCATCCGATCCCGGTTCGCTCCGCGTCCGTCGCGACGAGCGCCATCCGGGCCTCGACCCCGAGGAGCACGAATGTCGACCCCACTCACCGACACCGCCGCCCGGCCCTCCGACGAGACGCAGACCGCCTCTCGCGAGCGCACGGCCACCCGCCGCCACTACCTCATGTGCCGGCCCGACCACTTCACGGTCGCGTACCGCATCAACCCGTGGATGGATCCGGCCGTCCCCACCGACACCTCGCTCGCCGTGCGCCAGTGGCAGACCCTGTACGACACCTACGTGTCGCTCGGCCACGAGGTGGAGCTGATCGATCAGATCGAGGGCCTGCCCGACATGGTCTACACCGCCAACGGGGGATTCGTCATCGACGGCGTCGCCTACGGTGCGCGCTTCACGCACGAGCAGCGGGCCGCCGAGGGTCCCGCGTTCATGCGCTGGTTCGCCGATCACGGCTACCGGGTCGCCGAGCCGGCCGAGACCAACGAGGGCGAGGGCGATTTCCTCCTCGTCGGCTCGCGCATCCTCGCCGGGACCGGGTTCCGCAGCGCCACCGCCAGCCACGCCGAGGTGTCGCGCCTGTTCGACCGGGAGGTCGTGTCGCTCACCCTCGTGAACCCGAGCTTCTACCACCTCGACACCGCCATCTCGGTGCTCGATCCGCTCACCGACGACGAGTCGGCGAACATCGCCTACCTGCCCTCCGCGTTCGACGACGCCTCCCGCGCCACGCTCGAGCGGCTCTATCCCGACGCGATCCTGGTCGACGAGACCGACGGCGCGGTCCTCGGCCTCAACTCGATCTCGGACGGGAAGCACGTGGTGATCGCCGCGCGCGCGAGGGGCTTCGAGCGGCAGCTGCGCGAGCGCGGGTACGAGCCCATCGGGGTCGACCTCTCCGAGCTGCTGCTCGGTGGCGGGGGCGTCAAGTGCTGCACGCTGGAGCTCCGATGAGCACCGCGACCAGCGCGACCGTGGCGTCCGCATCCCTGTCGTCCGCTTCTTCCGCATCCGCGTCGTCGGCCGACCTGATCGCCGAGGTCGACGAGCACGCGGCCCACAACTACCACCCGCTCCCCGTCGTCGTCTCCTCGGGCGACGGAGCCTGGGTGACGGATGTGGAGGGCCGCCGCTACCTCGACTGCCTCGCCGCCTATTCCGCGGTCAACTTCGGGCACTCGAACCCCGTCCTCCTCGACGCGGCCCGCGCCCAGCTCGACCGGATCACGCTCACCAGCCGCGCGTTCCACTCCGACCGCCTCGGACCGTTCGTCACCGAGCTCGCCGCGCTCGCGGGTAAGGACATGGTGCTCCCTATGAACACAGGAGCGGAGGCCGTCGAGTCGGCGATCAAGGTCGCCCGCGCCTGGGGCTACCGGGTGAAGGGCGTCCCTGCGGGGCAGGCGACGATCATCGTCGCCGACGGCAACTTCCACGGCCGCACTACGACGATCGTGTCCTTCTCCGACGACCCGCAGGCGCGCGATGACTTCGGCCCGTTCACGCCCGGCTTCGTCCGTGTGCCCTACGGTGACGCTGAGGCGCTGGCCGCGGCCATCGACGACACGACGGTCGCGGTGCTGCTCGAGCCCATCCAGGGCGAGGCGGGCATCGTGGTGCCCCCGGCGTCGTACCTGCCCGCGGTGCGTGCGCTCTGCACCGAGCGGAACGTGCTCTTCATCGCCGACGAGATCCAGTCGGGGCTTGGCCGGACCGGGGCGACCTTCGCCTGCGACCTCGTCGGCGTCGTGCCCGACATGTACCTCCTCGGCAAGGCGCTCGGCGGCGGCATCGTGCCCGTGTCGGCCGTGGTCGCCGACCGCTCGGTGCTGGGCGTCCTGCGCCCGGGAGAGCACGGCTCCACCTTCGGCGGCAACCCGCTGGCCGCGGCCGTGGGCCTCGCGGTGGTGCGGATGCTCGCCGACGGCGAGTACCAGCGTCGCGCGGCCTCGCTCGGCGGGCCGTTCCTCGACTCGCTGCGTGCGCTCGTGGGTCGAGGCGTGGTCGCGGTCCGCGGCGCGGGCCTCTGGGCGGGCATCGACATCGACCCCGAGCTGGGCACCGGCCGCGAGGTCTGCGAACGCCTCATGGCCCGCGGCGTGCTCGCGAAGGACACCCACGGCTCCACGATCCGCCTCGCGCCCCCGCTCGTCGTCTCCGCCGACGACCTCGACTGGGCGGTGGCGCAGCTCGCCGCCGTCCTCGACGAGCTGCGCGCCCAGCGCGGCTGAGCGCGCCCCCGCGCCCCGCGCCCGATCGCGCGGGTGCGGGGCCCGGGGCGCGGGCCGGGAAGGTGCGGGGTTCGGACCGGCTAGGTGCGGGTCGGGCGGATGCGGGGCCCGGGGTGCGGCCGATCGCGCGGGTCCGGGGCGCGGAGCGCGTGTTGCGGGCCGGCTGGGTGCGAGTGCGGGCCGGGCTCGGGTGCGGTCCGGGCGCGGGGCCTGGGGTGCGAGCCGGGCCGGGCGCGGGGTGCGGCCGCTCGCGCGGGTTCCGCCCGCTGCGGCTGGCGTTGCCGCCGTGGCGCGCTCATCGGTGCGCTGGGCGGGCGCAACCCGCGGTACCGACGGCGCAGGGACGGGTTCAGTGCGCGCGGGCACTGCCGTTCCCTTCGGGCCCGGATGAGGGGAGTAGCGGCAGGTTCGTGCGGGTTGTGCCCGCAGTGCGTGGCGAGGCCGCGGTGGTGGGGGCGTCGGCACGTGAGGCGGGCGGAACCCGCGGTGGCTGCGTGAGGTCCGGCTCGCGCGCAGTCACCGGGTCGGGCGGCGGTGGCGGGTTCGTGCGGGTTGTGCCCGCTGTGCGTGGTGAGGTCGCGGTGGTGGCGGCGTCGGCGCGCGGGGCGGGCGGAACCCGCGGCGGCTTCTGCGCGTCCCCGCGTCCGCGTGGTGGTGACGGCGAGGGGAGGGGTGGCGGGGTAGGGTCGCGCGCATGGCCGTTCCGACGCTGAAGCAGGTGGTGCTCGACACCGAGGATGCGCGAGCGCTCGCAGAGTTCTACCGGGAGCTGCTGGGGCTCGAGTACCGCCCGGGCGACGAGCCGCACGAGGGTGAGACGCACGCCGACACGGACTGGCTCGCGCTGCGGTTCCCCGGCGGCGGGCCGGAGCTCACGTTCCAGCAGGTCGACTCGCTCCCCGCGCCGACCTGGCCGGACGGGCCGCGCCCGCAGATGGCCCACCTCGACCTCACGGTCCCGACCGCGGAGGAGCTCCAGTCCCAGCGCGACCGCGCCCTGGCGCTCGGCGCGAGCATCCTGCGCGACCGCTTCGACGACCCCGAGGAGCCCCTCTACGTGTTCGCCGACCCGTCGGGCCATCCGTTCTGCATCTTCGTCGGCTGAGTCGAGCCGAGCAGCGGCGGCCGTATTCAGGACGGGGGCGTCGGATCGCCCCTTCTCAGGACGAATCGCCCTGAGAATAGGCGGAGGTCCTGAAAACGGCCGCGGCAGCCTCCGCCGCAAGCGGCAGGGGCCGCCACCGCAGGGGTGCGGTCGGGAAGGCGGAGGAGGACGACCTCGCGGGGCGTCAGTCGTCGCCGAGGAGGATGGCGGCGGCGGCGATCATGTCGAGCATGCGCTGCCGCATGTGCTCGATGTGCGCGCAGACCGCGGGCTCGATGGCGTCGTAGTCCTTCGCGATCATCGCGTCCGCGAGCCGCTCGTACTCGCGCGAGCACTCCTCGAGGCGACTGCCCTGGGACGCCGCCCGCAGCCAGAAGCGCTGGATGCGCCGACGCGTCTCACGCACGGTGTCGGCCACGAGCGTGTTGCCCGCGATGCGGTTCGCGAGCCGGTGGAACGACAGGTCGGCCTCCGACCAGGCGGCCCGGTCGCCGGCCGCGGCGGCCGCGAACATCGCCGCGACGTGCTTGCGGAGGGTCGTCGCCTCCTCGTCGCTCAGCTTCGACGCCGCTGTGCGGCTGATGTAGCTGTCGAGCACCTCGAGCAGGTCGCACGCGTCGTTGACCTCGGTCGCGGTGAGCTGCGACACGGTGAAGCGGGCCGCGTCGCTGCGCTTGACGAGCCCCTCCTTCTCGAGCCGCTGCAGCGCCTCGCGCACCGGCGTGCGGCTGATGCCGAGCTGCGCCGCGATGCGGTTCTCGCTGAGCGGCGCCCCCGAGCGCAGCCGGAACCCGGTGATCTCACCGAGCAGCCACTCGTAGGCGTCGTCGACCCGTGTGGCGCTGTCCGTCGCCGTCGGCATGCGTGCCCTCCCGCAGATGATCGCGACCGATGTCCTCACGGAAGTGTACCGCCGTGAATGCAAGCTCCGGCCGCAGGCGCATCCACCTCCCCGCGGCCGCGCCGGGAGCCCTGCGCGCCGACCCTCAGGCGGGAGCGGTGACGAAGTCGATGAGGTGCTCGACGGGCCCGACCAGCGCCGGCTCGAGGTCGGTGTACGTCGACACCCGCGACAGGATGCGCTTCCACGCGTGCGCGATGTCGGCCTGCGACTCGTGCGGCCAGCGGAACGCCTCGCAGATCCCGTGCTTCCACTCCATCGATCGCGGCACCGTCGGCCACGCCGAGATCCCCAGACGGGCGGGCTTCACCGCCTGCCACACGTCGACGAACGGATGTCCGACGACGAGCACGTGGCGTCCATGCGGGCCGCGGGCGACCGCATCCGCGATGCGCGTCTCCTTCGAGCCCGGGACGAGGTGGTCGACGAGCACGCCGATCCGCCGCGCGGGGGAGGGCTCGAACTCGCGCACGATCTCGTCGAGGTGGTCGATGCCCTCGAGGTACTCGACCACGACGCCCTCGCCGCGGAGGTCGTCGCCCCACACCTTCTCGACGAGCTCGGCGTCCTGGCGCCCCTCGACGAAGATGCGACTCGCGCGGGCCACGCGCGCCGGGCCCTTCGGGCCGGCGATCGAGCCGGATGCGGTGCGCGCCGGCTTCGCAGGCCCGGCTGCCCTCATCCGAGCGGGAGGGACGAGGGTCACCGGTCGTCCCTCGAGGAGGAAGCCCGGCCCGAGCGGGAACACGCGACGCTTGCCGTGGCGGTCCTCGAGCTCCACCGTGCGGCCCTCCACGCGCACCACGGACCCGCAGAAGTCGGTCGCGACGTGCTCGACGACGAGGTCGAACTCGGCGGCGGCGTCGGGCGGCGGGGCGGCTTTCGCGCGGCGGTCGAAGCCCGCGAGAACGTCGGATCCGTAGCGGTCGTCATACACCCGCTCCACGGTAGCCTCGACGCCGCCCACCAGCCCGCGGACGCGCGGAGAGCGCCCGGGCGCCGATCTCTCGACGGTCCTCCGCGGCTACCCTGGACCCGGAGGTGCTCATGGCTGCACGCATCCTCGCGGTGGGCGAGTCGATCATGGACGTCGTGGTGGGCCCGGATGGCAGCCACGCGCATCCGGGCGGTTCGCCCGCGAACATCGCCTACGGGCTCGCGCGGCTCGGCCACGAGGTGAGCCTGCTCACCGCGCTCGCCGACGACGACTTCGGCCGTGCCCTCGCCGAGCATCTCGAGGGCGCCGGCGTGGAGGTGCTCGACGCCTCCTGGAGCGCCGAGCGCACGTCGACCGCGACGGCCACGATCGGCGGCGACGGCGCCGCGCGCTACGACTTCGACGTCTCCTGGTCGATCCCCGACGGCGCGGTGGTCCCACCCGCGTCGATCCTCCACTCCGGGTCGATCGCGGCCTTCCTCGAGCCGGGGGCGTCGGCGGTGGAGGCCCTCTTCGCCGCGGAACGGGCGAGGTCGCTGCTCTCGCTCGACCCCAACATCAGGCCCGCCCTCGTCGGCGACCACGCGGATGCGCTGGCGCGCTTCGAGCGCCTCGCCGGGCTCGCGGACGTGGTGAAGCTGAGCGACGAGGACGCAGACTGGCTCTACCCGGGACTCTCCGTCGAGGATGCGGCCCACCGCATCCGCGACCTCGGCCCGCTGTGCGTGGCCGTGACCCGCGGCGCGGAGGGGGCGCTGCTCGTCTCGGCATCCGCCCTCGTCAGCGTGCCCGGCCGGAAGGTCGAGGTCGCCGACACGATCGGAGCGGGCGACTCGTTCATGAGCGCCCTGCTCCACGTCATCGCCGCGGAGCTGGATGCGTCCACCACCGACACCCCGGACGCCCGGCTCGACGTCGACGCGTGGCGGGCGGCGGAGGCCTTCGACGAGCGGATGCTCGCACGTCTCGGCGACGTCGCCGTGCGCTGCGCCGCCATCACGTGCAGCCGACCGGGCGCGAACCCGCCCACGGCCGCGGAGCTGGCTGCGTCCTGAGCCCTGCCCGCGGCGTCCGCCGTCCTAGCTCGCGGAACCGGCGGACGGACCGTCGGCGTCGCTCACGCTCTCTGCGTCGTGCAGGGTCGCGGCCACGCGGTCGAGCAGGTCGTCCACCTCGTCCTGGTCGTACCCCGCCCGGAACTTCGTCTGGCCGAATCGCGTATCCACCACCTGCTTCGCCGTCACCGGCGCCTCCGGGCGCGCGCTGCCCTCCCTCCATCGCAGCGTCTCGACGCAGTCTGCGAGGAAGGCGTCCACATCCTCCGTGTCGTAGCCCGCACGGAAGGACGTGGTGGTGAAGCGCGCCGACGCGACCTCCTCCGCCGTGATGCGGGCGGTGCCGGCGAACCGGTCTCTGCTGCGGAACCAGGCCATGCGGCGATCCTCCCAGGATGCGCGGACCCGCGCCAGGAGGCCGGTCGACCACCGAGTGACGCAGTACGTCAAGGAGTGGCATGCACCTGCGCTGATGCGCCAGAGTATCCCCATGACCGACTACAGCGACGCCACGCCCTCGCACCGCCTCAGCAACGCCGAGCGTGACGCCGCCGTCGCCTCGCTCGCCCACGCCCTCGCCGACGGGCGCATCACCACCGAGGAGTTCACCGAGCGCTCCACCCGGGCCAAGGCCGCGGTCACGCAGGCCGACCTCGCGCCGCTGTTCGCCGACCTGCCCGCGGTCCCCCCGGCAGCTCCGACGCCGCCTCCCTCGCAGTTCGCGCAGCCCGGCCCCTATGCGCAGCCGGGTGGCTACGGGCAGCCGGGCGGATACAACCAGCCCGGCGGCTACGGACAGCCTGGACCGTACCAGGGCGAGGGCACGACCCTCCACCTGATCCGCTCGCTCGCCCCCATCGTCGCCCTCATCCTCTTCTTCACGTTCGGGTGGTTCGACATCGCGGGCGGATGGACGACGTCGTGGCTGTGGTGGGTCCTCCTCGGCGTGTTCTACATCGTGCTCAACGTCCTGCCGCAGCGACGGTCCTGACCGCCTCACCCGCCCGCGCGCTAGCGTGGGTCGGGTGAGCGACATCCCCGACTACCGGTTCCGCACGTTCCCCGCCTCGGTCTCCGCGGAGGGGACGGTCGAGCCCGACACCGCCGCCTGGCTGCGCGTCGAGTCGCAGGGGTTCCACGAGGACGATCCGTCCGACACCGCGCTCGGTGACGCGGCGCGCAACCTCGTCGCCGATGGGCGGCAGCTGACCGGCGTGTACGTCGACCAGCCGCTCCCCGGGTCCTACGGGGCTCACATGCCCGTCGCCACCTTCGCCGACTTCGAGCGGACCATCAACGTGGGCGGCGGTCGCCTGCTGCCGGCCCACCTCATCTCCTCGGTGACGGTGCGACCCACGCACCGTCGCCGGGGGCTGCTCCGGCGGATGATGACGGAGAGCCTCGATCGCGCTCGTGAGCGCGGGCTCGCCCTGGCGGCGCTCACGGTCTCCGAGGCCACCATCTACCGGCGTTTCGGCTTCGGCATCGCCACCTCGGTGCATCACATCGACGTCACCACCGACTCGCGCTTCCGCCTGCTGACCCGGCCCTCGGGCCGCGTGGAGCTGGCCGACGCACGGGTGCTGCTCGACATCGCACCGCGGGTCTTCGCCCGCTTCCACGAGCGCAGCACGGGGTCGGTCGACCGCCAGGAGCGCTACCGCTGGCGGTCCGCGGGGCTCCAGAGCGACAAGGGCGGGCCGGATGCGCGCATCCGCGCCGCCCTCCACTACGACGACGCGGGCGAGGTCGACGGCTATGTCGCGTACCGATCGCACGGGTGGGACACCACACCGCTCACCGTGCAGGTGGTCGACCTCGTCGCCGCGAGCGACGACGCCTACCTCGGGCTGTGGGAGTTCCTCGCGGCGATCGACCTCAACGACCGGGTGCGCTACCACGCCGCCCCCGTCGACGACCCGCTGCGCTGGGCCCTGGCCGACTCGCGCTCGGTCGCCGTGACCGAGCTCGAGGACTGGGTGTGGTTGCGCATCCTCGACCCCATCGCCGCGTTCGAGGCGCGCCCCTACGCGACGGAGGGGGAGGTGACGGTGGGCGTGCACGACGATCTCGGCCACGCGGCGGGCACCTTCCGCATCGCCGCCGCCGACGGCTTCGCCACCGTGACCCGCGAGTTCGACGCGGCCCCGGAGGTGACGGTCGACGCGTCCGCGCTCGGGTCGCTCTACCTCGGCGGCGCGGACGCCCGCGTGCTCGCGGCGGCGGGGCAGGTGTCGGAGCACGCCTCCGGTGCGGTGGGCCGCCTGAACCGCCTGCTCGCGTCCGACACCCCGATCTACGGGATCTCGCACTTCTGAGCGGCGACCTCCCGTCCGTCATCACGGAATACGGTCGACCTCGCCGTATATCGAGGGGCTCGGCCGTATTCCGTGATGAGCGACGGAGAAGCGGCCCCTAGGAGGCGGCGCGCTCCCGCTGGACGTCGGCGACCACGAGGATCGGGTGGTGGTCGGACCCGCCCTGGGGCAGCGCCTCGACCGACAGCACGTCGGCGTGCACCGACGTGGCGAAGTCGAAGTGGCCGGTGAAGTACTTGTAGCGCGTGTAGGTGGGGCCCTCGCTGCGGGTCATCACGTGCCCCGTCTCCTGCATGACCTCACGCAGGTTGCCCTGGAACCACGGGTAGTTGAAGTCGCCGACCATGACGGTCGCGACACCGGGGCCCATGATGCGGAGCTCGTCATGAGCGGTCGCGATCTGCTTCCGGCGCAGCGAGTTGGAGGCGGTGAGCGGCGCCGCGTGGAAGTTGCCCACGAGGAACTCGGTGTCGGTGCGGGTGTCGAGCAGCTTCGCGGCGAGGAGGCGCTCGTGCGCGGGCGCCATCACGCGGTCGTGCATCGACTTGCGCAGGGCGAACAGGCGGGTGGCCTGCAGCTCGAACGCGTCGGACCGGTAGTAGATCGCGAGCCCGAGCCGGTTGGCCTTCGTGTAGTCGGCGAGGGCCAGGTGCCCGACCTGCTCGCGGAGGTCGGTGCTGTCGCACTCCTGGAGGCACAGCACGTCGACGTCCGTCTCCTCGGCGAGCTTCTCGATCTCGCCGATGGCCGCGTGCTTGCGGAGGTTGTAGCTGACGATGTTCAGGGTGTCCGCCTTCGTCGCATCTTCCCGGGTCTGGTGGTGCTCATTCTTCCACCGCCGCATCGTAGCGCCAGTCCTCGAATCCTCGCCCCAGATGAAACGGTCAGCTTCTCGCCTCGGCAGTCGGGGACCCTTCGCGCTCTGCCGGGAGGAGGGCGAGCGGTCAGCGGAGGTAGGCGGCGACGAAGAGGGGGCCGCGGACGAGGGCGAGCTCGTCGAGGAGGCGGTCGATGAGGGTCGCGGTGATGGCGGGGGCGACGAGGTCGTGCGGCCCCAGGGGGCGCAGGGCGCCGGTGCGGATGCGGATGACCTCCCATCCGCACTGTCTCAGCACGCGGTCCTTCCAGCGGTCGGACTGCTCGCGGGGGCCCACGTGCTCGAGCCCGAAGCGGCCCACGGTGTCGTACTCGATCGCGACCCGGAGGTCGGCGAGCACGATGTCGGGCCAGACCTCGCGTCGGCCGTGGAAGTCCTGCGCGACCCAGATCGCGTTGTGCGCGTCGAGGTCGAGGTCCAGCCGCTCCGCCAGCCGACGGCGGAGGTCGGCCTCCGCGGCCGAGGCGGTCCGCGGCGCGTGAGGACTGCGGAACGGTTCGCCCCGCTCGCGCCGCCGCGGCTCCGGCGCCTCCGCCGCGGGCGCCACGTGGGGGCGTGCTGCGTCGGGTGTGGGTCGGATGCGGGCGGCCCGGGCTGGCGCGTCGGGTGCCGGGCGGGCGAAGGGCGAGGGTCGCTTCGGGGTGCGCTCGTGCTGCGGGGTGGGGGTCTGGCGCCCGCTGGAAGCTGGCCGCGGGGCGGGGGAAGGCCGTCCGCCGGTGGCTGGCCGCGGGGTGGAGGTCTGGCGCGGGGCCGATCCCGGGTCGAGGGTCGCCGATGTCGGGCGGCGCTCGAAGGGGGCGGCGTCGAGCGGGCGGGACTCGACGGGGCGGGGGTCGAGGGGGAGAGGACGGACGCGGGGGCCGCCGCGGGCGTCGAGGCTGCACTCCGGGCACCAGGCCGAGCGGCGGCGCACGCGGCCGGGACGTGACCGCTGCTCCTCGGGTGTCGCGACGAACACGTGACCCGACTCGCACTGCCAGGTGAGGTACACGTCCGCCGCCGGGGGGATCTGCGTCAGCGTGATGCCGCGGTTGAACTCGGGGTGGTACTGACGGATCAGCATGGGGAACGTGCTCCACGCCTCGCGGTAGGTGCCGACGGCGTAGGGCACGGCCGCGCCCTTGGAGCGCTGGCGTCGCTCCCACCACGCGTCGATGCTCTCCACCACGGCGCCAGCGTACGAGCACCCACCGACGCCGCCGCGCGACGCCGCCCGCGTCGGTGGTGGGGCGTAGCGTCGAGACATGGACGCGCACGGGTGCCCGATCGAGGAGGCGGGCCGCCGCTGCGGGCTCGAGCCCTCGCCGCTCGGCGGGCTCGGGCTGTGCGGCGACCACCTGCTCGCCGCCTACGAGGCCGTCCTGGGCGAGGTGGGGGTGACGGATGCGCTGCCCGGTCCCTGCGCGGCCTGCGGCTCGCGGCTCGGGGTGCGCTGGCCCTCCGGGTGGCTCTGCGCGGTGTGCGAGTGGCGGTACGGCGAGCTGCCCGACACCGAGACCGCCCCTCCCCGCGTCGACGTCGTGTACTACATCCGCTTCGCCGATCGGGTCAAGATCGGCACCAGCTCCACCCCGCGCACCCGATTGGCGCAGCTCAGGCACGAAGAGGTCCTCGCCTTCGAGCCGGGTGCGCGCGATGTGGAGCAGAGCAGGCACCAGCAGTTCGCCGACCTCCGCCTGGGCGGGGAGTGGTTCTCGCTCGAGGGAGACCTCGCGGAGCACATCGCCGCGCTCGCCCTGGCCGGAGATCCCTGGCTCCTCCACGCCCGCTGGCGCAGCGAGCTCGCCGCCCGGCGCTGACCCGCACCCGCCGCATCCGATCGATCAGGAATCGAGATGTGCCGGCCGTCCGCCCACCGTTACCGTGGCACCACCGACGACGAAGGGAGCCCGCGATGGCGGAGCAGGGTGGCGGGGAGTTCACCGCCGAGGAGCGCAAGGCGATGAAGGAGCGGGCCGCGGAGGCCCGTGCGTCGAAGAAGAGGCAGAGCGCAGCCGAGAAGGCGGAGGCGGATCGCGCGGACGCTCTCGCGAAGATCGCCGAGATGGACGACGAGGACCGCCGCTCGGCCGAGCGCCTGCAGCGCATCGTCGACGAGGTGGCGCCGGAGCTGGCGCCGCGGACCTTCTACGGATCGCCCGCCTGGGCGAAGGACGGCAGGACGGTGTTCTTCTTCCAGGACGCGAAGAAGTTCAAGACCCGCTACTCCACGCTCGGCTTCCAGGAGGCGGCAGCGCTGGACGAGGGACGCATGTGGCCGACGTCGTACGCGATCGTCTCGATCGGCGACGCCGAGGCAGCGATCATCGCGGGCCTGATCGAACGCGCCGTGCGCTGATCTCACACACCCCGCGCCCGGCCGCGGGAGACGCGATGCGAAGGACGCGATGCGGGGACGTCCTCGCGAATATGGGATGCTAGCCGGGACGTCGCGACGCGACGGGGAGGGTGAGCGGATGCCGTTCAGGACGAGAGAGCTGCTCGAGGAGTGGCTGGCCGAGTTCACCGACACCGACCTGGCGGGCCTGGCCGAGGCGGAGGAGCACGACAGCGACCCCGGCACCGACCCCGGCCTGATCATCGTCCGGCTCCACAACGCGACGCCCTACATGTTCCTGCAGCCTGTGGGCCCGGGCGACCCGAAGTGGGCGGTCACGTTCGGTCCGCGTGAGCAGGAGCTCGTGCTCGGATCCGAGGAGCTCGCGGGTCTCGCCGCCGAGCTGGAGCTCGCGGCCAGGCTGTGCGCGTATCTCGAGGGGCGTTCGCAGGAGTACATCCGCACGCACTGAGCCCCCAGACGCGCCGGTCGGCGGCGCCGAGCTCAGAGGGCGACCCACATGCTTCCTGGGCATCCGTGAAGAACCGGGTGAGCGAGGGGTGAGATCGCGGCGGAACACGGGCCTTCCGCCGCGACCCGCGATAACGTCAGTGGGGAGCGCTCGACGCTCCGACCCGACCCGATCCGATGCCTCATCCGGCCCTCGGATCCCACCGCGCCCGGCTCACGAGCCGCGCGACGGCGCCGCCTGTCCGCGGCTCCCTCCCGAGCTCGGCTCCGGCCGATCCCCGCACCCGAGGACCCCGTCGATGAGCGACCCGATCCGACTCTGCCCGACCTGCAGGCATCCCCTGATCCTGCCGCTGCCGCGCCGGGAAGGCCGCTGTGCCGTGCTCGTCGAGATGGTGCACCCGGGCGACTTCGATCCGTGCGGATGCGCCGACCCCGCCCACACGCGGCCCCGCGGGCGCTTCGCCCTCCTCGGCTCGTTCGGCGCGAGCACGCGTCGTGCCCGCGCGACGGCGCCCCTCCGCTCCGGAACCGCCCGGGAGCAGCCCGCCGACTGAGGTCGCCCGGGACGCCGGGCGCGTGCCGTCGAGCCGCGCGAATCCGCCCTTCCCGTGAGCATGGAGGGGCACCTTGTCGCCGGTCGGCGCCTCCCCAGCGCGGGACGCTCGGCCTCGCCCGCGCGCGACGCTGAGCCTCGCGCACGCGGCGCACTGAGGGGAACGGCGGAGCGGATGGCCCCCGAACCTGGGTGGCGGCTTCGAGTGTCGGCCGCCGGGTGGCGGATCGTTCCCGGACCACTACGGTAGGAGATGCACGCGGGTCCTGTCCCCCCACAGACCGCGTGATCGCGCCCCGCAGGCTTCCCCCCAATGCCGCGGGGCGCACCCCTTTCTTCAGGTGGTGTCGCGGCAGATCAGCGCATCTGCCACGCCGGAGTGGGAGAGTGGCGGTCATGGCCTACGCCGACGTCAGCGAGTACGACGCGTTCGGGCCCTGGGTCGACGTGGTGACCGGGCCGCAGGACGTGCCCCGTCTCTACCGACCGCATCCGATCGACTTCGAGCACACCGAGCTCGTGCTCAAGATCCCCCGCGACATCGAGCGTCGCAACGCCACCCCGTCGATGCACCTCTACGACGGGCTGGTCATCCTCGACAGCGCGTCGCTGACCCTCCTCTCGCGCGACGGCGACACGTTCACGACCCGTTCGGTCCGGCTGGACGGGGTGTTCGCCCTCGTCGACTCGGTGCACCTCCTCGATGGGCGGCTCGAGCTGTACACCGCGCTCGGCCCTCCGCTCGTGGTCCGCTACAACGCGGCGTCGCATGACCGGATCACCGCCCTCGTCACACGGATGCGGATGCTCATCCTGGGTCCGTCGTCCTCCATCGGCGCACCGGCGCCCTCGTCTTCGCCCGTCGATCTCGGCCGCGTCGAGCTGCCTCACGCGAAGCGCGACTACGGCCTGTTCGGCGCCTGGGCGGCCCTGCAGGCCGCCGTGCCCGGTCTCGAGCTGTCGGCTGCGCATCCGTCGCTCCCGCTCCGGCCGTTCGACGCCGGCGTCGTGGGCCTGCTCTATCGCCTGCGGCCCACGATGGGCAGTGCGATGATCCTCGGCGTCTCGCCCGACGAGGTGCACCTCATCCATCGCCGGGCGTGGCTCCAGCGCCGGTCGGGCGACGACCTCTCGATGGCGCAGACGGTGGTGTTCCGGCGCTCCGGCGCGAGCGTCGAGGTGGCGGAGCATCCGATCTACGAGGCCGTCGACGCCGTGCGGATCTCTCAGGGCGACGGCGTGCTCGAGCTCGCGCTCCCGCGGGCCTCCCGCGCCGCCGAGGTGCTCGCCGCCGCGCTCGCCCGGTGACGCGGGTTTCGAGGCCGCTGTGGGGTGTCGCGCGCCCGATGACCCCGCGCGGCGCTGAAAAGGGCGCGAAACCGGGGTGGCGCGGCCGGAAACACCGCCGCAACAGGGGCGCAGTAGGGTGTGGCCATGGTTGACCTGTTCGACGGCTACGGCGCCACGCTGCTGACGCGACACCGCAAGGGCGCCCATCCCTTCGACGAGATGTTCCCCGAGCCGAAGTCGAACGACCCGGTCGAGGCGCGCGCCGCCTACCGCGACATCTACAACGCCCTGGCGCAGATGACGCAGGAGGAGCTGCGTGGCCGCACCGACGCGCTGGCGTCGAGCTACCTGGCCCAGGGCGTGACGTTCGACTTCGCCGGCGAGGAGCGCCCGTTCCCGCTCGACGCGGTGCCGCGGGTGATCGAGCAGTCGGAGTGGGTCGACGTCGAGTCGGGCATCAAGCAGCGCGTGAAGGCGCTCGAGGCCTTCCTCGCCGACGTCTACAGCGAACAGCGCGCGGTGCGCGACCGCGTCATCCCGGCCGGGTTGATCTCGAGCTCGACGCACTTCCACCGCCAGGCCGCGGGCATCGTCTCGCCGAACAACGTGCGGATCCAGGTCTCCGGGATCGACCTCATCCGCGACGAGAACGGTGCCTGGCGCGTGCTCGAGGACAACGTGCGGGTGCCGAGCGGCGTCTCCTACGTGATCTCGAACCGACGTGTGATGGCGCAGACGTTGCCCGAGCTCTTCGTGTCGATGCGGGTGCGGCCCGTCGGCGACTATCCGAACAAGCTGCTCCAGGCGCTGCGCGCCTCCGCCCCCAAGAACGTCGACGACCCGACGGTCGTCGTGCTGACCCCGGGCGTCTACAACTCCGCCTACTTCGAGCACACGCTGCTCGCGCGCCTGATGGGCGTCGAGCTGGTCGAGGGCCGCGACCTGTTCTGCTCCGGCGGCCGGGTGTGGATGCGCACCACGGCCGGTCCCACCCGCGTCGACGTGATCTACCGACGGGTCGACGACGACTTCATCGATCCGCTGCAGTTCCGCGCCGACTCGATGCTGGGCTCGCCCGGCCTCCTCCTGGCCGCGCGCCTCGGCAACGTCACCATCGCCAACGCGGTGGGCAACGGCGTCGCCGACGACAAGCTCGTCTACACCTACATGCCCGACCTCATCCGCTACTACCTGGGCGAGGACCCGATCATCCCCAACGTCGACACCTGGCGGCTCGAGGATCCGGGTGCGCTCGAGGAGGTGCTCGACCGCCTCGACGAGCTCGTCGTGAAGCCCGTCGACGGGTCGGGCGGCAAGGGGCTCGTGGTGGGTCCGGACGCCTCGCCCAAGGAGCTCGAGACCCTGCGGAAGCGCCTCATCGCCGACCCGCGCGGCTGGATCGCCCAGCCCGTGGTGCAGCTGTCGACCATCCCCACCCTCGTCGAGGACGGGATGCGCCCCCGGCACGCCGACCTCCGTCCGTTCGCCGTGAACGACGGCGACGACATCTGGGTGCTCCCGGGCGGGCTCACCCGCGTGGCGCTGCCGGAGGGCCAGCTCGTCGTGAACAGCTCGCAGGGCGGCGGCTCGAAGGACACCTGGGTGGTCGGCCCCGAGCCGGACTTCCTCAGTCCCGCCCGCGACCACGACATCCAGGGCCTCGTCGCCGAGCAGGCCGCGGTGACGCAGGCCATCCCGATCATCGGGCACGACGTCGACCACAACCCCGAGGACCGCCCGCACACCGACCAGCAGCAACAGCAGCAGCAGGCCCGTTCCGCCACACCCTTGGCCTTCCGCCACGCGCATGCGGATGGCGAAAGGCCAGGAGCATGGCGAAACGGGGAGAAGGGGCAGGAGGGCGCGTGATGGCCATGCTCAGCCGCATCGCGGAGTCGCTGTTCTGGATCGGGCGGTACATCGAGCGCAGCGACGGCACCGCCCGCATCCTCGACGTGCACCTGCAGCTCCTGCTCGAGGACCCGTGGGTCGAGGAGGACCTCGCCTGCCGGTCGCTGCTCTCCGTCATGGGCAGCGAGGTGCCCGCCGACCAGGCGCTCACCCGCGCCGACGTCCTCGCGATCCTCGCGGTCGACCGCACGCATCCGGCGAGCATCGCGTACTCGCTGGGGGCCGCCCGCGAGAACGCGCGGCGCGCCCGCGAGATCGTCTCGACCGAGCTGTGGGAGTGCCTCAACACCACGCGGGCTCGGATGCCGCGCCGCATCGCGAGCGAGAAGACGCACGAGTTCTTCGGCTGGGTACGAGAGCGGGCGGCGCTCGCGGTCGGCATCGTCGAGTCGTCGGCCAGCCGTGATGAGGCGTGGCAGTTCTTCACCCTCGGCCGGAGCATCGAGCGCGCCGACATGACCGCGCGGCTGCTCGCCACACGCAGCCTCACCGAGGCGAGCGGCCCGTCGTGGACGACGATCCTCCGCTCCTGCGGCGCCTACGAGGCGTACCTCCGCACGTACCGCGGGGTGCCGAGCGCCCGCAACGCCGCCGAGTTCCTCCTGCTCGACCGGCTGTTCCCGCGCTCCATCCTGTACAGCGTCACCCGTGCCGAGCAGTGCCTCCGCGACCTGGGCCCGCGGACCGAGCGGGTGGGTGTCAGCGACAGCGCCCAGCGCCTGCTCGGACAGATCCGCAGCGAGCTGGAGTACACGCCGATCACCGACATCCTGCAGGACCTCCACCGGCACATGGACAGCGTGCAGGATGCGACGAGCGCGGCGAGCGAGGCGGTGCGGCAGCGCTACTTCCCGACCGGGGCGGCGCCGAGCTGGATCGGAGAGAGCGCATGAGACGGCTCAGGGTCCACCACAGGACGGGCTACCGCTACGAGGGCGAGGTGCAGGCGTCGTACAACGAGGCGCGGATGCTGCCCGCCTCGAGCGACGGCCAGTTCGTGCTGCACTCCCACCTCGACATCACCCCCGTGTCGTCGAACCACTCCTACGTCGACTACTGGGGCACCCGGGTCAGCGCGTTCGACGTGCTCACACCGCACCGCGAGCTGACGCTCTCCGCGACGAGCCTGGTCGAGGTGCGCCCGCGGCCGCACGAACCGCATCCGGTGGACTGGGAGCTGCTCGCCGACGTCGTCGGCACGGCCACGGTGTACGTCGAGCACTCGGAGCAGACGCGGTTCACCGACCCCGCGGGCGAGGTCCGCGAGCTCGCGGAGACGATCGCGGCGCGGCACGCCAGCCCCTGCGATGCGGCGCTCGAGATCTGCACCGAGATCGGCAAGCGGATGGAGTACGTGCAGGGCGTGACGGCCGTCACCTCGACGGCGAAGGACGCCTGGATCGACAAGCGCGGCGTCTGCCAGGACATCACCCACATCGCTCTGGGCGCGCTGCGCTCGGTGGGCATCCCGGCCCGGTACGTCTCCGGATACCTGCACCCGAAGCCGGATGCGGCGATCGGAGAGACTGTGGTCGGCGAGTCGCACGCCTGGGTGGAGTGGTTCTGCGGCGACTGGCGAGGCTTCGACCCGACGAACCTCATCGACATCGGCGACCGCCACGTCGTGGTGGGCCGCGGCCGCGACTACAACGACGTCGCGCCGCTGAGGGGCGTCTACGCGGGACCGTTCGGCTCGCAGCTGTTCGTGACGGTGGAGATCACCCGCGAGGCGTGAGGCCGGCCTCGTCGCCCCATCCCCTCACGGAGTGCACGACGGCGGTCTTCGGGTAGCTCCCGCCCGGCCCGCCGACCTCGAACAGGTCGACCATCAGCACCATCGGGTAGTCCGGCGCCTGGGGGATGCGGCGCAGCTCGACCCCGTCGAGCCCGAGGATCGTCTCGCCCTCACCCCACACGGCGGTCCAGGTGTGGCGGTCACTGGCGTCGACCTCGAGCGCGATCTCGGACATGTCGGTGGTCAGACGGTCGTCGCCGTGCGCCTTGACGCCGAGGCGGGCCGCCCAGCCGGAGGTGTCGGGGCGGGAGTCGATCTCGACGAGGCACACCTCGCCGCAGTCACGCGGGTCCTCGTGCTCGGTGCCGACGAGCCACGCCGCGACCATGCATCCGGGATCACGACTGGCGCCGAGGGTGATGTCGACACGGCCGGCTCGGGGCGCCCAGAGGAGGCGGGTCGGCACGGGGGTGCGGACGCCGAGCCCGTCGGGACGGTGGCGGTGGATACCTCTGGTGGAGCCGACCGGTCCGCTGAAGGACCCGGTCTGGAGGTTCGAGACACGCAGAGGCGCGTCCTCGGGCCGCCAGTCGGGCTGGTCGGCGTCGATCCGCAGGATCAGCCCGTCGGGTGAGGTCGACCAGCGCGCAGCGGCGCGGTCGGGGGTGGTCCAGTGCTCGAGGTAGCTCGCGATCCAGAGGTCCGGATCCGGCCCGGACACGAAGTCGTCGACGAGGTCGGGCTCGCGCGGGGGCGGAGAGGGCAGCGGCGCTGTCATGCGCCCATCATGCCCGCGCGGGCGGCGGACACGACGACGCCCTCCCGACCCGACCCGGAGGGGTCGCGTGGGAGGGCGTCGTGAAGGCGCGTCAGAGGACGCGGATGTTCGCGGCCTGCGGACCCTTGGGGCCCTGCTCGGTGTCGAACTCCACCTTCTGGTTCTCCTCGAGGCCCCGGTAGCCGGTGCCCTGGATCGCGCTGTAGTGCGCGAACACGTCGGCGGTGCCGTCGTCGGGCTGGATGAATCCGTAGCCCTTCTCGGAGTTGAACCACTTCACGGTTCCGATGGTCATGGATTCTTCCTTCTTTCTGCGGCCGGCCTCACTTCTGCGAGACCGAGTTCGGCGATGTGATCGCCGAGATCGTGGCGGGACGTGTGCCGTCTCGGCGGTGAAGCACGTCCCGAGGGTGGGGGAGGGGCGCTCAGCGAGCAGAGCGGAGGCCTCGTCGAGGGTCGCCGTCTGGCCCGCGGGGACGCCGTGGGAGTCGAACAGAGCGAAGCCCGGGCCGAAGGAGACGGCGTAGCCGGCGAACTCCTCGAGGAGGGTCGCGACGTGCACGTCGTCGTCCGCCTGGCGCCAATGGATTCGATCGGCCAGTGGATGGTCGGTGAGGGTGATGATGATGCCTTCTGGGGTCCGCGGCCCTCGTCGGTGGCGGACGCTGCCTGTCGGTGGCGGAACGGCGATCCATCGGAGATCGCACCACCAGACACGCTCCAGTCTACGTCATCGCCGCTGGTGCTCGGAAGAGCGCATTCCGTGACCCGCTCTCCCCGGGCTGCTAGCGTGAGCGCCATGCATGCGGTGGGGCCCGTCTGGCGCCGAGGTGAACCGGGTTACGCCGGCGCTCTAGGCGATCCGCAGTTCTCCGCTCTCGAGTCCGGGCTCGGTCCGGATGCGGTCGTGCGGGCGTCGGACGAGGCCGGCGTCGTGGAGGTGCTCAGGGCCGCCGCCGACTCCGGCGAGCGCGTCGCCGTGCGCAGCGGGGGCCACAGCTGGGCGGCGGCGGGCGTGCGCGACGACGGGGTGCTGCTCGACGTGGGAGGTCTCGATCACGCCCGGATCGACGCCGAGGGACTCCAGGCGCGCTTCGGGCCCGGGCTCCGGGGAGGTCGTCTCGCCGAGCTGCTCGTCGCCCACGGCACCGCGGCGCCCGCGGGACACTGCGGCACCCCGGGAGTGGGCGGCTATCTGCTGGGCGGTGGCCTCGGGCTCAACTGGGGCGACTGGCTGCCCGCCTGCTACTCGGTGACGAGGGTGCGCGCGGTGCTGGCCGACGGGTCGATCGTCGAGGGCTCGGCCGAGGCGGATCCCGACCTGCTCTGGCTCGCGCGGGGCGCGGGCCCCGGCTTCCCCGGCGTGGTCACGGAGTTCGACCTCGCCCTCCGACCGCTGCCCTCCTGCATCCGCGTGTCGTCGTGGCGGTACGACCTGTCGTCGCTCGACGCCGTGGGGGAGTGGCTGACGCGTGCGTCGGACGAGCTGCCGAGGAACGTCGAGCTCCCGGTCGTCCTCGGTCATGTACCGGCCGCGGACGCGGATCCGGCGACCTCCGGCTCACGACGAGCGGTGGTGGGGGTGACGGCGATCGCCTACGCGCACGACGACGAGGGGGCGGCCTCCGCCGTGGCTCCGCTCGCCGCGGCGCCGGCCGCCGCGAGCGAGGAGGTGCACGCCGTGCCCGTCGCGTTCGACGCGCTGCACGAGGCCGTCGACGCCACGTATCCGCCGGGCCGGCGCTACCTGGCCGACACGTTCTGGACCCCGCTCGACCTCGCGGCCACGCTCGAGCGGCTCGCTCCCCTGATCGAGGCGGCGCCCTCCGACGAGTCGTACCTCCTCGTATCGATGCCGGCCCACGGCGCAGGCGCCACCCTCCTCCCCGAGGGAGTCTCCGCCTACTCGCTGCACGACCGCACCCTCGTGATCGCCTACGCGATCTGGCGCGACCCCGCCGACGACGAGGCGAACAGGCAGTGGATCGACGCCGTCGCCGACACGATGGCCCCGGTCTGCAGCGGGCACTTCCTGAGCGAGGCCGACATCCGCCGCCATCCGGAGCGGGCCGAGCGCTCGTTCTCCCCGGACGCCTGGGCGCGGCTGGGGGAGCTCCGCTCCCACTACGACCCCGAGGGTCGATTCCACTCCTGGTTCACCTGAGCCCTGCGCGCCCCGCCGAAACATGCGCGGACGCGGATCAGCGGAGGGGGGAGCCCGCGACGTCGAAGCGGAAGCCGCCGAAGTCGCCCGTGAGGAGCGGCATCGCCTCGGCGATGGCCGCCTTCACGCTCGGCAGCTGCAGGGAGGCGCGGTGGGCCTCGGCGCTCGTCCAGAGCTCGGCGACGAAGACGACGTCGGGCTGCTCGTCGTTCGTGCCGACCTCGTAGAGGAGGCAACCGGCGCGACGCAGCTCGTCGGACGAGCGGGTGAGCAGGGCGACCACCTCGTCGCGGCGCCCGGGCTGGGCGGTGAGCGTGCCGACGTTGGCGAACGAGGGCGTGGGGGCCGCGCCCTCGCGGGGGCCGGCGTAGCCGCGCTCCGCGGCGCTGCGCTCGACGCAGAACTCGTTGCCCTCGGGGTCGGTCATGACGACCCACCCCGTCCCGTCGGGGCGCCGGTGGTCGGCGACCTGGGTGGCGCCGAGCGCGGTGAGGCGCTCGACCTCCTCGTCGCGGGAGCGATCGGTGGGCTGGATGTCGACGTGCACCCGGTTCTTCACCGTCTTGGTCTCGGGCACGTCGATGAACAGCAGCGTGGCCGATCCGTCCGGAGCGAGCAGCGCCGCCTCCGGCTCACCGGGCTCGGAGTCGAGGTGGTAGCCGGTGACCTCCTGCCAGAACCCGGCGACGGAGGGGGCGGAGACGGAGTCGACGGTGATGTTCCGGATGCGCGAGGTCATGCCCCGACGCTACCGCGCCCCGGCGACAGCCTGCGCGGTCGGGCGAGCAGGACGGCGAACGGCACGGCCGCGACGAGCAGCAGCGCACCCAGCAGGAGGACGCCGGCACCCGGATCGAGCACGTCGGCGACGAGGAAGACGACCGCGGGGCCGAGCGCCGCGCCGGCGTCCCCGGCGGTGCGCGTGACCCCGACCATCACGCCCACCCTCTCCGGTGGGAACCGCTCGGCGGTCACCACTCCGGGCACGATCCCGAGGATGCTCGAGCCGATGCTCACCGCCACGACCGAGGCCGCGAACCACCACTCCGAGGTCGACGCCACCCCGATGAGGCCCAGCGCGGCGAGAGCGGCCGACGCGAGCACGGGCACCGCCCGCGCCCCAGAGTCGAGCCAGCGGCCGACCAGCGGGAGGACGATGAGGCTCGCGGCCGTCCCCGCCGCCAGCGCCGCTCCCAGCCCGAGCGGATCGAGCCCGCCCGGCCCGTAGGCGAGCACGGGGATGAGGCCCTGCTCCCCGGCGAACCGTGCGACGAACAGCGCGAACGTCACGGCGATGAGGCCGACGACGAGCGCGCCCGGAGCCGACCGTCCCCGGGCGGGGCCCGGAGCGCCGGCCGCGTCCCGCGCGTCGCGAACCGGCTCCGGCGCGCTCGCCACGGGCCGTGCCCAGTACGCGCCCGCCGGCCGGGCGAGGTCCCACAGCAGCACGAGGAGCAGCGGCACCGCGGCCACGGGGAAGACGAGCCCCGCGCCCAGGAGCTGCAGGACGGCCCCGCCGAGCAGCGAGCCCAGGTCGGCGGCCGACAGCTGGACGACAGTGGCGAGAGAGACGACGCGACCCCGCGCATCCGCGGGCGCGCCCCTCAGCAGCACGGCGAAGCAGGCGGTGACCGTCGCCCCGCCGAGCACCCCGGTCGCGGTGCGCAGCACGATCAGCCAGACGGCATCGTGGGCGAGCGCGGTGGAGGCCGTGACCGCGGCGAGCCCGAGCGCGCTCACCCGCACGACCGTGCGCGCGGGCAGCCGCCCGACCAGGATGCCCGCGGGAAGGTTCCCGAGGATGCGGCCGACACCGAACGCGGCCAGCACCACCCCGAGGAGCGCCACGCCGATGCCGTAGGAGTCGGCGAACAGCGGCAGCACCGGCACCACGACGCCCCAGGTCATCTGCGCCGCGCCGATGAGGGCGCAGACGACCAGGGTCTGCTCGAGGGACGGGATGTCCGCCGAGCGCAGGCGGAGACGACTCACACCGCGAGGTTCTCGCGGAGCGTGCGTCCCGGATAGGCCGGGGCGAGGGCACCCCGTCGCCGCAGCTCGGGCACGAGCAGCTCGGAGAGGTCGGCGAACCCGCGCGGCGCCGCGAGCGGGCTCGAGAACATGTAGCCCCCGCGCCCGCCGATCGCGGCGAAGTCCTCCTCGAGCAGGTCCGCCACCTGTTCTGCGCTGCCGCAGAGGGTGTGGTCGAGTCCTGTCGCGTGCCGCCATCCGTGCTCGAACAGCTCGTCCCTGGTGAGCACGGCATCCGAGCCCAGCTCGGCGACGAGGGCGCCGACGAACCCGCCCTGAGCGCCCTGCCCGGCTCGGACGGCCTCGACCAGCTCGCCGGCGGTGAACCGGAACGGGAGCGTCGCGAAGTCGAAGCCCACGTTGTGCGAGAGGAAGGCGCCCACCGCCTCCGGATCCCAGAAGGCGGCGACCTCGTCCCGGAGCTCGGCCGCCTCGCGGGAGGTGCGGGCGACGATCGCCTGGGTGGCCCAGAGGATCCCGACCGTCGAGGCATCGCGTCCCGCCCGCTCGAGCGCGGCATCGAGAGCCGCGCGGTGCCGGCGCTTCCCCTCGAGGCCGCCGAAGCCGAACACCAGCTCGACGAACTCGGCGGAGGTCTCGATGCCCTTGGGCGAGTTGCCCGCCTGCACGAGCAGTGGACTGCCCTGCGGGCTCGGCATGCTCGAGAGCGGCCCCTTGACGCGGAAATGCGTGCCGACGTGGTCGATCGGATGGATCAGCGCCGGGTCCGCGAAGCGGCCCGTCGCCCGGTCGGCGATGATCGCCTCCGCGGGCACGGAGGCCCAGAGCGCGCGGCACACCCGCATGAACTCGCCCAGGCGGTCGTAGCGCTCGTCGTGGTCCATCCGCTCGGCGAAGCCGTAGTTCGCCGCATCCGCCCCGCGCGCGGAGGCGACCACGTTGAAGGCGATCCGCCCGCCCGTGACGTGATCGAGCGAGTTGAGCAGCCGCGCCACCGTGAAGGGGTGGTGGTAGGTGGACGAGTAGGTGAGCCCGAAGCCGATCCGCGAGGTCACCGCCGCCATCGAGGCCACCATCGGACCCATGTCCTGGCGCGGCCACTGGATGCCCCACTCGAGCGCCGCGTCCATCGAGCCGCGCCAGGTGTCGGGGATGCCGCTGCCGTCGCCGAAGAACAGCATGCCGACACCCGCGCGCTCGGCGGTGCGGGCTATCTCCTGATAGATCCGGACGTCGGGGAACGGGGCGCCCACCCAGGACCCGGGCAGCGCCCACCGACCCTCCGTGTGGGCGAAGGAGAGGTCGAAAGCGGTGTGCATCCCGCTCATCGGGCCACCTCCGATCGCTCCCAGAGCTCGGTCAGCGCCGAGGCCGGCATCACCTCGGCGGCGTTGAGCGCGAGGGTCTCGAGGGCCGACCGGTGCAGCTCGGCGGTGTACGCCGCGGTCGCGTCGCCGACCACCACGGCCGGCAGGTCGTGCTGCGCGGCGTCGAAGGCGGTGGCGAGGATGCAGCACTCCGTCGTGAGACCGGCGATCGCGACCCAGCCCGCGCCCAGCGCATCCAGCGTGGCGGCCAGCTCCGTCCCGGCGAAGCCGCTGTAGAAGCGCTTCCGGATGCGGGCCTCCCCGGGAGCGGGGGAGAGTCGCCACCACTCGGCGCCCGGTGAGCCGACGACGCACGGGAACCCGTCGGTGGGGGCGTCCGGTGACCCGGTCTGGAGCCAGGCGCTCGAGCGCCAGGGATGCGCCGGGTCGTAGGCCAGCTCGATCCAGACCACGGCGACACCCGACCGGCGAGCGTCCTCGACGAGCGCCGCGGTCGTGGTCACCGCCGCGTCGACCGCGGCCAGGCCCTCCGCCGAGACGCCCCAGCCGGCCAGCGTGTCCGGATCGGCGAAGTCGCGCTGCACGTCGACGACGAGGAGCGCAGGACGTCCGGCGTCGACGAGCGCCGATCGTCGCGACTCGGCGAGCGCGTTCACGCGGTCACCCCGTCGAGCCGACGCAGGGCGGGCAGCACCGCCTCGCCGAAGAGCGGCATGTCGGCGAGGTAGTCGGGGAAGATCAGCATCAGCCCGTCGAGGTCGGCGGTCTCGACGACGGTCGCGATGTGGTCGGCCACCCGCTCGGGCGATCCGGTCACGTAGACCGTCTGGAAGGCCTGCTCCCCGTCCGCGCCCTCCGCCCAGGCCAGGGCGCGCTCCTCCGGCATGCCCCAGGAGCGCCGCATGTTCGCCAGCGCGACGCGGTCGAGACCGCGCCCGTACTCCTCGGCGCGGCGAGCGGCCTCGGCATCGGTCTTGCCGAGCACGACGGTCAGCATCGAGTAGGTGCGGACGGTGCGTCCGGCCGCGGCCCCGCGCTCGTGCACGTCCTGCGACGAGGCGCGCATGTCCTCGAGGGTGTCGGCGCCGAGGAACGCGCCGTCGGCGTACTGCGCCTGGTAGGCGCGGCCGGCGGCCGACGTCCCGGCGCTGATGATCTCGGGCAGCGGCGTCGGATGCGGGCGGGACTGGCAGTCCGTGAGGGTGAAGAACTCGCCGGCGTGTGTGACTGAGTCCTCCGTCCACAGCCGCCGGACGAGGTCGGTCCACTCCGCCGTCATCCGGTAGCGCTCCTCCTTCGTCATCGACGCGTCCCAGATGCCCATCTGCTCGAACTCGTCGGCGTAGGAGCCGTTCACCACGTTCATCCCGGCCCGGCCGCCGCTGATCTGCTGGAGCGTCGTGAAGACCTTGGCCGCGAAGGCGGGGTTCTGCATGTTCGCGTGGATGGTGGCCCACACCTTCACACGCTCCGTGGCCTCGGCGATGCCCGCCATCATGGTCATCGACTCGATGGTCGCGCCCCAGTGGTCGGTCTCGCCCCCGAAGCCCCGCCACTTCGACATCGCCATCACGAAGTCGAGACCGATGTCCTCGGCGAGTCGGGCGATCCGCTTGTTGTGGTCGTAGTCCGCGGGCGGATACGGCGCCGTCGTCGAGATGAGCCAGCCGCCCGCGGCATTGGGCAGGAAGACCCCGTACTCGCGGGCTCCGCGGTCGGGTCGGTCGGTCGTCATGGTGGTCCTCCGATCAGGGCGCGCCGGCACCACGCCGACGGCCGGGACGGAGAGCGTGCGACACGAACCGACGGTGGTGTCGCGGAGGTCCTATCCGTCACCGATGCTAGCCATCGCCCGTTACGGGCGGGTTACGTCCGCCGCGCCCGCCGGGGCGGGGCAGCCGGCGCGGAGCTCGCGGAGATCGCCGCCGTCCGCGACGACGAAGACCGTGACGCCGAGGTCGGCCGCGGCGGAGGGCAGCCACCCCCGGCCCTCGAGGAACGAGGCGACGGTCGCGCTCACGCACAGCACGGGGCGAGCCCCGACGGCGACGCAGCGGCACACCCAGACCAGCTTGAAGAGGTCGGCCGCGACCTTGTTCCGGAGCGCCGACCGGACGGCGCCGCCGTTCAGGACGAACTGCACGACGACGGTCCTCTCCGGGTCGGCGCCCTCCACCTCGACCGAGGTGCCGTCGCCGGTGGCGAGCCGGGTCGACCTCAGCTCGACCCCGAGCATCCGCCCGAGCGCCGCCGCGGCGACGGCCTCGGGACTGTCGGGGCCGAAGCGCTCGATGGGGGTCGAGGTGATCAGGGCTCGCTCCGTCCGGTCAGTGCATGATCATGCCACCGGTGACGTTGACCGCCTGTCCGGTGAGGTAGGCGCCGTCGTCGGAGGCGAGGAACAGGGCGAGCCCGGCGACGTCATCCGGCGTGCCGAGCCTGCCGAGCGGGGAGTAGCTCGACCACAGGTCGACCTGCTCCTGGGTGCGGGTCGCGGCGCCCATCTCGGTGAGCACGTACCCGGGGCAGAGCGCGTTGGCTCGGATGCGGTGCTCGCCCAGCTCGAGGGCGGTCACGCGGGTGAGGGCGATGACGGCGGACTTCGACGCCGCGTACGCGACCTGTCCTGCCCCGCCGGCCTTGCCCGCCATCGACGCGAGGTTGACGATCGCCCCGCCGTCGCCGGCCTCGATCATGGCCTGCGCAGCGACCTGGGTGGTCAGGAGCATCGAGCGGGAGTTGACGGCCAAGACCTCGTCCCACTGCTCCGGCGTGGTCTCCATCACCGAGCCGAACCGCAGGATCCCCGCGTTGTTCACGAGCACGTCGATGCCGCCGAGCGTCTCGATCGCCTCGGTCATGGCGGCTCGGGCGCTCGCGACGTCGGTGAGGTCCGCTTCGACGAAGCGCGCCCCGATCGCGGCGGCGTGGGCTGCCCCGGGGTCGCGCAGGAGGTCGAGCACGACGACGTCGGCTCCCTCCGCGGCGAACCGCTCCGCGATGCGCGCGCCGATGCCTCGGGCGGCGCCCGTGACGACGACCCTCCGTCCCCCGAACCGCCTGGTGACCACCTCGTCGCTCGTGTCCACGGGCCTCCCTCCGCCAGCAGGGGCGGTCGCTCGACCGCCCGCGGCACCAGGATGTCAGCGCGGGAAGCGGTGGCGCGGCGCATCCGCCAACCTTTTACACGGCCGTAATAAAACGATTTAGATCGAGGTCTCCGGCGTTGCTAGTGTTCCGGTCACACGCTGACTCGCAGCACCATCCGGGTACGCAGGCTCCACCACTCCACACCAGTCAGCCGGACTCCCGGCGCCTCTTGGAAGGTTCAGCATGTCTCCTGCTCCGCGCTCCACGAAGAGATCCGTCCTCGCTCTCACCGCCGCCTCGGCGGCCGCACTCCTCCTGCTCGCCGGCTGCTCCAGCTCGTCGGCCGACACGCCTCCCGCGACCGCCGGCGGCAGCGACCTCATCAGCGCCGAGCGCTGCGCCGAGAACCAGGCCGCGGGTCCGATCACGTTCCTCACCTCCTTCGGCTTCGTCGCGTCGGCGGGACTCCTGGACGTCGTCACCGCCGCGGACAAGGGCTTCTTCAAGGATCTCTGCCTCGACGTCACGCTCGAGCCGGGCTCCAACAACACCCAGCTCGTCAGCGCCGGCACCGCCCAGTTCGCCGGCGTCGGCAGCCCGTCCGACGTGCTCGTCGCGATCGACAACGGCGCCGACGTCTCCGGCATCGCCACCTACGGCAACACGGTCGCGATCACGCTGATGACGATGGCGGACGGCGACGTGAAGTCGCTGTCCGACCTCGCCGGGAAGACCGTCGGCTACAAGGGCGCCATCCCGCCGCAGATCTCCGCGATGATCGCCGAGGAGGGCGTCGACCCCACGAGCATCAACTGGGTCAACGTGGGCTACGACCCCACGATCCTGCCGCAGGGCCAGGTGCAGGCGCTCACCGGGTACAAGTCGAACGAGCCGCTCGCGCTGAAGGCCCAGGGCTACGACGTCAAGGAATGGGACCCGGCGGACTACGGCGTGAAGTCGGCGTTCAACACCCAGATCGTCAACAACACCTTCGCGGAGGAGCACCCGACGGCCGTGGAGGACTTCCTCCGAGCCAGCCTCCACGCCTACGACTGGATCAACGAGTCGGACGCGAACCTCGACGAGGCGCTCGGGTACGCCGAGAAGCGGTCCGAGTCCGGGTTCGACAAGGAGGCGAGCCTCGCCCGCTGGCAGACCGAGGTGTCGCTCATCGACGAGAGCCAGCCGGCCGACCTGCCGATCGGCGGCGAGAACGCTGCGCAGTGGCAGCCCGAGGCCGACATGCTGCTCGAGTACGGCCTGATCAAGCAGAAGGCCGACGTCGACGCGGCCATCGACGACAGCTTCGTCCAGAAGATCTACGACGGGAACGACCTCATCTGGCCGGCTCCGTGATCGCCTGGGTCCAGACCGGCTTCGGCGGACCGGAGGTGCGGCGGCTGATCGAGGTCGCCGCACCCTCCCCGGCCGCCGACGAGGTGGTCGTGCGCGTCCTCGCGGTCGCGCTCAACCGGCTCGACGTGCTCCAGCGCCACGAGCCCGTGGTGGCGGGCATGGCGGTGCCGCACGTGGCGGGGATGGACCTCGTGGGCGAGGTGGTCTCCGCCGGCTCGGCGGAGGGCGAGGCGCTCGTCGGCTCCGTGGTGCTCGTCGATCCCGTGGTGAGCTGCGGGCGGTGCGAGCTGTGCCTCGCCGACACCCCCACCTACTGCGCCAGGTTCCAGACCATCGGCTCGACCCGCGACGGCGGGATGGCGGAGTCCGTCGTCGTGCCGGCTCGCAACTGCACGGTCGTCCGGGTGGCGCCCGACGACACGGAGCGGCTCACCGAGCTCGCCGCCGTGCCGGTGGCCAGCGTGACGGCCTGGCGCGGTCTGCTGAGCGCGGGGCGGCTGCAGGCGGGCGAGACCGTCGTCATCCCGGGCGCGGGGTCGGGACTCGGCGCGGCGGGCGTCCAGATCGCCCTGCGGAAGGGCGCCGAGGTGTTCACGCTCGTGTCCGGCGAGCGGAAGCGGCGCCTCGCCGAGGCGAGCGGGGCGCAGCACGTCATCGACCGGACGGCGACGCCGGACTGGGTCGCCGAGGTGCAGGCCCTGACCGACGGGCGCGGCGTCGACCTCGTGTGGGACCACGTGGGCGGGCGGTTCCTCGGACAGGCCCTCCGCGCCACGCGTGCGGGTGGTCGTGTGGTGCTCTCGGGCACCACCGACGGGCTCGACACCCAGCTCCACCTGCCCGACCTCTATCAACCGGGACGCAGCATCATCGGGCACGGCAGCTACGGCCGCGCCGACATGGCCGCCGCCATGGCCGCGTTCTCCGACGGCGAGCTCTCCGTGGTGATCGACAGCGTGTGGCCGTTCGACCGGCTGCCCGAGGCCGAGGCCAAGCTCGAGTCGAACGACTTCTTCGGGAAGATCGTCGTGCTCGGGCCCACCGTCCGCACCGAGACCGGTGCCTCCGACGACAGGAAGCGAGCAGCATGACCGAGACCATGGCCCCGGCCACCGCGACGTCGACCATCGAGTTGACCGGCGTCGGCCGCACCTACACGCGCGGGAAGAAGACCGTGCAGGCGCTCACCGGCGTCGACCTCACCATCCGGCAGGGCGAGTTCATCACGCTCTTCGGCCCCTCGGGATGCGGCAAGTCGACGCTCCTGCGGCTGATCGCCGGCCTCGACACCCAGACCACCGGCGATATCTCGGTCTTCGGGACGACGCCGAAGCAGGCGTCCGGACGCAAGGACATCGCGTGGATCCCGCAGTCCTCGGCGCTCCTGCCGTGGCTCGACATCAAGCGGAACGCGTCGCTGTCCTCGGTGATCAACAAGCGGGCCGACCGCAGCGGGGCCACGACACGGAAGCCCGAGGACGCCGTCGACATCCTCAACGAGATCGGGCTCGCGGACTTCCTCGAGTCGCGTCCGGAGCAGCTCTCCGGCGGCATGAGGCAGCGCGCCTCCATCGCCCGCGGCTTCGCGCAGGGGGCGCCGCTGATGCTCATGGACGAGCCGTTCTCGGCGCTCGACGAGCTCACCCGCGACACCCTCCGCCTGCGTCTGCTGGAGCTGTGGGACCGCCACAAGAAGACCATCGTCTTCGTCACCCACTCCGCTCAGGAGGCCGTGCTGCTCTCCGACCGGGTCGTGGTGATGAGCCCGCGGCCCGGGCGCATCCGCCAGGTCGTCGACATCGACTTCCCCCGGCCGCGGTCGTGGGAGCTGGTGGAGACCCCGGAGTTCGTGGCCAAGGTAGCCGAGGTGAAGCAGATCCTCTGGAGCGCATGGGAGGGCGACGAATGATCGGCGTCGATGCACTGACCACGATGCGGCGCGGGCGCCGCCGGATGTCGTCGAGGACGAGCGGGGTGGTGCTCTCCATCGTGGCGCCGCTCGTGCTCTTCGTGCTGCTCGCGGTGCTCTGGCAGTGGGCTGCAGCCACCTTCAAGAGCGTGCTCCCGCCCATCCAGGACATCGTGATGGACATCGCGGACCGACCCGACTTCTACCTCACGAACCTCGGGGTGACGGTCGAGGCGGCGCTGCTGGGCTTCGCCATCGGCGTCGGCGCGGCGCTGCTGCTGGGTGCCGCGATCGTGCACTTCACGTTCCTGCGCTCGGCGATCATGCCCGTCGCCCTGCTGCTGAACGTCACCCCGATCGTCGCCATCGCCCCGGCGCTCGTGGTCGCCTTCGGCTTCAACCAGATCCCGCACATCATCGTGGCGGCGCTCAGCGCGTTCTTCCCCACCCTGATCAACTCGATCACCGGGCTCCGGGCGATCGACCCGCAGGCGCTCGAGGTGTTCGACGCGATGGCCGCGAACCGGCGGGAGATCTTCTTCCGGCTCCGGGTGCCGGCGAGCCTGCCGTTCCTGTTCGCCGGGGCGCGGCTGTCGGTGACGGCGGCCATGGTCGGTGCCGTCGTGTCGGAGTTCACCGGGTCCAGCAAGGGGATCGGGGCGGTCATCGTGATGGCCACGACCTACCTCAACCTGCCGCAGATGTGGGCCGCGATCTTCTTCTCGGCGATCACCACGCTCATCCTGCTCGGCCTGGTCGGCCTCGCCGAGCGGCTCATCGTGCGCTGGTAGCCTGAGCCCACGATGCGAGCGGCTGCGGCCGGCCGGGGGCCGGTCACCCTGAAGGACGTCGCCGAGCACGCTCAGGTGAGCATCTCGACGGCGAGCAACGCGCTGACCGGCGCCCGCAAGGTCAGCGCGGCCTCGATCGAGAAGGTGCTGCGATCCGCCGCCGAGCTGGGGTACCAGCGCAACGAGGCCGCACGGTCGCTGCGGACCGGACTCCACAACTCGATCGGCCTCGTCATCCCCGACGTGACGAACCCGTTCTGGGCGGGCATGGTCGGCGCGATCGAGCAGATCGCCGGCGAGGCGGGCTTCCAGGTGGCGCTCTTCACCACCGCCTACGACCCGGAGCGGGAGTCGGCGGCGTTGGCGCGGCTCGTCACCAGCGCCGACGGGGTGCTGCTGTTCTCCACCAGTCCGGATGCCTCCGCCGTCCAGCCGCTGCTCGACCTCGGGATGCCGATGGTCGCCTGCGACGAGGCGTTCGACGTCCCCGGGCTCGGCGGGGTCTACTCCGACAACCGGGCCGGTGCCCGGACGGCGGCCGAGCACCTCGTCGACGCGGGCGGGGCGGTCTTCGGCATGCTCGACGGGCCGGCCACCCTCACCACCGCGACCGAGCGGCGCCAGGGGTTCCGCGAGGGGCTCGCGGCCCGTGGAGTGCCGGAGTCGCGCATCCACGCGATCACCGCTCCGTACTCGTTCGAGGGCGGTCGCGAGGGTGTGCGCCGTCTGCTGGAGGCGCATCCGGATGTGGACGCCCTCTTCGCGTGCACCGACAACCAGGCAATCGGGGCCACCTTCGAGGCGCACGACCTCGGTCGGTCCGTGCCGGGCGACCTGCTCGTCTGCGGGTTCGACGACATCAGCTGGTCGTCGCGGATCTCGCCGTCGCTCACCACGGTCAGGCAGGACGCGCCGGGCATGGCCGCTCGCGCGATCGAGATGCTGCTGGCGATGGTGGCGGGGGAGGAGCAGGCCGAGGTCGTCGTCCTCCCGGTCGAGCTCGTCGAACGAGAGTCGACCGCTCGCGAGCCGTCCGACCGGGTGACGCCGCCTCTCGTTACGGCTGTGTAAAACGTTTTAGGTGCCCTCGTCATGCGGGAGGGCGGTCGGCCAAGCTGGGAGCACCCGAGTCCCCGAGTGCAGCCCTGGAGCCCCCGCGATGACCAAGTCCCTCTCCCTCGGAGTGTTCGAGATCCTCACGCCGTCCAACGGCGTCCCGACCTGGCGGCACCCCCAGGGGCGGGGCGACCGGTTCGGCGACCCGGCGTACTGGCGTGGACTGGTGAGGACCCTCGACGACGCGGGATTCGACTTCATCCTCTTCGCCGACAGCTACGGCTACCCGCTCGTCGACGGGGTCGTCCCGGAGGAGGTGCTCACGCACGGCATCCTCTTCCCGGGATACGACCCGCTCCTCCTCGTGTCGTCGCTGTCGGAGGCGGCCCCCACGCTGGGCATCGTCGTCACCTCGTCGACGTCGCTCGAGCAGCCGCTGCCCACCGCCCGCCGGTTCGCCACGCTCGACGCGTTCACCCGCGGTCACATCGGATGGAACATCGTCACCGGCAGCACCGCGCAGGTCACCGAGGGGCTGTTCGGCATCACGCACTTCGACCACGACAAGCGGTACGACGTGGCCGACGAGTTCGTCGACCTCTGCCGCACCCTGTGGGAGGACTCCTGGGACGACGGCGCCCTCGTGCTCGACCGGTCGGCCGACGTCCTCGTGGACCCCTCCCGGGTGCATCCGGTGTCGTACCGCAGCGAGCACTTCTCGAGCCACGGGCTGTTCAAGGTGCCGCCAGGGCCGCAGCGGACGCCGGTGCTCTTCCAGGCCGGCGCCTCGGGGCGCGGACGCGACTTCGGGGCGAGGAACGCGGAGGCGATGTTCATCCAGGGGCAGGACGTCGAGCAGGCCGCGAAGGCCTCGGCCGACATCCGAGCGCGCGTCGCCGCCGCGGGACGCGATCCCCACGACCTGAAGATCATCAGCGGGGTCACCGTCACGGTGGCGCCCACCCGCGAGGAGGCGCTCGCGAAGCGGCAGGAGCTCGAGGAGCAGTTCTCGATGGACGACGCGGCCGTGCTCTTCGCCGGGTTCACCGGGATCGACCTGCGGAGCCTCGATCCCGCGATGCGGATCGAGGACATCCCCGGCAACGACCAGGGGCAGACGCCGCTCGACCGGTACCGCACGGTCGACGGGGTCGACACGGTGCAGGACGTGCTCGACGCCTTCCGCGTGCAGGAGCGCGGGTTCGTGGTGACGGGCTCGCCGCGCGAGGTCGCCGAGGAGCTGGTGGCCACGGCCGAGGCAGCCGACATCGACGGGTACATGCTCGAGCCGACCTTCGGCGACGCCGGCGCCTACGAGGAGTTCATCGAGCTCGTGCTGCCCGAGCTCGCCGCCCTCGGCGCGTGGCACGAGCCCGATCGGTCGCTCACGCTCCGCGAGCGCCTCGGCTTCCCGTCGCCCACCCCGTCCTTCCGCCCTCCGTCGAAGAACCTCGAGTAGCCCGCCCGTCCTCCCTCCCTGGTTTCGCGGCCTCTTTGGAGTCTCGCTGGGTCATTGGGCACGCGAAACGCCAAAGAGGGCGCGAAACCCGCACGGCGAGTGCAAAGAAGTGGTTGCAAAGATAGCTTGGCAAAGGTATCTTTGCAGTCATGAGCGAGGAGACCACGACGCCGGAGGTGCAGCACCGCACCCTCGACATGGAGTCGCTGAAGGGGTTGGCGCATCCGCTGCGGGTGCGCATCCTCGACGTGCTCACCACGTACGGGCCGCAGACGGCCTCGAGCCTGGCCGACCGGCTGGGCGAGTCCTCGGGCTCGACCAGCTACCACCTGCGGCAGCTGGAGCGGCACCACTTCATCCGAGAGGTGGAGGGGCGCGGATCCGCGCGGGAGCGGTGGTGGGATCGAGTGCCCGGCGGCATCTCGCTCGAGGTCGGGCACCTGCCCGACACGTCGGCGGCGCGGGCCGCGAGCGGCATCGTGCTGTCGGAGTGGAACCGCAACCGCCAGACGCTGCTCGACGATTTCGTCCGGCGCGGCGACGACGAGCTCCCCGCCGCGTGGATCGACGCCTCGGCGATCAGCACCGCCAACGCCCAGGTGACGGTCGAGCAGCTCGCCGACCTCACCCGACGCCTCCAGCAGACCATCGACGACTTCGTCGACGGTCACCGCGACCAGAAGGAACGGCCGATCGAGGGATCGCGGCCCGTCCAGATCCAGTTCAGCGCCTTCCCCGTGATGGACGCCGACGAGCACCACGAGGGGAGGTGAACACCATGGCAGTCGCCCTCGACACCAGCCCCCGCGGCCTCGAGCTCCTCGCCGTGCGGGTGGGGTCCACCCTCGAGCGCTGGGGCCGCGAGAGCGCGGAGCACCGCGCCCTCGTCGCCGCCCGGCTCGTCGACCTCGCCGCCGACCCCGCGTCGGCAGGCGCCCTCCTCGCCGACCGCGAGGCGGCCCGGGTCCACGCGGCCCCGCTCACGCGCATCCGCTGAGCGCGGAAGCCCGCTGGCGCGACAGAATGGGCGCATGCGCGAGGCCAGCTTCACCGACCGGTTCGTCGACGAGCTCGGGGTGCCCATCACCTACTACGGCCGGCTCGTGGCACAGCCGAAGGCCGTGGTGCAGATCCAGCACGGGCTCGGCGAGCACGCGCTGCGGTACCAGCCGCTGATGGACGACCTCGTCGCCGCGGGCTACAGCGTGTACGCACCCGACCAGCGCGGGCACGGCGCCACCGGGCTCGAGCAGTACGACGGCGACCGGGCTCGGCTCGGACGCCTCGGGCCGGGAGGTCTGCGCGCGACGGTCGACGACATCCGTCAGCTGACGATGGTGGTGCAGCGCGAGCATCCGGGAGTGCCCGTCGTGCTGCTCGGCCACAGCTGGGGCTCGCTGATGGTGCAGCGGCTCGTCAACTCGCCCGCCCTGCTGCACTACTCGGGCGTCGTGCTGAGCGGGACCGCCTATCGGATGCCGGGGCACATGGACGGCGGCGACCTCTCGCGGCGGCACCGGCCGAACGGGAAGGGGTCGGGCCACGGCTACGAGTGGCTCTCGCGCGACGTGGCGGCGCAGCAGCGCGCGGCCGACGACCCGCTCATGTTCCCCGCGGAGGTCCGGGCGCTGTTCGGCATCCGCGACGGCCTGCGCCTGTTCGGGCGGCCGGCGCGACTGCTCGCGAAGGACGTCCCCGTCCTCATCCTCGTGGGCGACGACGACATCCTCGGCGGGGCGCGCAGCGCGGGGCGGCTCGCGGACGCGTACCGCCGCCGGTCCGGCCTCACCGACGTGGAGCTCGAGGTGTATCCGGAGGCGCGCCACGAGGTCTTCAACGAGCTGAACCGCGACGAGGTCGTCGCCCGCCTCGTCTCCTGGCTCGACGCGAGGTTCGCCCCCGCGTCCTGAGCCCGGACCCGCCGCCGCGGGTGCCCGGGTGGGGTGCGGCTGTGGGTTGCGCCCGCCCTCTGCGCGCTCGTCCTCGTGGGGGCGGCGACGGCGCGCGTGGAAGGCGCAATCCGCGGTCCCCCGCTCCGCGCGGCGATGGGGCGGGGCAGGCGGGAGGACGGGCAAGAGGCGTATGCGCCGTCGCGGGTGGGTGCGGGTTGCGCCCGCCTGCTGCGCGCTCGTCCCCGTGGGGGCGGCGACGGCGCGCGTGGGAGGCGGAACCCGCGGCGGCCCCGCTCGCGCGGCGGTGGAGCGGCGGAGCGTAGGAGGCGGCGGGAGGGCAGCTGGACGGGCGCGAGGCGGATGGGCCGGCGCGGGTGAGAGGGCGGGTGCGGGTTGCGCCCGCCCGCTGCGCGCTCGTCCCTGTGGGGGCGGCGACGGCGCGCGTGGGAGGCGGAAGCCGCGGTGCCCCCGCTCTCGCGGCGGTGAGGCGGGCGCCGGAGGCGGGGGAGGGCAGGTGGAGGGCGAGGGGCGAATGGGCCGGCGCGGGTGAGAGGGGGGTTGCGGGTTGCGCCCGCCTGCTGCGCGCTCGTCCCTGTGGGGGCGGCGACGGCGCGTGTGGCGGGCGGAACCCGCGGTGCCCGCGCTCGCGCGGCGGGGGCGGCGGGCGGAACCCGCGGTGCCGGTGTTCGCGCGGCGGCGGCGGGCGGGCGGACCGGCGTCGGGGCCGGTCGCCGGGCGGGGCGGCGGGCGGGGGGAGGCTACGTCGCCGTCACGAGGAGCTGGCCGGTGGCCCAGTCGAAGGCGACGACGTGGTTGGTGAAGAACGCGATGCCGGTGTTGTAGGAGGTCTCCGAGCCGAGCGCATCGAGGGTGGCGAGGTCGACGCCGGCCGTCGTCCCGGTCTGCAGCGACCACAGCGGGGCTCCCGCGGGGGTGGCGATCGCGATCGACTGGCCCGCGTCGAGCACACCGTTCGAACCCGCGGGGACGCCCGTGACCACGGCGGAGTTCAGGAGCAGCGATGGCGCGCCGGTGTCGAGGTCGGTCGGTCCGCACGCCTGGGCCAGGGTCGCGATCGTCCAGCACAGGTCGACGTCCTTGGCCCAGAGCTTCGCATCCGGCATCGCCGCCGGAGCCGAGGGGAGGGGTGTGAGGGGAGTGGAGATCGTGCCCGAGGCCGGCGACGGCGCTCCGAGGGTGAGCGTGCCGGTGCTGCCGCCGGTCAGGTCGACCGTGAAGCCCTCATCGTAGGGCGCTGCGAGCTGCACGAACGGCGAGAGCAGGCCGGCCTGCGCCGCCGCTCCCTCGGCAGGGGCGACGCCCATGATGCCCTGCGCGTTGCCGAAGATCCCGCCCATGTCGTCGCTCTCGATGAGCCCGAGGGTCATCGGCGACGAGGTGGAGGCACCGCCGATCGAGACCGTCGCGGTGGCCAGCTCGGAGGTGAGCGTGGACGACACGTAGTCCTCGGTGTAGCTCTGCCCGGTGGCGGTGGTCGCCGAGCCGACCGCGCTCTTCGAGACGAACAGCCCGGTCGACCCGGTGTCGAGCACGACGGTGAAGGGTGCCCCGCCGCCGACGCTGATCTCCACCTCGAGGCGCGGCGCGCCCGAGTCGGTGGTCGACTGGAGCGGCACGCTCACGGTCTCCGTCGAGGGGGAGGCAGTGGGGCTGCCCGAGACCGACTCGAGATCGTCCGCGGACGACGTCGCCGAGGGTGTCGAGCCCGAGCACCCGGCGAGCGTGATCGCGATCGCGACCGCGGCGGTGGCCGGGAGGAGTCGTCGTGACCGGGCGGCGATCGTCTGCATGACACCCATCATGGCGTGGGTTCCGCGGCCGTTCTGACCTTCCGCCTGGTCAATGACCACGCGGAAGGTCAAAGTGGCCGCGAAACCAGGGGTGGGGGTTCGCGGGGGTCGGGTTAGCGTGGAGAGCGGATCGACACGGCGAAGGGACCGCGATGACACTGCCGACCGACGAGGGCGGGCACGACGAGGGCGGGCACGACGAGGGCGAGCACGACGAGGGCGGGCACGACGAGGGCGGGCGCGACGAGAGCGCGCGGGACGAGGGCGCGGCGATCGCCGAGCTCGATCGGCTGGACGCCGCGTGCCGCGCCGAGCCGGACGACATCGACCGCCAGATCAGGCTGTGGCAGGCGGTGGCGCGGCTGGACCAGTGGGTGTTCGTCGACCGGGGCACCCCGGGCAGCCCCCGGCCGTACGCGATCGCCGCCGGCCCGGGCCACATGCTGTGCGTCTACAGCACCCCGCAGCGGGCGCGCGCGGGAGCGCTCGCCGGGGGTCTCGTCGCCGAGGACGCGAGCGTCCCGATGTTCTCGGTGCCACTCCCGGAGGCCATCGAGTGGGCCCTCTCGCTCGGCGAGCGGGGCGTCGTGGGCGTCACCCTCGACTATCCGCAGCTCGGGGCGTGGTGCCCGCTGCCGAACCTGGAGCGTCTCAAGAGCGCGCGGAGCGCATCCGCACCGGAGTGACGCGCGGGCGACTCAGCCCGCGGGCGCGGGGCCGTCGGTGGGGCGCGCGTCGGCGATGAACTCGTGGATCTTCCTCTCGAGGTCCACGTCGAACGAGTCGACCTCGTCGAACGAGTGGGCCTCGCCGGGGCCGGAGCCGGCCGTCGAGTCGGGGGTGCTGCGCTCGTCCTTCATGCCGTCGAGCGTACCGCTCCCGCGCGGCCCCGACACGCGCGCACTCGCCGGAGAGAGCGTCCCCTGAGCACTGGCACACACGGGGGGTCGAGGGCTCGGGCCGCACGCCGATAGGATCGCAGCCTGACCGGGAGGCGCGCATGTACGACTGGATCCTGAGCATCGGACTCCTCGACCCCGTGCTCCTCTGGCCCTTCTACCTCCTCAGCGCGGCGCTGGTGGTGTACCTGCTCGCCCGCCGCCCCACGCTGAGGCGCGTGCTCCTCACGCTCGTCGGGATGCTGGCCGGCGCCGCCCTCGCGCTGGTGTTCGTGATCATCGCGAACGCCACGAGCATGTTCGGCCGGACGCTGGAGTGGCAGACTACCGTCTGGGGCGTCTGCGGCCTGGCGGCGGTCGGCCTGGCCGTCGTGAACCTCTGGGGAGGACGGTGGTGGCGCACGGTCATCGCGGCGATCTCGATCGTGGTGTTCCTGCTCACCCTCACCCTCGGCGTGAACGCGTTCTACGGCCTCAACCGCAACGTCGCCGCCTTCTTCGGGATCACGGTCTCGAACCCGATCCCGCTCCCGACCGGCACGCCGACCGCGACGAACGACCCGGATGTGCCCCTCTACGAGTCGTGGGAGCCGCCGGCCGACATGCCCGCGACGGGCAGGCAGAGCACGACGCCGATCCCCGGGACGAAGTCCGGCTTCGCCGCGAGGGAGGCGGGTGTCTACCTGCCTCCGGCCGCTCTCACCGCGAACCCGCCTGCGCTGCCCCTCGTGATCCTCATGATGGGCCAGCCGGGGACCACGGACCCGTCGTACATCGCGAACGTGCTCGATCCGCTCGCGGCGGCCAACAAGGGGCTCGCCCCGGTGGTGCTCGTCGTCGACCAGCTCGGAGACCCCCAGGTCGACCCGGCGTGCGCGAACTCGACGAGGTTCGGCAACGTCGAGACCTACATCACCGAGGACGTCGTCGACTACGCGAACACCCTGTCCTTCGTCGATCGCGACCACTCCTCGTGGATCATCGCGGGCTACTCCAACGGCGGCGCCTGCGCGTTCAAGTACGCGGCGGAGCATCCGGACATCTGGCCCAACCTGCTCTCGATCTCGGGCGAGCTGTACGCGGGGTCCGAGCATCCGCAGCAGACCACGAACGACGTGTTCGGCGGCGACTCCGCGGCGTTCGAGGCCTCGAAGCCCACGAGCATCCTCGCCTCGGGCACGGTCGCGTACCCGTCCTCGTGGGCGCTCTTCACTGCCGGGGAGAACGACCCCGACTACGTGGCTCAGGCGCAGCAGGGCGCGGCGGCGGCGAAGGCCGCCGGCTGGGATGCCGAGTCGTACGTCGTGCCGGGCGCCGGGCACGTGGTCGACGCCCTCGAGGGCGGGCTCGCCGAGGGCTTCAAGCGCCTCTACCCGCGCCTCGGCCTCGCCCCCTCCTGAGCGGCCTCGCCCCCTCCTGAGCGGCGTCCGTCCCCACCCTGAGCGCAGGAGGGACGGATGCCGCGAGAGCGGGCCTGAGGCTCAGTCGGGGATGACGGGGTCGCCGTTCTGCGTCGCCACGATCGGGATCTCGGTCGTGATCGTGGGCATGGAGGCGGTGATCACCGAGCCGTCGGCGCGGATGGTGCCCTCGATGTCGCTGGTCGTCGGCGCGCCCTCCAGGGTGGGCACCTCGCCGCGCAGCATCACGCGCGACGGTCCCTCCGTGGTGACGTCGACCCGCCGACCGCGCACGTAGAGCTCAGCGCCCAGGCCGTCCTCCACAGTGAACGTGATCGAGTCCTGACGCAGGTCGACGCGCAGCAGCGAGCCCCGGATGGTGACGTGGAAGGACAGCGCCTCCCACTCCTCCGGCAGGCGCGGGTCGAACGTGAACGTGCCGAGGTAGTCGCGCATCCCGCCGAAGCCGAACACGAGCGCGCTCCAGACGCCGCCCATCGACGCCACGTGGAGGCCGTCGGCGGTGTTGTTGTGGAGGTCGCCGAGGTCGACATAGAGCGCCGCCCGGAAGTAGCCGAGCGCCAGCTCGCGGTATCCGACCTCGGCGGCCACGATCGCCTGCGTCGACGCTGAGAGCGTCGAGTCGCCGGTGGTGAGCGCGTCGTAGTACTCGAAGTCGCGGCGCTTCTCCTCCTCGGTGAACTCGTCGCCCTGCAGCAGCAGCGCCAGCACGACGTCCGCCTGCTTGATCACCTGGAAGCGGTAGATCACCAGCGGGTGGAAGTGCAGCAGCAGCGGGCGCTTGTTGGCGGGCGTGTTCTCGAGGTCCCAGAGCTCCTTCTCGAGGAACTGGGAGTCCTGGGGGTGGATGCCGAGCTCCTCGTCGTAGAGGATGTGCATCGCCTCGGCGGCCGCCGCCCACTCGACGATCTCGTCCTCGGAGAGGTCGAGGCGGGCGAGCATCCGCTCGTAGGAGACCGGGTCCGACACCTGGAGGGCCCGCGTGCGCCGTACGGCTGCGCGCAGGTTGGCCCGCGCCATCACGTTGGTGAAGAGGTTGTCGTTGACGACCGTGGTGTACTCGTCCGGCCCGGTGACGCCGTGGATGTGGAACGACTGCTTGCCGTTGCTGCGCCAGAACCCGAGGTCGGCCCACATCCGCGCGGTCTCGACCAGGATGTCGATCGCCTCGCCGTTGATGAGGAAGTCCTCGTCTCCGGTCGCCGACACGTACTGCGACAGCGCGTGGGAGATGTCGGCGTCGATGTGGTACTGCGCGGTGCCGGCCGCGTAGTACGCGCTCGACTCGAGGCCGTTGATGGTGCGCCAGGGGAACAGGGCGCCCCGCTGGTTGAGCTCGGCCGCGCGCTCGCGGGCGGCCGGCAGCATGGCCTGGCGGAAGCGCAGCGCGTTCCGAGCGACCTGCGGCGAGGTGTAGGTGAGGAACGGGAGCACGTAGATCTCGGTGTCCCAGAAGTAGTGGCCGCCGTATCCGGAGCCCGAGACGCCCTTGGCGGCGATGCCGCCGCCGTCGGTGCGCGCGGTCGACTGCGCGAGCTGGAACAGGTTCCAGCGCACCGCCTGCTGGATGCTCGGCTCGCCGGGAATCTCGACGTCGGATCGGGCCCAGAAGTCGTCGAGCCAGCGGGCCTGTCGCTCGAACACCTCCTCGATGGGCGCCGACTCGATGCGGTCGAGCGTGCGGTCGCAGCGGTCGGCCAGCTCGCGCGTGGGCACGCCGTTCGACGTGTGGTACGCGATCGTCTTGATCAGACGGATGGGCTCGCCCGCCTTCGCCTGCACGCTGTAGACCTGCTTGGCGAGGTCGTCGTCGATCTGACCCGACTCCGTCCACTCGTTGCCGGTCTCGAGACGGTGGTCGGCTCCGACGGCGAGGGTCATGCCGGAGTTCGAGGCGCGGTAGCCCAGGAGGTACCGCGAGCCCTCGGCCCGCTTGAAGCGCGGCAGCAGGACGCGGTCGGTGAACGCGGCGGCCTTGCGCGGGTCGTCCATCGAGTTCTCGGCGTGGGCGGCCGCGGCGTACTCGTCCTTCCAGTCCTGTCGATTGAGGATCTGGCTCGAGATCAGCACCGACGCATCCGCGTCGAGCATCGTCACCGAGTAGTCGACGACCGCGACGTGACGGTCGGTGAACGAGGTGAGGCGCCGGGAGCGCACGAGGACGCGCTTGCCCGACGGGGTGCGCCACTCCACCTCGCGCCAGAGCACGCCCGTGCGGAAGTCGAGGCGGCGGACGTACGCGACGATGTCGGCGCTGGAGACGTCGAACGGCTCGTCGTCGACGTAGAGCTTGATGAGCTTGGTGTCGGGGACGTTGACGATCGTCTGGCCCACCCGCGCGAATCCGAATGCCTCCTCCGCGTGGCGGATGGTCCAGGTGTCGTGGAAGCCGTTGACGAAGGTGCCGTTCTGGTGGCCGCCGAGCCCCTCCTCGGGATTGCCGCGCATGCCGAGGTAGCCGTTGCCCACGGCGAACAGCGTCTCGGTGCGGCCCTGCAGGGCGCGGTCGAAGTCGCTCTCGGTGAGGCCCCACTCGTCGATGGGGAAGTGGTAGCGGTCGAGCGGATCGGACGTGATCGGGTTCATGCTGCGCCCTCCGTGGCGGGAACGAGTTCGGAGAGGTCGTCGACGACCACGTCGGCGCCCGCGGCGATGAGCTCGTCGCCGCCCGCTCCGCGGTCGACGCCGATCACCAGGCCGAAGTCGCCCGCCCGGCCCGCCTGCACGCCCGACAGGGCGTCCTCCACGACGACGCACTCCGACGGCTCGAGGCCGAGTCGCGCGGCGGCGGCTCGGTACGTGTCGGGCGCGGGCTTGCCCGGGAGGCCCTCCGCGGCGGCGACCACCCCGTCGACGATCACGTCGAAGCGGTCGCGGATGCGGGCCACCTCGAGCACCGGGACGGCGTTGCGCGAGCTCGACACGACGGCGGCCTCGAAATGGGTGCCGCGCAGCGCGTCGAGGAGCGCCAGCGATCCGGGGTAGGCGGCGATGCCCTGCTCGGCCAGGGCTCGCTCGAACATCTCGTTCTTGCGGTTGCCGAGGCCCATCACCGTGTCGGCGGTCGGCGGATCGGTCGGCTCGCCCTCCGGCAGCGTGATCCCGCGGGCGGCGAGCATGTCGCGCACGCCGTCGAACCGCGGCTTGCCGTCGACGTGGGCGACGTAGTCGGCCTCGCCCTCGTAGGGGGCCACGCCGTGCTTGGCGAACTCGTCCTCGAACAGCAGGCGCCAGGCCTCCTTGTGCAGGTCGACCGTGGGCGTGAGCACGCCGTCGAGGTCGAAGAGGAACGCCTTCAGGCGCGGGCCCTGCAGGGCATCGTTCAGGTTCGGGGCGGGCATGGTTCTCCTCATCCGGTTCGGGCACGGTCGGTCGACGCTGCCCGCCTCGACGCCCAGCGTAATCGCAACGAGGCCCCGCCCGCAGGCCGTTCGCTCAGCGCGCGCGAGCGGCCGCGATCTCGTGGACGACGTCCTCCGATCCGGCGTAGATGCCGTCCCGCCGGGGCCAGTGGACGACGACGTCGGTGAAGCCCGCCGCGACCGCGCGGTCGGCTGCCGCCTCGAAGGCGTCGAGGCTCGCCAGGCTGTACCCGCCGCCGGAGTCGAGGGAGAGGTAGCGGGGCACCTCACGGGGATCGCGACCGGCCGCCTCCAGTCGTTCCGTCAGCGACCGCGACAGGGAGCCGACGCGGCTCCACCACTCGTCGCCCTCCGCATCCGGAGGGCCGGTCGTGATCCAGCCGTCGCCGTACCGCGCCACCAGGTCGAGGCCCTTCGGGCCGTTCGCCGCGATCGCGAACGGCATCCGGGGCGGCTGAGCGGGAGCGCCCACCATCCGGGCCTCGTGCGCGGTGTACCACTCGCCCCGGACGTCGATGCCGGGCGATCCGTCCGAGCCCTCCGGGCGCTCCTCCTCGAACCGGAGCAGGACGTCGAGCGCCTCGACGAACTCGGTGAAGCGATCGTGGCGCTGCCGCGGCGTCAGCGGCTCCTGGCCCAGCACGACGGAGTCGAAGCCGGTGCCGCCCGATCCGAGCCCGAGGATCAGCCGGCCGCCGGCGATCTCGTCGACGGTGGCGATGTCCTTCGCGAACGGAACGGGATGCCGGAAGTTCGGCGAGGCCACGAAGGTGCCGAGGCGGATGCGGGAGGTCGCCAGCGCCGCCGCGGTGAGCGTCGGGACGGTCGCACCCCAGGGCTCGCCGGCGAGCGACCGCCACGACAGGTGGTCGTACGTCCAGGCGTGGTCGAACCCGAGCTCCTCGGCGAGCGCCCACCGGCGTCCGGCCTCCGGCCACGGCGTCTGCGGCAGGATCACGATCCCCACCCGGAGTGCAGTGCTGCTCATCCCCCCAGTCTGCCGCGCATCCGTGATGGACTGAGAGCGTGACGATGCCGCCCTACGCGTTGCCGGACCAGTGGCGCACCACCGCGGTGAAGCCCGTGCGGGTGTGGCTGGCCGTGCTCTGGGCGATCGTCGCGCTGGTGTTCGCGGTGCTCGCCGCGGCGGCCGTGCTGAAGGGCGACGTCTGGGGTGGGCTGATCTTCACCCTGCTGTTCGCCGCCGTCGGGCTCGGGGTCGGCGTGGGATACGAACACGCGGGCGACGAGCGGGGGATGCCCGTGCTGCTGAACGCGATCACGCTCACGAGAGCGCGGGTGCGGCCGCCCGACTCGTGGGTCCACTTCTTCCGGGAGGCCCCGCCGGGGCGGTGGCTCACGATCTGCTTCGCCGCGACCGGGACGTTCTGCTCGGTGGCGCTGGGCTGGCTGAGCGTCGTCGCCGTGGTGTCGGGCGGTGGCTGGATCCTCCTCCTCCTCGTCCCGCTCCTGCTCGGTGCGCTCGTCGTGGCGCTCGCGGGATGGATCGCGGTCGTGCAGCGCTGGCGGCACGCATCGTTCGGACGGCGGCCCATCGGGCTGTCGGTGGGGCGGCACGGCGTCATCCGCTGGTTCCTCGACGACCTCGTCGACGTCTGGCCGTGGGAGTCCATCGCCGCGGTGCGGGCGCAGGCGTCGGCGGTCGACAAGACGAACGGCGACTTCATGCCCGGCATCGTGCTCGTGCCCGTGCCGGGCGCCCCCGATCCCACCGACCCGGACGACACGCTCGTCGAGCGGGAGTACGACCTCACGGGGTACCAGTCGCACGCCTGGCTCATCTACTCCGCCGTGCGGTTCTGGCACGAGCATCCGGAGCTGCGGCACGAGCTCAGCACGACCCATGCCCAGCGGAGGATCGCGCAGTGGCGCGACGCGATCGCCGCGATCGCGGCCGCGCCGCCGCCGCCCCCGCCGCCCCCGCAGAGCGCGCCGCCTCCGCCGCTGATCTGACGGCCCTCGGCTGCGCCGTGCGGCGCGATTAGGCTGAGGGCATGCACGGCGAGTACAAGGTCCCGGGCGGGAAGCTGGTCGTCGTCGACCTCGACGACGTCGACGGCCGCATCAGCGGCTTCCGTCTCGCGGGCGACTTCTTCCTGGAGCCCGACGACGCGCTTCCCCTGATCGACGCCGCCGTGAACGGGCTCGCCGTCGACACCGACGCGGTGGGCATCGCCGACGCGGTGCGCCGCGCGCTCCCCGAGGGCGCGGTGCTGCTCGGCTTCTCCCCGGAGGCGGTCGCGGTCGCCGTCCGGCGGGCGCTCTCCAAGGCGTCGAGCTGGGCGGACTACGACTGGCAGCTCATCCACAGCGGCCCCGAGAGCCCGCAGATGCAGCTCGCCCTCGACGAGGTGCTGACCAACGAGGTGGGCGAGGGGCGCCGGAAGCCGACGCTCCGCATCTGGGAGTGGGATGAGCCCGCCGTCGTCATCGGTAGCTTCCAGTCCGTGAAGAACGAGGTCGACCGCACGAACGCCGAGAAGTACGGGTTCGAGGTGGTGCGCCGCATCTCCGGCGGCGGAGCGATGTTCATGGATGCGGGCAGCGTCATCACCTACTCGCTCTACGCCCCGGCGTCGCTGGTGCAGGGCATGAGCTTCGCCGACTCCTACGCGTTCCTCGACGAGTGGGTGATCCTCGCCCTGCGTTCGCTCGGCATCGAGGCGATCTACCAGCCGCTCAACGACATCTCGTCGGCGAAGGGCAAGATCGGCGGGGCGGCGCAGAAGCGCCTCGGCAACGGAGCCGTCCTGCACCACGCCACCATGAGCTACGACATGGACGGCGAGAAGATGGTGCAGGTGCTGCGCATCGGCCGCGAGAAGATGAGCGACAAGGGCACCAAGTCGGCGGCGAAGCGGGTCGACCCGCTGCGATCGCAGACCGGGCTCACCCGCGCCGAGATCATCGACCGCCTCGTGCAGACCTTCACCGGTCTCTACGGCGCGACGCCCTCCGAGATCACCGCCGACGAGCGCACGAAGGCGGAGGAGCTGGTCCGCACGAAGTTCGAGACGCCCGCCTGGCTCAACCGCGTCCCCTGACCCGGTCGGGTCGGTGACCGCGGTCGCTGATACGGTGTGCCCGTGCTGAAGTGGGTGCTGCTCGCCGTGACCATCGGCCTCGAGGTGATGGGGTCGCTGTCGCTCAAGGCCGCGCTCGACGCGCCGGGCTGGTACGTCACCGTCGTGATCGGCTACATCGGCGCGTTCGCCCTGCTCTCCCGGGTGCTCAAGCTCGGGATGGCGATCGGCGTCGCCTACGGCATCTGGGGCGCCTGCGGGGTCGCGCTCACCGCCCTGTTCAGCGCACTGCTCTTCGGCGAGCCGCTCACGCTGCCGATGCTGGGCGGGATCGCGCTCATCATCCTCGGCGTGCTCACGATCGAGCTCGGGTCGCAGCGCGCGCAGCGCAGGCGCGAGCGCGAGCGCGAGGCGGATGCGGGGGCCGCCTCGTGAGCGGGCTCAGCATCCTCTTCCTCGCCATCGCGATCCTGGCCGAGGTCGGCGCCACGCTCTCGCTGCGGATGGCGACCCACGGCAGCAGGCTGTGGATCATCCCGGTGGCGATCGGCTACCCGATCGCGTTCGCGATGCTCGTCCTCACCCTCGCCGAGGGGGTGCCCCTCGGGGTGACCTACGGCATCTGGACGGCCGCGGGGGTGGCGCTCACCGCCGTCGCGGGGCGCGTCCTCTTCAAGGAGCCGTTCACCTGGCTGATGGCGGCGGGCGTCGCGCTCATCATCGGCGGCGTCCTCCTGGTCGAGACGGGGGTCCAGCACTGAGCGGTCCCCGGCTGAGACGTGTCGCCGTCCTCGTGCTCGAGGGGGCGAAGCCGCTCGACGTGGGGATCCCCGCGCAGGTGTTCACCACCCGCGACAGCATGCCGTACGAGGTGCGGGTGTGCGGCGCCGAGAAGGGGATCGTCGCGGGCGGCGACGGTCTCGCCTACGCCGTCGAGCACGGCCTCGAGGCGCTCGAGTGGGCCGACATCGTCTTCGTCCCCGGGTACCGGCATCCCGACCGCACCCGCCCGCCGCTCGCGGTGCTCGAGGCGCTGACGGCCGCCCACGCGCGCGGCGCGCGCCTCGCCGCGATCTCGACGGGGGCGTTCGCGCTCGCCGCGACGGGCCTCCTCGACGGCCGCCGCGCCACGACCCACTGGCACTACACCGCGGCACTGGCGCGGACGCATCCGCTCATCACCGTGGAGGAGAACGTGCTCTTCGTCGACGAGGGCGACGTGCTCACGAGCGCGGGCGCCGCCTCCGGGATCGACCTCTGCCTGCACGTCATCCGAGGCGACCTCGGCGTCGGCCCGTCGAACCACGCCGCGCGTCGGCTCGTCGCCGCGCCCTACCGGAGCGGCGGCCAGGCCCAGTACGTGCCGCGGACCGTGCCGGAGCAGCTCGGCGAGCGCTTCGCCGCGACCCGGGAGTGGGCGATCGCGCACCTGCACGAGCCGCTCACCCTCGCCGCGCTGGCCCGCCAGGCCGCGGTCTCGCCGCGCACCCTCTCGCGGCAGTTCCTCGCCGACTCCGGCTACACCCCGATGCAGTGGCTGCTGCGCGTGCGCGTCGACGCGGCGCGGGAGCTGCTCGAGCGTTCGGAGCGCAGCGTCGACCAGATCGCCGCCGACGTCGGCCTCGGCACGGCGGCGAACCTCAGGATGCACTTCCAGCGCATCCTCGGCACCAGCCCCGGCGCCTACCGTCGCACCTTCACCCCGAACGACTGACCCGCGCCCTCCCGCCACCGCGAGATATGGCGCGAAACTTGCGGATGCTGTCGATCCAGCCACTGTCGGTGTCGCGGCGGCGGCGCGAGACTGCCGTCATGACTCGCATCGCCATCAACGGATTCGGCCGCATCGGCCGCAACGTCCTCCGCGCCCTTCTCGAGCGCGACTCCGACATCGAGGTCGTCGCGATCAACGACCTCACCGAGCCCGCCGCGCTCGCGCGGCTGCTCGCGTACGACTCCACCGCGGGCCGCCTCGGCCGGCCGGTCGAGGTCGACGGGGACACCCTCGTCGTCGACGGGCGCCGCATCCGCGTGCTCGCCGAGCGCGACCCCGCCGACCTGCCCTGGGCCGAGCTCGGCATCGACGTCGCCCTCGAGTCGACCGGCCGCTTCACCGCCGCATCCGCCGCACGGGCGCACCTCGACGCCGGCGCGCGGCGTGTGCTCGTGTCCGCGCCGTCCGACGGGGCGGACGTCACGCTCGCGTACGGCGTCAACACCGACGCGTACGACCCCGAGAACCACCGCATCGTGTCCAACGCCTCCTGCACCACCAACGCGCTCGCCCCGCTCGCCCGTGTGCTGCACGAGCTCGCGGGCATCGAGCACGGGTTCATGACCACCGTGCACGCCTACACGCAGGAGCAGAACCTCCAGGACGCGCCCCACCGCGATCCGCGTCGTGCCCGCGCCGCCGCGATCAACATCGTGCCGACGTCCACGGGCGCGGCGAAGGCGATCGGGCACGTGCTGCCGGAGCTCGACGGCCGCCTCTCGGGCGACTCGATCCGCGTCCCGGTCCCGGTGGGCTCGATCGTCGAGCTCAACACCGTGGTCTCGCGCGACGTCTCCCGCGACGACGTGCTCGCCGCGTACCGCGAGGCGGCCGCCGGCCCGCTCGCGGGCGTGCTCGAGTACTCGGAGGATGCGCTCGTGTCGAGCGACATCACCGGCAACCCGGCCTCGTCGATCTTCGACTCCGCGCTGACCCGCGTCGACGGTCGTCACGTGAAGGTCGTCGCCTGGTACGACAACGAGTGGGGCTTCTCGAACCGCGTCGTCGACACGCTCGAGCTGCTCGGGGCCTGAGCCCCGTCGCTCATCACGAGATTCGGGCGAGCCCCCGGCTATTCGGCGGGCTTCGCCGAATCCCGTGATGAGCGACGGCGTCGCGGGCGACGTCCGGCCCGCGGCCGATCGACAGTGTCGTCCGGATGCACGACGATGGACCGATGGGCATCGACCACAACACCCGGGAGCTCGAGGACGGGATCGTCACCGACCTCCGCGAGAAGATGACGTACGGCTCGTACCTCTCGCTCGACACGCTGCTCTCCGCGCAGAACCCCGTCAGCGTCCCCGAGCACCACGACGAGCTGCTGTTCATCATCCAGCACCAGACCACCGAGCTGTGGCTCAAGCTCATGCTGCACGAGCTCACCGCCGCGTCCCGGATGATCGCGGCCGACGACCTCGCCGGGTCGCTGAAGAAGATCGCGCGCGTCAAGCACATCCAGAAGACGATGACCGAGCAGTGGTCGGTGCTCGCCACCCTCACTCCCAGCGAGTACGCCCAGTTCCGGCACTTCCTGGGCAACTCGTCGGGGTTCCAGTCGTGGCAGTACCGGGCGGTCGAGTTCGTCCTCGGCAACAAGAACGCGAAGATGCTCTCCGTGTTCGACGGCGAGCCCGCCGCTCGGGCGGAGCTGGAGCGGCTGCTCCGCACGCCGAGCCTCTACGACGAGTTCCTCCGCTACCTGGCTCGCGCGGGGTACGCGGTGCCCGCCGAGGTCCTCGACCGCGACGTGACGGTCGCGCACGTGTACACCGACTCGCTCGTGCCGCTCTTCCGCGAGATCTACGAGGACGAGACGGCGCACTGGGTCGCCTACGAGGCGTGCGAGGAGCTCGTCGACCTGGAGGACGACTTCCAGACCTGGCGGTTCCGTCACCTCCGCACCGTGCAGCGCACGATCGGCTTCAAGACCGGCACGGGCGGCTCGAGCGGAGTCGGCTTCCTCAAGCAGGCCCTCGACCTCACCTTCTTCCCTGAGCTCTTCGCGGTGCGCACCGAGATCGGACGACGATGACCACCACGACCCCCACCCCCGTCGCCCCCTCCGCCCGCGCCGGCGAGCTCGATCGGGCCGACCCGCTGGCCGGCTACCGCGACCGCTTCGTCGGCAGCGACGACCCTGGCGTGCTCGCCTACGTCGACGGCAACTCCCTCGGCCGCCCCGTCCGCGGGGTCGCCGAGCGGATGGCGGAGCTGGTCGAGACCGCCTGGGGCGGCCGCCTCATCCGTCATTGGGACGAGGGCTGGTTCGACCTCCCGCTCACGCTCGGCGACCGGATCGCGGCGAGCTGCCTCGGCGCGGCTCCCGGCCAGACGGTGGTGGGCGAGTCGACGACGGTGTCGCTGTACAAGCTCGTGCGCACCGCGCTCGCGGCGCGACCCGGGCGCCACGAGATCGTGATCGACCGGCACAACTTCCCCACCGACCGGTTCGTGGTCGAGGGGATCGCCGCCGAGACCGGGGCGCGCATCCGCTGGATCGACGTCGACCCGGCCGGCGGTCCGACCGTCGACGATCTCGCGCCCGTGCTCGGCGAGGACACTGCGGTCGTCGTGCTCAGCCACGTCGCGTACCGGTCGGGGCACCTCGCGGATGCGCGGGCGATCACCGAGCTCGTGCACCAGCACGGCGCGCTCGTGCTCTGGGACCTCTGCCACTCCGTCGGCGTCGTGCCGATCGAGCTCGACGCGTGGGGGGTCGACCTCGCGGTCGGATGCACGTACAAGTACCTCAACGGCGGCCCGGGCGCCCCCGCGTTCCTCTACGTGCGGCGGGAGATGATCCCCGACGCTCGGCAGCCGATCCAGGGCTGGATGGGGGTCAAGGACTCGTTCCGGATGGGGGAGTCCTATGATCCTGCCGACGGCATCCGCCGGTTCGTCAGCGGGACGCCGCCGGTGGTGGGCATGCAGCCGATGCAGGCCATGCTCGACCTGATCGAGGAGGCCGGGATCGACGCCGTCCGCGAGAAGTCCGTGGCCCTGACCGGGTTCGCGCTCGAGCTGTACGACGAGGTGCTCGCCCCACTCGGCGTGACGCTGTCGACGCCGCGCGATCCGGCGCAGCGAGGCGGACACGTGACCGTCGACCATCCCGCCTTCGTCGAGATCGTGCCCGAGCTGTGGCGCCGGGGCGTGATCCCCGACTTCCGGCCGCCGACCGGCATTCGCCTCGGGTTGTCGCCGCTATCGACGAGCTTCGCCGAGCTGGAGCTGGCCGTCGGCGCGGTCCGCGACGAGCTCGTCGCCCGTGGCTGACCTGTTCGACCGCGTGGCGCGTGAGCCCGACTCGGTCGCGGCGTACGGCGCGCATCCCGCGCAGGTCGTCGACGTGTACCGCTCGGCGGAGTGGGGCCCGACCGTGCTGCTGGTGCACGGCGGCTATTGGCGCGCCCGGTACGACCGGATGCACCTGCGTCCGATGGCGGAGGCGCTCGCCTCGCGCGGGCTGACGGTGGTGCTGCCCGAGTACCGCCGCATCGGCGACGAGGGCGGCGGGTGGCCCGCCGCGCTCGACGACGTGCGGGCCGCGGTCGAGTGGGCGTCGTCCGCGGGGCTCGCACCCGACGTCGTGGCCGGCCACTCGGCGGGCGGGCACCTCGCGGTGCGCGCCTTCACCGAGGCACCGGGTCGTGAGGCCTGGGTGGGTCTCGCTGCGACGCCGCTCGTGGTCGCGCTGGCCGGTGTGCTCGACCTCGCCGAGGCGCATCGCGGCCGGTACAGCGACGATGCCGTGGGCGAGCTGCTAAGCGTCGACGCCCCCGGCTTCGCCGAGCGGCTCGCCTCCGCCGACCCGCTCGGGCTCCCCTCGCCCGTGGGCGGGGTGCACCTCGTGCACGGCACGGCCGACGAGGACGTCCCGGTCGTGCAGAGCCGCTCCTACGCCCGCGCCCACCCCGACGCCGCGCTCTCCGAGCTCGAGGGCGCCGACCACTTCGACCTCATCGACCCCACCGCGCCCGCCTTCGCCGCCGTCGTCGAGGCCCTCACCGCCCCGCGCTCCTGACGCCGTCCCCGCCCGGGCCTCCGTCGCTTCGACACCGAATCCGCGGAAGTCCCCGCGTATACGGCGGCACTGGTGCGTATTCGGTGTCGAGCGTCACGCTCCGGGCCTGCGGGGCCCCGCCCGCGGCGGGGTGGCCGGTCGTTCATCACGGAATACGGTCGACCCCCGCCGTATATGCGGAGGTTGACCGTATTCCGTGACGAGCGTCGGCCAGCGGGAGGGGTCGAGCGGTCATTCCTCCGGGATGGGGCGGTCGAACATCTCCGGGCGCTCGACGTCGGGGTCGGGGCCGCTGCGGCGGCCGGTGTCGAGCGCGTCGATGCGGGCGAGCTCGTCGGGGTTGAGCTCGAAGTCGAAGACGTCGATGTTCTCCGCGATGCGCGCCGGGTTCACCGACTTCGGGATCACCGAGCGCCCCTCCTGGATGTGCCAGCGCAGCATCACCTGCGCCGGGCTCTTGCCGTGGGCGGCCGCGATCGCGGCGATCGTGTCGTCCTCCATCACGTTCCTGCGGTCCTCGCCCCAGCCCGGGTAGAAGGTGATGCCGCCGATCGGCGACCACGCCTGCGTGAGGATGCCGCGCTCCGCATCCGCAGCCTGCAGCACGGGCTGCGAGAAGTAGGGGTGCAGCTCGACCTGGTTCACGGCGGGCACCACCGAGGTCTCGGCAGCGAGCCGGTCGAGGTGGGCGGGGGTGAAGTTGCTCACGCCGATCGCCCGCACGCGGCCGTCGGCCAGGAGGGTCTCGAGGGCCCGATAGGCGCCGATCGTCTTCTCGAACCGGCCAGGGGCGGGCTGGTGGAGGATCAGGAGGTCGAGCTGTTCGAATCCCTCGCCGAGCTTGCGGGTGGCCTTCTCGAAGGCGTGGAGCGTCTCGTCGTAGCCGTAGTCGCTCACCCACACCTTGGTCTCCAGGAACACCTCGGACCGGTCGACGCCGGACGCCCGGATGCCCTCCCCGACCTGACGCTCGTTGCGGTACGCCGCCGCGGTGTCGATGTGCCGGTAGCCGCTCGACAGCGCGGCCTCGACCGCGGCGGCGGTCTCCTCGGGGGCGCTCTGGTACACGCCGAGTCCGATGACGGGGATCTCGACGCCGTTGTTCAGGGTGAACGTGGGGATGCTCATGCCCAGAACGCTACGCCTGCTAGGCGACCCGAGCCTCCGACGAGGCCATGCGATCGGCCGTCCGCAGCGCCAGCGCCATGATCGTCAGCGCGGGATTCGCGGTGAGCGCACTCGGGAACGTGGAGTTGTCGGAGATCCAGAGGTTCGGGATCTCGTGGCTCCGGCCCCAGGGATCGACGACGGAATCGTCGGGGTCGGTGCCCATGCGGCAGGTCCCGATGGTGTGGGCGGTGCGGTCGAGCACACGCACGTCGGTGCCTCCGGCGGCCTCGAGGATGCGCGTCATCACGTCGACGGCGTGCGCCTTGATGGCCTCCTCGTTCGGTCCCGAGTTGAACGTGATCCGCGCCTTGGGGACGCCGATCGCGTCGACCTCGTCCGAGAGCACCAGCGCGTTCGAGTCGGACGGAAGGCACTCGCCGTTGATGCCGAGCCCCGACATGCGCGGGTAGTCACGCAGTGCCTCGACGAGAGAGGAGCCCCACAGGCCGCCGCCCCGCGTGAGGGTCGTGGCGAAGGTCTGCGGCATCACACCGAGGCTCTGGATGAGGTACCCGCCCGCGAACGACACGTCGTCGGGACGCACGAAGTCCTCCGTGATGATGGACGACGGGTAGCCGCGGTGACCGCGGACCTCGCCGTCGAAGCGGGCCCACACCTGGGTGGCCCCGTGCGCGAGGAAGTGGCGGCCGACGTGGCCGCTGCCGTTCGCGAGGCCGGTGTGGAGCAGCAGCCGCGGCGTCTCGACCCCGCCCGCGGCCAGCACGAGCGTGCGGCAGAGCTGGCGGTGGTCCTGTCCGTCCTGGCGGTACACCACGGCCTCGACACGCCCGCGGGCGTCGAGCTCGATCGTGTGCACCGTGCATCCGGGGCGGATCTCCGCGCCGTCGGCGACGGCCGCGGGGAGGTAGGTGGTGTCCATCGAGGCCTTGGCGGTGTTCCGGCAGCCCTGGTGGCATGCTCCGCAGTTCACGCAGGCCTGGCGCATCCCCCAGGAGGGCTGGTGCCGGTCGCGGGTGAGCACCGCGGCGGGGGCGTCGGAGGCCGAGATGCCGAGCTGCTCGCATCCGCGCACCATGATGTCGGCCGGCGCGTTGCGGAGCGCGGGCGGCTGCTCGTAGCGGCGGGAGGGGTCCCACGGATACCGCGCGGGGCCCGAGACGCCGATCTCGTGCTCGACGCGGCGCACGTAGTCGGTCAGCTCGCCCGGGTCGACGGGCCAGTCGCGGCCGAGGCCGGTCTCCGTCCGCAGTCGGAGGTCGCGTGCGTCGGGGCGCGGCGTGAAGGCGCCCCAGTGCAGGCTCGAGCCGCCCACCCCGCGCCCGGAGTTGTTGGGTCCGAAGGCGGTCGGATCCGACCCGGCGCTGAGCCGCTCGTCCATCCAGTTGATGTCGGCGGAGGCGAGGGTCTCCTCGGGGGCATGGTCCTCGGGGGTGCGGTTCTCGCCCGCCTCGAGCGCGACGACCCGCATCCCCCGAGCGGCCAGAGACGCGAGCAGCGGCGCACCGCCCGCGCCGGTGCCGATTACGACGACGTCGACCACGTCCTCCTCGCCGTGTGTGCGCATCCGGCTCAGGTCCACGACCTCTCCTCTCTGCTGATCATCTGGCTCTCGTGGACGACGGAGGGCCCGCCAGGCGACCCCTCCCAGCCCTCCCTGGTGCCCAGCGTCAGTCGGGTGAAGCCCTGCTTCCGCGGCCCGTCGCCGCCCGTCGCGAACCCGTCGAACCCGATCTCCGCCAGCGCCGCGGGATGCTGCAGCCAGGTGGTCGCCGCATCCGCGCAGAGGTCGGTGAACCAGAGCGAGAGCTGGCGGGCGGTGAGGCCGTCGGATCGAGGCGTGTAGCTGCCCTCCTGGATGTGGGTGAGCAGCGCGTCCCGCTCCTCCGGCGAGCCGTCGAAGGGCGCGAGCTCGTCGAGCCCGAGTCGGTAGGCGGTGGCATCGTCGGGGAGGTCGCCGTGTCGCCAGCCGTCTCCGGTGCCCTCGGCCAGGCGCGCATCGAGACGGGCGGCGAGGTCGAGGCCCCCGAGGTCAGCGGGGAGCACCCGGGCCAGGACGGACCGGAGCGTGTCGAGCTGGGCCTCCGTCAGCGCTCGCGGCGGCGCCGTGCGATCGTCGGCGACGGCCCTGCCTGCGAAGGCGCCGCGGACTCGCGCGCCCGTGTGGTCGGAGGCGATCACCCGGGCGAGGTGCTCCGGGACGAGCGGCGCCCGAGACGCGTCGTCGGCCCAGAACGAGCGGACAGCGTCGGCAACCTCCGCGGGCCGCTCGAGCATGAGCAGGTGGCCGGCTCCGGCGAGCGTCTGCACGGTGGCACGTGGGTAGGTGGGCGCCACGAGGTCGGGCTGCGCGTCGGCCCCGAGATCGCCGTCCTCCTCGCCGGCCAACACGAGGGCGGGCACGTCGAGCGCGCCGACCGCGTCCGCCCAGTCCTCGCGGCTGCCCCTGAGCAGCCAGGACTCCCAGGCCTCGGTCGACCCGTCGAGCACCAGCTCGACGGCCTCCTCCCGCTGCGCAGCGGTCCACGGCGATCCCACGTTGTCGTCGACGAACTCGCGCGCATGCTCCGGATCGAGTCGTGGCCCGGTGAGCCAGGACAGCATCTCCTCGCGCTTGTCGTCGGCCATGGGCTCGGGCGTCACGGGGGAGGGGGCGAGCAGCACGATCCCACGGAGGCCGAACACGTGCGCCGACCCGTCGAGCACGCGGGAGGTCACGACGGACGCCACCTTGCCCCCCATGCTGTGGCCCAGGAGCAGCCATGGGCCGACCGTCTCCGAGGCGATCCGCGCCAGCACCGCATCCGCCATCTCGTCGACGCCGGCGGCGCCGGCCGAGGCGGCCGTCCCGAAGCCCGGCAGGTCTATCGCGACCAGCCGGAAGTCGGGCTGGAGAAGGGCGGCGACCTCGTCGAACGCCCGGCCCGTCAGGCCGAGTCCGTGCAGCGCGAACACCGTCGGTCGCGGCGCGCCTTCAGCCGCGGGGTCGGAGGGGGTGGACCGGACGGCGTGAGCCCCGCTCACGGCGCGTCGGGTGCGTCGAGCGCCTCGCAGAGACGCTCGAGCGTGGTGATCACCGCGGCGGCCTCGACCGGGCCCAGCGACGAGGCGACCTCCATCATCGCCGCGTGCATCCGGCCGAGACGCGCCTCCATCTCGGCGTCGGTCGCGCCGGTCGACACGACGATCAGGCCGCGACGATCGGCCGCGTCGGGCTCGCGCTCGAGGTGCCCGGATCGCTCGAGTCGGTTGAGCAGGGCCGTCACCGACGCGGAGGAGAAGCCGAGGCGCTCGGCGAGCTCCTTCGGGGAGAGGCTCTTCCCAGCACCCCGTGCCGCGATGAGCATGCGGAGGGCATGGAGGTCGCTCGGGTTCATCCCCATCGCCTCCTGGAGTCGACGGCGCATGGCCTGCTCCGACTCCCGGTAGCGCTCGAGCGCCTCGACGAGCAGCTCCGCTGGAGTCCGGGTGCCCGACGTGGCGGGAACGGCGACCGGAACCGGCACGGCGGCGGGCGCGGGCACGGCGGCGGGCGCGGGCACGGCGGCGGGCGCGGGCACGGGGGTCGGCGCCGGCGCGATGACCGCAGCCGCCGTGGGCCGAGAGGTGGTCGGGCCGGCCAGGAGCTCCGGCGCGATCTGGACCAGGGTCAGGCCGCCTGCGCGTCGTCGAGCGTCCGCGCATCCGCGAAGGGGTGCCAGTCGCGGACGTAGTCGACGGCATCCGCCGGGACGAGGAGCTCGAGCGGGGGAAGCTGGATGGGGGCCATGATGCGCTCCTTGTCGAAGGGTTGATATCGCTAGATTGCCGAGTCATTAGACAATCTAGGTAGTTTCTGCATTTTCCGCTACTGTTCCCGAATGCCGTCCTACGGTGAGCGCATGACGACCTCCCCGCCCCGTACGCGCTGGCTGTTCGCCGGGCAGCTCGGGCCGCTCTTCGACGACGGCGGCCCGATCATGCTGGTCGAGGCGCGGTCGGTCTTCGGGCGTCGTCCGATGCACAGGGCCAAGGCGCACCTGATCCTCTCGGCGCTCCGCCACCGCGCGGCCGAGCTCGGCGACCGCGTGGAGTACCACCGCGTGGAGCGGTACGGCGAGGCGGTCGACGGTCGAGACGACCTCGAGGTCGTCGATCCCACGTCGTACGCAGCTCGTCGCTTCGTGCGTCGGCGTGGGATGACCGTGCTCCCCAGCCGAGGGTTCGTCACGACCGAGGAGGAGTTCCGGGCCTGGGCCGACTCGCGCGGTGGGCGGCGCCTGCTGATGGAGGACTTCTACCGCGGCGTCCGCGAGCGGACGGGACTGCTCATGCGGGGCGATCAGCCCGAGGGCGGCCGCTGGAACCTCGATCACGACAACCGGCAACCGCCGCCGAAGGGAGCGGCCCGGCTCGGGCTGCCCGACCCGTGGTGGCCGCAGGAGGACGAGATCGACGAGAAGGTGCGCGCCGACCTCGACCGCTGGCAGGCGGACGGCGCCGTCCGCCTGATCGGCGACGACGGTCCGCGCCGGTTCCCCGCGACGGCAGCGGAGGCCGAGCGGGCCCTCGACGACTTCCTCGAGTCGCGGCTGGGCGACTTCGGTCCGTTCGAGGATGCGATGCTCGACGGCGACTGGACGATGGCCCACTCCCTGCTCAGCCCCGCCCTGAACCTCGGGCTGCTCGACCCGCGCGACGTGGTCGAGCGGGTCGCGGCGGAGTACCACGCCGGACGGGCGCCCCTGCCGAGCACGGAGGGCTTCGTCCGGCAGATCGCCGGATGGCGCGACTACGTCTGGCACCTCTACTGGTACCTGGGCGAGGGGTATCGCACCTCGCACAACGCGCTCGACGCCCGTCGCCCGCTGCCGGCCGCGTTCCGCGAGCTCGACGCCTCGTCGATCGAGTCGCGTTGCCTGAGCGAGACGATCGAGGGGATGCGCCGCCACGGCTGGGCGCACCACATCCAGAGGCTCATGGTGCTCGGCAACTGGGCCCTCCAGCACGGCTACGACCCGGTGGCGCTGAACGACTGGTTCGTCGACATGTTCGTCGACGGCACCCCGTGGGTGATGCCCGCGAACGTGATCGGGATGTCGCAGCACGCCGACGGCGGCATCGTCGCCACCAAGCCCTATGCAGCGGGTGGCGCCTACATCGACCGGATGTCGGACTACTGCGGATCCTGCCGCTTCGACCCGAAGGTGCGGCTGGGCGAGGACGCCTGTCCGTTCACCGCCGGGTACTGGGCGTTCCTCGATCGGGTCGAGCCGCGCCTCCGTGGGAACCACCGGATGGCGCAGCCGCTCGCCGGACTGCGCCGGCTCGCCGACCGGGAGGCCGTCGTCGCCCAGGAGGCCCACCGTGACCGCTGGTGAGCGCATCCGGATCCGCGTCAGGACGGGCCTATCGAGCCCTCGCAGAAATTCTTCGAACTTTTTCGTGACGTTTCTCCGCGGAGGGGCGTCCTACTTGCAGAGCGACGAACACGACGCTCCCGGAGCGCACCACCCGATGCGCAGCCCGGACATCGCGTATCAGGGAGAGGAACCCACTCATGGCTGACGAGACCACCACCACCCCCGTCGAGAAGACGACGAAGGCCCCCACCGTGCCGGCGTCGCGCGTCGACCGATCGATCCCGACCACGCGGGTCACCACCGAGGACACCGCGGGCGGCAAGACCACGATCGCCGACGGCGTCGTCGCCAAGGTCGCGGGCATCGCCGCCCGTGAGGTCTCCGGCGTCTACGCGCTCGGCGGCGGCGGGGCCCGCGCCTTCGGCGCCATCCGCGACGCCATCAACGCCACCGACCTCGGTCAGGGCGTGAAGGTCGAGGTGGGCGAGACCCAGGCCGCCGCCGACATCACGATCGTCGTCGAGTACCCGGCCCCGATCCAGGAGGTCGCCTCCAACGTCCGCAACGCCGTCGCCGGCGCCATCACCCGTCTCGTCGGCCTCGAGGTCGTCGAGGTGAACGTCGACGTGAACGACGTCCACATCCCGGGTGACGACAGCGACGACCAGACCGAGTCGCGCGTCGCATGAGCGCCACCGCCACTGGCGCCCTGATGGGCGCGGTCCTGGCCGCCGCAGCGCTCCTGTTCGGGTTCTGGGGATTCCTCCTCGTGGCCCTGTTCATGGCGATCGGCGCGGTCGTGGCCCGGGTGGCGTCCGGTCAGCTCGACCTGCGCGCCCTGGCCGGGGTGTTCACCGGGAGGCGGACCTCCTGATGAGCACCCTGACCGCCCCCGGCGGCCCGCTCTCCTCGGCTCCGAGGGGAAGCCTGGCCGCCGGGGCCCGCATCCTCGACCCCGCGGCCCCCGCCGTGGCCGGTCGCACCGAGGTCCGTGACCGCGTGATCGAGAAGGTCGTGCACGAGGCGGCCGCGACGACCATCGGCGTCGACCGCGGCGCCGTGAAGGTCGATGTGACCGACTGGCGTGGCGGCTACGCCCTCCGCGTCCAGTCCCCGCTGCCCATCCCCGACCTCGAGGACACCGAGGCCATCCGCGCCGGAGCCACCGTGCTCGACCGGGTCGCCGAGATCCAGCAGAGGCTGCAGACCCAGCTCGCTCAGGTCACCGGACGCGACATCACCAGGGTCGCCGTCGTGGTGACCGGCGCGACCATCCCGAAGCGAAGGAGAGTGCGATGACCACCACCGATCCGGTCCTCGGCCGCGTCGTGCGTCGCGAGACGCACTCCCCGCGCACCGCGGCGACGGCGATCGTGCTGGTCGTCCTGATGCTCGGGCTGGCCTACCTCGGCGTCGAGATCGTGCTGCGGCTGCTGTCGCTGCCACCGCTCCTCCTCTCGCCCGGCCAGGGGCTCGACTGGCTCGCGGCTCTGCCGACCGCGCAGCCCGCCGCTGCTGTCGTCGGCGGCTCGATCGTGGTCGCGCTGATCGGTCTCGTGCTGATCGTGCTCGCCCTCGGCGCGGGCCGGCTGCCCAAGCACCGGATGGGGGAGGAGGCGGTGGTCGTCGACAACGGCGTCATCGCCCAGGCGCTTGCCCAGCACGTGAGCGACGAGCTCTCGCTCGGACGGGAGAACGTCACCGTGGGCGTCGCCCACCGTGCCGCCGACATCACGGTCCGGCCCCAGCCCGGCCTCACCGTCGACCCCGCGGCCGTCCGAGCCGCGGCCGAGGAGGAGCTCACCGGCTACCGCCTCACCCCGGCGCTGCGTGTCCGTATCCGCATCGAGAAGCCCGCCCAGAAGGAGCCGCTGTCATGAACTCGACGAACCGCGGCCTGAACCGCGCGATCCTCCTCGTCGTCGGCCTCGTGCTGCTGGCCGCCGGTGCCGCTGCGACGACGGCCGTCCTCTGGCCGGTCTTCGGACAGGCCTGGACGACCACCGTGGGCGGCGCCCTCGGATGGGCTCGCGACACGTCCGCGGCGACACCCCTCTACGACGGCACCACCCTGAGCTGGCTGGTCGTAGCCGTGCTGGCCGCCCTGGCCCTGCTCATCGTGCTCGCGATCGTGGTCCTGGCCCACCTGGGCGGGCGGCGCAGCCGCACCGTCCTCCGGGCGACGGGAGCGGAGAGCCCCCTCGGGCCCGTCACGGTCCAGGAGTCGTTCGCCTCCGACGCGATCAGGAACACCCTGAGCGTTCACGAGGAGATCCTCGCCAGCAGCGTCTCGGCGAACGAGGTCAAGGGGCGGCCCGTGCTGCACGTCTCGGTGACGCCGCGGCAGAACACGTCGCCGCGCGCGGTGGCCGAGCTGCTCGCCCGGCTCACCGACAACCTCGCCACCCTCACGGGCCAGGACATCCCCACCTACATCTCGATCCACACCGGCCTCCGCGCCCGCCTCGCGACGGACGCACGCCGGGTGAACTGAACCACCGCACCACAGACTCATCCGTATCGAAGACCCAACACCCACACACGAAGGAGAGACACCATGGGACTGGACGACAAGATCCGCAACGCCGCCGAGGACATCGCCGGAAAGGCGAAGGAGGGCATCGGCAAGGTGACCGGCAACGAGCGTCTCGAGGCCGAGGGCAAGGCCGACCAGGTCAAGGCCGACGCCAAGAAGGCCGGCGAGAACGTGAAGGACGCCTTCAAGGAGTAGTCGACTCCTGACACCCGACCCCGCGCCTCGAGGCGCGGCCGAGACCGGTGCCACCCACACCGGCGAGGACCCCGGGCCGCCCCACGGCGCCCGGGGTCCTCTGTGTGCGCGGTCCGTCAGTCGACGGTCGGGCGCACCACGAGGACGACCTTGCCGGGTCCGTGGGGCTCGGCGTGAGCGGCGGCGGCCTCGTCGAGAGGGTAGGTGGCGGCGATGAGGGGCCGCAGACGCCCCGCTTCGACCAGGTCGACGAGGGCGTTCAGCCCGAGCCGGTCCGACTCGACGAAGAGGCCGGCGACGCGGATGCCGTGCTCGGCCCCCTTCTGCACCGCATCGCCCAGCGTCTGGGGCAGCGTGGAGATGAGCGTGCCCCCGGATCGGATCGTCGGCACCGCCTCCGCCGCGTACCTCCCCACCGTGTCGAAGACCACGTCCAGCTCTCCGAGGCCGGCCAGGACGTCGTCGCCCCGGTAGTCGAGCACGGTGGTGGCGCCGAGATCCCGGGCGAGGTCGAGGTTCTCCGTGGAGGCGAGACCGACGACCTCGGCGCCCGCCGCGGCGGCGATCTGCACGGCGAGGTGACCGACGCCGCCGGTCGCGCCCGTGATGAGCACACGATCGCCGGACGTCAGCCGGGCGGTCTCGGCGAGGGCCTGCCAGGCGGTCAGCCCTGCCAGGGGGAGAGCGGCAGCCTGGACGTGCGAGAGGCTCGCCGGCTTCGGGACGAGCACCCGGGTCGGAGCGACGACGTACTCGGCGTACGCGCCGCTGCCGGAGGGGAAGGGCAGCAGGCCGAACACCTCGTCGCCCGGGCGGTACAGCGTCACGCCAGGTCCGACCGCTTCGACCACACCCGAGACGTCCCACCCGAGGGTGAAGGGCGGCACGCCGCTGAAGGTCCCGGTCCGCCGGTTCATCTCGTCGGCGGGGTTCACCCCGGCGGCGTGGACGCGCACCAGGACCCGGCCGAGCGACGGTGTCGGTCGCTCGACCTCGGCGACGTGGAGCACCTCCGGTCCGCCGAGCTCGTCCTGCACGATGGCTCGCATGGTCTCTGTCATGCGATCGACGCTAGGCGGCGGCTCCACCGCCAGGCCACGACAGGAATGTCATCTCCCGATGGAATCTCGCCATCCGCTCCGATCGGCGCGAAACCGGTGGAAGCTGGCCGGTTCGTCCCTTCAGGCGCTTCAGCGGGCTGCGTAGCGTGCCTGACGTCGGCCGCCGTCGACCCTGCCCACCCAGAACCCAGGAGCACCATGTCCCCCCAGGAGATCGTCGCCCAGGCGACGGACCGTCTGTTCAACGCGAAGGACCTCAGCGCGGTCGACGAGCTGTTCGGCCCCGTCTACACCCAGCACTCCGCGCTGGCGCCCGACGGCACGCCGGGCCTGCGGGGCCTGGTGTCGGGACTGTCCGCGGACAGTCATTACGACCTCGTCCGCATCCTGGGCGACGGCGACCTCGTCGTGACGCAGGGTGTGTTCCACGGATTCGCGCCGGTCCCGCTCCTCGGCTTCGACGTCTGGCGCGTCGAGGGCGATCGCGTGGTCGAGCACTGGGATGCCCTGGGACCGCTCGCCGGCGCGTCGCCGAACGGCCGCACCCCGCTCGACGGTCCCCTCGAGCCGACCCATCGGGAGGACGCCGAGCGTGCCCGCCGCGTCGTCGAGGACTTCGTGGACGGCGTCCTGATCCGTGGCTCCGGACCGCTGGACGTCGCGCCGGACTACGCCGAGCACGACCCCCAGGGCCTCGACGGTCAGGACGACCTCGAGCGTCGGATCTCGAGCGGCGAGCTCCGTCGTCGGGTGCTGCACCAGGTGATCGCCGAGGGCGACCTCGTCTACACCCGGTCGGAGGCCGGGAGCGAGGAGGCGCCGCTGATCGCCAACGACCTCTGGCGGGTGGCGGACGGGCGCATCGCCGAGCACTGGAGCCTCGTCGTCCCGGTACCGCCGCAGCTCCCCCACGGGAACGGCGCCTTCTGACGAGGCCCCTTCTCCGTCCCCGGGAGGGTGGCAGGCCTCTCGCTGGACGTTACGATCGTGCCATGCCCGCTCCCGAGCCCACCGCATCCGCCGGTCATCACGTCGTCGTGCTCGCGCAGGACGGTGTGTACCCGTTCGAGCTCGGCATCCCGTCCCGCATCTTCGGCGCGGCCGAGGCCGGCTACATGGTCACGGTCTGCTCGCCGACGGGCGGCCCCTTCTCGACCAACGCGGGGTTCGACGTGGTGCCCTCCGCCGGAGCGGAGGCGCTGGAGAGGGCGGACACGGTCATCGTCGCACCCGTCGATCCCCGGGCTCTGCGGCCCTCCCTGAGCGAGGAGCTCGCCGGAGCGATGGCGCGCATCCGGCCGGGGGCGCGGATCGCGTCGATCTGCACGGGCGGGTTCACCCTCGCGGCGGCCGGGATGCTCGAGGGGAGGCGCGCGACGACGCACTGGCAGTGCGAGCCGGTGTTCCGGTCGTGGTTCCCCGAGGTCGACCTCGACGACAACGTGCTGTTCGTCGACGAGGGCGACCTGTTGACCTCGGCGGGAGCGGCGGCGGGCATCGACCTGTGCCTGCATCTCATCCGCCTCGATCACGGCGCGGACGTGGCTGCCCGGGCGGCACGCCGCTGCGTGGTCGCCCCGCACCGGGAGGGCGGGCAGGCGCAGTTCGTCGAGCGTCCCATCCCGGAGGCGGGCGACGCCTCCACCGCGGCGACCCGCGAGTGGGCGCTGGCGCGGCTCGAGGAACCGCTGACCATCACGCGCCTGGCGCGGCACGCCCACATGAGCGAGCGGACGTTCGTGCGCCGTTTCCGCGAGGAGACCGGCCTCCCGCCGCGACGCTGGCTCACGCGGCAACGCCTCGACCTCGCGCGGCGACTGCTCGAGACCACCGATCTCGGGATCGACGCCATCGCCACGAGCGTCGGCTATGCGACCGCCACCTCGCTGCGCCACCACCTCGCCGACGCGCTCGGGGTCTCACCGCTGACCTATCGGCGCACCTTCCAGCCCGCGCCCGAGCGCGTCACGACGTGAGCCGTCGACGGTCGCGCCAGGCGCCCGTCGACCAGAGCGCGAGCCAGACCAGCAGCGGCTGACCGGGAAGGCGCGCCAGACGCTTCGCGTCCGTGTCAAGGCCGAAGGCGTCGCGGTGCTCGGCGTACTGCGCGATGTTGCCGGGGAAGATCGCCACGAAGAACGTCGCGACGATCCAGCCCACCGGGACGCGCTGCCTGCCGAGCAGCAGCAGGGCGCTGCCGAGGGCGATCTCGACGATCCCGCTCAGCACGACCACGAGGTCGACGGGCAGCGGCAGCCACGGCGGCACCTGGGCGCGGAAGTCCTTCCGCGCGAACGTGAGGTGCGACGTGCCCGCGAAGACGAGGATGCCGCCGAGGCCGAGCCGAGCCAGCGTCCGCTTGGTCTCGGTGGGCGGGGCGGGCTCCAGCAGGTGCTTCAGCGACAGCGGCATGGGCTCAGAACTCCTCGTACTCGGCCGGATCCTGCCCGGCGGCGCGGCCGTCGGGGCGACCCAGTGCGGTGATCTCGGCGACCTCGTCGGGGGTGAGGAGGTCGGCGCGGGGGACCTCGAGGTTGCCTCGCTGGCGCTCCGGGCTCGATGACTTCGGCAGCGGGAGGGTGTCGAGCGCGAGATGCCACGAGAGGATGGCGTGGCCGGGCTCGATGCCGTGGTCGGCGGCGATCCGGGCGATCACGGGGTCGCCCAGGAGGTCGGTCTTCCGGCCGAGCGGGCTCCAGGCCTCGGTGACGATGCCGTGCTCGGCGTGGTAGGCGCGCTGCTCCTCCTGCGGGAAGTAGGGGTGCAGCTCGATCTGGTTGACCACGGGCGTGACACCGGTCTCCGCGGTCAGGCGGTCGAGGTGCTCGGGCAGGAAGTTGCTCACGCCGATGGCCTTGACCAGGCCGCGCTCCCGCGCCTCGATGAGGGCGCGCCACGCCTCGACGTACTTCCCGACCTTGGGGTTCGGCCAGTGGATCAGGTAGAGGTCGATCGACTCCAGGCCCGTGCGGTAGACGCTCTCCTCGACGATCTCGAGCGCCTTGTCGTACTCCTGGTGGCGGCCCGGCAGCTTCGACGCCACGACGACCTGGTCGCGCGGGATCCCGCTCGCGCGGATCGCCGTGCCCACCGTGCCCTCGTTCTCGTAGTTGAAGGCCGAGTCGAGCATCCGGTAGCCGACGTCGAGGGCGTCGGAGAGGATGCGCAGGCCGGTCGCGCCGCGGAGCGGGTAGGTGCCGAATCCGATGCGGGGCAGGACGAGGCCGCCCGCGATCGGGTGGCCACCGTCGGTGGGCGCTGAGGGCTCTGTGGTCTCGGCGGGGGCGGGGCTGGGGGTGTCGTTCTCGGTCATCGAGTTCAAGGGAACACCATCCGCGGCTCCCTGGCTACGCTGGACGCATGTACGAGACGGATGGTGGGGCCCTCATCGCGGCGTTCGTGGCCACGTACCTCGTGATCCTCGGGTTCGCCTTCCTCTTTGGCGTCGCCGTCTATGTCGTGAACGGGTTCGCGTTCATGTCGCTCTACCGCAAGGTGGGCGTGAAGCCGTGGATCGCGTGGGTGCCCTACTACAACACCTGGGTGTGGCTGAAGCTCGGCGGGCAGCCGGGATGGCTGGCGCTGCTGCCGCTCGTTGGTGCCTCCATCGTCACGCTCGTCTTCAACGCGATCGGGATGGTTCGCACCCAGATCGCCTTCCGTCGCGACTCCGCGTTCGTGGTGCTCGGGATCTTCCTCCCCTTCGTGTGGGCGTTCATGCTCGGCGCGCGCGACTCCGTGTACGAGCCCTGGCGCATCACCGCTGCCGGCTACCCGCCGCCCGGCGTCGGCTACGGTTCGGTCGTCCCCGACTACGCCACCGCCCCCGAGGCCCTCCCCGTCTTCCCCGCCCCTCCCACCCCTCCCGCTGCCTGAGCTCGCGCCTCCGCGCGCCGCGCACGAGTCGAGCGCGTCGAGTGCTCACTCCTGGCGCCTTCTGAGCACCGATGGGTGCAGAAGTGAGCAGTGGGATCTCGCCTGCCCGCCGCGCTACGCGAGCGCGGCCAGGGCGGCGACGGCGCGCTCGACCACGTCGGCGGGACTCCCGTCGACGTCGACGCGCACACCGCGCTCGGCGGGGCCGAGCGGTTCGAGCGTGGCGAGCTGGGAGGCGAGCAGGGCTGCGGGCATGAAGTGGTCGCGGCGAGCTCCTATCCGCGAGGCCAGCAGCTCGGGTGACCCGTCGAGCTCGATGAACACCGTCTCGGGGGCGGCGGAGCGGAGGCGGTCGCGGTAGGCGACCTTGAGGGCCGAGCAGGCCACGACGATCCCCCCGGCTCGGTGCGCGATGGCGGCCCCGACGAGATCGAGCCAGGGCCAGCGGTCGAGGTCGTCGAGGGGGATGCCCGCGGCCATCTTCGCGACGTTCTCGGCGGGGTGCAGGTCGTCCGCATCCACGAAGGCGTAGCCGAGGCGGCTGGCCAGCCCCGCGCCGATCAGCGACTTGCCCGCCCCCGAGACGCCCATCACGACGATCGCATCGGGAAGCGCGGCGCGGTCGGTCACGCCATCGACGCTACCCCAGCCGCCGCACCCGCCCACTTCGCCGAGTGGCGCGGATCCGCCCTTCGTGAGGGCCTGGGAGGGCGGATTCTCGCGTGTCGGCGGCGGGGTGGGGGCTACCGCGGCTGCAGTGCCCGCTCATCTCGCCGAGTGGTGCGGATCCGCCCTTCGTGAGGGTCTGGGAGGGCGGGTTCTCGCGTGTCGAGGCGAGGGTGGGCGTGACCCAGGCGCTGCACCTGTCGGCGTCGCCCAGTGGCGCGATTACGCCCTTCGTGTGGGCCCGGAAGGGCGGGTTCTCGCGTTTCGCGGGGAGGGAGGGCGCGACCCAGGCGCTGCACCTGTCGGCTTCGCCGAGTGGCGCGGATCCGCCCCTCGCGTGGGCCCGGGAGGGCAGGTTCTCGCGTGTCGGCGGGAGGGTGGGCGTTACCGCGGTTGCAGCGGGCGCCCGCCTCGCCGAGTGGCGCGGTTCCGCCCTTCGTATGGGCCCGGGAGGGCGGGTTCTCGCGTGTCGGCGGGAGGGTGGGCGTTACCGCGGCTGCAGCGGGCGCCCGCCTCGTCGAGTCGGGCGGATCCGCTCTGCCCAGGGGAGGGAGGGGCGGGGCGGGCGGGGCGGGTAGCGTGGAGGGGTGGCGAGGGTGCTGATCACGGGGGCGACGGGGTTCATCGGCTCGTACACGGTGCGCGCGGTGCGGGAGCGCGAGCACGAGGTCGTCGCGGTGAGCCGGTACGACTACCGGCCCGAGGCGCTGCAGGTGATCGGCGGCGACCCGCCCGAGCTGATCCGCGGTGGCGCGATGCGCGAGGACGCCATCGAGGAGGCCATCCGCGACCGTCGCCCGGAGGTCGTCGTCCACCTCGACGCGTACGTGAACCCGGTAGCGCTGCGCGAGGATCCGCTGCGAGCGGTCGAGCTCAACGTCCAGCCCACCCTCGCGCTGCTCGACCTCTGCCGCCGGTTCGGCGTGCGGAGGTTCGTGCTCGCGTCCACGGTGGCCGTCCTCCCCTCCGTGAGGTACGAGCCGATCGATGCCGCGCATCCGATCGTGACGCCCACCGAGGGTCCGGCCGGCGGCTTCTACGGCGTCTCGAAGGCGGTCTCCGAGGTGCTCGCGCTGGGCTACGCGGATGCGTTCCCGCTCGACGTGCGGATCGTCCGTCCCAGTGCGGTGTACGGCTTCGGGATGCAGTGGCCGATCGGCGTGAAGCCCGTGGTGGAGGGCATCTGCGAGGGGCGCGAGGTGGAGATCCCCACGTCCGGCCCCCGGCGCGACTTCACCCCCGTTCAGGACGTCGCCGCGGTGTTCGCCGCGGCGGCGGACTGCGCCGACGACTGCGACCGCGTGTTCTTCGCCGGGACGGGGCGACCGCTCACCTCGCCCGCCGAGTACGCGGACATCGTGCGCGAGACCTTCCCGCACGCCCGGATCCGCACGGTGGACGTCGATTCCGACCCCGCCGGCGTGGAGAGCCGCTACCGGGGGGTCGTCGACATGGCTCCGGTGCGCGAGCAGCTCGGGGTCGAGCCCGCCTTCGCCACGCTCGGTGAGGGGCTCGCGCGGTACGCCGAGGACTACCAGCGCTTCACGAGCTGAGCGCTCCCCGGAACGTCCGCAGTGCGGCATCGAGCTCCGGATGCGTCGCCGCGTACTCGTCCAGATCGGTGCCCTCGAGGGCGGCCTCCCAGGCCTGGCGGATGCTCGCCACGCCGGCCGCGACACCGTCCGGGTGGGCCATGATCCCGCCTCCGCAGACGTACATCAGGTCGGCGGTGCCGATCGCGGCGTAGGTGTCGGCGGCCTGCTCCGCCGACTGAGCGGAGGAGAACACCGGCATCGCGGCCGGCCCGCCGTTCATCGGCTGGAGCACCGCCCTCGCCGAGGCGATCACCGAGTCGTCCGGCTCCCAGAACTTGTTCCTGAGCCCGTTCACGTGGAGGTGGTCGGCGCCGGCCAGACGCCAGAGCTGCTGCCACACCTGATACGAGTAGCCCAGCTGCGGGAACCGGGTGAGCGCACCCCATCCGTTGCGGTGGGCGTGGATCGGGAGGGAGCTGTGCAGCCGCAGGTCGCGCAGCCCCGCGATGCCGACCGCGTTCACGCTCACCATGATGCAGTTCCCGCCGCGCGACGCGACGAGGTCCGCTCGCCGCCGCATGTCGTCGATCTCGCCGCTGACGTTGACGGCGTAGAGAGGCCGCCGTCCGGTCTGCTCGGCGGCGCGGTCGAGTCCGCGCAGCACCGCGTCGAGCCGTTCCTCGAAGGGCGAGTGCGGCGAGTCGGCCATCAGCTCGTCGTCCTTGATGAAGTCGAGTCCGGCCAGCGCCAGCTCCTCGGCGAGGGCCCCGGTCTGGGTGGGGGTGAGACCCACGCTGGGCTTCACGATCGTGCCCACGATCGGTCCGGTCGGCACCCCGGCGATCTCGCGGGTGCCGTCGACGCCGAACTGCGAGCCCGGGTGCGCGGCCCCGAACTCCGCGGGGAGCTCGAGGTCGATCAGCCGGATGCCGGACAGCTGCTGCAGCTCGAAGAGGTTGCCCGCCACGGTCGCCAGCAGGTTCGGCAGCGCCGTGCCGACGTTCTCGAGCGGGAAGGAGAGCACGACCTCGCCGCGCTCGACCGGCCCGGGGCCCCGCGACCCGGACAGCGAGGCGTCGACGCCCGTCTCGTGGAGCTCGATCGACTCGACGTGGGCCGCATGACGGCGGTGCAGCTCGGGGGTCTCGCCGGGCAGTGCGATGAAGGTGCCCGTGGACTGCTCGCCGGCCATCGAGGTGGCGGCGCGCTCGAGTCCGACCGGCGTCTCGATCAGGTAGCGGGCGCGGATGCGGTCGTCGGTCATGGCGGAGCCTTCCGGTGAGGGGGGATGGGGCGGGTCAGGGGAGTTCGACGAGGCGCGCCTGGTACGGCGTGAGCGCGACCGTCAGCCCGTCGAGCTCGACGCGCCGGGCGCGGCCGGAGAGGTCGGCGACCAGGGCGTGGGCGGCCTCGTTCGCCCGCTCCCGCGAGAGGTTCGCCCGCTCCCGCGAGAGCGGGAGCACGACGATGTCGTGCGAGAGGTCGACGGAGGGGATGCCGACACCGTCGCTGGAGCACACCGCCGCGAGCACCTCGCCGGCGGCGGTGAGGTGGCCGTCGGCGTCCAGGACCCCGCGCGGTCCCGTGAGCTCGAGGGCGGTGACGCGGGAGACGCCGGAGGCGACGAGGGCGGCCAGGGTGGCGGTGAGCCACGCCGCCGCGAAGTCGCTCGGCTGCCGGGCGTCGATCGAGCCCGAGTCCCTCCCGAGCCGGTCGACGACGACGCCCTGTCGGTAGATCGACCGCCGGGGACGAAGGGTCAGCGCACCGATGCCGACGGCCCGGCCGGCGCCCAGCGCGGATGCGGTCCTGATCATCGCGGGAACGGCCTCGACCGTCTCGATCACCGCGCGATCCGAGCTGTCGTGCACCTGGGGGTTGAGGCTGAAGGTGACCTCGTCGGCTCCGGCGAGCCGCGGCCGGCCTCGGGAGAGCTCGGCGAGGTTGTCGTCCGTTCCCACCGCGACGACGGTCTCGTCGAGGAGTGCCCCGAGAGCGGACCTCAGTCTGCTGACCGCATCCGGAGCGGTGACCGGGGCGGCGTGGTCGAAGAGCAGCACGCTGCGGAGCGGTCCGGTCCGCTCGGACAGCAGGCGGGCGAGCGCGGGGAGTCCGCCGTCGTCGCCGGTGGACGGGGCCGGGTCGAGGTGGACGGCGAGCTCGAGGGGGAGGTCCGCGACGGCCGCGAGGCCCTCCGCTCCGCGCACACCGTCCCCGTCGCACACGACGTCGACGCGCACGTGATCGACCCCGAGACGCCGGACCGCCTCGACGAGGGCGGGGCGCTCCAGCGCGAGGTCGTCGGGGCCGAGCTGGATCCCGAGTCGAGGTCGCGGATGCACGACGGACCGGTCGATCAGGACGCCCCGCCGCTCCTCGACCTCTCCGACCGGGTCGGAGGCGGGCCCGGGAGCCGCGCTCACCTCCACCGCCTGCCGCACCGTCTCGCCGTCGCCGAGCGTGTACGGGAAGGGCAGGGCGAGCGGACGGCTGTAGGTCTTGAAGGAGGCGTCGGACCAGTTGCGCTGATCCTCCGTCTCGAACAGGTCGCCCTCGAGGTCGATCGAGAGCACACGGCCGCTCCCCGGCGCGGCGACGGACAGGCCCGTGATGCCGACCCACGGCTGATGCGGAGCGACGTCGGCGGGGAACCGGTCGCGCGAGACGCGTTCCTCCCCGTGCCTGAGCTCCACCTCGGCGCCGGCGAGCGACAGCGGATGCAGCACCACGAATCCCACGCGGTTGGTCACCACGGTGCCCTCCGCCGTCGCCTCGACCTCGTATCGGATGCGGTCGGGCGCCACGGCGAGGCGGGCGCTGGCGCGCAGGACGCCGTCCGGGAAGCGGTGGACGGAGCGGAGCACGGCGACGAGCCCATCGCCGTCGTCGAGCCCAGGGGACTCGATCCGCAGGTCGCGGTCGCCGCGGATCGTGCCCCATGCGTCGTCGCGCACGACGAACTGGACCCCGCGCAGCACCTCGACGCCGTCGAGGAGCACGTGGGCGAGGTCGCCGTCATCCGTGAGCTCGAGCCGCCAGGCGCCGACCGTCACCGCGCGCGCCGCACGGGGTCCCGCGTCCGCCATGTCCTCCGCCTCCCGCGCCGTCGTCAGTGGTTGACGATCTCGTCGACGCTGGCCGCGACGACCTCGTCGTCGAAGACGCGCTTCCAATCGTCCTTGAACAGGATGTCCTTCGCCGTCGCGATCGCCTTCAGCGCGCCGTCGGAGAACGGCGAGCCGATCTCGCCGAACACGATCGCCAGCTCGACGTTGACGTGACCGAGGATGAACGCGCGCGCCGCGTCGGCGGGGACGCCGCGGCGCACCGCCTCGTCCATCGCCTCCTTGATGATCGTCACGCACGTGGCGGCCGTGGTCTCCGCGAGCACGGGCTCGAGCAGGACCATGTTCTCGACCGTGATGCGGTGGGCGTTCAGCACCGGGGCGAAGAACGCGCGCACGACCTCCTCGGCGCGGGTGTAGTCGTCCTCCGAGCCGGAGATGAGAGCGATGACGACGTCCTGACGGGCGGCGATCCCGCCGAAGTAGTCGGTCTGGGCCACGGGGTCGGTCTCGGAGTTGTTGAAGACCGAGGGATGGCAGGGGTGGCAGGCGACGAAGCTGACGTCGGCCCGCTCGGGGAGATGGCCCGCGAACGGCGCTGCTGCATCCAGGACGATCAGGGTGGCGCCCGATCGCATCAGCGGCACCGCCTGCTCGGCGACCACGCCGATCCGGTTGTCGGGGACGGCGAGGATGACGACGTCGGCAGCCGAGACGGCCTCCTCGAGACTCGTCGGAGTGGCGCCGCGCTCGGCGAGACGGGCCACTCCGGCCTCGCTCGGCTCGACGAAGAGCATCTCGTAGTCGGTCTTCAGGAGGTTGTCGGTGAGGCGCGAGCCCATCTTCCCGCCTGCGCCGACGAGGGCGATCGTGGTCATGTGGTTCCCTTTCTGGTGATCCTGGTGGTCTCGGTGCTCGCGGACGGTCATCCCGCCGCGGCAGCACCGACGTTCTCGGTGCCGACGTCGTCCGTGCCGAGGTCGGCGATCCGGACGAAGTAGTCGGGCGCGCCGATCTGGCCGCCCTTGAGGCAGAGCTCCATGCCGTCGACGCGGGGGTCGTCGCTGACGGCGGAGCAGAGCGGTGATCCGGGCGCCAGCCGCCGCACCAGGCGGAGCGCCCGGATGCCGAGGGCCTTCGCCACGTATCCGGAGGTGTCTCCGCCGGCGACCACGAGCCGGGGGATGTCGACCCGGTCGAGCACCTGCCGGGTGATGTCGGCGAGGGCGAGAGAGAGCCGGGTGCCGTCGACCGCGGGGGCGCCGGGGACGGGCGGCGGGGTGAAGAGCAGCACGCGGTCGCTCGCCGACAGCGCGGCGACGACCTGCGCCGCGACGGCCGCGCGTGCGTCCTCCGCGTCCGTCGCGCTCTCCGCCGTGACGGCGCCCGGGTCGAGGTCGACGCGCAGGAACCCGGCGGCGACGGCCGCCTCCGCCTGCCGCTGGGTGGCGGGCGCGCGGGAGCCGGACACCACGAGCGTCGTGCCCGCCGGTCGCACCGCCCGCTCGGCCGCGTGCCCCTGTCGCCCCCAGGCGGCGCCGAGCGCGTACTCGACGCCGGAGGAGCCGACCACCACGGCGGTCCCTCCGGTCGTCGAGGCGGCCTCGAGCCGGCGGTGGAGCGCGGAGCCCACGCGCCGCTGAGTCTCATGGTCGGCGACGTCCAGCACGACGATCCCGTCGGAGGAGCCCAGCGACTCGTCGACTCGGCGGGCGACCTCGTCGTCCGGTCCGTCGAGGTCGAACACGTCGATGAGCGAGAGGGGGAGCGAGGTCTGCCCGCTCAGGTGAATCCGCACATCCGCCTCGTGCATCGGGGTGATCGGATGCACGCTCATCGCCGGATGCCGGTCGAGCCGGTAGACCTCCCCCTGGAAGGTGGCGAACAGCGTGCCGAAGGCGGTCCAACGACCGAGCTGGGGCACGCCCACGACGAGCGCGGTGGCCCGCTCCTCGCCGCCCGGCACGGCTCGACGGAGCAGCTCGGTCGCGCGACCGATGCTGCCGACCTCGGGCGACGAGTCGAACGTGGAGCAGATCTTGTAGTGCAGCAGCGGCGCTCCGAGCGCGGCGAGGGCGGAGAACACCGGGGGCAGCTCGTCGTCCATCTCCGCGGGCGAGAGCGTTCGGCTGACCCCCGCGACGCCCACCGCCCGCACCTCCGGATGCGAGGCGACCTCCTCGCGGGTCGGCGGCTCGAGGAAGAGGAGCGTGGGGATCCCGGCGTCCTCCAGCGTCTCCATCACGTCCGTCGACCCGGTGAAGTCGTCGCCGTAGTACGCGACCACGAGTCCCTCGCTGGGCGGCTGCGGCACCTCTAGACCTCCGTCCGCTCGGACATGACCACACGTCGCGTGAGCTTCTCCAGCCGGCCGGTGCGGAGGGCGTCGATGAAGACCGCGAGCAGGATGATGCAGGCCTGGATCATGGGCGTGACGTACAGGTCCACCTGGAGGAACTGCAGGCCCGTCTGGATGAGCTGGATGAGGAGGGCGCCCACGACCGTGCCCGGGAACACCGATCCGCGTCCGCCGAAGAGGCTCGTCCCGCCGAGGACCGCGGCGGCGATCGCGTCGAACTCGTCGCCGCTGCCGAAGCCGGGGGCGGCCGTCCGCAGCTGCGTCATGGCGACGAAGCTCGCGAGGCCCGCCAGGGCTCCCGAGATCACGTAGACGGTGAAGAGGATGCGTCGCACCGGGATGCCCGCGCGTTCCGCGGCCGCGCGATCCTCGCCCGTGGCCAGGAGCTGGCGCCCGAACGGCGTGCGCGTCACCAGGAGGTGCGCGAGGAGCACGACGAGCGCGAACACCCACACGGGGAGCGGGATCCCGAGGATCGGCTGCGATCCGAGCTGCGTGATCACGTCGGGGTAGTTGACCTCACGGGAGTCGGAGAGGCCGAGCCCCGCGCCCCGGAACACGGTGAGCATCGCGAGGGTGACGATGAACGGCACGAGCCGGAGGAAGGAGATGGCGAACCCGTTGATCGCCCCGAGGACGACGCCGACGCCGATCGCCAGGAGCGGCACGACGAACACCGGGAGGGCGGCCGCGTTGATCACCTGGCCGACGACGACCGCCGTCAGGTACAGCATCGATCCCACCGAGAGGTCGATGCCGGCGGTCATCAGCACGAGCGTCATGCCGACCGCGACGATCCCGATGTAGGCGGTGCTTCGAGCGACGTTGGCGAGCGTCTGCAGGTCGAAGAAGCGCGGGTCGAGCAGCGAGAACACGATGAACACCACGACGAGCAGGATGATCGGCACGTTCCCCAGCGCGAGCTGGCGGAGTCTCTGGCTCATCGGGCGGTCTCCTGGTCGGGCAGCGCGTCGGCGGACGCGGTGTCGGTTGATGGATCAGCGGGTGGCGGGACCTCGGCGGCGCTCTCCCCGAACGCGGCGCCCAGGATGCGGCGGGCGTCGAACGCGCCGCGATCGAACGAGCCGACCAGCCGCCCCATCCGCATGACGAGGATGCGGTCGCAGATGCCGATCAGCTCGGGGAGCTCGGACGAGATGACGAGGACCGCGGTGCCGGCATCCGCCAGCTCGAGGGTGGTGCGGTAGACCTCGTACTGTGCTCCGACGTCGACCCCTCGCGTGGGCTCGTCGAGCATGAAGACGCGGGGCTTCGTGAGCAGCCACTTGGCGATCACCACCTTCTGCTGGTTGCCGCCCGACAGCGAGCGCACCGGAGACCGGTCGAGGTCCGCGGACTTCAGTCGCAGGCTCGACGTGACCTCCGCCACGTCCCGGGCGGCCACCCGGCGCTTGATCGGGCCGAGGACGTTCCCCGCCCACCGCTTGAGCGAGGGCAGGGCGGCGTTGGTGAGCACCGGGAAGTCCATCAGCAGGCCCTCGCCGCGCCGGTCCTCGGTGACGAACGCCAGGCCGCGGGCGATCCGGCCCTTGGTGGAGTGACGTGAGAGGTCCTCCCCGTCGACCGTCACCGACCCGCGGTCGGCGGGGTCGAGCCCGTAGACCATCCGGGCGAGCTCGGTGCGGCCGGCGCCCATCAGGCCGAAGAGGCCGACGACCTCGCCCGCGTGAGCGGTCAGGTCGATGCCGTCGACCACGCCCTTGGCCGACAGGTCGCGGACCTCCAGGACGGGCGTCTCGGTCGGCCCGCCGGACCGGGCGGGGAAGCGGTCGTCGAGGGTGCGGCCGACCATCAGGGTGATGACGTCGCCGACCGTCAGGTCCTCCTCGGGCTGCACGTCCACGAGGGCTCCGTCGCGCATGATCGCGATGCGGTCCGACAGGCGCTTGATGTCCTCGAGGATGTGCGAGACGTAGATGACCGAGGTGCCCGCCGCGGTGAGGGTGCCGATCAGCTCGAACAGGCGAGCCGTCTCGCGCGAGGTGAGCGACGTGGTGGGTTCGTCGAGGATCACGAGCTTGGGCGAACCGACCGCGGCCTTGGAGATCTCGAGCATCTGCCGCTGGCCGGGGCTGAGGTCCTCGACGAGGGTGGACGGCGAGAACGGGAGGTCCATGAGACCGAGGGCCTCTGCGGCGCGCGCCCGCGCCGCCCGCTTGTCGGTGAACACGCCGAACCTGCGCGGGTACCCCGTGAGGAACATGTTGTCGGCGACCGAGAGCGGCGCGAACAGGTTGAGCTCCTGATGCACGTGAGCGATGCCGAACCGCCTCGCCTCGGCCGGGCTGTGCGGCTCGTAGCGCTCGCCGTCGACCCGCAGCTCTCCCGCGTCGGGACGCAGGACCCCGCCGACGATGTTCATGAGCGTGCTCTTGCCGGCTCCGTTCTCGCCCACGAGGCCCAGCACCTCGCCCGGCGCGATCTCGAGCGAGATGTCCTTGTTGACGGGCACGCCGAAGAAGCTGTGCGACACCCCGGAGATCGCGAGCCGCGGAGCCGTGCCGCCCGCCGTCATCGCGTCGCTCCCAGGATGCGGGTGCGGACGACGTCGAGCAGAGCTGCGGCCACGATGACCAGTCCCTTCACGATGAAGACGAGGGTGAACGGCAGGTTCAGGAGGTTCAGGCTGTTGGACAGCACGACGAAGAACAGCGCTCCGAGCGCCGCTCCGACCACCGAGCCCTTGCCGCCGAAGAGCGACACCCCGCCGATGACGGCGGCGCCGATCACGTCGAGCAGGAGGTCGTCGGCGAGCGTCGGACGCCCGGCTTCCAGGCGCGCGGAGTACAGCAGTCCGCCGACCGTGGCGAACACGCCCGAGAGCGCGTACGCCGTGACGACCACGCGCTTGTACGGCACGCCCGAGATGATGGCCGCCTGCCGGCTGGTGCCGGCGGCGTAGAGCCACCCGCCGAACGGCGTGCGGCTGAGGATGTAGTGGGCCGCGAGTCCGAGGACCACGGCGATGATCGCCGGCACCGTGAGGGCGCCCCACACCTGGGCCTGGCCGATCGCGATGTACTCCTCGGGCAGGCCCGTGACGTTCTCGCTGCGGGTGAGCCAGACGGCCACGGCGCTGAAGAGCAGCATCGTCCCGAGCGTCACCATGAACGGCGGCATCTTCAGCCGAGCGATGGCCAGACCGTTCAGACTGCCGAGCAGGGCTCCGATGGCGACCACGATGAGCACCGCGAGCACGATCCCGGGCCAGCCGCCCCCGAGGGGCCCGCCCTCCGGGCCGATGACGCTGTTCCAGAGCACGGAGCCCTGGAACAGCGTCGGCTCGAGCATCCTCGCCACGAGCAGCGCGCCCACCGTGTTGGTGAGGTTGATGATCGCGGTCTGAGCCAGATCGATGCCCGCGAGGACGAGCACGAACGTCTGCCCGATCACGATGATCGCGAGCGGCCAGAAGTTCGACAGGACGTTGAGCAGGTTGCGCTCGGAGAGCATCCCCTGCGCGAACGGCGACAGGGCGATCACGTAGACGACGATGAGGAGGGCGACGAAGCCCTCCCCGGCGAAGAGCCGGCGAAGGAGCGCCCGGCGCCGTGACGGCGGTGCCGGATCGGTCGACGGCGGGGTCGTCGAGGCCGTGGCGGCGGGTGTGGTGGTCGACACGAGCGGGGCGCTCCTTCCTGGTGGGTGCGGGTGGATCAGCTGGCGGGCGGGGTGATGACGCAGCCCCACATGTCCTCGGAGCGGTCGCCGAAGTTCGCGGCGGTGAGCGCGAAGCCGGGGTCGACGATGGTCTGGTCGGGCTTGCTGTCGCCGTCCTGGATCGCCGTGCCGAGAGCGTCGAGCAGCGCGGAGGCCTCGGAGAAGAGGTCCTGCACGCCGGTCGCGTCGACGTACCCGGTCTCGATCAGACCGCAGGCGCGGTTGTCGCCGTCGAGGCCGCCCATGATGACGTGCCCCTCCTCGCCGACCGCCTTCCACTTGCCGAGCGGCTCGAGCACGGCCTGGATCTGCGGGAACAGGAAGTCGCTCGAGGTGAAGAGGACGTCGACGTTCGGGTTGGCCTGCATGGCCGCCTGGAGGTTCGCCTGGCCGGTCGCCGCATCCCAGTTGGTCTGCACCTCGATCGGGGTGAGGAACAGGTCGGGGTTGGCGTCGACGATCTCGTAGAAGCCGTTCCGGCGCTCCACCGCGTTCTGGTCGCTGAGGTTGCCGACCATGATGAGCGGCTGCACCGGGCGGCCGAGCTTGGTCGCCTCGTCCGCGAGGTACTGCACGGTCTGGGCGGCGACGTCGCGGTTGTCGGCGACCGAGATGATGGCGGCGCCGTCCTCGGTGGCGGGCGGGCGGTTGAAGATGCCGATCGGGATGTCGGCGTCGTTCGCCTCCTTGATGATCGTGTTCGCGCTCGATCCGTCCTCGGGGATGACGATGATGCCGTCGACGCCCTGGGTGATGCAGTCCCGCACCTGCTCGAGCTGGCGGTTGGGGTCCTCGTTCGAGTTGTGCTCGATGACGGTGGCGTTGGCCGCCGAGAGCGAGTCGCTGATCGACTTGATGCCCGCCGCCCAGAACTCGGTCTCGCTTCCCGAGAAGCCGAAGCAGATGCGCTTGCCGCTCAGGTCGGTGCTGACGTCGACGCTGATGTCCTGGTCGGCGGCGGCGGTGCTCCCGCCGGTGCCGCCGGTGGTGCCGCAGGCGGTCAGTGCGGTGAGCACGGCGAGGGCTGCTGCCCCCGCGGTGAGTGCGCGGAATCGTGTCACGAGGCCTCCTTGACTCGGAATGCGGCAAACCACTGTGCCGCTGGTCCCCGACACCATAACGATATGTTCCGCGCGATTGCAAGCCGAGAAGCGCATCCACAAGTAGCGTTGTGCTTGGTATACCAAAGACCATGTTACGATCGGCGCGACTCATCGACGAAGATGGGCTCGAGGAGAGAGAGGGTCATGGGCGACTTCGGACCACTGACGCGCCAGCCGTCGTTGTCGACGCGGGTCTCCGAGGAGCTGCTCGAGGCCATCGCCTCGGGACGCTTCCGTCCGGGGGAGCGCCTGCCGAGCGAACGCGAGATGAGTGACCGCTTCGGCGTCTCCCGCACGGTCATCCGCGAGGCGATCCGATCGCTCTACGCGAAGGGTGTGCTCGAGGTCTCCGAGGGCAGGGGCACCCAGATCGCGACCGTGTCGTCCACGCGGGTCACCGAGGCGCTCGAGCTCTACCTCCGGGGTGCGCAGTCGCAGGAGCTCCTCCGCCCCGAGCACATCGCCGAGGTGCGCGAGACCCTCGAGACCCGGCTGGTCGAGCTGGCATGCGAGCGCGCCACGGAGGAGGACCTCGAGGCCATCGCCGCGGAGCACGAGCGGATGGCGACGGCCCGCGACCCCCAGGCGGCGGCCGCGCACGACGCCGAGTTCCACCGATTGCTCGCGCGCTCGACGCACAACGCCCTGTTCCTCACCCTCATCGAGTCGATCAACGCGACCATGAAGGCGATCCGCTCCACCAGCCTCGCGCTCGAGGGGCGGCTGCCGGTCGCGCTCAAGGAGCACGCCGCCGTCCTCGATGCCGTGCGGGCCCGCGACCCCGAGGCGGCGCGCCTGGCCATGAGGCGGCATCTCGACGGATCGCAGCGCTTCTACGGCGACGGTGCGGAGATCGAGCCGTGAGCGGCCGTCTCGACGGCAAGGTCGCCCTGGTCACGGGAGCGGCCTCCGGCATCGGGCTGGCGACGGCCCTCCGCTTCGCCCGCGAGGGTGCGACCGTCTTCGGGCTCGATCGCGACGGCGACCGTCTCCGCGAGGCCCTCGGGTCGGACGCCCGTGCGGTGATCGCCGACATCACCGACGAGGGGTCGGTGGCGGCCGCCTACTCCTCGCTGCTGGAGCAGACCGGCCGTCTCGACGTCGTCGTCGCCAACGCGGGAGTGCAGCTGTTCGGCCAGGACTCCCCGATCGACTCGCTGGACCTCGCCGTCTGGCAGCGCACGGTCGACATCAACCTCACCGGGACGTTCCTCACGGTCAAGCACGCGGTGAGGAGCATGCTGACGACGGGCGGCGCCATCCTCATCACCGGCAGTCCGACCGGGCTGACCGGGGAGGGCGCCGGCTACACGGCGTACTCGACGACCAAGGCCGGCGGCTTCGGGCTGATGCGCACGGTCGCGGCCGACTACGCCTCGGCCGGCATCCGCGTGAACAGCGTCGTGCCCGGGTTCACCTCGACGCCGTTGGTGTCGACCCTCGCCGACGACGCCGAGTCGCGCGCGCAGATCGTCTCGCGCGTGCCCCTCGGCCGGGCAGGCACGCCCGACGACGTCGCGAGCATGATGGTCTACCTCGCGTCCGATGAGGCCGCCTTCACCACGGGCAGCACCTACTTCATCGACGGCGGCATGACGGCCCTCTGAGGAGCGACCGCGTCCCCTTCCCTCACCTCGCCTCGCCGGTGGCCAGGACGTAGTCGAAGGGGTACCCGCCCTGGACGAAGACGTCCCGAACGCGCGCGGGACTACCCTTCTCGTGTGGAGACGGCGCAGGAGTTCGCGGAGACGTGCCGGGTGCTGTCGCAGCACCTCGCGGAGAACGGGCGCGCGGACTGGGCGGCGACGTTCGAGCGCCTGGCCGACCGCGCCGAGGAGGCGGACGGCCCCGACCGTGTCCGGGAGGTGGCGTCCGACGCGCTCGCGCTCTACGGCGGGATGGGGAGCTTCGCCGACCTCGTGCTCCTGGCGTCGAGCAGCGGCTCCCGCGAGCCCGACGAGCGGCTCGACCGGTTGAGGTCCGCGCTCCACCGGAGCGCCGTGGCCCTGCGCTGAGCCACGACGCCGGTGGGGGTCAGCGGATCCCGTAGAGCACGTGGTCGTCGAGGTATCGCCAGACGGTGCCGGTCTCGGTGAACCCCGCGCTGCGGAGGGTCGAGAGGTGGAACTCCAGCGACACCTTCGGCGGGGCGATGCGGATGTCGTCGCCCCACACCTCCTCGCGTCGGGCCACCTGGCGGCTGTAGCGCGGCTCGGCGGCGACGGCGGCCCACCACTCATCCCAGGTGTCGGCGCTCCCGGAGAAGGTCTCCGTCTGCATCCGCTCGTCGTCGGCCGCGGCCACACGCCGGAGGGTCGGCTCGAGGTGCTCGTCGTAGGACAGGTGGTCGCCGTTGAGCAGGATCCCGCCGGGCGCGAGCAGGTCGGCTGTCCGCCAGTACACGTCGACCAGCTGGGCGGGCTGCAGCCAGTGCAGGGCGGTGGAGCTGACGATGGCGTCGAAGCGCTCTCCGGCCAGGAGCGGGTGCTCGTCCCAGCCGGGACGTCCGAGGTCGACGTCGGCGACGTCGATACGGGGATCCGCCGTAGCGATGTCCGAGGCGATCGCCAGCAGGGCCGGATCCTTGTCGGCCACCACGAGCGAGGCCCGGGGGACCGCCGCCAGCACCGCGTGGCCGAGCGAACCCGTGCCGCCGGCGAGGTCGAGGACACGGGGCCGCTCGACGTCCTCCGTCACCGCCTCGACCACCCGGGCGATGGTGGCGAAGCGCTCGGCGCGGTGTCGGATGTACCCGGTCTGCTGCGCGTCCCAGCGCTTCGAGAGCTCGCGGGCGAGGGTGGAGGGATCGAGGGTCGTGTCGGTCACGGTGAGGTCCTTTCGAAGGGAGGGGTGGATGTCGGGGAGAGGTGGGCCTCGGCGCGGTCGAAGCCGAAGAGGAAGGTGTCGCCCTCCCGGTGCACCGTCGTGCGGACCCCGTAGACCGGGTCGAGCACCGCCGGGGTGAGCACGGAGTCCGGCGGCCCGGACGCGACCACGGCGCCCGCGTCGAGCAGCACGATGTGATCGCAGAACCGTGCGGCGAGCTCCAGGTCGTGGAGCACGACGACGACGGTGGGGGCGATCCTCCGCAGCATCGCGAGGGTGTCGAGACGATGGCGGATGTCGAGATGGTTGGTCGGCTCGTCCAGGAGCGCGTGGGGCGCCCGCTGGGCCGCGGCGCGGGCGAGCGCCACGCGCTGCCGCTCGCCGCCCGAGAGCGTGACGAGCGGCGAGCGAGCGTGCTCGCCCACGCCCATCGCGATCAGCGCGTCGGCCACGGCGCGATCGGCCGCGTCGCGACCGAGGGGTCCGCGCTGCACCAGCCCGAGCGCGACCTCGTCGGCCACGGTGACGGTCGGGTCCGTGGCGTCCGAGTGCTGACCGACGAACGCCACGCGGCGAGCGATGTCGCGGCGCCGGAGACGGCTCACGTCCTCCCCATCCACCCGGACCTCCCCCGAGGCGAGCGGTACGGCGCGGATGAGGGTCCTCAGCAGCGTGCTCTTCCCGCTGCCGTTGGGGCCGACGATGCCGACGACGGCGCCCGTCGGGACATCGAGGTCGACGCCGGCGGAGGAGGACGACGACTCTCCGCCGAGGAGCGTCCGATCTCCCGCCCGGACGCGGAGTGCTCGTGCGGTGATCACCGGCGACCGGTCATCGGAGGCCGGTGAGGAGACCCTTGAGCTGGGCCGGGCCGCGGACGCTGAGCACCGAGGGCGGGTCGGTGTAGGGGAAGGGCAGCGCGACGACCCTGCCGTTCCGGACCGCGGAGAGGGACTGCGTCCCCGGAGCCGAGGTGAACGAGTCGACGGCGGACGGGCCGTCGCCGCTCGAGTAGAGGACGACCACCGTCTCGGGATCACGCGACACGAGGTCCTCGACGTTGACGTCGAACACCCGCTGGTCGACATCGGCGTAGACGTTCGTCAGGCCGGCCGCCTCGAACACCGGGGTGACCATGCTCTGTGCGCCGTAGGGGGAGAGCACCGTGCCGCCGGACGAGACGTAGACGGCCGCCGCGGTCCCCGCGGACGCCGCAGGGGCGGAGACCGTCTCCGTCAACTCGCCGACGAGCTCGTCGGAGCGCTCCGCCTCGCCCAGGATGGCGCCGTAGTCGCGCAGCTCCGACCAGACCCGGTCGAAGGTGGCCGGGCCGCTCGTCGACGGGGGATCCGAGCAGTAGGCGGTCGGGGTGTACACAGCGACACCGGCTGCGGCGAGGGCGGCCCTGTCGACGGCGTTCTCGGGTGAGATGACGAGGTCGGGCTCGGCTCCGAGGATGCTCTCCTGGGACACGATCGATCCGCCCGTGGAGTTCTTCTCCGTGGACATCGTCTCCAGGCGAGCGAGGGCGTCGTACGTGGACTGCTCGTAGAGACCGGGGGCGGGTTGCGCGGTGATCCCGACGACGCGGTCGACGGCCCCCAGCGCCTCGAGGTTCGCGAGGGAGTCGTCGTTGACGAGGACGATCCGCTCGGACCGGTGGTCGAGCGTGAGCTCGGTCCCGCAGTTGCTGATGGTCACCGGGAAGCCCTGGTCAGGGGTGGCGGCGCCAGCGGAATCCGAGCCGGGGGTGGTCCCGCATCCGCTGAGGACGGCCGCGGTCGCGGCCGCGAGGAGGACGGCGATGCCGGCCGTCGGCGCGGAGGGGTGGCGGCGCGATCGCCGTCGGAGGGTCTGGGCGGTCATGGTGTGCTTTCTCTCGGGAGGGACAGGGTCTTCGGATGCGGGCGGCCGGCAGGGGCGGGGCCGGAGCGGTGACCGTGACCGCCGCGCAGGAGCAGCAGCAGGACGGGGGCGCCGATCACGCCGGTGATCACCCCGACGGGGATCTCCTGCGGGGCCAGGGCGGTGCGCGCCACGGTGTCGGCGCAGACCAGGAGCAGCGCGCCGAGCAGAGCCGACGCGGGGAGGATCGCCCGGTGGCGCGAGCCGACGAGCTGCCGCGCGAGGTGAGGGACGACGAGGCCGAGGAACCCGATCCCCCCGACCCCGGCGACGACGACCCCGACGGCGGCGCTCGTGGCGGCCATCAGCAGCAGGCGCATCCGCTCGGGGTCGATGCCCACCGACCGGGCCGAGTCGTCACCCGAGGCGAGAGCGTCCAGGAGCGGGCCGGCGCTCGTGAGTGCGACGAGCGCGAGGACCGTGATCGCCCCGGCCGCGAGGAGGGCGATCGGCTGGACCGACGCGAGCGAGCCCAGGAGCCAGAACAGCACCGACCGAGCGGCCTCCGGCGAATCGGACCAGAAGATCAGGAAGCTGGTCACGGCGTTGAGCGCGTAGCCGACGGCGAGTCCGGCGAGCACGATGCGGAACGGTCCGCGCGTCCCGGCCGTGCTCGAGAGCAGGAGCACGAGGAGGATCGCCGCGACGGCGCCGACGAGCGCACCCCCCGAGAAGAGCAGGGCGCTGCCGCTGCCGACGACGAGGACCACGACGGCGGCGCCCGTCGACGCGCCCGAGTTGATCCCGAGCAGGTACGGGTCGGCCAGGCCGTTCCGCGCGAGCGCCTGGAACACCGCGCCCGCGGCGGCGAGCATGGCGCCGGCGACGATCGCCATCAGGATGCGGGGGAGGCGCGTGTTCCAGACGATGGTCTGGGCGGGCCCACCGGGGTCGTCGCCGCTGAGCTCGGCGACGATCACCCTGACGACGTCGGCCGGTGCGATCGGGACGGGGCCGATGCAGGCGGCCGCGGTGGCCACGGCGACGAGGATGCAGGCGAGCAGCACCAGGGAGAGTGCGACGCGGCGTCGCCGGGCGCGGAATCCACGGGCGATCGACACCGCTGAGACCTCGGACGGGCTGGCCATGCAACCCCTCTCCGGCCGCTAGTTGATAATCATTATCAATAGCAGTGGAATAACGCTCTCCGCAAATCGCGCGCGGGAAGGATCACTCTCTTCCCCGTCGAGTGCTCACTTCCTGCGCGATGGGGGAGTGGGTGCAGCAGGAAGTGAGCACTCGACGGTCGCGGCGGCGGTCAGTCCTTGATCGCCGGGGAGGCGGCGGGGAGTGAGCGCTCGGGAGAGGAGAGGCGGCGGTAGGCCAGGACGAGCGCGAGCGCGGCGAGGGCGGGGAGGAGGGCGGCGGCCGGAAGGGCCGAGGCGGGGGCGCCCGCGCCCAGGATGAGGCCGCCCGCTCCGGCGGCGCCGGCGATGCCGAGGTTGAACGCGGAGCTGTTCACCGCGAGGGCGACGTCGGAGGCCGGCCCCGCCGACTCCCTCGCGACGAGCGCGGAGATGGGCGTGATCGTGGCGAAGTACGCCACCCCCGCCGCCAGCACGGCGACGGCGGCCCACGGCAGGGCGGCCACCGACCAGAGGGCGGCGAGGGTGACGGCGAGGGCCGCCGAGCTCCAGGTCAGCGCCCGGGCGAGGTCGCGGTCGGCCAGGCGCGCGCCGAGCAGGTTGCCCACGACGCCGCCCACTCCGTAGAGGAGGAGCACCGCGGGGAGCAGAGCCGGATCGAGCCCGCTGAACCCGGTCAGGAGCGGCGCCACGTACGTCATCACGAGCATCGACGCTCCCGCGCAGAGCACGCTCATCCCGATGCCGACCAGCACGCCCGGACGCCTCATCCACCCGAGCTCACCCCGGAGCCGCGAGCGCGCAGGGGCCGGCAGCGCCGGCAGCCGCAGCATCACGACGACCAGGGCGAGGAGCGCGAGCGCGGCGATGAGCAGGAACGGCGCCCGCCAGCTCGCGAGGTCGGTGAGCACGATCCCCGCGGGGACCCCCAGCACCGACGCCGCGGTGAGCCCGACGAGCACCATGCCCATCGAGCTGGCCTCCCGTCCCGGGCGTGCGAGGTGGATGGCGGTGAGCGAGAACCTCACGAGGATCGTCGTGTGGGCGAGCCCCGCGAGCACGCGCGCGACGAAGAGCACCTCGAACGTCGGGGCGCTCGCGGCGAGGACGTTGGCGGCGGCGTACCAGACGAGCAGCGCGAGGAGGGTGCGCCGGGTGCTCCACCGCGACAGCGCCACGGTCACGAGCGGCCCCAGCACCGTCACCGTCGCCGCGTAGGCGAGCACCAGCGATCCGACGCCGGCGACCGCGACGCCGGTCCCGGCGGAGATCTGGGGCAGGATGCCGGCCACGACGCTCTCGGAGGTGCCGAGCGCGAAGGCGCCGATCATGAACCCGACCATGACGGACCGGGTCCTCGTCGCGGGCACGGGGCTCAGCTCGCGAGGATCACGGTCGGACTGCCCACCGCGGCCCGGTCGACGACACCGGTCGACAGCCCGCCGTCGTCGACCCGGTGCGTCGTGATCTCGTCGGATCCCTGGTGGGCGACGCGGAGCACCCGTCCCTCGACGGCGTGGTGCCGCGGGAGGGACCCGCCCGACGCGAACGCGCCGATGCCCGCGAGGGCTCCGGCCTCGTCGCAGCGGAGGACCGCGATCCGGTCGCTCCCGCGCAGACCCACGTGGAGCAGTCCGCCCGGTGACGCCTCGATGTGCGCGGCGGTCTCGCCGGGCTGTGGGCTGTCGGGGGTCAGCGGCAGCCGGGCGGCGAGACGGCGTCCCGCCCCGTCGCGCACCACCGAGAGGGCCTCGCAGGAGTACTCCGTGCAGACCACGAGGAGGTCGTCGGACAGCGCGACCAGGTGACGGGGACCGCATCCGAAGGGCAGCTCTACCGTGGAGGTGGGGTGCAGACGTCCGTCGCGGACGCTGAAGACCCGGAGCAGGTCGTAGCCGAGGTCGGTCGTGACCACCTCCTCGGGTCCGAGCCAGAGGGACATGTGCGCGCGGCTGCTCGCCTCGAGACCGGCCGGTGGCGGGGTGGTCGCCCGCAGGGCGGGGTGCGGATCCTCCGCGGGGGTCGTGAGCACGGGCTCGCCGAGGGCCCCCTCGGGATCGATCGGGTACAGCGCGACCGTCCCGTCGCCCCAGCAGGTCGCCGCGAGGTGGTCCCCCGACGGGGAGACCGCGACGTGGCACACGGCCGGTCCGGCCGGGCGGCTGCCCAGCGGGGAGAGCTCGCCGCCGGCCGCCGTGATGCGGAAGGCGCTCACCGTCCCCGCCGACTCGTCGGCCGAGTAGAGCACCGACAGTCGCGGATGGCGCGCCAGGAAGCTCGGCGAGGGGGTCGGATGCGCCGGGCCGGCCGCGACGAACGTGTCGCCGTCGGCACGCCACCGCGAGATCCCCGAGCTCGATCCGCCCATCTCGGGGGTGTATCCGCCGACCCAGAACGCCCCGCCGTCGGTCATCGTGTGCTCTCCTCTGCCCGTCGAGGTCCGGTCATCCGGCCGGCCGCACGATGTAGAGCGCGTCGCCCAGGAACTCGGGCTGCTCGATCCGCAGGCCGCCCTCGACCGGGGTGGTGCGCACGGCGTCGCGCCGCCCGTGGTCGAGATCGTACGCGGTGACCGTGACCGCCGCGTCCACGCGGAGGGTGAGTGCGAAGGGCTCGGGCGCGTAGACGACGACGGCGTCTCCGACCCGGCCGGCGACCGCCCCCGACGGCTCCGCGACGAGCAGGTCGGGATCTTCGACGAGACCGAAGAGGTCCTCCTCCTCGACCACACGGCGCACGAAGGCCGCGTCGAGCGCCCCCTCGAAGCCGGCGGCGACGGAGAACGGGAACGGGGTGCCGTGCACGTCCTCCGCGGTGAAGGCGGCGCCGCGGCGGTGCCACGACCACACGCCGTGGGCGCCGTAGCCGAGCCCCGCGCTCGCGCCGGCGACGACGCCGGTCCAGCTGGCTCGGCGCACGTCGTCGCGACGGTGGCGCTCGCGTCCGGCGAAGCGGCCGAGGCCCTCGTAGCAGGGCTCGAGGTTGACGATCGGCCGCTCGACGCCTAGCCCGCGGTAGTAACGGGTGAGGTCGGCGGGCAGGGTATCCCACGCCTCGTTGTGGCCGGACTGCAGGCCGTGCACGTCGATGAGGGCGCCGTCGGCGATCGAGGCGGGCATCCTCGCCGTCGGGGTGTCGTGCCAGGTGATGAGCGCGTCCGGAGCCTCCTCGCGCACGACGCTCGCCGCCAGCGAGTACCTCTCGAGGGCCGTGTCATCGTTCAGGTCGTCGTCGCCCGAGATGGCGAAGACGGGGGAGAAGGGGGCGAAGGTCCGCACCGCGTGCCGCACGTAGTCCACGGTCTGCTCCTCGGTGAGGACGTGGTCCGGGGTGAGACGGCTGCCCCAGGTGCCCGGCACGAAGTTGTTCCACAGCAGCACGAGGACGGGGGTGAAGCCCCGCGCCTGCGCCTGCTCGAGCACCCAGACGGCGTGCGACCAGTAGTCGGGGTCTCCGCCGTCGAAGTCGACGCCCGCGGGGGAGACGGCGAAGGGCGTCCGCTCGGCCTCGGACCTGTCGTGGACGATCGGGAGCACGCTGATGAGCAGCGCGTTGAAGCCCTGCCGGCGGCGCAGCTCGAGGTGATCGAGCCACTCCGCGTCGGTCGGGGACGTGAACGCCGCCCACACGGTGTCGGCCAGCAGGAATCGGCGCCGACCGTCGGCGAGGAGGCTCCGGTGGTCGGGGGCCACGGTCCAGGAGGTCATGCGGGGTCCTTTCGGGAGGGCGTTAGTGTGGGGATCCGAGAATCGAGGGAACCGGGAGAGCAGTGGCCGAGGGCGAGAGGACCGCGACGCGCGGCGGGGTGAAGTCGTCGCTGCGCACGCTCGAGATCCTCGAGCTCCTGGCGTCCGACGACGAGCGCCGCTCGATCGCCGAGATCGCCCGAGAGCTCGGCATCCCCCGATCGAGCCTGCACGGCCTCATGCACACGATGGCCGATCGCGGCTGGCTGCAGACCGACGCGAGCGGAACCCGGTACGGCCTGGGCATCCGCTCCCTGCTGGCGGGCACGTCGTACATCGAGACCGACGACGTCGTCGCGCTGTCCGGGTCGGCGCTCGACCGCATCGCCGATCGCACGGGCGAGACGGTGCACCTCGGGCGCCTGGACGGGGCGGACGTCGTGTACCTCGCCAAGCGCGAGTCGGTGCATCCGCTGCGCATGTACTCGGCCGTGGGGCGTCGGCTGCCCGCGCACGCCACAGCCCTGGGGAAGGTGCTGCTGGCCAGGACGGAGCCCGCCCGGCTCGACGCGCTCCTCGGCCGGGGCCCCCTCGTCGCTCTCACGCCCGAGACCATCGTCGACCGGGCTCGCCTCGACGAGGAGCTCGACCGCATCCGGACCGACGGCTACGCCGTCGATCGCGGGGAGAACAGCCTGGGGATCACCTGCTTCGCGGTGGCCCTCGCGGGCGACGGATCGCTCAACGCGGTGAGCTGCTCGCTGCCCGATGCGCGCCTCGACGCCGGTCATCGAGCCGAGATCGTGGCGGCGCTGGCCGATGGGGCGCGCGAGATCGACACGCTCCTCGGGCGTCGAGGGCGCTGACGCCGGGGAGCCGTGGCGCGCCAGACGCGGGTGCGCCGCGGCGACCTTCCCTGCCGTGCCGCTTGACAGCATCCGCACCCCTTCGTATCGTTCGTCTACATGAACCGCATTCACATATGTGAACGAGTGTATCGCGCATGACGACCGTCCTCACGCTCGGCGAGCCGCTCGCCACCCTCACGGTCGACGACGCCGATCCCCGCGTGGCCGCCGTGCACGTGGCGGGCGCCGAGCTCAACACCGCCGTCGGTCTGGCGCGCCAGGGGGTCGAGGTGCGGTGGTTCTCCCGCAGCGCCGACGACGCGTTGGGATCGCTCGTGCTCGCCACCCTCCGTCGTGAGGGCGTCGACGCGTCACGGGTCGTCCTCGCCACGGGGGAGCGCACCGGCCTGATCGTCAAGCAGCGGATCGACGACCACGCCATGCGGAGCGAGCACTACCGCGCCGGTTCCGCGTCTAGCCGCCTGTCGCCGGAGGAGGTGCCGGGCGACCTGCTGGAGGGGGTGGACCTGCTCCACGTCACCGGCATCACGCCGGCCATCGGCGAGGGCCCCCGGGCGGCCTGGACGGCGCTCATCCGCTCGGCCGCGGATCGGCTGGTGCCGGTCTCGCTCGACGTCAACCACCGGCCTCAGCTCGTCGACGACGACGGGATCCGCGACATCGTCGACAGTGTGATCGACTCCGTCGACACCCTCTTCTGCAACGAGGAGGAGGCGCAGCTGCTCACCGGCGAGACGGATCCCGAGCGCGCGCTCGCGGCGCTGGTCGCTCGCGGTCCGCGGACCGTGGTGCTCAAGCTCGGTCGCCGCGGCGCCCTCGTGGGCTTCGCGGACGGACGCACGCTGCGCGGCGGGGTCTGGCCGGTGCCGCTGCCGACCTTCCCCGTCGGCGCCGGCGACGCGTTCAACGCCGGGTGGATCGCCGCGGCGCTCGGTGGTGTCGACCCCGGGGTCGCGCTGCCCCTGGCGGCATGGACCGCGGCGAGGGTGGTCGCCGATCCGGGCGACCACGACGGCTTCCCGTCCGCGGCGGAGGTCGCGGAGGTCCGCGAGGCGCTGACACGAGGGGATCTCGCTCCCGAGCCCTACGACGTCGGCGCCCCGGTCGAGGTGGTGGTCCGATGACGGCCTTCGTCGAGACGCTGCGCAGGGCGCGCATCGTCGCCGTGCTGCGTGCCGACGGCGCCGCGGCCCTCGAGGCGCAGCTCGACGCGGTGCGCGAGGGCGGCGTGCGGGCCATCGAGGTCACGACCACCGCCGAGGGGTGGCAGCAGGTGCTGCGCCGCGCCGCGTCGGAGGCGGAGGCCGACGTGCTCGTCGGCGCCGGGACCGTGACGACGATCGAGCAGGCCGAGCAGGCGCTCGAGGCGGGCGCGCGCTTCCTCGTCTCGCCCTACCGGGTGCCCGACGCGGTCAGTGCGATCGCGCGGACCGCGGCCGGCGGAGGCGTTCCCTTCGTCCCCGGCGGGTTCACGCCGGCGGAGGTGGCTGAGGCCGCTCAGGTCGGTGACGGCGTCGCGAAGCTGTTCCCCGCCGCGACCGGCGGGCTGGCGCACCTCAAGGCGATCCGCGACGTGCTGCCGTCGGTGTCGATCATGCCGACGGGCGGCATCGGGCCCGACGACGCCGCCGACTGGCTGGCGGCGGGCGCTGTCGCCGTGGGGCTGGGAGGTGCGCTCGTCCGGCAGCCGGTGGCGCGCATCCGTGACCTGATGTCGAGCGTGGGTGCGGGTGCCTGAGACGGACCGGATGGAGCGGGTCGAGGTCGCCGCCGGGCGCCTGTCGGCGGTGGTCGAGGCGGAGGGGGCGCGGATGGCGTCCTTGCGCTGGACGGACCCTCGCGGCGGGGGCGAGCGCGAGCTGCTGCTGCGCACACCCTGGTCGGACGACCCCGACGGTCCGTGGTCGATGCCGGTCAGCAGCCACGAATGGCATCGCCGCTATCGAGGCGGCTGGCACGTGCTGCTGCCGCGCGCCGGGGATCCGGTCGCCATCGACGGCATCGAGCAGCCCTTCCACGGCGAGGCGGCCTGGCGCGTCTGGCGCCTCGCGACCGTGCCCGGCGGATGCGACGCGACGGTCCTGCTCCGCACCGTGCCGTTGCGACTGGAGCGGCGTGTGAGGCTGGAGGGCTCGACCGTCCGCGTGATCCAGGACGTGCGGAACGAGGGACCGGAGCCCGTCGCGTTCGGATGGCTGGAGCATCCCGCCCTCGACGGTCCGCTCCTCGAGGGCGCGACGGTCCGCCTCGGAGACGGCGAGCCCGTCGCCGTGGTGGATGCGCCGCAGACGTCGTTCGCGGACCTCGACGGGCGACAGGGGGTGTGCCGCATCTCGGCGCCGGTGCTCGGCGTGACGATCGAGATGCGCTGGGACGGCGCGCTCTTCCCGCGCACCCACCTCTGGCAGGAGAGGCGCGGCACCGCCGGGTTCCCCTGGTGGGGCGGGGTCGATGCGGTGGGCGTCGAGCCGTCCTCGGACCGGTTCCGGCCCTCCGCGGACCAGCTCGGCTCGCTGGTGGTGGACCCGGGCGCCACGCTGAGCGCCGCCTTCGAGATCTCGGTGACACCGGGAGCGTAGTCCCGGGCGCTCTCCAGGGCCTAGAATCGGTCCACGATGGAGAGAAAAGCGGTTTCCCTGCGCGACGTCGCCGCCGTCGCAGGAGTCTCGGTGTCGACCGTCTCGAAGGTGCTGCGGGGGCAGGGCAAGGCGTCCGATGCGACCCGCAAGCGCATCCTCGCGGCCGCCGAGCGGCTCGACTTCCAGCCCAACGCGCTCGGCCAGTTCCTCGCGCAGGGTCGCAGCGCCACCATCGGCATCCTCGCCGAGAACGCGCCCGGCACGTTCACCATGCCCGTGCTCACGGGGGCGACCACGGCCTTCGGCGAGCGCGACCTCTCCGTCCTCGTCTACGACTCCCACCTCGACCGCACCGTGGTCGCCGCGACCGTCCGCAAGCTCAAGGCCCGCAAGGTCGACGGCCTCCTCGTCATCGGCGACGGCAGCGGATCCGACATGCACTCCGTCTCCGAGGGGTTCTCGGTGCCGGTGGTCTACGCCTACGGGATCTCGGATGACGCGCACGACCCGTCGTTCATGCACGACGGGTTCCTCGCCGGACGGCTCGCCGGTGAGCACCTCCTCGGTCTCGGCCGCACGAGGATCGCCCACATCACGGCGGCGCCCTCCGACCTGTCGGCGAAGGCCCGCGCCGACGGACTGCGCGCCGCGCTCGACGAGGCGGGCCTGCCGCTCGTGCTCGGGCAGCCCCTCAGCGGCGACTGGACCCGCGAGTGGGGCATCCGCGCCGCACGGCGCCTGCTCGAGAGCGGCGAGCGGTTCGACGCCGTGTTCTGCGGGAACGACACCATCGCCGCCGCGGTGCAGGACGTGCTCCGCGAGTCCGGTCGCCGCGTCCCCGAGGACGTCGCCATCGTCGGCATGGACAACATCACCGGCCTCTCCGGCCAGCACGACGGCCTGCTCACCACGATCGACCCGAACCTCACCGAGCTCGGCGCCGTCGCCGCGCGCTACCTCGCCGACGCGATCGAGGGGGGCGAGTACGAGGGCGGCGTGCACACCATCCCGTGCACCCTCATCCCCGGCGAGTCCACCGGCGCCCTCCCCCGCTCCGCCGGCTCCGTCGCCGCCTGACCCGGGCGCGCGGCGCGGGACCGTAGTGCGGGTTCCGCCCGCATCCTGCGCTGAGGGGGCCGTATGGGCGGCGACAGACCGCGGAGCGGGCGCAACCCGCACCACGGCCGGGCGGCGGGCTCAGAGGCGGACGACGAGCTTGCGGGCGGAGACGCCCGCGCGCAGGCGGTCGAGGGCGGGCTGGATCGACTCGAGGCCCTCGCCGACGACCTCGGCCTCGGGGGCGCAGACGTGCCTGCCCTCGGCGAGCGCCGTGGGCAGGTAGTCCTCCCAGAGCATCCGGCCGACCTCGTTCGTCATGAGGGTGCTGCCCCACACGAAGCGCGCGTCGATCCCGTGGCGGCGAGCGCGCAGCTGGGTGAGAGACGTTGACGTGCCGAGGCGCAGCATCGTCCGCGCCGCGCGCAGGCTCGGGCCGCCTCGCCGCGGCAGGTCACCGAACGAGACCGCGGGGCTGGCCAGCGCGACCCGCTTCGCTCCCGTCGCCGCGGCGAGCGCGACCGCCGGCCGAGCCGACCCCGTCCCGACGGCCAGGATGCCGACCACACGATCCTCGCGGAGGGCGGAGCCCAGCTGCGACACCGCGGAGGGGTCCCGGTAGTCGGCGACGACGTCCGCGCCCAGCGCGCGCATCCGCTCGTGGTTGCGCGGGGAGGCGGTGGTCGCGACGCGGTGGCCGGATGCGGCGGCGAGCTGGATCGCGTTGCTGCCGACGCTCGTGGAGCCGCCCCAGACCACGACGGTGCCCCGGGTGCCGACGGCCGACGGGGAGCCGGTCGGGTGGGGCAGGGCGAGGTGATCGGACTGGAACAGGGCGGTCGCGGCCGTCGAGACCGCGAGCGGGAGCACGACGACCTCCTCGAACGAGAGCCGGTCGGGGATCGGCGCGGTCAGGTCGGCCCGCACGACGACGTAGTGCTGGAACCCGCCCTCGGCGCGGTGCCGTCGATCGCGCTCCATCCCCACGGCGTACGCCACCACCCGGTCACCCGGGGCGAAGCGGGACACCGACGGCCCCACCGACACGACCTCTCCGGCGACGTCCTCGCCGAGGATCGCCGGATAGGGCAGCCAGCGGTACATGAGGTCGCCGGTCCACTGCTTGACCTCGTCGAGCGGGTTCACGGCGATCGCCCGGACGCGGACGAGCAGCTCCTCCGGCCCGGGCTCGGGCATGTCGGCGGGGCCGACCACGAGGTCGGCGCGCGGCTCGGTCAGCCACGCTGCGGTGTTGGTGGGCACGATGTCTCCTTCCGCGACGAGGTCAATGGCACGTCGTGTCATCAGCGTAACACTGACGACACGTCGTGCCATCAGCTAGGCTGGCCGCATGCCACGCTGGGCCCCCAACGCCGCGCTCCGCCTCGAGCGAGCCGCGATCGAGCTGTTCGCCGAGAAGGGGTTCGCGGGGGCCACCGTGCCCGAGATCGCCCAGCGCGCCGGACTGACCACGCGCACCTTCTTCCGGCACTTCGCCGACAAGCGGGATGTGCTGTTCCTGCGTGAGCGGGAGCTCCCCGCCGTCGTCGCCGAGCTGCTGGCGACCGCACCCCCGGGGCTCGATCCTCTGGCGTTGGCCATGCACGGGCTCGAGTCGGCGGCGACGGGCGATCTCGAACGGTGGAAGGACGACATCCGCGCCCGACGAGCGATCGTGGAGTCGGAGCCGCAGCTCCGCGAACGGGAGCGCCTGAAGTCCGCGGTGCTCACCGACGCCATCCGCGACGGGCTGCGCGCCGGTGGCGTGGATGCCGACGACGCGGCCCTCACCGCGGCCGTGGCCACCGCCCTCTTCGACGCCGCGCTCGAGCGCTGGCTCGGCGGCGACGACGGCCTCCCGCTCGTCGAGGTGCTCGCTCGTCTCCGGGCCCGGCTCGGGCGCCTGGCCTCAGTCCCCGTCGCCGGTGGCGGCGCCGAAGACGAGGGCGTCCTCCGCTGAGTCGTACGTCCGGAACACGCGGTCCATGTTCGACAGCTCGAGGACCATGGTCACCTGAGCGGTTGGCGCCGCGATCCGGAGGTCTCCGCCGGCCTGGCGTGCCGTCTTCAGCGCCCCGACGAGCGCTCCCAGTCCGGTCGAGTCGATGAACGAGATCCCGCTGAGATCGACGGCGAT